>RQOG01000047.1 GCA_003854985.1 Calditrichota bacterium
GGCTATTTCCGAAATTCTCAATTAACATAAAACCTCCCAGGCCATGACAATAAAGCTTTTTTGCTTTGTTTATAATGTACGAAAATTATTAGGAATTTGAGCAGGGAGATCGACGTCACCTACAGTAAGATAAATCATATCAATGAATGCAGGAAGACTTCGAAAACCACTGGCACGATTCTTAATGATTCTTATGATTCGATTTAATCCTTCCCCTATGGCATTAGTCAATTTTGATCCGATGTATGGAAGGATTCTATGTTGATTGTTTCTCAAGGTTTGAACGAAATCTCTAATTGGATCAAGGCGACTTTTAAGTGCTGTAGTCATCCAGCGCTTAAGGAATCTTTCTCCGGCCCATTGAGCCTTATATTCCCAGAATTGTTCAAATTCATCTTTCAATACCCATGCTCGATGAATTCTGCGATTTCCTTTACTCAAGGCATTGAGAGTACGTGAATCTTTTTTCGAACGATTGGAGGAGTGCTTAAACAATAACCAGCGAAGTCCTTTTAGGGCTTTCCGCTCATCAGGATCAGCTATCCTCCATTGCTCTTTACGAACTTCATCAACAGCATCGTTGAGGGCCTTGGCAATATGAAACCGATCTAATACCAGCGTCGCATTAGGGCAATGATTTTCAATAGCACCTATATATGCTCTGCTCATATCGCAAGTAGCCCACTTTATATTCTTTTTCTGGTATTCGCTAAGGTTGTTCTCAAAAAAAACGTCAATGCTTTCAAGGCCTTTACCTGGACCAGCCCAAACAACACATGACCGATCTATATCATAAACTATGGTAGCGTATTTATGCCCTTTGCAATAGGATATTTCATCAATCCCAATGGTCTTTAACCCCCTGATTCTATGCCCGTCGCGTAATCTTTTGATTAACCTATGAAGCATATCAGACAGGGTAGACTTTGGAATATGTAATATCCTTGCTGCGGCTTTCTGGGTCATCAACTGGCAGTAAACAAGCATAAGATACTCAAAACGATAAGTTATTCTTGCATAAGTCTCCGCCCATGGAATTTCTTCCTGAATACGTCCATGGGTGGGACACATTACCTCTCTTGGATAGTACCGGAAGAAAACAGACCACCCACATACCGGGATGTCCCTCCATTCCCGGTAACAATCCATTGTACGAACGATACGACATCGGCGTTTGCATTTGGGGCATAGACAACCATTTTTATAGGTTTTAACCCAGAGAATCAGGTTTTTATCTCTGGCTTTTAATTGAAATACGCTAACAATCAATCCTTTCAAATCTAGCAATTTTCGTATAAACTTGTTCACAGTCATAGATTCCTCCTATTATTTTCTTATGGTAAAGATTTAAATAGAAAAGGAGTCTATGACTTTCAAGTATTTTATATTATTCACCTGCAACCAGGATCAATCTAAGATTGCTCCTGGTTGCAGGTACAATTAAAAACTTTCTAATAATATTAATAAAATTTATTGTTTAAATCCCTTTGAGAATCTCGGATTGACCC
>RQOG01000048.1 GCA_003854985.1 Calditrichota bacterium
AAGGTTGGGGAAACCTTGGCGGATAAAACGATATTTGAAAAGCAGATGTAAGAAATAAAAAGCGAGAGTAGCTCAGTTGGTAGAGCACAACCTTGCCAAGGTTGGGGTCGCGGGTTCGAGTCCCGTCTCTCGCTCTTTTTATGTACTTTTGTCATCCTGAACTTTGACAATGACGCGCGGCGACGTACCCAAGTGGCTAAGGGAGAGGTCTGCAAAACCTTTATTCAGCGGTTCGAATCCGCTCGTCGCCTCAATAAAAATATGATTAGCCGGGGTGGTGGAATTGGCAGACACAAGGGACTTAAAATCCCTCGGGCCTTATCAGCCCGTACCGGTTCAAGTCCGGTCCCCGGTACAAAGCCAGATAGGTAATTCAGTCTGGCTTTTTTTATTAGTAAAGAATTTCTTTAAGAAAAAAATTCTATTAAAAATCTTTTTTAATTATATTAAACCTACTTGTGCCAATATATTGGACAAAGAAATTAGCTTATGTTTAAATATTCTCTTTTTATTTTCTTTATAATAACCATTTTCTGCCAGGCGCAGACCTCACAAATTTCTATTGACAGCCTGTCTTTAAGTTATGTTTATATGGAATTTAATGATGATGTTCAAATGATGGGACAAAGCTGGAACCGTTTCTATCAGGAATGCCAAAGACAAAATATTCTGCCGCATACAAATGCCAATCCTATAAGTATACATATTGAGGATGAACCGCCAGTTTGGCGCTGGGCATATCCTGTTCAGGATAGTAGCATTAGAATTAAGCTTCCACTGATGATAAAGACAGAAAACCTTGAAGCGGCAAAAAAAAGATATGCCGGAAATGACTTAAGCCGCGCCGTTAAAGAATTCAATATGCAGTTAAGAGAATTCGATTTAAATCAATCGGGTTATACCATAATTCGCTGGCTTGAATCTTCGACAACAAATAAATCTGAGATTGAAATAATTATTCCTGTTTATACGGCAAAATTTAGGCAGTATATTATTTTTAAACTTTCCCGGTTGATCATTTCCATGTCTGTGATATTCTATATCATCATTGCAATAATTTTCTTTTTTTATAAAAAAGGCTTACGCAGGAGCAATACCATATTTGCGTTTTTTCTGCTGTCTTTTGCCATGCTGTCAATAGACTGGGTAATTGGTTATTTTCGTTATTCGCTTTATTTAACCTTTCCCCATATATTTCATATTGGCGACGCCTTTTATCTGGTTACCGCGCCGCTTATATTTTTTTATGTTATTTCTATGCTGTATAAGAGTTTTAAACTCAAACTCTGGCACGTGATTAATTTAATACCTTTTATATCTGCCCTGATTTTGTTATACATCAGGTATTTTCAATTTTCTGCGGATATTAAACAAACGCTCTATTTAGGCGGCGATTTGTTTACAACTGCGGAAATGAATGCGTTCTATATATTTTATAATATTCAGGTAATTTCTTATATGGCCGCCGCCTTTGTAATGTTGTTTCTCTATAAAAAAGAATTAAAAAATCAGCAGGCTGTTTTTCAGGCAAAACAATTTAACTGGCTTAATATTGTGGTTTTTGGCTTTCTTTTTATTATCTATGCCGGATTTATTAAACACGTTTTATATCAGTATATAGGATATTACAGTGAATTATTCTTCACATTACATCATATTGGTTTGCTCACTTTTGCGATTGTGATACTTTATCATAGCTTAAATCACCCTTATCTTTTTTCTGCCATTGACTTTAAATTGAATGGTATAAGAAAAACGTCGCTGTCCGCTAAGGTTCTGGAAAATTATAAAACAACGCTGCTAAACGTTATGCAGATCGAAAAACCATACCTTCAGCCGGATATCTCGCTCAATAAACTTTCTGAAATAGCGGCAATTCCAGTCCGATCTCTTTCCGAGGTAATCAACAATTGCTTTAATATGAATTTTTTCGAGTTTATTAATTCCTACCGGATAAACGATGCAAAACGAATTATGACTGAACACAGAGATAATGATAAAACCATCCTGGAAATCCTTTATGAAGTTGGGTTTAACAACAAATCGGTATTTAATTCCGTTTTTAAAAAGTATACCGGTAAAACGCCCAGCCAGTTTAAAACAGATCTTGTAAACTGATAAAAAAATAGTCTGATTTTATTCGCACCGCACATAATTGAACGATTTTATACGTTCAATTCCCTATACTTTCATTAATTCATTTTTAAGATTAAATGGTATGAGGTATATCATAATGAAAAATGCATTATTTCGAATCTCTCATTTGGTGCCAGTTATATGTATTGCCATTGTTTTGTTTTATAATTGCAATAAAAACCCAGCGGAAATCAACGCTTTTGACCCGCTTGCCTATGATTCCGTGAGGATTGCTTTATATATTGACGATGCCGTTTGGCCGAATTGTAAAACATATACTGAAAATATCTTAAAGAAGATTGGTTTGCCTTATAGGATTGTGAATGCAGACTCAGTTCTGAACAACAGGCTGCTTTATTATTCCGTTTTGATTATGCCCGGCGGCAGACCCGATTTATATGAGCAGAATTTAGGGCGCGATGGCCTGGATATAATAAACAATTATGTTTCCAGGGGAGGAGGATATATCGGCATTTGCGGCGGCGCTTTTCTCGCTGCCCAAAATAATATTTGGAGGGGATGGGCGGGCGAGCCCAGAATTTGTCTTCGGTATAATGGTCAGTTAGGTATTTTTACAGGCGCTGCCGATGGCCCGATTGAAGAATTCGCGCCTGATTATCAGGACTTCAATTGCGGCATCAATATTATTGAAAAAGACCATTTTATAACATCGGAAATCAATGAAACCATTTATTATTTATATGATCATGGACCAATGTTTTTGTTGAGTGATAATTCTGTTGACCTGGCATTGGGTAATTCGGTTAACGGAAATAAAACATTGTTATTAGTTACGCAATACAATAACGGCAGGATATTTCTCTCCGGCGGGCATCCGGAGGTCAGCAGCGATCCCATGTGTACCATATTGGTTGAAAAGGCCATTATCTGGTGTTCAAAACAGGATTATTAATATATGTTGAAAGTATAAAAACAATGGGCAATACATAAAACCAGGCGGAATTTTGATTTTGTGTTTTACATATTTTTAAACATAACCATATACACTTTTATAGCCTGGTTGATTCAAACATTAAATATCAGATGTTTCCATTTAAAGGTAAAAATTTTTCCAGCGGGATTTATTACTACGAATTGATGATCTCTCTGATGATTCGCTGAAAAAAAATAAAAACCGAATAAATAAAAAAGAAAGGACGGCTATGAAACGATCAATTTTCAGTCTTGTTCTAATCGGTTTATTGGCTTTATTCCTTGTTGGCTGTAAAAGCGATGACGATAATAATCCCGTTAATCATGGGACAAATACCAGTAAAGGGTTAATAGCTTATTATCCCTTTAGCGGCAATGCGGATGATGAGAGCGGCAATGGACTGCATGGGATAGTGAGTGGTTCTGTGTTAACGTTAGATAGGTTGGGAAATGAAAATAGCGCCTATCAATTCGATGGCATTGATGATGTCATAACAATTTATGATAATACTTTATTGGATATTACGAATGATGTCACGATAATGGCCTGGTTTAAAATTCATTCGAAAAAAACCGGACAGGGTATTATTTCAAAAGTAAATACAAATAGCAGATCACCATGGGATATCCTTATTGAAGAAAAATTAATCTTCCAGGGTGCAAACGCATATAGAGATGATGCTTTTGATATCACTTTTCCGGATACTATTGAATCTGATCAATGGATTTATGTCGCAGGTACGGCAAAAGATGGTATGGCGAAATTTTATGCCAATGGAATAATAACTGATAGCGCTACCTATTCAGGCGATTTATGGAATAACGATTATGACGTATATATCGGGACGCGCTGGACGCATCAGGAAGTTCATTTTTTTAATGGTTGTATTGATGAAGTGCGCATTTACAATCGCGCTTTATCCGGCGATGAAATAGATCTGCTTTATCATGAAGGAGAATAAAATAGTAAAGTCCCAGCAAGATAAAGTATACAATATTAATTTAATAACCGGCAACTGGAAGCAGGGACTATGAACCAAATATTATTGGTCAACCTGATCAGCAAAACGGATATTCTGTTTTAAATCCATATCAAGTTCTTCTGCCATTTAAATCAGATGCTCAACTACTTTGGATGTTTAGTAACTTTTTTTCCAAAATATCCTTTTCCGGGTCAGTGAACGATAAGGGCAATTTCATTTCTTCCACCTGACCACGGCGTCGGCGTTATTATCTTTTAAGGCATCCGGAATATGGGCCAGAATCTCGTTACGAAGTACGTCGATCAGGTTACGTTTTAAAATACCACGATGAAAAACTTGTCTAAAATGGATTTATAAACATTGTCTGACGCTGTTTCAAAAGAAAACTAAAATAGCAATAACATAAAAAGCGGTTGTCCTAATCCGAACAACCGCTTTAAGATTCAGATTTAAAATGATAGTTTAATTGATTCTCTGAGAGCGTACGCCAAAATCAACCTGATCTTTAATCCATCTGAAAAATCGATCCTGTTCCTCAAAAGGTTTGTTAGGATCAAGCGTTGAGGCATCTTTCCACGAAACCATGGCCGTTGCGTCCTGTGTCCATACTTTAACCCTTTTTCGAGGGATATCTGTTTTCCAGCTTCTGCCAACCACGGCGTCTGTATATAGCAGACGTACGGTTATATTTCTTGATAAAAGTTCTAAGGGTTTGAAATTCAGGCTACGGAAGTCCGGTTTTTGGGTAACCTCATTTTTTACATCGGGAATACCGTCGCTTATCATTACTATAGAAATAGGCTTCAGAATGAGATTTCTTTCCTGAACTGTCATGGCAATCTGCTCAAAAAAAGCGTTGAAATCGGTAAAGGGATTAGAAACGTTTTTTGGAAAAATAATCTTCAATTCCGCTTTTATTTCCTCAATGGACTTATTTTCAAATTGCTGCATAAAGTGAAATGTTTTCGGTTCATTTTTTTTGGCTCCTCCGATGGAACCGACAAACATCACGCTGGGCACTTCCAAACCGCCAAGCCCGTTTAAATGCGCGTAAATATAATGCGCTAAAAAATTAATTGAATCATTAAAGTAAGGACCTTTTATAAAAGAACCGCTGATATCAACTCCAATAAACAGGGAAAGCCTGGGTTCCGGTTTATCGCCGAATCCGCATGAATTCAAGAGAAAAATTGACAGCGAAATCACCAGAAAGAGTTTAATTTTATTAAATATGATCATAATTATCTCCTGTTTTTCCCATTATTTTCAATGAATTTATTTTCTGCGCGTTGTTTTTTTCGCCGGGGTTACGGGCGCTGTTTTTAAAAGAACGCTGGAATCCCATATCTCCGATACAGATTGAAATGGAAGCTTAAAAAGGTGGCTTCCGGAAATCAATAAAGTAAAGAAGTTTATCGCCGCGGCCAGCACCTGGAGCGGAGGTAAAATGAACGCGCCAAGAATGTACTCGCCTTTTTCTTCGATCCAGGCGGTGTCGGCTTTAATTTTTTTCATAAAATCTGAGCTGAATTCGATCGGTGGAACCTTGGCGGCTGATTTATCGGCTTCCTTAAGTTTTAATCCTTTACCCTGGATCACAGCCATAATCGCTGGGGTGCCGTGAGATGCGAAAAGAAACCAGGAAACGCTGCGGATTCCCAGCCAGGCAAATCCGGCAATAGCGAGAGTAGAAATAACGCCTAATTCAAAGTTAGATCTTTGGGCGATCCAAGGAGCAAGAGAATCAACGAATTCACGATATAAAAACATCACTTCCACAACAAGCACTACGATTTCGATGACAATAATACCGACTAAAGAAGATACTTTTTTGCTTTTTGCCGATTCAACAAGCGTAGATAAAACCGCATAGCTTCCAAGAACTATAAATAGCAGGAAGATAAATAAGGGAATTCTTAATAACCAGATATTCAGATATTCACCCGTAATATTTGAAAAGGTGTCCTGTACCAGCGGTGTGGTTACATAGGAGAAGATGGTCGCTTCAATGATGCACCAGAATACGGTTAAGACGACGGCAATCCAGGGAATATTGGAACTGATTACCCGTGTGCCGATATTGCCCAGCACCCTGAACGGCGCATAAAGCAGTTCCTGAAATACATACCAGATTCCCAACAGAAGAATTTTTAACACATTCAAAAGAGCAACAATAAGAATAAAAATAAATTTTACAATACCGCCCCAGAACGAAACGATGGATTTTCCTAAATCCCACCAGGTGATAAATAGCGAAGAAATGAAACCCATTCGGTTATGCCTGAATAAAAGTGTTATAGCGCAGGCTATAGTGATCCAGCAGCCAAGAATAATAACCAGAACAGGTAACAGCAGAAAAACTCTTTTAGCCGCCATTATGCCGAAAGCCTGATCCGCACCCCAGGCAAAAAGCAGAAAATCAGTCTGGAAATACATCGGAAACAGTATCACAGACAAAAGATAATTAACTATCGGGCTTCCACCATTGAACATAACGATCTCCTCTCGAATTATAATTATTACATTCCTTGCTTCAGTGGATTTACTCTTTAATTATTAAAAAACATATTAAACATTTATATATAATATTTCATTTTTCTGGAATAGTCTCAGGTCGTTTCATCTGCAATTTAAGTTCATAATCCCGTAATTTCAATTCCTGTACAATTCAACAATTATGACTTAAAACTGATTTCACTATCGGAAAGATGTAAAATAATATTAACAAATAATTAATTTTTTTTAAAAATGTTATTTTGACTTCGGTTTACGCATTTTATTATTAGGATTTCATCAGTTATCCTGGTCAATGATTCTAATCCCAGGACAAGCAATCTTTTCGACATAAGTAAATCCTATATATGCAAATCTATATAATGCTGCTAAAATTATGATTGTATTTGTTACACGAAAAAAATACTAAATTTATTATTTAGTTCATTACAATTAAGATTTTTTATTTAAAATTTAACTTGATTTCAAACTGCGCAGTGCTTATAATGACCGAACAAAACCGGTTTCGTAAAATAGTTAATAAATTAGGATTTCACTTGATAAAAATTACCGCTCCAATTTATGTACTGCTGCTTTTTTCACTGCATGTTTGTTTAGCTGCTTACGAACCGCAGATTATAAAATTCTTGTCAGATACCGACACCTGTGGCATCTACCAGCCTGTTTTTCTGGATATTGACATTAAAGCGCCGTTTGAAAATCCATATGATCCAGATGACATTGGTATAGAAATCATTGTTTCAAATGCAGAGAATATTCTTTATAAACAACCGGCATTTTACGTTAAAGGCGATAATAATCATTCCGAATGGCAGGGCAGAATAACTTTTCTGAAACCCGGTTTATACAAAGTAAAAGCAACGCTAATAAAAAATGGCAGGCAGACAGAATCAGAAATTATTGAGATTAAAGCGGCGACATCCGTTGAGAAGGGATTTATCAGAAAAGATCCCGGTTCGAATTTCTATTTTCGCTTTGATTCCGGTGAATTGTTTAGGGGAATTGGTGAAAATGTTTGCTGGGCGGATAATAATGAAAATTATGAATACTATTTCAAAAAATTATCGGCAAACAACTGTAACATTGCCCGAATCTGGATGTGCCAGTGGAATTTTCCGCTGGAATGGAAAAGTCCCGGATTGGGAAAATATAACACCACAGCCGCCAAAGGAATTGATAGTCTTTTAATGCTGGCAGAAAAATACAATATATATCTGATGCTCTGTTTTGACTATCATGGCGTTCTTTTAAGATATGCCGGCGCACATAACGAAAATAAGTGGATTGATAATCCCTATAACGCAAAAAATGGTGGACCCTGCGAAGATCAGGCGGATTTCTTTCGTAATGCTTCAGCAAAACAATACTATAAAAACAGGCTGAGATACATAGTTGGCCGATGGGCGTATCATCCCCATATCCAGGCATGGGAATTCTGGAATGAAGTTGATCTTACGGCCGGCGAAAAGGATGATATAATCAACTGGCATAAGGAAATGTCCGATTATCTGCAAAGTATTGATCCCTATGATCATCTTATTACTTCTAGCTTTTCCGGATATGGTTATCCCGATATGTGGAAACTGAAAAACCTGGATTTTTCCCAGACTCATACCTATGATGCTCCGGATATTCCAACCGTAATCAGACAAATGATCGGTATGAATTCACCTGTTTTTAATAAACCTCATGTGGTTGGTGAGTATGGCATTAATTACAGAGGCCCAAAGGAAACACTGCAGGATGACCCTGAGCATATCGGATTTCATAATGGTTTATGGGCCGGTTTTTTTGCTGAAACGCCTGTTATTCCATTAACCTGGTGGTGGAACAATGTTATTGATCCCTGC
Source organism: Calditrichota bacterium (assembly GCA_003854985.1). Classification (GTDB taxonomy): domain Bacteria; phylum Calditrichota; class Calditrichia; order Calditrichales; family Calditrichaceae; genus Zgenome-0002. Next base: position 8,417 of record RQOG01000048.1, read on the forward strand.
GACCTTTATTATCAGTTCGGTACGCTGGCTAAATTCGGTGAAAATATTTTAGGCGAAGGGCTATCTGTAATTGCCAGAGACAGTCTGCCCATGATATTATCTGCGAAAGAAAGCACAGAAAATCCCGATCTGGAGATTTTCCCCGTAAAGGGATATTATCCTAATGACGCCACGATATATCTAATTCATGAAGATGGATACATAAAGAATTCAGGGGCTATTCCCAAATACATTTTCGGAACCGATAAACCGGAAATGCGCAATCCGCCTGTCTTTACCGCGGATTATAAAGAGGATGGCTATTTTGCATTATGGGTGGAAACCATATCGGATTCCGCTATTGTCCGGATTGATGTGGATGATAAACCCGTCCTGTCGGCCTGTTTTACGCCCGGACAGGGACAAAAACTATGGAAATCCATTAATTATATTGAAGAACATAATGTTTACCAGGCGGTTTATGATACGGTTCTGCGCATACCGGTTAAAAAAGGCCGCCATAACATAACGGTTAGAAATGATGGCCTGGATTGGATCCGGATTCGTTCCTATCATTTTGAGAATATAGGTATAAAAACCAATCGATTGATGGACATCGCCGGTATCCGAAAGGATAGTGATCAGTTTTTCTGGATAAAAAATAAAGGTTTTAACTGGAAAAAAGTAAAAAGTTCGGGATGGCCTGATGCCGTGAAAAAAGCTTACCTTATTATAAATACCCTGGAGAAAGGTAGTACCTATCATTATGAATTATGGGATACCTTTCGGGGAGTTATTTTAAAACGAAACACCATCATTGTTGAAGACCGTGAAGTCAGCATACCTTTGCCTGATGTGGCGAAAGATATTGCCTGTAAATTTATAAAAATAGCCAGATAAATTTTTAGGAGCTGTCAATGTCAATAAAGAAAACGATTATCGGAAATGCACTTTTAAATATTCCATGGGAAGATAAACCTGCGGGTTGTAAAGATATTATTTGGCGTTCCGCTAAAAACCCAATTATACGAAGAGACCATATACCTTCATCAAACAGTATTTTTAACAGCGCTGTTGTTCCGTTCAAGGGGAAATTTGCCGGCGTTTTTCGCTGTGATGATAAAACCCGCCGCATGATCATTCATCGCGGTTTCAGCGATGATGGCGTTAAGTGGAACATCGATCATAAACCCATTGAGTTTAAAACAGATATCGATGAAACAGGCTTTGGAAAAAAGTTTGTATATGGATATGATCCCAGGGTTGTTTTTATAGAGGACAGGTATTGGGTTACCTGGTGTAATTTTTTTCATGGGCCGACGATAGGTGTGGCGTATACTTTTGATTTTGAAGAATTTCATCAGATTGAAAATGCTTATCTGCCGTTTAACAGGAACGGCGTTTTGTTTCCGCGTAAAATTAATGACAAATATGTAATGTTAAGCCGGCCTTCCGATAATGGTCATACGCCTTTTGGTGAAATTTTTATTTCCCAGAGCCCGGATATGGTTTACTGGGGAGAACATCGTCATGTGATGGCGCCGCTGCAATCATGGGAACACCTGAAAATCGGCGCCGGTCCCATACCAATCGAAACTACCGAAGGCTGGCTTTTGATCTATCATGGCGTATTGCTTTCCTGCAACGGCTATGTATATAGTATGAGCGCGGCAATATTGGATATTGACGAACCATGGAAAGTTAAATATCGCTGTAAATCGTATTTGTTAAATCCCAGGGAGCTTTACGAAATGGTTGGCGATGTGCCTAATGTAACCTTTCCCTGCGCCAGCTTACAGGACGCCGAAACGGGAAGAATTACTATTTATTACGGGGCGGCGGATACGGTCACTTGTCTGGCTTATACTCAGGTTGATGAGCTCATAGATTATATAAAAAATAATTCTGTCGTATCGAAATAGAAATGAAAAGATACTAATCTTCAGCCAATTGGATAATAATCTTTTGTATCTGATTGACTGTTTTTTATTTGTTTATTTGAATTCGATCTCAGAAAAAATATCAAAATATGGAAAATGATTTTGATTATTGTTTGGAAAAGAATTGAATGATAATCACTATTTTCGCGTAATTGAGGATATTCTGAATGCAGCTATATATTATTGATTTAATCCTAATTATTGCCTTTCTGGTTATTATGATATTTATCGGTCTTTAAATTTCTAAAAGAGCGTCAGAAAATCTTGATCGTTTCGACAATTGGTTGTATAATTGCCGGTCTTATAACCAAACCGGAGAGCGTTGAAATTTTGGTAGAGTTTTATACTCGGGTAAGAGCATGGGGATTCTGGAAGCCGGTTTACGAGAAGGCAGTAAAAATTAATCCGGCAATTGAAAAGAATACTGATTTTTACAGGGATTGGTTTAATATAATTATTGGGATAATCTGGCAAATGTCGTTGGTGGCAATTCCCATGTACCTGGTCATACAGGATATGTCTGCTTTGGGTATCGGCACTGGTGTTTTACTTATTACCAGTTATATTCTAAAGAAAAGCTGGTATGATAAACTGAAAAAGAAAACAATTTAATATTATAAACTTTTGTAAGCGGAGAACAATAAATGGAAAAATTGGGCAAACTAAATTTGAAAGAGAAAATCGGGTATGGCGTCGGCGACACGGCTTCATGTTTATATTTTCAGACTTTCTCCATGTTCTTAATGTACTTTTATACGGATACTTTTGGCATTTCCGCGGCTGCGGTTGGCACTATGTTTCTTGTTACAAGAATATGGGATACGGCAAATGATCCGATTATGGGTATGATAACAGACCGTACAAATACAAAATATGGCAAATTCCGGCCCTGGATATTATGGATGATTATTCCTTATGTAATTACCGGGATTGCATTGTTTTATACGCCAAATTTAAGTATGACCGGAAAGCTTATTTACGCCTATATCACTTACACTTTGGTAACAATGGTCTATACGGCGATTAATATCCCTTATGGCGCCCTGCTTGGCGTAATGAGTTCCAATCCCGACCAGCGTCCACAATTATCCAGTTTCCGGTTTCTTGGCGCATTTACAGGGAATATTATTATACAGGGAACATTGATTTATTTAGTCGCTTTTTACGGGCAGGGAAATGACCAGACGGGATATCCGCTGGCAATGGCAACTTTTGCCCTGATCGCGGCGGGATTATGGTTTTTTACCTTCTCTTCCACAAAAGAACGTATTCAGCCTCCCAAAGAACAGCAGACAAAAGTCTGGCAGGACTTAAAAGATTTAGGCAGAAACCGGCCCTGGCTAGTGCTGTGCGTGATGGGTGTACTCACCCTTATCTGGGTTTCACTTCGAAATGGCGCCATGATGTATTATTTTAATTACTATGTGGGCGATGAAGCCAAAGCAGCTCCGTTTATGGTGGTTGGAACGATTTTCAGCTTGTTGGGAGTGGCATCAACCACCTATGTTACCAGAATTTTGAAAGGTAAAAAGAAAGCATTTATCGTATTATCAGCTCTTAATGCCGCTTTAACCGCAGTATTCTTTATTGCCAAACCGGATGACTTTGTACTGATGTATGCTTCTCATATTCTAGGCTCATTTGTAGGCGGTCCTTTAATGCCTTTAACCTGGTCCATGTTTGCCGATACGGCGGATTATGCTGAATGGAAATTCGGCCGGAGGGCAACAGGTTTAATATTTTCTGCCGGTACCTTTAGTCAGAAAATGGGTTGGACCATAGGCGGGGCAATAGCCGGATGGGTTTTGGCTGCTTTCAGTTACCAGCCCAATATGGTTCAAACCGAAGAAACATTGGTGGGTATTCGCCTTATGATGAGTATTCTGCCGGCTATCGGAAGTTTGCTGGTATGTGTTGCGGCATTATTTTACAACTTAAGTGAGGAAAAATTGCTCACGATCGAAGAAGAGTTAGTTGAAAGAAGAAAGAGTCAATAATTATGAACTTTGGATATTTTGATGATCAGAATAAAGAATATGTCATTACCAGACCGGATACGCCCCGTTCCTGGAGTAATTACCTGGGCTCAACCACCTATGGAGCGATAATAACCAATAATGCCGGCGGTTATAGTTTTTTTGAATCGGCAAACCAGGGCCGCTTTATGCGCCTGCGTTTTAATGCAATTCCCATGGATCAGCCCGGCAGATATATTTATATCCATGATAAGGATGATAAAGATTTCTGGTCCGCTTCCTGGCAGCCGGTCGGAAAGCCTCTCAAAAAGTATAAATCCACCTGCCGTCATGGCACAGCCTATACGGTAATTGATTCAGAATATAAAAAGATACAAAGTGAAACCACCTATTTTGTGCCGCTTGGTAAAAACTTTGAATGCTGGCTTTTAAAAGTGAAAAATAGTGATTCGAAAAAGCGCCATCTGCGCCTTTTTACCTATGTGGAATATGCGGGACACTGGCTGGTATATAATGATTTTATCAACCTGCAGTATTCGCAGTATATCGTCAATATGCAGTATAAAAACGGTATAATCGATCATGGCGTTAATGTTCTGCTGCCTTATACTCCGGATGATTTTGAAAAAGAGCCCCAAGCCAGGCATACCTTTCTGACAGCGCTTGGCGCCGAAATCACCGGATATGATACGGATCGTGAAAAATTCATAGGGACCTACCGGTCTTACGCCAATCCTTTGGTTGTTGAAAATGGACATTGCACAAATTCTCTGGCCGCAGGGGATAACGGTTGCGGAACACTTCAAATGGATATTGATCTTAAGCCGGGAGAAGAAAAAGAAGTCCTGATTGTAATGGGTATCGGAGACGCGGAGAATGCAGGCGGAAAAGCGCGAAAATTCTTCTCCGACATCAATACGGCTCATGTTGAATTGGATAAATTAAAAGAGCACTGGCATAAGCGACTGGAAGGAATGCGCGTTGAATCGCCCGATAAAGATTTTAACAGCATGATGAATATGTGGAATCCCTTTAATTGTCTGATAACTTATGCCTGGTCCCGTGCCGCCAGCCTTATTTATAGCGGTGAAAGGGATGGTCTGGGATACCGGGATACGGTTCAGGATTTATTGGGTGTGTTGCATACCATCCCTCAGGAAGCAGGCCAGCGGTTACGGCTAATGATAACCGGTCAGGTTTCAACCGGCGGTGCTATGCCGGTGGTTAAGCCATTCGCACATAATCCGGGAAAAGAAACGCCACCCAAAGAAGAGGAATACCGGTCGGATGACTGCCTGTGGCTTTTCAATACCATTCCAGCCTTTGTTAAAGAAACAGGTGATCTATCTTTTTTTAACGAAGTTTTGCCTTACGCGGACAAAGGGGAAGATACGGTGCTGGGGCATATGAAACAGGCCATTCTCTTTAATCTGGAGCGCAGCGGCGCCCATAAATTGCCCTGCGGATTGTATGCAGACTGGAATGATTGCCTGGAACTAGGTCAGAAAGGCGAGACGGTATTTGTAGCGTTCCAGCTGAGATATGCGCTCAAAATGTACATTGAAATATGCGCTCTGCTAAAAAAGAAAGATGAGATGCAATGGGCGGAAAAAATTCTTGCGGAAATTGATAAAGATATCGATAAACACGCCTGGGACGATGAATGGTATTTAAGGGCGTACCGTTACGATGGCTTAAAATTCGGTTCAAAGGAAAATGAAGAAGGTTCCATCTTTTTAAATCCGCAGACCTGGAGCATCATCAGCGGACATGCTTCAGATGAAAAAGGCCGGATGGCTATGAAGTCCGTTGAAGAAAGGCTGGTTACAGAATACGGCGTTATGATATGCGATCCTCCCTTTGAGAAAACAGATTATTCGGTTGTAAAAGCCCCTTTGTTTAATAAAGGTATGAAGGAGAATGCGGCCATTTTTTGTCATACCCAGGGTTGGGCGGTTATGGCCGAGACCATGCTTGAAAAAGGCGATATGGCCTATCAAATTTTCCGTGCCTCTATGCCTGCCGCGTATAATGATCGCGCAGAATTAAGGGAAATAGAGCCCTATGTGTATAATCAATCCACCCATAGCAAGCATAGCCCCAGATTCGGCGCATCCCGTTTGCCATGGCTGAGCGGCTCGGCAACGTGGGCTTATTATGCCGCGACACAATATATCTTAGGCGTTCGTCCCGAATACAATGGGTTGCGCATTGATCCTTGTCTGCCTTCGCAATGGAAGAAACTTAAGATTCAGCGCAGATTCAGGGGAAAAGTATTTGAGATAAAAATTGAAAACGAACAGGGCGTAAAAAAGGGCATTAAAAAAATATCCGTTAATGGTCAAAGTTTAAAAGGTAACCTGATTCCGCTGGATATGATGAAAGATAATAATCAGATTTTAGTGGAAATGGGATAAATACAAAAAGATTTTTATTTATGGTAAAAGGCACTTTTGTAATACTATACTATGACAAAGCTAAATATTTATTAAACTTCATTGTTTCGTAATACGGATAATTGTGTTAAAATATACATAAAGTACATTTCGTAAAAAAGCGATCTATACCAGGCCTGTTTATAATTATCGACTCAGTAAGGCGTTACTATATTTTTTTAAAATTTTTTATAAAGTTTATATTTTTTAAAAATTATTATTTTCTATAAGTAATTAAAAAATAATTAATTACCATAATTAAATGTGTAAAAACAACACGTTTAGAAAAAAAATAAAAAAAAATAATTTTTTACTTGTTTTTTTATGTTTTAATTTATTATCTTCACAGTTACGAAACCGGTTTAGAGTTATGCATGATAAACAGGTTTCTTTAATAAGGTTTTAAAGACTGTTAGAAAATATGATAAAATCGATAACTATTAATGAATTAGCCAAAATTGCCAATGTTTCCAAATCAACGGTTTCCAAGGCGTTAAATGATAAACCGGATATTGGTGCGGAAACGAAAAAGCGTATTCTTGATATCGTTCAACAATATGATTTTTCACCTCATCCTTTTGGCAAAGGATTAAAAAATAAATTTACGGAAAATGTCGGGGTAGTTTTTTGCCGGGATATGCATCCCATTTCGGCCAATCCTTTTTATTCGCGCGTGTTAGAGGGCGTTGAAGCCGAAATAGCTTTTAATAATCGAAATCTGATGCTGCAGTTTGTTACCGAAGAACAGACAAAAGGTATTCCCAAAATGTTACGCGAACGGCAGGTTGACGGTTTGATTTTAATCGGTAGCATGACTAGGGAATATATACAGTTAATTCAAAGCAAAGATATTCCTATTGTGCTTGTTGATCCTAAATTTGAAATTGACAGTTGCAGTCAGGTGGTAATGGATAATGAACACGGCGCTTTTACGGCTACGCAGTATTTGATAAATATGGGTCATAAAGAGATTGGTTTTATTTCCGGCGATATGGCCAGGCTCAGTTTTAAGCAGCGATTCACCGGATTTTTAAAAGCGATGAAATATCATAACCTGCCTGTTAATGAAGATTATATCTCTGTGGGTGGCATGGAAAAAGGATATGAACATGTTCTTGGATTGTTGAAAAGAAAAAACAAGCCCACGGCAATATTTTCTTCAAACGATATTAATGCCCAATATGGATATAAGGCGGTGCATGATCTTGGGTTAAAGGTACCGGATGACTTAAGCATCGTTGGTTTCGATGATATAGAATTATCGCATATGGTTTCGCCGCAGCTAACAACCATTCGGGCTTATAAAGAAGAATTAGGATCAATCGCCGTGCGCAACCTGTTAAAATTAGTGGAGAACAGAGATCAGAGACCCATAACCAGCGTGATTCCGGTGAGACTGATCGAACGGGAATCGGTTCGAAAAATAAATTAATAAAAATTAAAAAGTTTAGAGTGACATTATTATTTAAAAAAGGAATTGCAAGGAGGGAAAAATGAAGAAAAAGAGTCTTAAATTATGTATTTCCTTTATTTCATTACTATTGATGATATCATTCTCAGTAGCTGCGTCAGGTAAAATCGAAGGCTATGTGCTTGACAGCCAAAGCGGCGATGCCTTGCCGGGCGCTAATGTGGTAATCGAAGGTACAGGATTAGGCTCGGCCACGGATATGGAAGGAAAGTTTATTATTCCGCAGGTGCCGGCCGGCAGTTACCAGCTTTCCGTAACTTATATGGGGTATCAAACAAAATCTGTTCCTGTAGAAGTGCTTGAGGACGAGACAACAACGCAGGTTATCAATCTGGATTTTGTGAGCATTGAGGGTGAAGTTATTGAAGTGACCGCCCAGGCTAAAGGCCAGATGGAAGCGGTTAATCAGCAGCGCGCATCGCTGCAGGTTACCAATGTTGTATCCGCCGACCGTATTCAGGAAGTGCCGGACGCCAATGCGGCTGAGTCTGTCGGACGCCTGCCGGGCGTTTCCCTTAAGCGGTCTTCAGGCGAAGGCAACGAAATTGTGATACGCGGTTTGCAGCCCAAAATGAATCTTATTACAGTTAATGGCATTCGTATGCCGTCGACGAATGAATATAATACGGCAGTGGGGCTGGCAGGCATTTCCCAGTATATGCTGGATGGTATTGAAGTCAGAAAATCATTAACCGCCCAGGATGATGCGGATGTGGTTGGAGGTATTGTGGATTTAAAACTGGCCACCGCTCCGGTGGGCATGCACTGGAACGCCATCGTAGACGGGATGTACAACGGTTTGTCAGATACCTATGGCTCTTACCGCGGCTCCATACAGGGAAGCAGTCGCTTCTTTAATGATAAATTGGGCGTCATCGGTCAGTTTAACATAGAAAAAGCGGATCGTCCGAATGAAGCCTTATCTGCTGGATACAATCATAATTACGGCAGACGTGACGAATGGCATCACGGTATTTTTCTGACCAATGGAAATTACCAGTTAAATAATATCGAGCGTAACCGTTTTGGTTTTAATGTCCTGATGGATTATAAACTTCCGAAAGGTAAAATCCAGCTTAATTCGATTTATAATAACTTTGATGAGGACCGTTATGAGCGTCATTTTGTGTTTAGTGTCGCTTCAGGAGATATTGGTGTGACTAAAGATTTTAATGTGATTGATGAAGAAAGCTATTCTATGGTTAATGGTCTCAGTTTGGAATCGGAGATCTTCGGGATGATATTTTTTGATTTTGGTGCTAATTATACTCTTGGCAACAGGAAGAGAACTAATAAAGCGCTGGGATTCTGGATTGATCCGGCTGGACCAGAAGGTATAGATGCGGAGTTTACTGATAATGTATATGGAAAAAATGCCTATTCTATAATTCCTTATATCAATGATATCGATGTGAACTGGGATCTTTCGCGGTTATACCTGGAAGAAGCTGAATTTGATGAGAATGAAACTACCGTCCAAACCAACCTAAAAATTCCCCTTACTCTGAGCAATAAAATATCGGGATTTGTCAAATTTGGCGGGAAGATGCGTTTTAAGGATCGGGATTATGATTTTGGCCAGGACGGCGATAACGGCGGCATCTATGGCGGAGATTCTGATATCTGCGATCAGATAATCACGGATAATCCCGAATTTGCCTGGCCCTGGCTTTGGGAAGACAAACCGCCTGGTACAAACGGAGTACCTGCTTATCCCGTATATTCCGGCGAGACGGATAAAATATTGAAGGATCGTTTCATCTTAAAATATTATCCGAAACAAAATACGGTGGAGCAAATTGTGGACAGGGCTAAAGCGGCGAACTGGGCCAGTCTGGATTTATGGAAAACAAAGGCACAGGACATTTACAGAGATTATGACGGCGATGAAAAACTGTACGCCGGATATCTGATGGCCGAATTCAGCTGGGAAAAAAGCGTATTGCTTAACGCCGGCGTACGATATGAGAAAGAAGAAACCAACTATAAAGGATATGGCGTCAAAGATTGGGCCAGCGCCCAGGATGATCTGGACACTTTAGGTGTAGCAAAACGCACCAATGAATTCTTTTTGCCCAGCGTCACCCTGCGTTATAATTATGCCGACTGGGGCGATGTACGTATAGCCTATTCACAGTCTCTGTCCCGGCCGGGATATTACGCCTTTATTCCGCATTATTATGCAGACTTGAGAGACTCTTTCTCTGAAACTGCCGGCAATCCACAGATAAAACCGATGCATTCATATAATTTTGATCTTATTTTTTCTTTTTATAATAACTACATCGGCCTTTTTACCGTTGGTGGTTTCTATAAAGAAATGGAGGATTTTGTTTATGAGGCAAATTTTGAGGTTATTAATGATACTCTGGATAATAGAAAGCATGCCTATAATTGGTTTGTTCCCAAGGGACAATATATAAATGTTTATTCGAATCTTGACAGAAAGTCCTTCGTAAGAGGCGTAGAATTCGACTGGCAGACACGTTTCTGGTACTTACCATCCGTATTGAACGGTTTGGTTCTCGGTGTGAACTATTCAAAAATCTCTTCGGATGCTTACTACTATCAGGCAGAAAAAAGAAGTATACCTTATGATGTTGACGGAGATGGTACCATTTGGCCATGGGAAGTAAAAGAAGTACGTGCGGATAGTTTTCAGACCAGGCCGTTAATCGATCAGCCCAATGATATTTTTAACATATCACTGGGTTATGATTATAAGGATTTTTCCATGCGCTTGGCTTATTTGTTTCAGGGCAAAGTGATGACCTGGAAAGCCAGTGATAACGAACTGGATAATTTTACTTCAAATTATTCACGGCTGGATTTATCTATACGGCAGGGACTGCCGCTTGAAGGGCTTTCTGCGCAATTGCTATGGAGCAATATAACCGAGGAGTTTGAAAAAGCTTATACGTATGAGGATTTTTACAATAATAATGAACAGTATTATGGCAGCAATATTGTCTTAGGTATAAAATATGAATTTTAACGGGTAATTTTTATAAAGGAGGTGATGATCAAAAGGAAAAAACCTATTTTATAATTAAACATTAACTAACTAAACAAATTGGAGGTTAAAATGGCAAAACAATTACTAACATTGGCGACGTTGATCCTGTTATTGGTTGCATTTTGTGTCAGTCCCGTATCTGCATTTGTTGAAAAAGGCGATACGCTGGTTATCCAGCAGACCGATCAGAACGCTACCCCCCTTGATCAGATTATTGCGGCGGATACCTTAGGAGATGGTTCCCGCAAACACCTGGTCTATGAACTGGTGCCGGACGGCTGGTATCCTTTATCCGGAACGCTGACTGCGGGCACTTATGATCTGAATATTGTGGGTGGAAAACGCACTACCGAACAATCACGACCGTGGATTCTTGCAGGAGATCCGTTTGGCGGGTGGTACATGATATCAGTAGGTGAAAATTTTACAATGAAAGGCGTTCATTTTATGCAAATCGCCAATACGCTTGGCGGCAATATAGGTGAATGGGCAAGAGCAGGTGTTGAAGTTACGGGTGTGGATAAAACTATTATTTTTCATGATAATGTATGGGATTTTAATACAGGTCGTAGTCTTGGCGGTGGAAAAAACGGTCTTAAACTTTTGGTGAGCAATTGTCTGTTCCGTTTCAACAAGCCGACAAATAACAGCGTCTGGGCCGGCCAGGGATTCGACATCCGGGCGGCGGATTTAGATACGGTTATTTTTAAAAACTGTACCTGGTATGGCGGTGGACCCTTCCTGAACGTTACGTGGGGATCGTCTGAGAATCTGTTCAGAATGGATCATTGTACCATTGCCGACTGGGTTCAGTTCCCGATTCACGGCGTGCATTATACCAATGCCGAATTTACCAATATGGTATTTTACAACGCGCACACTATGGGTGAAGATTCAGCTATGATTAAAGGCCAGGATCCCGACGGACTGCCTTATGGCGTGTTGAATATAGACACACTATATGCCGATATGGGCGATGAAGCGAACCGCAGAATGGTTGTTCAGAATAATAACAATTTTGTCAAGCAAAATATTAAAGATTACTGGGCCATAGCTACGGCTCCTGCCGATGCAGAAAAATATCGTTTTTTTACTGTTGCCGATCCTACCTATTACGACGGTTTTATGAATTCACGTACCCGGGCCATGTTTGAAAACGATACAGACTGGCCGAATCTGATACATGAGAATACCACCAGTCTGGATCCGCAGTTTGCCGATTATTTTGATTATTCGGATACACTGATCAACTACTCGAAAGCTTATTACAGCTATGCCTGGCCGGGAGTATCCAAAACAAAGTTTATGCTTGATCCGGACGGCGAACCCCTGATGCCAACAGATCCGATGGTTTATGATCTGAAAGTAACCAACGCGGCGCTCAGAACAGCCAGCACAACGGGCGGCGTGATCGGCGACCTGACCTGGGAACTTGAAAACGGTTATAACAGCACTCAGGCAGAAATAGCTACAGCCATAGCTAAAAAACAGGTTAAACAACCTGGCGAATTTGCATTGCGCCAGAATTATCCTAATCCTTTTAACCCGGTATGTACAATTAGTTTCAATATTCCTGTTTCCGAGAATGTAACCCTTGAAGTATACAATACTCTTGGACAGAAAGTAGCTACAATTCTTAAGAATAAAAGCCTGAGAGCAGGCGCTCATGTTTATAAGTTCAACGGCTCTAATTTATCCAGCGGCGTTTATTTTTATAAACTGGTTGCCGGTGATCAGTATAGTGAAACCAGGAAGATGATGCTTCTCAAATAGCATGGTATTACTCACAATTTTTCTCCTTAAATTGGGAAAGGCGGTAAGTTTCATCAGCCGCCTTTTTTTAGTATTTCTGCTATCTTAGATAGAAGTATTATGAATAACCGGAGATAAAAAATGAATAAAATATTAATGATAATCATAGCAATTTTTTGTCTTCATTTATCTGAATGTTTCTCCCAAACCAATAGAATTATGGTTAACGGGCAGGCATTATTTTTTAGTGGAATGAATATGGCCTGGGGAAGTTTTGCGCGCGATGCAACTTATTTTAATTCTGATCCGGCCATTGAACCGTTGTTTATTCAGGCTTTGGATGAAATCTCTGAAAATGGCGGTAATTCCATGCGCTGGTGGGTGCATGTTAATGGAAGATACAGCCCTGTTTTTACGGATGGAAAAGTTTCCGGCCTTACAACTGAAATAGAAAATATTCGCCGGATTCTTGATCTGGCCTACGAGAGAAAAATGTTGATATGTCTGAGCCTCTGGTCTCATGATATGCTTACTGACGGAGGACAAAACCTTGATGATATCGAAGCGATGCTGGAAGATTCCGCTTCCGCTCATGCCTATGTAGAAAACGCGCTTATACCTTTAGTTCAGGGGCTTAAGGGACATCCCGGAATTGCCTGTTGGGAAATTTTCAATGAACCGGAAGGTATGCTTGTTTCCACAGGATGGACAACCCGCAGAACTACAATTCCGGATATTCAACGTTTTGTGAATATATGCGCCGGCGCTATCCATAGAACGGATTCAACCGCATTAGTTACCAATGGAACCCATAAAATAACATATAACTCTGATATCGGTACTTTTACTAATAATTATGATGATGACCTTTTAATTGCAGCCGGAGGCGATTCATTAGGATATCTGGATTTTTATCAGGTGCACTATTACTCAAATTTTTCCAGTTCTGAAAATGTTTTTGGCTATCCGTATTCGCATTGGGAATTGGATAAACCATTGGTTGTTGGAGAATTTGCCGCAAAAGGTCCGAATGCTTCAACGGATCCCCTCGAAGCATATCAATGGCTGTATCAACAAGGATATGCGGGCGGCTGGTCGTGGACCTGGACCGGGCATGATGGCTATGGCGGCATTGAAGAGGCTGCACCCGGTATGCAATATTTGTATGATAATTATCCTTCCGATATTATTGTCAGAAATCCGGGAATTATATTGAGTTTCAGCGCAGATAGTTTAATTATAGCTAAGGGCGATTCGGTTGCATTAATGTGGAATACTTCCGATTCATCGGAAGTAATGCTGAATGGTTTTTCTGTTGAACAAAATGACACCGTTTATGTCAGTCCGGATTCTACCACAACCTATAAGCTGATTGCAGCCAGTCCTCTCTATTCCGATTCTAGTGAAATTACAATAACGGTATTGTATCCCGGAAGCATTGTGTATTTTACCGCAACGCCACAGGCATTGGAATTAGGAGAATCAAGCACGTTGGCATGGAGTGTAATTGACAGCGCTTTAGTGACATTAAACGGCGATGTTGTATTAGCATCGGATTTAAAAATAATAACGCCGGTCAATGATACAACTTTTACTTTACGGACTTATGGAGCTATTACAGATTCTGCCTCTGTTAGAATTACCGTCCTGGATGTGCTGGCCATTAATCGCGCTCTGAATAAACCCGCTTATGCCTCGTCTACAGAAAATACTACCGGGGTTCAGGGGCCTTTCGCTACGGTGGATGGAAATTATTTAACCCGCTGGAGCAGCGATTATCCCGATTTGAGTGATGCAGAAGCTGATTCTCAATGGATATATATCGATTTGTTAGGTTTCTATGATATTGCCCGCGTTGAGTTATATTGGGAAGATGCTTATGGCGAAAGTTATAGAATAGAAATTTCTGATAATGCCAGAACATGGACGACTGTTTCCACGGTAACCGGAGGCGATGGAGGCGCGGATGTATTAGATGGCTTGTCCGGAACAGGAAGATTTGTAAGAATGAAGGGCGTCAACCGTGGAACACAATGGGGTTATTCTCTTTATGAATTTGAGGTTTATGGTTATCCTGTGGAAGATATAATTGTAACGGAGTATATAGATAATTTTGAAGACGGTTTTTTGAATGGCTGGAAGGCGGATCATCCGGAGACTTTCGGATTGTCTGAAAGTGACGGAGTACTAACAATAACCTATAACAGAACCGGTTCCAGCGGCATATGGGATAATTTCAATTTAACTCCGATTGGGAAGATAGACGCTTCGGGTTTCCCTTATATAACCGTTAAAATTAAATCGACTATTGCAACACAGGTAACCTTCAAACCTATATATGAATCCGGCGATGACTGGCTGCAAAAAAATGTTCCGGGCGATGATACCTGGCGTTGGTATACTTTTAATCTGACCGGATTATCTTCAACGCCGATTTCCATCATTTATATGTATTTTGATGGAGGTTCTACAGATGTAAAATCGGGTATCGTGCAATTCGATGATTTACATATCGGCGTTCAGCCGACGGCAATTGACGAACCTTCAATTGAGGCGCCCATTGCCTATGAACTGGGTAATGCCTTTCCCAATCCCTTTAATCCTAAAACGAAAATTAAGTACAGTATTCCAAATTCGGATCATGTGAAAATTGAAGTTTATAATGTATTGGGTCAGCATGTAAAAAGTCTGGTTAATGAATACAAGCATGCCGGTCAATATATAGTTGAATTTGATGGGATGAATTTACCAAGCGGTGTATATTTTTATACAATAAGAACCAATAAATATACAGCCGCAAAGAAAATGATATTGATGAAATAAAAATTAAACTCATCAAAATATAATCCGGTATTAGGTTTCAGTAACTCTGTATATCATGAGGTATAATTGCAAAGGGAAAAATGGTTGTTGAGATCGTTATATATGATCATGGCGGATTTATTGAGATGCTGATGTGAGATATATTCTTAATAAGGCATTATATTGTTTCTGTGAAATATTAATACGAAAATTTTTGAACTGTACTCAACATTTAATAATTTTACCGGTGTAATCAATATAAATTCTGACTAACAAAACAGGGGAAAAATGATGCGCTTTTTATCGCATTTAGTTACAGTTTTTATCGCCGGTTTGATCGTATGTCCTACGCTTGCTGCCCAGGTAAATATCCATGATCAAAAAGAAAAAAAGTGGTACGAGCAGGAAAGATGGCAGATGCCAAAGCCCAATCCTCAGGCTAAAATTCTGCCATTGATTAAAGTTGCAGGTAATAAATTTGTTAATGCAAATGGGGATACCATTGTATTCCGGGGATTATCTGTCTCCGATCCGGATAAATTGGAAGGGCAGGGGCATTGGGGAAAATCGTATTTTGAAGAAGTGCAAAAGATGGGGGCAAAACTGGTGAGAATTCCTGTTCATCCGATTGCCTGGAAAGAACGCACCCCGGTAGTGTATCTGAAGCTGCTCGATCAGGCGGTCAGTTGGTGTACGGAACTGGAGATGTATGTTATCATCGACTGGCATTCCATTGGAAATTTAGTGATGGAATTATTTCAGAATCCGATATATGATACGACAAAAAAGGAAACCTACGAATTCTGGCGCACTATTGCCGGTCATTTTCGAGGACATAATACCGTTGCCTTTTATGAAATTTTTAATGAACCCACCAATTTTAACGGCTTATTAGGCAATATGTCCTGGGAGGAATGGAAGACTTTAAATGAAAATATCATTCATCTTATCAAAGCTTATGACCCCGAAACTATCCCATTGGTTGCCGGTTTTGACTGGGCTTATGATCTCAACCATCTCCGTTATAATCCCATTAATGCCGAAGGTATTGCTTATGTAACGCATCCTTACGCGATGAAAAGGCCCCAGCCGTGGGAACCAAGATGGGAAGAAAATTTCGGTTTCGCTGCCAATAAATATCCTGTGATGGCCACCGAAATCGGTTTTGGCATCATGGGAGAAGAACAGATCGATGAAAATCATTACGGGCCGCGCATCATCAATTTTCTGGAAGAAAAAAACATCAGCTGGCTGGCCTGGATTTTTGACGCTGAATGGCATCCGCATCTGTTTGAATCCTGGGAAAATTATAAACTGACCCAGAGCGGTGCGTTTTTTAAGAAAATGCTTCATGAAAAGAACAAAAAATGAACAGGGAAGTTCTGATTTTAAATTCAATTTAAAGGTGTAATCTTATGAAGAAATTATTAGTAATACTAATATTATGTTCAACGTTTAGCCTTTACGGTCAGAAATTTAAAGGTTTGGCTCTGACGCCCCCTATGGGCTGGAACAGCTGGAATAACTTTGCCTGCAATGTGAATGAAAATCTGATCCGTGAAACAGCGGATGCTATGGTTAGTTCCGGTATGAAAGATGCGGGTTACATTTATATCAATATTGATGACTGCTGGCATGGCGAACGGGACAGTCTTGGATTTATTCAGGCTGACCCGCAAAGGTTTCCTTCCGGTATGAAAGCCCTGGCCGACTACATTCATTCGCTGGGATTAAAATTCGGCTTATACTCGGATGCAGGCTGGAAAACCTGCGGGGGCCGGAATGGTAGCCGCGGCTATGAGTATCAGGACGCTCTGCAATATGCAAAATGGGGCGTGGATTATCTTAAATATGACTGGTGCAATACCGAAGGGCTTAAAGCGCATGGCGCTTATCTGACAATTCGGGATGCGCTTTATAAAGCCGGGCGTCCGATTGTTTTAAGTATCTGCGAATGGGGCAATGATAAACCCTGGGAATGGGCCAAAGATATCGGCCATCTCTGGCGTACAACAGGAGATATTATCAACTGCTTTGATTGTGTGCATGACCATGGTACATGGAAATCCTGGGGCGTTATGCAAATATTGGATAAACAGGATGGCTTAAGACAGTTTGCCGGGCCGGATCACTGGAATGATCCGGATATGATGGAAGTGGGCAACGGCATGACGGCCGGCGAGGACAGAGCGCATTTTTCAATGTGGTGTATGCTGGCCGCGCCCTTGATCGCCGGAAATGATATCAGGAATATGACCCAGGAAACCAGGGATATATTGACCAATAAAGAAGCAATCAGTATTAATCAGGATTCGTTGGGGATTCAGGGCTTTAAATTTTTAAAATATGGGGATGATATTGAAATATGGTTAAAACCTATGTCTAATGACGGCTGGGCGATGTGCTTTTTAAATCGTGGTTTAAACGAAAGAAAAATCAGTTATAATTTTAAAGACCATATTTTCCAGGATGCTGGCAGATACATAGATTTTAATAATCATAAATTCACTGTCTACGATGTATGGGCAAAAAAAGAGTCAGGAACTACGGAAAAGAATTATATTTTTCAAATACCTTCTCATGATGTCGTATTATTGAAATTAACCTTGAATAAATCAAGATAAGATATTCTGATAACAAAGGTCTCGTTTAATTCGATCGGGACCTTTTTCCTGCTTTTGCTTATCGGCCCCTAAAATCTAATTTAGAAAATACTAAACACTTTTTAGATACAAATTTCAAATAAATCCGGTCAACGGCAACAACGGTTTCAATTATAAAATAAAGTTTTCTGTGTATAGAAATTGTTTATGTGAATAATCATTCTCATTTTTTTCATTCGATCAAAAGACCATAAGTAAATTGATTGATCCTGGTTCATAAATCGTTAAGAAAACTGACGTAAAACGGATATTTTTATTTGGCAGTGTTTGGGGATATAAATATATTAACCCCAATAGATATAAGGGGTATTAATGTGAGGAGCTTGAAATGACAAATCGGACTGAAATGATAGATGAATTCAAAAAAGAACTGACTGATAATATATTGCCTTTTTGGATGAATCATGTGAAGGATAATAAAGGCGGATTTTATGGGGCTGTTACCAATGATCTGAAAATTCTGGATGAAGTGCCGCGTTCGTCTGTACTCTGCGCCCGTATTTTATGGACGTTTTCCAAAACTTATAAGATATTAAAAAATAATCAGTATCGTAAAATGGCTGATCATGCTTATAAATATCTTACGAATGAATTTTGGGATAATCGGCATGGCGGTTTATACTGGGAAATCGATAAAAATGGTCTGCCTGTCACAGACCGTAAGCATCATTATGCTCAGGCTTTTGGTATCTATGGCTTAACGGAGTATTTCCGGATTACCGAAGACCAGACGGTTCTCGATTTAGCCCGGGAATTATTTCATTTACTGGAAGAATATGCTTATGAACCGGTTTACGGGGGTTATATCGAAGGCAGATCCAGGACCTGGCAGAATCTGCCCGATATGCGTCTGAGCGATAAAGATATGAACAGCCGGAAGTCGATGAATACCATGCTTCATGTTTTGGAAGCCTACAGCAATTTACTGAAAGTCTGGGATGATCCCCAATTAAGAAGGAGCCATAAATCGCTGATTGAAATTTTCAATGAAAAAATCATCAATCAGCAGACAGGCCATTTTAAATTATTTTTTGACGATGAGTGGAATTCTCTTTCAAATAATATTTCTTTTGGGCATGATATCGAAGGCAGCTGGTTGCTCTGGGAAGGCGTTAACCTTCATGATAATTCTACGCTTAAAGAAACAACTAAAAAATCCATTTTAAAAATTGCCCATGCTGTTTTAAATGAAGGTCAGGATAAAGATGGCAGCATTTTTTCCGGAAGCAGTTCCAACGGTTTAAAGGATACGGGCAGGGAATGGTGGCCGCAGGCGGAAGCGATTGTCGGTTTTTATAATGCCTATCAGTTAACCGGCGAGGAAAAATTTGCAGAGGCATCTTTTTAAACATGGGAATTCATAAAGAGAAAAGTAATAGACAAAGCCCATGGAGACTGGTTCAAAATGCTTCTTCCTGACGGGAGTCCGGATCATTCAAGATATAAAGCCGGACCATGGGATTGTCCTTATCATCACACCCGAACCTGTATCGAAATGATGAAAAGACTGCAAGAATGAGAATTATTTTCCTGATATTATAATCTAAAGGCGTCTGAAAATCGTTACTCACAGACGCCTTTATACCGATTTAGAATTTATAATTTTCCAAGAATATCATGTTTAGTGCGCAATTCTGCTTCAACCTTTTTTTGCCATAATTTTTCATTGATCATTTTAGCTTTTTGATAGTACTCTTTAGCCAGGTCTTTTTTCCCTAAACGTTCATAACTTTGCGCTAACCCTTCCCATGCAGGCGTGTATAGCGAATCCAGTTCGATACAATACAGAAAATTTTCCTTTGCTTCTTCCGGCATACCATTATTCAGATATTCAATTCCTAATTCATAGTGATCTTTTATATCAGATATCTGATAATCAATCATGGGTTGTATGATACTTTCGGATTTTACGACGATCAGACTACAAGGGAATTCCCTTGAGACAAGTTCTGTATTTGAGCCTAATAATAATTTGGGATTTATCGATTCTCCTGTGGCGCCCAATACAATGATATCTGCTTCTAGTTCTCTGGCAGTCTCCAGAATGATCTGGTGAACTTTGCCCTGTTTTACGGTTTTGGTATACTTTATCCCTGTCAAATCAAATTGCGTCAGGAATTTTTCAAGTTTTTTTTCATGAGTTTTAATTTTTTCAGCTTTTTTTTCTTCCGATCCGCCTAAAATGCTCAGATAAAAATCCAGAATAGA
Organism: Calditrichota bacterium; assembly: GCA_003854985.1. Classification (GTDB taxonomy): domain Bacteria; phylum Calditrichota; class Calditrichia; order Calditrichales; family Calditrichaceae; genus Zgenome-0002. The sequence continues at coordinate 28,659 of RQOG01000048.1, forward strand.
AGGCACAACATGCAAAATGTGTAAAGTTGAATCCATTTTACGTGAAAGATGTATGGCATTTTTAAGAGCTCTCTCAGAGGCCTTTGAAAAATCAATCGGACACAAAATATATTGTGTTTTTTCCTTTTGTCCACAGTTAACTATCCATACAGGTTTGGACGATTTCCTCAATACATCTTTTGCGGTTTCACCTAATCCGCTTGTGTCGCTTTTACTGGTTTCAACTGTTCTGCCGCTTCCTAATAATATTACATTTGCATTATTTTTTTCCGATGCTTTAATGATTTCAAGAGATGGAACGCCTGACAGCAAACCTAAATTTGACACCCGTACACCTTCGGAAACCATATCAGATTGTATTTGATCGAGTTTTTTGTTAATTCCTTTTTCAATCATTTCCAGATTCAATTTAGAAATTTCCAGTTTTGGTAAAACATGAAAAATAAGGATTTCAGAATTAAACAATTTGGCTAAAGAAATTGCCTGTTTTATAACGCCTGCCGACGATTCATTAAAACTAATTGGTACTAAAATTTTATTTAGTAATTTCATATTTAATACTCCTTTGCTTATTTAAAAATAGCATCTAATATACTAAGACCTGAATTTTTTTGTTTAACCGCAAGAATCGGGATCGGTAACGTTTCAATTAGTTTTTCAGTAACGCTTCCTAACATAACTGCGGCTCCGGCCCCTCTGCCTCTGGCTCCTACCACAAGGAATGAAGTATTATTCTTTTCAAGAGTATTTTTAATGGCCTGAGCTGTTTTTGTATCCAGAATATACTGTTCGGTAACCTTTAGGGTTTGTGGTATACTAAACCTATGGATGAATTCATTGAATCTTTTTTTTGCGTTGTTTTTCATTATTCCGGCAAATTCATCATAGGATTTGCCTGTTTTATAATAACCTGTTGTCACCTGGTATATATGGAGCACGTTAATCACAGGAACCTGACCGGCTTTGGCAAATGCTATAGCCGCATCCATTGCATCTGCGGAATAATCGGAGAAATCCACGGCCACGGACATATTTATGAGATTTAATTCAGTTTCTTCCGGCATTAACAAAACGGAGCAGGGAGCTTTACGTGCTAATTTGGTGGATATACTTATGTAATGGTCATTTTCCCTTGATAAGTCGTAAAGCACCAAATCGATTCCATTGATACGTATCTGTTTTAATATTTCATCCAGTTCATTACCTTCCTGAATGATAATTGTTATTTCAGGTTTATTCCCGCCGGTAAATACTTTATTAATCTGTTCATTGATTTTCTCACGGGCAAAATCTGCAATGGATTCTGTTAATTCGGGATATTCATTTTTCAGTTCATCTGAAATGTCCAGTTGTTCTTCGGTGAACAGGAAATAGAGTCTCTCGGATGACGCCATTTGAGAGATAGTATAAGCATGCTTTATTAAATTATAATCATGATTGTTCATCTTTAAGTTAATCAGAAGACGTTTATAGCGTTTCATAATTTCTCCCTTCGATTAGATATTATTACTGTTTTTTTGTATCCCTGATTGAGCTGCTTTTTTTTGTCAGCCATTTTTCGATGGCCACAATTAATGATGCTGCCACCGAAATTAATAGTACCCGAATCCAGACTTCCAGGCTTATGGCCGCGCTTTGAAATAAGGTGTTCATTAAAGGCAGATAAGTAAAAAACAACTGCAGTACAATCATAATCGACACGCCGCCAAATAACACCGGATTCGAAAAGAAACCGATTTTAAATACCGATGACGATAATGAACGGCTATTAAACAGATAAAAGATTTCTATAAAAATAAAAACATTAATCGCCGCAGTGCGCGCCTCTTCTATGGTTGTACCTCGGTTTAATTCCCAGTTAAAGATACCGAAAGCTCCCGCAAGCATTAATCCTCCGACTAAAATAATTCTGCGTATTAATGCCGTTGTAAGAATAGGAATTTCAGGATCTCTTGGTGGCCGAAACATAATTCCGGGTTCTTTTGGTTCAAAGGCTAAGGTTAAGCCGAGTAAAACGGCTGTAGTCATGTTTATCCATAAAATTTGAAGAGGCAGGATTGGTAAGATGACGCCTGCAAGAATTGCCGCTAATATAACCAGACCTTCACCTAAATTGGTTGGCAAGGTCCAGACAATAAACTTGGTAAGATTATCAAATACGCTGCGACCTTCTTCCACGGCAGCCTCAATGGATTCAAAATTGTCATCGGTTAATACCATATCTGCGGATTCTTTGGCCACTTCTGTTCCGTTAATGCCCATAGCAATACCTATATCTGCTCTCTTAAGAGCCGGGGCGTCGTTGACCCCGTCTCCTGTCATAGCCACAACATGCGAGCGCGATTGTAATGCTTCGACTAAGCGTAATTTTTGTTCCGGGGTAACCCGGGCAAAAATATTGGCATTATTGGCAGTCGCTATAAAATCCTCATCAGACATTTCAGCAATTTCTTTTCCGGAATAAGCCTTTTTAAAACCGGAATTATTTGGCGGATGTTGCAAACCTATTTGTACGCCTATTTCCTGTGCTGTAAGCACGTGATCTCCCGTAATCATTTTTACTGTAATTCCTGCTGCGTGGCATGTTTTTATTGCAGCGATTGCTTCTTTTCTTGGCGGATCGATCATGGCTTGTAAGCCAATAAATTCAAGTTCATCTTTAATGTCTGAATGATCTATTTTATCTATTCCTTTTTTAATTTTTTTCCTGGCAAAGGCTAAAACGCGTAACCCTCTTCCGGAAAGCTGCTCGGCGATTTTCATTATTTCTGATTTATTAAATTTGTTTTTTGTGTTTTCTTTATCGGCTAAAAATTCCGTTTTTTCAAGAATGGCTTCGACCGCGCCTTTAACATAAACATAATTGTAATCATGATTGGGTAAATCATTCAGGGTTGCCATATACTGATGCTGCGATTCGAAGGGAATAGAGTCCAGCCGGGTATATTTTTCTTTTATTTCCGGTTCATTCAGAGAAGCTTTTAATGCGGCTACAATTAAAGCGCCTTCAGTGGGATCGCCTTCAATCTTCCAGTTTTCCTTTTCATTTACCAGATTAGAATCATTACAGAGTATACCAGAAATAAGTAGTTCTTTCAATAAAAGATGATCGTTTATATCGATTTCTTTGTTATTGTTTTTAATTGTTCCTTCAGGATTATAACCATTTCCGTCCAAAGAATAATAATTTCCGTCCGCATACATTTCGACAACGGTCATTTGGTTTTCGGTAAGAGTGCCCGTTTTATCGGAACAAATTATTGTGGTGCTGCCAAGCGTTTCAACAGCGGGAAGTTTTCTGATTAACGCGCGTCGTTTGGCCATTCTGGAAACCCCTATGGCAAGGGTGATTGTAACCGCAGCCGGAAGACCTTCCGGAATAGCTCCGACAGCCAGAGCAACAGCGGCCATAAACATTTCAACCAGACTTTCACCACGGATTATTCCGATACCGAATGTCAGAGCTGCAAGAGCAATGATGGCATACAGAAGTATATGGCTAAAATAGGCAATTTTCCTGGTTAATGGCGTTTCCAGTTCTTCTGTTTCCGAAATAAGTTGGGAGATTTTTCCAACCTCTGTTTTATCGCCTATGGAAACAACGACGCCTTTTCCCTGGCCGAAGGTCACAAGAGTGGAGGCATAAGCCATGTTTGTTCGGTCGGCTAAGATAACATCATGCTCCAAAATGCCTTTTTTCTTCTGGATTGGTAATGATTCGCCGGTCAGCGCTGATTCATCAATCTGCAATTCACGAACATCTAACAGACGAACATCCGCCGGTACTCTGTCCCCGGACTGCAGAAAAACAATATCGCCCGGTACTAAATTACCGGCGTCTATTAACTGTTTTTTCCCACCTCGGAGAACAGAAGTTTTTGTATTCAGAATTCCTGATAAAGCCTTAATAGCCTTTAAAGCTTTCGATTCCTGCGTGAAGCCAATAATCGCATTGGTTAAAACAACGGCCAGAATTACGCCGGCATCCACCCATTCTTTAAGCAACAGGGTAATTAAGACGGCACTTAATAAAATATAAATTAACGGCTGATTAAACTGCAACAAGAACCTTTGAAATGCGTTCCTGGCCTTTTTTTCAGATAAATAATTTAAGCCAAAATGCTTTTGTCTGTGTTCAATTTCAAACTTGTCCAGGCCATTTTCCAGAGTGGTATTAAGCAGATCAAGAATTTCTGCCTCCGGCATATGGTGCCAGTGTTTTCCAATAATAGTTTCCATAAGTCTGCCTCCGCAAAATAGTTTTTAAAATTAATTATGGATACGTAAATTTATAATTCTTATGCCATCTTCTGTAACCAGTGAATAGATCTTATTTAATTTTAGGTCCAGTATACGTTCGATCCGTTTTATTAAGTCCGGTTTTACTATCTCAAATTCCTGCGTTTTATAGTCAATTAATAATTTTTGGTTTTCCTGTAAACGCATCATTTTTTGTTCTGCAAGACTATTTATATCATGAATATAAATAGCGATGAAATTATTGTTCAGATAACAATATATCTGGCTTGGCGATTCTCCAAGTTTTGTCTGTAAAAAATTCCGGATAGCATTTTTTAATTTTATGATTTTATTTTCGGATAAATTTATCATTTCTTTTTCTCATGGTTTTAATTTAAAGTTATAACCGGTATTTCAATCAGCCTGAATATCATACTTTTTTTATTGTTATAACTGATATTATATCTGCCTTTTGGTTATACATTTTTATAAATTTTCCTTTAGCTTAGCTGTTTATCATCCGTTTTGCTTTTTTATTTCTGACAATCAGCCAATATCCGAGACTCATTGCCATTGTCACGGCGGCTGTGGCATAGATATATTCCGGGCTAAGTTCAGCATAGTCCAGGACAATCACTTTTCTTGCTATAGCCATTAATGCGGTAGCCATTACAATTTCAACGTGAATTACGTCTTCTCTAAGGTAGACCGTTATATTTTCAAAAATCTCTATGGCAATCATTACTGCGATAAAAGCGCCGAAAGTGGCTAAAATATCACTGATAGTTAACAGGAAAAATGGCGGCGCAATCAGTCTTTTATAAATAACGTAGGTCACATCAAAAACACCCCAAAGAATAATCAGGGTCATGATTACCGCTAATAAACGAACAGATAAACGAATGATAAACTGTAAGTTTTTCAGTAATGGATCATTAATTCTGTTTTTTTCATCACTGCCGTTGGTTTTATTGTTCACATTCAGCATGTTCTCTCCTATAATAAAAAAGCCGGCGATAATTGTTAAATTAAACGCCGGCTTACAATATTGCTCGTCATACCTTATGACGTTCAAGAATGTCTTCCGAAAAAACTATGCTTAAAAACTAATTATGGAATAAAAATATTCCCTTTCTATTGTTTATTTTCTGAGGAAAAACGTTTCTGGATATTATCGTTTAAAGTGAAAACGAATATCCTTTCTCCGGTTTTTGGATTTAAATCCGTAAGTAAGCTGTTTACTTTGCTTTTAATGATATCCTCAATCATTGTTGTAATCAATGATTGGGAACTTTCAAGAAGACGCATGCGCATTTGTTTTATAAGCTGAGAACCGCCATTCTCTGCCGCCAGTTTTATTTCTGCCGGTGTTAAAACGCATTTTAAGCGAATCAGAATCATATCATCAATGATAAATGTTTTGGATTCCTGAGGCCCGCGTCCAATGTATTCTTTTTCGAACCTGGTTATTGCCTCGCTTATTTCAGCTTCAAGTTGACCTTTTGTTCTTTGCATAGGTTCTATCTATGTTAGATGATACTGTCCGGATTTATCCTGATGCTTTAAATATAAGAGTTATTGTCAAAAGAAAAAATACTTTGATATATTATGAATAACGAAAAATAAATGTTTGATAAAAATACGAAAGTTATCTGATCATAAAAATTTGGTTATAATTAATGATAGCTGTCGTATGGCTTTTTGTAATCTTTGCGATATTTAACATACTTTCCAAATGATAAAAAAAATTATAATGGCTTTTTATTATTTTTGTAAAGAGCCTTTAGTTTAGCCAGACATTCCGGACAATACCCGTGGGAGAAATCCGCATGAGTATTTTTATTCAGATAGCTCTCGAGCTGGTGCCATTCACCTTTTTCATCCCTGATCTTTTTACAGGAAGAGCAAATGGGCAAAATTCCTTTTAAGGTTTTTATTTCTTTTTGAGCCTGTTCCAGCTTTTTAGCCCGTTCTTCCGCAAGTTCATATAATCTGGCATTTTCGATGACAAGGGCGTTGAAATTGTTTTCGGGACCATTTTCCTTTTCGAGCAATTCATATTGAGACTTGGTAATACCGGTTTTCAGGTTAAATTTTTTCTCATGCAGTGTCATGACTTTATGATGTTTATCCGCAAGATAGTATAAGCATAAATTTAACGGGCAGGATAAAAATGGGTTTTCGGTTATTTCATATAAACGGTGATAGGCTTCGATACCAAAAAGGTTATGCCAGATATAAGTGTGTCCTTTATCTGCAGGTTTGATTTCCAGTTTTTCCGCAAAGCCATTTCGAACAAACAAATCAGTCAGCTTGTTTAGATCATCAAGATTATTTTCTTCCTTAAATTCAAATCCATGCTGATCTATATAGGCGATTATTTCCTTGCCGATTTCCTTTAAAATAGTGCCTTGCGAAAATATATTATACTTAGACAATATTTTACCAAAAGCAACCAGTACCGCTTCGTAAAGCGTGTTTTCAAAATCTCTCATATCTATCCTTATTTATCATTTAAATAAAATTATCTTCTGCATCCGGGCAGATTAAATAAAAGATGATTTCCGTTTAAAAATTTATTATCAACGAAGATCATGTTTATTATCGGGTAAGAAGCTATGAGAATTATTTATTATTGAAAACTGTATTAATTTCTTGCAGTAAATGGTTTATAAAACTTAACTTATTGCATCTTTGTCGGCAAAGATAAAAGATGGTTGCCTTTATCAGTTCTATTTGGAAATATGGAACGTAAACTTGTGATGGAAAGTCAGGGGAAAAATCATTATAAGTATGTTGTGTTCTTTGATCTGGACCGGACGTTAATGGATGCGGTCAGCGGCAGAACAATGGCCTGGCAGGCCTTCAGAAAAGGATTAATGAACGCGCGTGAGCTTCTTCAGGCCGGATATCTTTCGTTTATGCATAAATTTGAACTTATGGAAAATGAACAGATAATGATGAAAATGGCCGAATGGCTTAAAGGTATTTCTGAGGAATCGCTGATCAAGCTCGGAGAAGAAGTCAGTCAAAAGCGTTTGATTAAAGCAGTTTACCCGCAGGTATACCCGGAAATTAAAATGCACCGGGATGGGAAAGCAAAATTGGTTATTCTTTCAGCCGCTCTATCTTATGTCTGTCTGCCCATTAAAAATCACCTTAAATTTGACGATGTGATTTGTTCTCATCTGGCAATTGTGAATGGAAAATTTACAGGTCTTACAAAAGGTAAAATGTGTTATGGGAAAGAGAAATTAGCCCGGGTTGAAGCCTATTGCCGAAAGCACAATTTTAATTTGAAAAACGCCTATTACTATGCGGATTCAATTGCCGATTTATCCGTGTTAGACGCTGTCGGACATCCTGTATGCATTAATCCCGATAAATGGCTGTATAAAGTTGCCCGCCATAAATCCTGGATTATCCGTTACTGGAAAAGGAAATGGTCAGGCAGGATATTTGATTTTTTAAAAAAAGCTAAGGATTTGATCGTTATTCAACTTAAAAAGATTGAGAAGAATATCCATAAATAGTCTCGGTATAACGAGTATATAAAAAATATCAATTTTGTATTAGAACTATAATTGATTATCTGTAAAATTTGATCGAGCGTTTATTTTATAAACAAATTATGTACCTGCTTTCCAGGGCTCTCAGTGGTAATTAAAATTAAATTGACCGGCATCACTGATAAATATGCCGACCTAACCTTATTATTATGCTGTCAACACTTAACCCGACAATCATAATGCAAGGGGAATAATCATGAAACTGAAGAATTTGATTGTTTTAATGATTTGTATAACTTTTTTTGGGATAACCAATGCACAGAAGCTAAATAATGAGATATCCCTAGGATACGGTTTAGGTGATTATTTTGAAGGTTTTGCGGAAGCTCTTACAGTACTCTCCAGTTTTGGTACTTATTCTGAAAAGAAAGTAACATCAACGGGACCAGTCTTTCTTGGATATGAAAGGCCAGCTACAAATCGCATTTACTATGGTATATTAGCCGGTTATTATTCTGCAAAATTTTTAATTAGGGAACGGGGCTTTTCCAGCGGCGATATAATTGCTGAATATCATCATGAAAGAACTTATTTTATGTTTAACCTGACAACACGCTATAATTATTACAATGGAGATTCATTTATTTTATATTCAAGAATTGGCGCAGGTTTAAATGCTTATAACAGTGATATAGAACTAATTACCGGTGATCGCAATTCAGAATTAAAAAAGCCACAAAGTATAGCATTAAATCTGGATTTATTAGGGTTTAGAATAGGTAAAAGGCTGCAATTCTTCGGTGAAATTTCGATATCTTCGGTAGCGCCGTCTTTTATTAAAACGGGTCTGGCCTTTAAATTTTAGTTTTTTAAAATAGTTTTCAAAAATGATTTGGAATCGTTCGAAACTGAATGACCTTATTCCGATGCAGAATTTATTGTCATCATTATAATTTGCAGTATATTTACCAAATATCTGATTTTTAATGCAATCAAAATGATTTGATTTTCTAAACCAGCCCCATCTATTGCCGATATAAAATTTATAGGCGGTTTTTCTGTCAAGATTAGTAATAAATGAAATATTCTTTACAAGTATTGAGTTTGTTTTACTTATTAAGTATACTGATCCGGTTTGACGAATAATTCCATGCCGGGAAAGCCACTTCCCGGAAACAATAGCAGGTTATTTTATGTTAAATGCGATTTAGAAAGAATAAAAAATGAACAGGCGAAAAAGAGGAGCAACAATAATCAATAACAAGAATAATATTATTATCCGGTTTATCCTGGCCGGATTACTTATGGTCAGCACGGTGCTTATATTCAATGGCTGTGGCGGAGACTCATCCGGTGCGGCCAATAATAACGGGGGTCAGATAATACCATCCGTGGAAGCGGTTCAGGTGCGTTTTGGTACGCTTCCATTAACGGAAAGGCTTACGGGTTTGGTTAAAGCGAAAAACCAGGTGGAAATATATCCTAAGATAAGCGCCGCTATAACCGCCGTATATGTTCACGATGGCGATGTGGTGAAAAGAGGCCAGGCTTTAGTTGAATTGCGGGGCAGAGAATTTCAGGAGAGGCTGAAACAAGCCAAAGCCAGCTATCAGATTGCTATTGCCCAGGCTAAGCAGGCGGAAGCGCAGCTGAAAGAAATCCAGTCGCAATTAAAGCGTATGGAATCTTTATATGAAAAAGGACTGGCAAGCAGCGCTGATCTGGAAACCATGCAGACCAGAGCGGTTTCGGCAGAAGCTAACCTGGAACTGGCTGAAGCCCGTGTGGAACAGGCCAACGCGACGGTCAAAGAAAGAGAGGAAGAATTCTCCGAAACTATCATCAGGGCGCCTGTCGCCGGTTCTGTGGGTAACCGAAATGCGGAAGTAGGCATGCAGGTCAGTCCGAATGCCAGATTGTTTATATTAGGAAATCTGGATAACATGAAAATAGAAATTGTGCTGACAGACCGGATGTTGAATTATATTAAAATAGGGCAAAGAACGGAGATAAATGCACAATATTTGTCTGACGATATATTGGAAGCTCCCTTATCAAGGATTTCACCATTCCTGCATCCCGTAACGCACACCACTATTGCGGAAATTGACGTTGAAAATTTCAATGGCAGTTTGAAGCCGGGAATGTTTGTTACTGTGGATGTTTATTATGGGGAAAGCGAGCAGGCCGCATTAATTCCTTTGGCCGCTCTTTATGAAAACCCGGTAACCGGGACAACCGGCGTTTATGTATGCAGAGATACCATGATTTTTGAGCCGCAAAGCGGACAATCGTCGGATAAAAGCATAGCTTTAACAAATCCGGTAAAATTTAAATTTATCCAGGCCGAAGTGATTGCCAGGGGCAGAATGAGCGCCGGAGTTCGGGGAATTAATCCTGATGATTGGGTGGTAACGACAGGACATAATTTGATCGGTGCGGAAACAGGAGATGCCCGGGTTCATCCGGTTAACTGGGGATGGGTTGAAAAATTGCAAAACCTGCAAAGCCAGGATTTACTTCAGGAAATTATGAAAAGACAGCAAAATATGGTTGAAGACAGTAATTCACATAGTTTATAAATCCCTTGAATATCAGAGATTAAAGCATAATGAATTTAACGCAAGTATCCGTCAAACGCCCTATCGCTACAACAATGGTTTTTTTAATTGTCATTGTTTTAGGAATCATGAGTTTTCGGTTTATTCCCATTGATTTGCTTCCCGATATTGAATATGCCCAGATAAGTATTGTGACCGTCTACCCCAATGTGGGTCCGGAAGAAATAGAGACTGTTATTACAGACCGGGTGGAAAATGCCATTGCCAGCGTGCCTAATTTGGAAGAAGTGCGTTCCGTTTCATCCGAAGGCTTCAGCCGTGTAACCCTGGAGTTTACCCAGGATATCAATGTCGATGAAGCGGCTAACGATGTAAGAGCGGCTATTGACCGTGTCCGCAGTAATTTTCCACCGGAAGTCGAATCTCCTCGAATCTGGAAATTTGATCCGGATAATTTCCCGATAGTTATTTTAGGCGCCCGGTCGACGCATAATATTGAGCGTTTAACCCGTATACTTGAACGAGAGATCTCCCAGCGTTTTGAGCAAATACCGGGCGTTGGTTCGGTGGATGTGTGGGGCGGCGTTTACAGAGAAATTCGCGTCCAGCTTAAACGTGACCGTCTTTCCTCCAGCCAGCTCACCGCAGCCGATGTTCGGCGGGCTCTTCAGCGTGAAAATATCACCCTTCCCGGTGGCGATATGCGTGAAGGATTTCATGATATGTATGTGCGTACTTTGGGTGAATATAAATCAATCGACCAGATTGCCAACACCATAATAACGGTAATCGATAACCAGCCGATCCGTGTAAAGGACGTTGCCGAAGTTATAGACGGATATGAAGATGTCAACCGGGTTGTTCAGGTCGATGGATTGCCGATGATCCGGCTAGGTGTCCGGAAACAATCCGGAGCGAACACGGTAGCCGTGGCTGAAGAAGTTCGCAATGTTATGGATCAGATTAACCGTGAACGTGCAGATATAGATCTGCTGGTGGTGATTGACCAGAGCGAATTTATCCAGGATTCGATTGATAATGTCAGTAACTCTGCTCTCTGGGGTGGATTACTGGCGATAATCATATTATATATTTTTCTACGCAACGGTTCGACTACTTTCATTATTGCACTTTCGATACCGATTTCGCTGATTGCGACTTTTGGCTTATTGTTTTTTAATGGCTTAACTCTGAACCTGATGAGTTTCGGAGGGCTGGCGCTGGGCATCGGATTGATTGTTGATAATGCCATTGTTGTGCTTGAAAATATGGTCCGGTTAAGGGAAGAGCGGCACAGTCTCAAAGAAAGCGCTCTAACCGGCACCAGGCAGGTAGCCGGCGCAATCACCGCTTCCACTTTAACCACTATGGTGATTTTTCTGCCGGTTATATTTATGCAGACGGTTTCCGGTATGCTGTTTAAAGAACTGGCTTTGGTGGTTGTGTTTGCGCTGATATGTTCGCTATTTATAGCGCTGACTATCGTGCCTATGTTGGGCAGCCGTTTTCTGACTATTGGTACGGGAGAACAAAAAGCGGATGCAATGCATTCCCGTTCACTAAAATGGTTTAGAAAAATGGAATCGGCTTATTCACGTCTGCTGGAGAAAGCCCTGCAAAACAGGAAAAAAGTATTTGCTATAACTTTTGGACTGTTTCTGTTATCTCTGATTCTGTGGCCATTTATTCCGGTTGAACTTGCGCCTCAAACGGATGCAGATGAAATCAGTGTAGATCTGGAGATGGCCCAGGGCACCAACATTGCCGTAGTGCGCGAATATCTCTACGAGCTGGATAACCTTGTTCGGGAAGTTGTTGCCATGGATGAAGTTAAGCATATTTCGGTTGAAATACGGCCGGGTGATGCGGAGGTGGAACTTTCATTAAATAATGCTGAAGAAAGAAGTATTAACAGTTTTGATTTAGCGGATAAAATCCGGAAACATGTAGCCGGGAAAATTCCCGGCGGAGAAGTTAGGGTAAGCGCTCAGTCCGGTTTATGGATATTAAGACGTCTATTCGGTTCCGGAGGCGCCGAAGCCGTTCAGGTGGAGTTAAGAGGATACGATTTGGCCATGGCCGACCACCTGGCTCAGGATATTGAAAATATTATGAAACAGGTTCCGGAGGTGGAAGATGTGCGTATCAGCAGGCGTGAAGGCCGGCCGGAGCAAAATTTAATCATTGACCGGGAAAAAATTGCCGATCTGGGATTGTCAGTTAGTCAGGTTGCCGAAATAATTCAGACTAACGTCGGGGGCAGCCGTGCAGGTGTTTTCCGTGAGGGAGGCGATGAATTCCCCATAATAGTCCGTTTACAACCCGGCGACCGGTTGAGTACACTAGACCTTAAAAATATTTCTTTACCCACTACCAGTGGTCAGATTATTCCGCTCTCTTCTGTAGTTCATATGGAACGAAAACGCAGTCCTACTGAAATTAACCGGGTTAATTCCCAGCGTGTGGTTTATATTTCGGCCAATCTGATCAGTGGCGCAGCTTTGGGCGATGTGGTGGGAAAAATGCAGGATAAATTGTTAAGCTACTCTTTGCCGGAAGGTTTTTCACTGATTTTCAGCGGAGAATATGAGGAGCAGCAGAAGGCCCAGGGCGATTTTATGCTCTCAATTTTAATGGCCGTGGTGTTGATTTATATGGTGATGGCGGCCCAGTTCGAACGTTTCCTTGATCCGCTGATTGTTATGGTGTCCGTACCTCTGGCGGTTATCGGGGTTGTACCAACTTTATTATTTACCGGTACATCGCTCAACATCCAAAGCCTGATGGGCGTGGTAATGTTGATCGGTATCGTGGTTAACAACGCCATTGTACTGGTGGATTATATCAACCTGATGCGCCGCGAGCAAAATCTTGGTATCCGGGATGCCGTGATACAATCCGGCCGGCTTAGGCTGAGGCCGATCTTAATGACCACGACAACGACCGTTTTGGGTATGCTGCCGCTTTCGTTCGGCACAGGCGCCGGCGGGGAAATTCAGGCTTCACTGGCCCGGGCAGTTATCGGTGGATTAACAGTCTCCACGCTGATTACGCTGATTTTAATTCCGGTAACCTATACGGTTGTGCACGACTTACTGCAAAGAAGAAAAGTAAAAGCATAACTTTCTTGTGTGCATTTCGTTGCTTCCAACAGTACTTATAAATGCAAAATAATTCTTGAAAAGATGGGCATTAAAGGATATTAATTCAAGACTGTCTTACAGAATTTTTCCGCATAAAAGACAATAATAGGTTTGTTGTGAAATTGATTGAAATGATTTGGATTTTTATATTAAGAAAAAACTTATTCCAATTTACTGCAATTAAAAAAAGGCTTTGTATAATCAGGTGTATATTTTTCCGAAATTGCAGGCGAAATCAAAAGTTGAGCAGATAAAGTTGATTAGTTTGTTAACAAATGTCTGAACTATGATTATGATGATTAACTGATGGACTATGAAAAGGAAAAAACGTCTGAACTTTGACCTGTCCGGCAACTCGCGGATTAATATGTTTTTATGATGGATTATGATTAATAAAATCATAAAATCATTTAATCAGGCTAATCATAGTTCAGACAACGTTTTATAACTCATTTATGAAAGAACAATAATGGCAGATCGGAATTATGATGATTCATATCCGGATTAAGCCCGAGCTGTTCGGTTACCGAAAACTGAATGTTTTTGTGGGATAAATAGTATCATTTTTATTAACAAAAGGAGAAATTATGGCGCTGGAATTTCGGAAAGCTGAATACTACAATTTTATTGTTAACGGTAATATTACTGAAGGCTCTAAATTGCTTACGGCCATCGCCGATGCCGGCGTTGATTTCCTTGCCTATAAAGCAATTCCCGTTGATTCAACTCATACGCGGTTTACGCTTTTTCCCATTGATGGCGTCCGGTTGACCGACGGAGCCGAAAAGGCGGGATTGAAATTAGAAGGTCCTTACGCCGCGGTCATAATTACAGGTGATGAAAAACCAGGAGCCCTAGCAGAAATTTATAAAAAACTATCACAGGCAGGTATCAAGGTTGAAGAATCATGCGGCATAGCTCATATTAATGATGGTTATGGCGTTGTACTCTATCTCAAACCGGAAGACTGCGATAAAGCTATAGCCACTTTGAGCAGGTAAAGCTTTCTACGATAAATGTTTATAATTATAAAAAACGCTTTTTATTACGCTGAAAGCTGGATTGCTTATCAATTTTGGCAGTAAAAGTCTGTAGTTTAAAAGACTGTAAAATAATGTCTGAACTTTGACCTGCCCGACAACTGACGGGTTGATATGATTTTTTAATGGACTGTGATTAAAAAATCATTTAATCATTTAATCAGGCTAATCATAGTTTAGACATTGTTCCCTGAAAGGATGGGACAAAAGAAAAAATGAAAATAAAAATCATCGGAACCGAATCCATTGGCGTGCGCGGGCTTTCCTGTTCCGTTGAACTGAAGAACCGGAAAATTTTCATTGATCCCGGTATTGCTCTGGGATGGTCGCGATATGGATTTTTGCCGCATCCATTTCAGGTCGCGGTTGGCTCGGAAATTAGAAAAACAATTGTGGAAGAATTACAGACCGCCACGGATGTCATCATCAGCCATTTTGACGGCGACCATTGTCCATTATCTGATCCTAATCCATATCAATTGGGAATATCCCAAATTAAAGATAGTCTGGCAAAATGCCGGATTTGGGCAAAAGGTTTAAATAACTCTCCCCAAACCCAGCAGCAAAGAAGAAAAGAATTAACTGAGATTCTGGGAAAGGAAATTCAGAACGCTGAGGGGCTGAAAGCGGGGCCGTTTGAGTTTTCTTTGCCCGTTCCTCATGGAGCAAAGGCTACTAAAGAAAACATGGTTATGATGAGCAGAATAGAAGAAAACGGAATGGTTTTTGTCCATGCCTCAGATATCCAGCTTTCGGAAGAGGATACAATAGATCAGATTTTAGAATGGAAGCCCGATATTGTTTTAGTTTCAGGTCCTCCATTGTATCGTTATACTTCAGCATCATTTCAAAGGCTGCTGGAAATCGCGTGGGAAAATGCCTTAAAACTATCTGAAAAGGTTAATACACTGATTATTGATCATCACCTCTTAAGATCTGAAGAAGGCATAAAATGGCTGGAAAAATTAAAATTGCACGCAAAAAATACAGTTTGCTCCGCTGCGGACTTTATGGGTAAACAGCCCATTTTTCTTGAAGCCTGGCGGAAAGAATTATATGAATGGTTGCCAGTTCCTGAAAACTGGCATGAGGATTATGAACAGGGTAAAACCGATTTTGAACAATATCGCATAAGGGGATGGGAATTATTGATAAACAACAAGAAAATAAAACCATGTAAATGGTATGATGTCTGTCCGATTAAAGCATATACAGATGCAGGGAAATTGGAAAGATACTGGGTAGAGAACTATTGTCTGGTTAATAATATTAATTGTATTCGATACCAAAAGGAAGAAAAGGGCGAATACCATCCGGATAACATGCTGCCCAATGGCGAAATAAGAGAAAGCCTGCAGATAAATTTTTAAAAAAAATTGTTAAAATATACTATATTAAACATAATGACATCATCAAGTTTAACAGAGAAAAAGTAAGCAGAATATTGCTTAAAAGAAGGATTAAATGTGAGATACTACATTACCTTTAAGAAAATAACAATCAAGATATAAATAAAAATTAGCGTTTGATGAATAAAAGATATTGCTTATATGACCTTTCCTTCTAAAAATACGCATGCAATCCGGGTTGATAATTCGGAATATCTCTGGCATCTGAACAGCGACTGGGAAGTAAAAAACACCTGGATAACAATAGCCCAAAAAGATTTTGAAAGTAATCAACTGCTTTTACTCGATCCCTATCATCATGATATTTTACCGACAAAAAAAACCATAATAGCCGCGATAAAATTCGGGATTAAACACGGATGGAATCCTTTGATGAAAGGGCAGTCCATTCGACTAGCCTGGAACGGAAAAACATTTGAAGTGCTTCCGATGGAAATGCAGGATTGGGAACATCATAAACAAAAAAAGTACCTGAAGTAAACGATTATTCTTTTTGCACGGCGTTGTTTTATATGCTATGGAAATGTATTTTTATGGTTCGCATATTGATATTGCGCTTTGAGTTGATGCTCAGATTAAAGGAGGTTCATTGTTATGAAACCGCTTAACACCAAAATACTATGTCTTGTATTAACCGCTTTACTCATATATCCCGTGCTATCCCAAAAAATGACAATTCTTGTGCACCCTTTTACCAATAACGGAGCTTTGGAATACTCCTGGATATCCGCAGGCATGACGGCTTCGGTAATATCCGATTTATGTACAATCAGAGACATTGACGTCATCTCGGATATGGATAGAAAAAAAGCCATAGAAGAAATCCGGCTTGGTTTATCCGGGCTTTTGGATGAGGAAAAAACGGTAATGGCCGGAAAGATGCTTGGCGCTAATATAATATTCACGGGCAGCTACCAGGTTTCGGGAGACAAAATCCGCGTTAACGCCAGCCTGATCAATGTGGAAAAGGGCAGCACGGAAAGATCGGTAAAAATAGACGGCGCCATTGGTGATATTTTCGGTCTCCAGGATGAAATTGTTTTTACGCTTATGGCGGAAACCGAAAAACTTCAACTTGCCAATATCAAGCAGGTCAGGATCAGTGATGAAGACAAAATGGCGATTATACAATCCGAAAGACCCGAATTAAGTGCGTATGAACTTTATTCCATAGGATTGGAAATTAAAGATGAAGATCCTCATCAGGCTCTGGATTATTTCAAACAAGCTGTTCAGATCCAGCCTGATTATGCTGAAGCTCTTTATCAGGCGGGAAGTACAGCCGGAATATCCCTTGACCTTTTCGAAGAGGGATTTAAATACCTGGATAGAGTGAATAAGCTTTACTCAGCAAGAGGAGAAACAAATACTTCCGGTTATGCCGAATTGATGAAATGCATCGGAATGGTTTATTTAAAAAAGGGCAAGTTTGACAGCGCTTTGGATTATTATTCCAGGGCAAGGAATATAATGAACAGTCTTGACTTAGGAGAAAGCTGGCGATACGCGTTTATCATAATGAATATCGGAATGGTTTACTCGACTAAAGGCCAGCATGATCAGGCGTTGACCTTCTATTCTGAATCGAGGAAAATATGTGAAATCCTCGACCTCCAAAGCACTAATCTCTATGCCAATCTCTTAATTGCTATCGGCAATGGATACAGCGAAGATAATCAGCTGGACAAGGCGCTGCAGTATTATTCTAAATCAAAGGAAATAAAAGATAATTTTAAGTTACAGAATACGGATAGCTATGCACTGCTTATGACAAACATCGGAATTGTATATCAGCAGAAAAAAAAGCCGGATAAAGCCCTGGAATATTTTTTAACTGCCAAGTTAATAAAAGACAATTTAAAACTAAATAACACATTGGAATATGCGCATCTTATGCAGTGCATTGGTACTGTTTATGCGATGAAAAAACAATATCATGAGGCAATGGGATATTATAATAAAGCATTTGAAATTTTCGATCTGCTGAAAATGCAGGAGTCTGTAATGTATGGCAACTTATTTTTTAATTTAGCGGTGCTATATGAAGAACAGGGGGAAAACAAATCGGCAGGAGAATATTTCAGAAAGGCTTACGATACGTTTACCAAGGCCGGATACTCCGGGAAATTAAAAGAAAATGCCCTGGAAAAATCGAAACGATTAAAATAATGAAAGTTAGTTAATTTGTATTCTTTCAATTCGACTATCAAATTTGAATTTTAACTGCATAGCCTTTATTTTCGGCATTAAAAATAATAAGGAGGTTTGAGCAATGAAAATGGATTTAAATAAAGTATTATATGTAAACCTTTCGTTAGTTTTTCTGTTGTCATTTGCCTGTTTTGCTCAGAATTCCAGTACGGATGAAAATAAAAAACCGGAAATAAAAGGCCGGATTAATGTCAGCCAGATTGCGGATAAAGTATGGTGTATCGATAATTACGGCGTTGATAACATGTATCTGATCGAAGGCAATGACAAGGCTTTACTGATCGATACGGGCAGAGGAATAGCTGATCTGGCCGGATTTATTAAAACTTTGACCCATCTTCCGGTTATGGTGGTTAACACCCATGGACATCTGGATCATGCCGGAGGAAATTTTCAGTTTTCGCAGGTTTATGCGCATCCCGAAGATTTTGAAATGGTAAAGCAATCGATGGGCGCTGAGTCGCGCAAAAGGGCGGCACAGAATATTAAGGCCCATGATTCGGAAGCAATATTTGCCTTTATTGACAGTACCGCTAAGCGCCCGCTGCCATCTCTTTTACCCGTACAGGAAGGTTATATATTTGATCTGGGGGGCAGGAAACTGGAAGTAGTTGAAACGCCGGGGCATACCAAAGGCAGTATCGTTCTGCTGGATGCCGGAAACAGATTATTGTTTGGTGGAGATAATAATGGCGAGATGGTCTGGTTATTTCTTGATGATTGTCTTCCCGTAGAAAGCTATCTTCATAATCTTCAAAAATTGAATACGCGTCGTGACGAATTTGATACGATACTTCCCGGACATGGCGGTCCTTTGGATAAATCCATTATCGATGATCAGATTGTTTGCGCGCTTATGATTATCAACGGAGATTGTAAAGGCGAAGTATATGAAACGTTTACGGGCGCGCAAAGAATCTGCAGATACAAAAAGGCGAATATCGCGTTTAATCCGGATAATATTCATATCAAACCATAAGAGGATAAACTACACAAATCCAAAAAGCCAGAAGTTTCATGATCGTTGATCCTTGTCGTGATCGTGCTCGAATAACCGGAGTTATTTAAATTCATCAATCCTTTCAGCTTTAATTCGTAATTTCTTAAAACCCGAAATGAATGTTACAAAAACGATTACAATACTGATCCCGATAGCGATTTCGACAACGACAACGATGACGATCAACGATCAACGATGAAGTAACCCATGATTTTAATCATGAGACTCGATGAATCATCAGAAAAACCTTCAATCGTTTTAACGATTTTAATGCTTATTATGTCTATCATTGATCCTGAAGAAGCCGCTTGTGTGGAGAGAAGTCAGTTAGCAATGACCCTACCCCTTAATCCCCTTCCCTAAACAATTAGGGCAGTGGAAACCAGGCTGTGCGGCTTGAACGGCGCCGAAGCAGTCTCAATAAGATTGTCGAATACCGACTAGCGAAAATAACCATAGATTATCAAGATTTTCGATAACGATAACGAACACGATCAACAACAAAGTGGTAAATCCCCAAATATTCTTTTCTCAATTTTAATTCGAAATTCGTAATTCTTAATTCGTAATTTCTTAAAAACAGGGCTGGATGCCAAAAAAACGATTTGGACAACGACAACGATAACGATCAACGTTCAACGATAGGATGGAAAAAACGTCTGTAACGAAGTGTTGATTAAAATATATCCGATCAATTTGAGGATTTTAAGATTATTCTATTGTTCCCAAAAATTTTCCTTGACATATATAAAATTGCTATATATATTCGCCAAACCGAACGGTCGGTATGTAAATGGATGAAGAAATATGAGAGATTCAAAAGAACATATTCTAAAAACTTCTTTCAGCCTCTTCCTGCAGAAGAGCTTCAAAGAAGTTACGATGAATGACCTGGTAAATGCCGCCGGACTCTCCAAAGGCGCTTTTTACCATTATTTTGATAGTAAAGAAAAGCTTTATATCGAAGTCATTAATACATTTTTCTTCGATAGAATGCAGATCGATTACGATAAATTGAACCATAACTCGCTCCGGGAATTTTATCATGGTTATGTTCGAGAAATAATTAAGTTACTCAATGAAGCAAATGAATACTTAAATTTTGAAGACACTAAGGCTAAAATGAATTTTTTTATGATGATGTTTGACGCTCTTAATGTTTTTCCCGGTTTCCGTGACAAGATAATTGCGATGCATAAAACTGAACATGACGCATGGACAAAAGTAATAAAAATGTCCAGAGGAAAAGGCGAGTTTATCTCGCCGATGTCGGACGAACAAATAGCCAGAATGTTCATCTATTCCAATGACGGCATCGGATTGCATCTGCTGTTAGACGGCGATCTGGAAACAATAGACAAAGAAATGCTGAACTTATGGAATAATTTTTATAAAGAACTTTTAGACTGATGATAGGGTTTTTTAAAAAAATATATTTTTTTGGCAACAATAATTAAGGATCATGCGTTAATCAATACCTATTCTTAATCAGGTTGTTCCAGAATAAATTAAATCTTTGAATTACAGGGGTATTATCTATGATTTGGGAAAAAAATATAATTTTTATTCTTGTTTTAATGACGCTGATCGGCGTTACGAATATTCAGGGGCAAAATAATAAACAGGTTATCTTTCTGTCATGGAAAAATGTCGTTGACTATTCTTTGAAGGACAATATCGGGCTTAAGGTTAAAGCGCTTGATTATGAAATTCAGGGTAAGGAGACATGGAAATCGCTTTCCTATTTTTTGCCCTCCCTGAGCTATCAGGGTATAGCGCAGAAAAATCTTGAACTACAAGTGTTTGTGTTCAATATCTATGATCCATTTACTGGAAAAGAAAAAGAAACTAGAGCAAGAATGGGAAGTCCTTATAATTTCCAGCACTCCTTAAATCTTTCGTTTCCGGTTTTTACGGGCGGCAGCCGCTGGTTCAATTATGATATACAGAAAAATATCAAAAAATCATTATTTGAAGAATTAAGCGCCAGAGAAGAGGAAACGGTTTTAAACACGATGCAGGCCTACTACGGGATAATCCTTTCCGGGGAACTGGCCGCCTCCGCCGAAGAAGCCGCACGCGTAGCCAAACAAAACCTGGACCAGGTGCAGAAATTTTATAACAGCGGCATTGCCACTGAACTGGATTATCAGAGAGCCAAAGCGCAGTATTCTTCAACGCTGCCGGTTCTGGAATCCGCGCTTTCCAATAAACGGCTTTCCGTGCAAAGATTAAAGAGTCTGCTGGATATCCCGTTAACCGATTCGCTGGTTGTCACCGATTCTTTGGTTAAAAAAGATTTTCTTGATGCCTATGCTGATGTGCCGCTGGAAAGATTTAAACAGTTATCGAAAGAGTACCGGAATGATATTAAGGCGCTGCAATTTCAGCAAAATGCGGCAAAATCAGGAGAAAAACTGGCTTTAGGTCAGTTTACGCCGACTCTTGCCGTAACCGCCGGACTGGATTATGCCGCGCAGATGGAAAATACCAATATCGCCTGGGCGGATTATATCCGTTCAAAATCGGTGACCCTTTCGCTTTCCTTACCCCTGTTTGAAGGTGGAAGAAGAGTTTTGGATTACCAGATCGCTAAAAAGAAAACCAATCAGATGGATTTGTATATAAAACAGGCCGAATCGGGATTGGAATTGGATGTGGAACAAAGTTATTATAATTTTGTGGAAGCGGCAAAAAGTCTGCAAAATCTCAAGGATACGCAGGATCAGTACAAAGAGAGTCTCAGAATATCCAACCTGCTCTATTCACAGGGCATGAGTAATCAGTTGGATGTGCTGAATGCCCAGCTTCTTTACACACAGAGCAAAATTGGTTATCTGCAGGGCGTTTACAATTATAATATAAGCCAGCTTGTTTTATTAAAATCAGTTGGTTTATTGGATATAATCTGGAAATAATTTATATAGAGGTTAAGATGAAAAGCAGAATATTATTTATAGTTTTATTGGCCGCACTCGTTTTTTACGGATGTTCAGGGGATGATCAGGATGATGTTGAAAAGTCCGTACCGGTGATAGTTTATGAGGTTACATCAAAACCGATTTCAAAATATATCCGGGCAACAGGCTCTGTGGAAGGCGATGAGGATGTAATTCTTTACAGCAAAGTTGCGGAACGGGTGGAAAGAATCAATGTGGTACCCGGGCAAAAAGTGGCCAAAAACCAGATTCTGGTTCAGCAAAAAAATGATATGTTAAAACAGGGGCTGGAGATTGCCAACGCTTCTTTAAAAACTGCAAAGGGGCAGGCGGAATTAACCGCGATCGATTTTGAACGAATGAACAAGCTTTATGCTGAAAAAGCGATCAGCCCGCAGCAGTATGATCAGGCTAAAATTGCCAAAGAAACGGCGGAGCATGCGTATCAGCAGGCAAAATCGATGTACGAGCAAGCCTACGAGCAATATGAGAATAGTTTTATCAAGGCGCCTTTTGACGGGGTTGTTGCCGCGGTTTACGTGAAAAAAGATCAAATGATCAATATGGGTCAGCCGGTTGTGCAGATACTTTCGCCTTCCAAAATGAAAGCCAAAGTCTATTTGACCGGCAACGATATTCAGAATGTTAAAATAGATCAGAATGTGATTATTAAATTTCCTGTAATTCCGGGTGAAGAATTTACCGGAAGAGTAAATAAAATCAATACGGCCATCGATCAATTGACCAAAACACTGGAAGTCGAAATTGAAGTTATTTCCAAAGACAACCGGATTAAATCCGGAATTTTCGGTGAATTTTTTATTGAAATAGAGAATAAGCCCAATAGTCTGATCGTCCCGGAAACATCATTGATACCCCAGACTGAAATTAAAATTGACCGGGAAACAGGTTTGCAGAATACTTTTAAAAAATATTATACCTATATACTCGAAAATCATAAAGCCAAAATAGTGGAAGTTAAAACAGGAATCGCCAACAATGGTCAAATTGAAATTACAGACGGATTAAGTAAAGGTGATTCAGTGATCGTTGTGGGACAGAATATTGTTAAGGACGGTCAAACTGTTAATGTAATAGAATAAGGATATAACCAACTATGTTTTTAACAAAGTTCTCTTTAAAAAGACAAATTACGCTGACGATGATTTATGCGGTGGTTATCTTTTTCAGCTTTTTCTCGTTTTCGCAGTTAAAGATAGATTTTTTCCCGGATATCACCTTTCCGTTTGCCGGCGTTATGACCAGTTATCCGGGCGTTGGTCCCGAAGATATTGAAACCCTTATAACCAGACCAATTGAAGAAACCGTGTCTTCTGTAAAAAATATTGACAGGGTGAGTTCGCAGTCCTATAAGGGGAATTCCATTGTAACGCTGGAGTTTAATTACGGGACTGATATGGATATTGCCGAAAATGATATCCGAAAGAACCTGGATTATATCCGGGACTATTTACCTGCGGACGCTACCGAACCGCTTGTTTTTGTTTTCGATCCTTCGATGATGCCGATTAGTTACTTTAGTTTAAGTTCGGCGTATCTGGGCCCGGCCGAACTCCGCAGACTGGCGGAAGACAGAATAGAGCCGATGCTGGAACGGGTGGACGGCGTCGCATCGGTGCAAACCATGGGCGGTTCGCAGAGGCAGATTAATGTGGATATTAACCCGGTTTTACTGGCTTCTTATAATTTATCGCCTAATGACGTTATCCAGTCTATTCAATTTGGCAGCGGGCTGCAGCCTGCCGGCACAATTCAGACAATGAGTAAAAACTATAATCTGCGGGTCTTCAGCGAATACAGGACGCTGGATCAGATCAGGAAAACAATTCTGACCTACAAAAACGGTCTGCCGGTTTATATCAGCGATGTGGCCAGTGTCGTCGATGGTTTTAAGGAAAATACAAATGAAGTAAGAGCGGATTACGGCGAAGGCGTTATGCTGATCATCATGAAGCAATCCGACGCCAATACGATTCTTACCAGCAGGAAAGTTAATGAAGCCATTCCTGAAATCATATCGTTATTGCCGCAGGGAACAAAGATGACCGCTATCTGGGATCAATCGGATTTTATATTAAAAGCGGTGAATAATTTAAGGAATTCGGCCTTAATTGCATTTATCTTTTCATTTATTGTCATCTATTTCTTTTTAAGAAATATTCGTGGAAGTATAATCATGGCCACTTCCATTCCGGTTTCCGTAATAGCTACTTTTGCCGTTATGTTTGCGGCCGATGTAACCCTTAATGTCATCTCGATGGCCGGTCTGGCCCTGGCCATCGGAATGTTGGTGGATAATTCAATCGTTGTGCTCGAAAATATTTACCGTCACAATGAAATGGGGAAAAATATTATGGAATCCGCTGATACCGGAACGACAGAAGTAGGCATAGCGATTACGGCATCATCCTTAACAACCATTTCTGTATTTTTACCCGTTTTATTTGTACCGAATATAACCGGGCAATTATTTAAAGATATGGTGCTGACCATAACTTATAGTTTAGTCGTATCGTTGATTGTGGCCGTTACGATTGTGCCGATGATGGCCAGCAGAATTCTTAAGATAGAGACAAAAAAGAAAGATAACCGCTTTGCAAGATTTAAGGAGAAAATGGGCGATTGGATAGTTGCACTCTCTGAATATTACAGTAAAGTTTTACACTGGGCTATCTATCATAAAAAATCCGTTCTCATTTCTACTTCTATTATGTTCGTTTTGTCGTTAGGATTAGCCTATTTTCTTGGCGGTGAGTTTATGCCCAAAACCGATCAGGGTATGATTTACGCTATACTGGAATCACCGTCCGGAACGCCTATTGAACAGACCAGAAAGTATGCTTACGATGTAGAAGATATCATCAGAGATGTGATAAAGGAAGAAGATTTTGTCTCGCTTTCCATATTTTACGGAGAGCGTGAAGGGCTTGGCGCTTTTGGCGTAACATCGAGTACTATCGAGGTTATGGCAAAATTAACCCCGAAAGAGGACAGGGACATTTCTCACCTTGAAATACAGGATCAATTGCGCGAAAAATTCGATAACCTTCCCGGCATTACCTATACCTTTCAGGAAGGCGGATCGATTTCAAATGAAAAAGATATTGAAATTAAGGTAATCGGATTTGATATTGATGGAGCCAAAGCCATTGCCAATGAATTAAAGTCCAAAATGGAAAAGGTTGAAGGTCTTGTTGATATTACTTTAAATACCAGAGAAACGACCCCGGAACTCCAGGTTCATCTGAATAAAGATTTATTGAACCATTATAACCTGTCTACGGTGCAGGTGGCTTCTAATATTTCAACGGCTATTCAGGGAAGAGTCGCTTCGCAGCTTCGTGAACTGGGCGATGAATATGATATTTATGTTCAGTTTGCCAGAGAATACCGGAATAAAAAGGAATCGCTGGAACAGATCGAGTTGGCATTGCCAACAGGAGGCAGGATTAAATTGAAAGACGTAGCCGATATTGCGGAAGAGGAGTCCAGCCCCACCATTTTCAGGGAAAATCAGAATAGATTCGTTTCCGCGGGATGCGGATTGTCGGATATAGACCTTTCCGCAGCGGTCAGCGAAATAAATAAAATTATCGCCGATACGCCGATACCATCGCAATATCAGATTGTAATCGGCGGAACTGCGGAGGACCAGGAGGAAGCGTTTTTTTATCTAGGATTGGCCTTTATTGCCGCCATATTACTTGTCTATATGATCATGGCTTCGCAATTTGAGTCTTTAATCGATCCGTTTATCATTATGTTTACGGTTCCGCTTTCTATAATCGGCGTATTTGTTTTTTTGGCCATAACCAGCACATCCTTAAGTGTGATGGCCCTTGTCGGTATCGTGATGCTTGTGGGCATTGCGGTGAATAACGGTATTGTGCTGGTGGATTATATCAATCAGTTAAGGCATAGGGGAATGGAACTCTATGAGGCGGTAGAAGTGGGTGGTAAAGCCAGAATGCGGCCTGTTTTAATGACGGCCCTGACTACAATTCTTGGTATGGTGCCGCTGGCCGTTGAGTTTGGATCGGGCGCTGAGACCTGGTCGCCGCTGGCCCGGGCGGTGATAGGCGGATTAACCGCCACTACCGTGCTGACATTAATTGTTATACCCGTGCTGTATATTGCTTTTGAACATACCGGAGACGTGGTAAAAGAATACTTTCGGAAAAGAAAAGCAGCGCGCGCTGAAGCTTAGCTGGAAGAGTTAAAAACAAAATTAATGAGAGGCTGTCCCATTGGCGACAGCCTCTTTTTATTTGAATAATAATCTGATTTATCCGCTTTGTTTCCCGTAAAGGCAGCAGTGCGATATTTTTAGCACCGGCATGAAGTATTGTTATAAACTCCCTATAAGAACAGGTTCTTAAATAGCCTGTCCAGCACTTGATGCAGGATTTTTTGATGTTAATTGCGCAATGGGTATTCTAAAGGCAAGTGCTATTTGTCAGTTATGGTTCAAAGAAAAAATTGATGGTATATATTTAAAATCTAAAGATTTTTTACGGGAGTAATGTTTTCCTATTGACAAAGTCCTTTTAAAAGGTGTTATATTGCTAGATTATTAATTATACAATGAACTTTATTCAATTTTTAATTTAATATTTAACAACTATTCTGATATGAGCACTACATATACCATTCTTCTGGAATAAGCTTTATCCCTTCGCGCCAAACCTCAACTTCAAAAAGCCCTTCAATTTCTCCATATATACTAATATCAGCATGATCTAGAATTATTCCTTGCCATTCTCCATTCTTAGAAATTATTGAATTTGCAACAGTCTTGAATATTTGCTTCACTGCTCGAACATCTTCATCTTCATATTTAGGATCCTCAAAATCTGCATTACCACCTTGATTTACTTTCGGAAAATAAACTTGGCTTGGTTGATCGAAAATAACAAAATTCGGAACTGACGATATTTTCTGTTCAACAAAATATTCTTGCAATGAACAAAAAAGAGCCAGATGAAAGGACACCCAATTCGATGCGCTACCTACTTCTGCTAAGTAGTGCCAGTTGCCATCTGTACTGAGTACCGAAATATTCAAATCCTCAACATCAAATTTTGGTGCAATTTCACGATATTTATCTTCGACATCCAATGTTTTGAGATGGTTAAGAATACTCTGAGAAATCTTAGATGCAATAGCTTTGACTCTTTTTTGAACACCACTTCGATCAGCGATCTCGCTCAGCAGATTAAATTCCTTTTCTAGTTGAGAAATTTCTTCTTGAAATTCCCCACCATCGCCCAAACTTTCAAAAGTTTCAGTTGAAGCTTTCAAATGACCAAGGAAAAGAAACATATTTTTTCTACGCTGGAATTCCTCTTGAGACTTCTTGTCACGGGCAATCAAAATATCATATCTTTGTTGATGTTCCTTTTGAACCTTCAAAAGAGAATCTAGCTCTAATTTAAGTCTCTCTTCCTCCCTCGAAAAGGATGTAGGTATTTCCTCAACACTTTTTGATAGGTTTTCATGAATCTTAAATGCTTCAGATATTTTCTGAATTTCTGATGCGCTATTTGGATGTTCGGAACTACCACAGGTAGGGCAACTCTGCGCCTCAGAGGAGATATCCATTAACCATTGAGAAATATGAAGCCTTTCGACTCTTTTTCTTATTGCATTTCCATAATCATTAAAACCAGATTTCAGCCTTTGGAGCTCATTTAATCTTTTCTTGACAAGACCTATTTCAGAACTAATTTTATCTTCTTCAATTTCATAAGCAGTTAATTCTTTTGAAGCGGTATGAACATCATCTGATTTAGTTCTTGTGTACTCTGGAATATTCTCAATTACCTGTTTGGCTATATTAAGCAGGTACTCAGGTGTAGATTCTTGTGTGACCTCTTTATCAAGTAGCCCATATTCACTTGCCACCTTAAGATGGCCAACCATATTATTCATCCACGAACTAGAATGTAACTTTGCTTTCTCAAATTCTCGTCTTAACTGCCTGAGACGATGCTCTATTTCTTGAAGTCTCTGTCTTGCTTTAAGTATTTCAATATTTTCCGCACCTAAAATAAACGGAAACCAATTTCTTAATCGTTCTCGGTGTGCATGTGCATGAGTTTTATAGAAGAGTATATTCTGGTTAGCTACAATATCTTGATTCTGAAAAACGAGAGCCATTAGATCACGAAATCCTAGACGAGCTTGATAAGGAACTTTGTCATTATTTTCATTAAGACCGAAATAAGGCACAGATGCTAAAGTATTCAGGATGTTTTTCACACCATCTATGTTCTCATTAGGTTTGTCAATAGCAGGTGGTATGCTAACGATTTGTGCTCGGAGGACATAGAAATCATTAGAAACTTTAGTACCAATTGGTATGCTTCGTGCGAGGAGAATTTCTTCTGAATCAGTTTGAAATAGAACACCGTACCAAGATGCATGATCACGAATAGTATCGATGGGGATAAAACAATCGCTCGAAGCTAAGCAATAATCGATAATTGGGATTATCGCAGACTTTCCTGTTCTTGAGGCCCCAGTTATTACATTTAGAACGCCAGGTTTAAACTCAACAATTCGTGGAGCGAATTCCGTAGTTTTTGGCCAAATGACTAATTTCAATATTTGTAAATTCATTAAAGCACCACCTTTAGATATGTTGCAACTGTCGAAATACTATGTTCTGAAAACCAGCCACCAAGTATTTCAGCCTTTTTGCCGTTTCGGACAAATGATGTTTTTAGTGCATTAATTTTTTGTGGACGTTTTATTTCTTTGCGTGAGTATAGTTTTCCACTCTCTATATCCCAGAATAGCAATCCTGTTGAAATAGCTATATCTATTGCAGTCATCGTGTAATCAAGACTTCGTTTTATTCTATCATGGATGGAAAATAAAACATCTGTATCTTGCTTTGACTCAAAGCTTCTTACATAGGATTGCAGATTTGCTCTGCGATTACTTATTGGTTCAAGCAACCGCTTGCTTGAAAGTATTGGCATAGCTATAAAATGCAGAAGCGCAACAGGGGCATCTCCAGTAGGATGAGTATCGCAATATCCTGAAGTAAACTTCCATAATAAGTATGCACCTACCGAAGGAGTATTCCACAGGCGAGCTTCTTCATATAATTTCCCCATATTCAGCTATCCTTGTTTTTTTGAAAAAGATTTTCCCAATTACGGTGCCATCCTAAAACAGGTTCATCTGCCAAAGCATGGTATGTTCCTGGTATTGTTGATACAGGTGGGTTCATGTCTCTTATTGTTTCCTGACGGTCACTGCACTCCAAGAATAATAAATGTCCACGATCTTCATCGTTTAATTTTTTTTGTGTTATTTCAATCCTTTTCTTCTGATTTGCCCAAAACGAAACCAACTTTTCTTGAAATTCTCTAGCAACATTTTCATCAATAATTTCATTTTCTATCCACTTATCTCGATTTACTTTTGCTCTTAGAAAATCAGAGACGGCTTTAATTATATCATCACTATCAAGGTTGATGGCATCTAGCTGCTTTAGGTAACGTGGTTTAACCTTCACTTGTTGCTGAATTTCATCTTTGTCTGGTGCTTCTCTAAGTGTAAAATCTATTAGCTCTAAACACCGGATACGGTGAAACAAGACTTTAATTTGTCTATCAAAATCATCCCATTCAATTCTTGCAGGCTTCCGAGCTGCAATTCGCTCTGTCAGCTCTATTTGTAACCATCCAGCAAGATTATTTATAAGGTGTGGTATTTGTTTAGGGTATATATTTTTTCTAACCAACTCCTGTTCAACTTCATCATAACCTGCCCCACTCCCAATTTGAAGTTCAAATTTTAGAATTACTTCAGATAGGAGGATTTCATTTTTATTTACAACATAATCATAATATGACCAGATAACATGGTCATGATTTATATCCTTTAATCTTTGCTTTGCTTCTGTTATTACCTTCTGTGCATCTTCTTTTGTCACTGCAGAATCAAAATGATTCACCAGCCCTGGTCTACCTGCCTTATTGGTATATAGAATAAAAATTGTTTTTTGAATATCCATTTCACCTGAATTGACAGCATTTATCCAATTGTAAAAAGTTTTCCAAAGGTTGATTGATCTATCAGTTAACGGATTGCTATCAGTCGAGGCCTTGTCCTCTTCGGAAATTGTATGATCATCCGACGATAAAGAGGTAACATCTCCAAGAATTTCAACACAAACAATATCACCAGGGCTACCAGTGAGAAGATGAAATAGTGCACGCGGTACTTGCATTGAGTATCCTAAAAATGAGCCCGGTGCATTTGAGTTCATACTTGACCTCCTATGTTAGGCAATATAACTTATATGAGTGAGAGTTTGCTCTCAATATAATTAAATAATACACCGCTATCAATTACCTGTTTAAATATTACTTAGAATATCCGGATTATTATTTTGGATCACTTTATTAAGAATAAATTCTTTATGATGTTGATAGCCGCTAATATTTATCTTCCTTTTTATCAGGCTATTAAACTATATGAATCAGGCCGTTAAGATAAAAAGGGCTTTTTTAAGATTTAAGGATGGGATTGGTATTGATTGTAAAAATAGTATATCAGAATTTATCCGCTTTGTTACCCGTACAGGCAACAGTGCGATATTTTTAGTACCGGCGCGTAATAGCTGACACCGGCATGAAGTATTGTTATAAACTCCCTATAAGAACAGGTCCGTGAAGAGCCTGTCCCGCACTTGATGCGGGATGGTTGGACGGTAATTGCGCCAACAGATATCCGAAAGGCAAATGCTATTTGTCAATTATGGTTCAAGGAAAAAATTGATGCTATATAGTTAAAAAATCGAGAGATTTTTTACGGGAGTAATGTTTTCCTATTGACAAAGTCCTTTTAAAAGGTGTTATCTGTTGAACAAATATTTAATATTAATGAGTATATTAAAGATTTCATTCTGTTGCTATAATTCGTGTTTCAAATTTTTCTTCATATCGATTGGTTTCTAATTCACCACTTAATATCAAACCAAAAAACTTATCAATGTGATTTTTTATATTTTCCGTAAGAGGAATATCTAGTTTAAAAAAGTTTTTATGATTTGGTGAATATTTAACCCAAAATTTATCTATTCCATTTTGTTCATTATTTCTTTTAAGCCATATAGTATAAGATGAATTACTTTTTATTTCCACAATTTTGAGTTCTGAATATTTATAGTATGGAATAAAATTTCGATCAAATCCACGATTGAATAATGAGAATAATGAATCAGATGCAAAATGAATATTTAAATTAGTTGAAAACAATGAATCTGGAATAAATATAGATTCATCCATATTGTTACTAATTTTAATCTCTAGTTTTAATTGATTTTCTAATAGTATTGAGTCTGAATAAATAGTATTTAATGTATCATTACAAAGATTGATATCTGTGATTTTTAAAGTTACCAAATTGGGATTTTTTAACAATTTATCTCTAATCCTTTTTTGATATTCCTCTAGTTCAGGTATGATCTTAGGGGTATAAAAGAAACTGTTTTTAAAAACTATTTTTTGGAAAGAAGTATCTTTACTTTTATCTACTGAAATTTTAATTCCTTCATGGCTAAATGTAAATATTTCTATAGTATCAGACACTATATTCTCTAAATTATAAATTATTCGGTTATTATTTGTTACAATAAAAAAAGTTGATGTATCTTTAGAGTTTTTCTCACATACTTTAATTAATACATGAGAAATTGGATTAAATTCTACACTATCAATTATATCAGCGACAAGAATTTGTGGAAAGGTTGTTTTAATATTTACAAAACAAAAAATGATTATAAGAATTACTTTTTTATTCATATTTAATCCAACAGATAACGGCTGAGATAACCCGCTGGCCGATGCCCTGTCTGAATCTATACACTTTACGAAATAAAATGACGCGTGATCCAGTCGGGTTAATTGAATTTTATGTAACGCTAAATTTCTAATAAACCATTACTGGATCACAAGTGTATATTACACTACTACCAGTATTCATATATCTCCAATTTCCAGGCAACCAGCCTGTGGGATCATCCCAAACACTACATTCTGAAATTTGATCAGGTAAGATTATATAAGCATCAATTCTTTGTGAATTCTCTTGTATATCAAAAATATTGATACTATAAAATCCTGTTTCTATATATTCATCATTGTCGTCTTTTAAATTCCATTGCAAGTAAGAATGACTCGTATCGGTTTTTTGTATTGTTCGTATAGGATTTTTTCTTGATCTCATGTTTTTATGTACAGTTTCTTTTTGGTTCTTATATATCCCAACTGAAATTTCAATTCGAACAGAATCAGGAAGATGAGAAAAACATATGAATTTTTTATCAGGGCTAGGTTCTAAAATACTTACTCCCAAATATGGATTAGGAAAAATATTAATATAAGATAAGGGCTCTGAAGGACCACTAATCGAATAAGATGGATTCCCATATACCTCACCTGTACCATCAGGGGCTTCAACCGTTGTTACAATAATTCCTGTGATTGAAGGAAAATTATCAAAATCAAAATTATCATTCGGATCTGAACAAGCAAAGAGTAATATGAACCCGAATTTAAGTATAATTTTCAAAGATATTTTTCTGTTAATCATTATTCCATAATCCTTATCAATTAGAGTAGTTACATACCATAATTAGAAAGAATTTAGTATCAATATAACAAAATATATTACCGCTATCAATTAACTGTATAAATTATACTTAGATTACCCGGATTATTATATAATGTCACTTTATTAAGAATAAATTCTTTATGATGTTGGTAGCCGCTAATATTTATCTTCATTTTTATCAGGCAATCAGACTATATGAATCAGGCCGCTAAGATAAAAAGGGTTTTTTTAAGATTTAAGGATGGGATTGGTGTTGACTGTAAAAATAGTATATCAGAATTTTTCCGGTTTGTTTCCCGGACCAGCAGCAGTGTGATATTTTCAGCACCTGTGCAGTATTTGACTTAGTCCTTTTAAAAGGTGTTAGCCGGATTTTATTTTAACATATTATTAATCTTAAAAGTCTTATATAATGATTTATATATATTTTCCGCCATCTTTATATACCCTTCATTATTGGGATGTATATCATCACACATTAAATCAGTGTGTCCAAATATGCCCAGAAAACAATCATTGATAAATAACAGATTATATTCATTAGCAATATCTTTCAACATTAAATAATATTCTTTGGCTAATTCCCTCTGATCATATAATAAATGATCTTTGGGGGGATGGTTTATTGTGTATTCATCTACAAAACTAATTAATACGATCTTGCTTCCAAAATTTGATATACTGTCAATTAATTCAATCATTTCTTCACGTGTTGTTGATACATCCCTTTTCCTTAAAAAATCATTCGCAGAAAATTCCAATAAAACTAATGAAGGATTTTTAGTTAGAACACTATCCGCTAAATATGAAATTGCACTATTTACAGTCGCACCAGGATATCCCTGATTATAAACTTTAATTTTAAGTCGATTATCTAAACATTTCGGATACGCTGAATCAGCTCTTGTATAAAAAAAGCTTGAGTTTAAATCATTATTTTTAATTAGAGAATAATAATTAGTTTTTTGAAGATAAACTGGATCTAATCCTTCCCATATTAAGCCATAGGTAAGACTGGTCCCAAAACACACTATTGAATGAGTTGAATCCCAGTCAACGCTAATTGAAGGTAACTCTTTTAATTCAGGTTCAGTCTGTAATGGATCGGATACAAATTTACAACTTATAAATAATAAAAATGAGATGGAAATAACATATATTTTAGAATTCCATTTATTCCTCAGTTTATTTATCATAAAAAACTCCATTTACATTCTGATCAAAAAAAAATAATACGGCTAACGGTGGGGTGTTAAGGTGACAAAGGCCAATTGCCCGTAACTTTCCCAAAGCCAACGTCTATTTTTTTTGCCTAAAAAACATATGATCCGTTCCAGCCCTTTGTTCATCTTGAACACCTGGTTAGCTGTTACTTAAATAGTTAATATAAGATTTCAAACTGAACAGGTGCGTACCCATCTTTAAATAATCCAACACGCTTAAAACGTGGTTTGATTACGATATTTCCTTGTCTATCAATATATCCCCATAAACGATTTTTTTTAAAGGGTGCAAGTCCTTCAGAAAAAATTTCAACATTTTGGAATTTAGGTTCAATTACAATTTCATCTTTCTTGTTTATAAAACCCCATTTCCCCTTTATTTTTACTGCAGCTAAGCCTTCATGGAATGAATAGGCTGATTCATATTTTAGTGGTATTTTTATTTCGCCATTTTTATCGATAAATCCGGTTTTATTATCCTTTATAACATAAGCATATCCTTCAGAAAATTTCCATGTAAAATCAAATTGAGGTGGAATAACGATCTCTTCCTTTTTATTTATAAAACCCCATTTATCATTGACTTCAATAGAAGCTAGACCTTCGAAAAAATCATCAGCAAAGGAAATCGATGAATCTAATTCAATTACTTTATTCCCTCTATGGTCGATATATGCAAAATCGGCATAGAAGTTACTTACTTGGGCCAAGCTATCTGAAAATGAATGTGCAGTACAAAAATCCGTATTAATTACTTCATTTCCAGATGCATCAATATAACTCCAGAAAAGGCCAGATCGAAGGACGGGAGCTTTTCCTTCAGAAAAAAAGCCCACTTGATTAAAGGATGATTCAATTTTTAAAATTCGTGAAGTATCAATAAATCCATATTTTATAGGGGATGAATTTGAAATACTAACTGCTGCTAAACCCTCTGAAAAACTACTCGCTTCGAAAAATTCTAATCTAGTTTTTTGGTTTCCTGATTTATCAATGTATGCCCATTTATAAAACTTATCCTTTGAGCTTATATAGTCTGTATAATAATCTATAATTGAATAAATAATAATTGATTCAAGCATAATTATTATTAATAGTAAGGAAATAGTTATACTAATTATTATTTTCCATTTTTTATTCATTTGTTCAATTTACCCGGAGTATTTAATTACAGCTAACGTTAATGCTCAGTTGCGGCAAAATTTAATCCGAAAGCTCCGAACATATTTCGAATTTTCACTACAATCCAAAACTCCAAAGAGCTACTGCAGTTTTTGCCTTCCCTCTCGGTGCCATGGTTATACATCTAATATGTCCATTTTTCAAAATTATTCATTTAGCTATTGGATCCTATTTTATTTCTTTTACTAATTCTATCAAGAATTATAAAAATAATTAATGCAATTAAATTTATTCCTAATGCAAATGGTATTTCACGATTTAAGATTGAAAAATACCAGGAACTTCCTAATAAATAGTTATAATTAAAATTAAAAATTCCAACTGATAAATCTATATATGTGCCTGAATGAAAATAAAATGATAGAACAGGTGATGTAAAGTAGGGTATTTGAATTCCAAAATTAATAATTGAATAATTAATTCCTTTACTTTTCTTCTCAAGTAATAATATTCCTGCATAAATTCCAAATAGGAATAATGATAAAAAAGGAATTGTAATGATTACTGTAGGTATATTAATACTAGAAAAAATACTTTGCATACATGTAATAATTCCTAAATAACCACCACCAATTTGAAGTATAGCAATTATATAGAGAAACCAAATATTTATAGAATTAAAATCATATTCAACAGCTTTATCCTTTATTAATTCGATCTCATTTTTATTTCCAAATTTATCGTTTTTAATATTTTGTTTATTATTAATTTCATTTTCAATTTGGATTGCTCTATCGGGATAAATATTTTTATCTAATGAATAGAGTGCTTCTTTTAATTCATCAAGAGAATAATTTTTGTAATTTGGTATTTCCATAACTTTCCATTAAAGATTTATAACGCCAGGTATAAGTTGACCAAGAGCTGTTTGAACTTCCACAAAACAAAAAACCGTCTGCTTGAAGGTTCAACTTGATACCCGGGTTAGCACAACGCTGAATTAGTGTGATTTTACATACTCACCAAGAATTTTATCAATTTTACTTTGCCAGCCTTCACCTTTTGATTTAAAAAAGGAGACTACATCAGGGCTTAGACGAATAGATACAGGAACCTTGGTAGGAGATTTTTGTTGTCCCCGAACTCGACGCGGAATTTGAGGATGTTTTTTATGAACAGGTTCCATCCTGGCTAAAATGTCATCTGATAACGATGGAGATTTTACATTATCCCAATCATTCTTTTTTATATTTTTTGGTCTTTGTCTCATAATATTTTCTTTCTCTGTTATTCGCTTTTCTTAAACTTATAATACGAATATTTTCAGAACGAAAAGTATACACAAGCACATGAAGCGTTTTCCCAATTAAACCCAGAGCAATCCAACGATCTTCATCGTAATCGAATCTATCATCATATGTTTCAATTGCTGTTTCCCACTCAAATTCAGGCGCAGAATTAAAATCAACTTTATGCCTTAATAGATTTGCGCTTGCTTTTTCTTCATCCCATTCGTATTTCATGTCAGAATGTATATACAATAAAGTGATTTGTCAAATATAGTTTCTAATCTTAAATATTGTGCTAACCTATATTATTAAGAATTTGCTCTCAATATAATTAAATAATACACCGCCATCAATTACTTGTATAAATTATACTTAGAATACCCGGTTTATTTCCTGTATAAGCAGCATTGCGGCAGATTGTTATATACCTCATCCGGCGCTCTTTGTTTTTCCGTATCATGGCCGGCAAGGGCTATGACTTTGTGTACATCGTCAAGTGTGGTTTTATTTTTATCATACATGATATGAATCATCTGCGTTTCGGCCTGCCATTCGGCTTTTTGAACGCCTGCAACGGACAGGGCGGCTTTTTCGATCCGCTCCTTGCACATACCGCAGTTCCCGTCTACTCTGAACTGCACGTGTTCCATTTCAGCTGACGGATCCTTCTTTACTGTCTTTTCATGTTCATGTTCGTTTTCAGCCTGAATACTGCTTTCATTTTTCATCTTTTTGTGATCAGCTTGGACGGTATCATCATTCTCCGGACGATTTATCATACTTGGTTTACCGGCCAGTTGAGCGGCGGCGTCAATACTAAAAACACCGTTTACGGCAATCTCTTCACCTTCCCGCAGACCGCTTTCCACAATATAGGCTTCTCCTAAATCCGGGCCAAGGGTTACATTCCGGTGTATAAAACTAACGCCGGTTTCCGAAGCATTTTTTACATAGACAAGCGAACGTTTGCCTGTCCACATAACCGCCGTTTTAGGAACAATGATTTGTTTTGATTGTCCGATAAAGCGCGCTTTAACCACCGCAGAAGCAAACATGCCCGGCTTGAGTTTAAATCCCTTATTGACTGCCTCCACACGGGCTTTGGCAACCCTTGTTTCAGGATCGATCACCGGATCGATGTAATCTATTACACCGGAAAAATTATCACCGGGCAACGCTGAAACCGTAAAGTTGACCTTATCTCCCTTTTTAATCCAGGGTAAATCGGATTCATAGACATCCAAAAGCAGCCATATGCTGGATAAATCGGCCATCCGGTAAAGTCCTTTTCCTTTGGTTATATAATCGCCGGGACTGACCATTTTTTTGGTTACATAGCCGGATACGTCGGCAATTATGGGAAATGCTTCCTGTGTTTGGCCGCTGCTAAGAATGGCGTTAATCTGCCCTTCGCCGAGTTTCCAGTTTTTCAGCTTTTCCTTTGCTGCAATAAAAAGCTGCGGTTGAACATCTTTTATTTTCCGGGCTTCAAACAGTTCCTCCTGTGCCATAACTAATTCAGGCGAATAGACTGTAGCAATGACCCGTCCTTTTTCCATATAATCACCGGTGAAATTAACAGAAAGCGCTTCTATTCTGCCCGGAATATGAGAGGATTGGGTGAACAATAATCGTTCGTCGATTTCGATCTTGCCGTTAAAATATATTGCTTTAACCGGCTGTGCTTTTTGTACGGTCATTGTCTGAATATCCGCTAACTGCATGGCGGCCGGAGACATGCGGAGCGCCAAAGGATTAATCACATCCGTTTCGTTTTCCAGCGGAATCAAATCCATACCGCAAATGGGACAGTCGCCGGGCTCATTCTGGCGGATTTGGGGATGCATGGAACAGATCCAGATGGTTTCACCTGCCGTTATGACCTTATGGTCGGGCTTATCAATGTGTTCAATTGTAGGACCGCCAAATAAAAGCCCGCCGATTACCATACCGGCAAAAAGCGTGGAAAGAGCGATTATTATTACCGCTTTTATATTGGTTTTCATTAGAATTCCTCCTATTAGTTTGATTAACGCTTAAGTTATCACACTATAATTATTTTCCCCTTTGGCCAATTCAAGTTGACCATAATGATCTTATACAGGGAAACCCAATTACAGTGCATTTAATATGATAATCTATGTCCATTTATCTTTGACCTGCCGTTAAATATTTTAGTTTTTCCAATGCGATATGATAGCCGGAAAGAGCGGCTACTTTCATTTTCCGGTAGTTTAAAAGCTGTTGTTCCATGCGCAGAACTTCTTCAAAAGCGCTGCCGGAATTGGCGTAAGAAGTGAACAGCAGGTTGAGCGTCTGCCTGGCGGTCTCTGTCTGCTGATCATACAGGTCGATTAATTCATGATTCCGGCGGATCCCGAACCGGACGACCTCATAGTTTTTTATAAGCTTATTTACTGCGTCATCTTTGCCCAGCAGGTAGCTTTGCTGCATCAGCCGCGATTCTTCCTGCGCCGCCTTATATTTTCCCCGGAAAAGGGGAATACTGACGGAAAGCATCGGCATAAGGATGTCTTTGCCGTTATCCGTCACATCCATGTCCGTACGTTTATCTACAACTACATAATCCAGGCCAAATCCGATTTTCGGTAATCCCTGTCTGAAGGCGGCTTTTTCTCCGGCTATTGCGGACCGGTATTTTAGTTCCCATGCCCATATTACAGGATTTTGAGCCAGCAAAGAATCTGTTATGGATGCATCCGGGATACTTAAATCTACAGAAAGCGTATCGGTTATTTGAACCGGGTGATCTGCCGGGCGGTTAAGCAACTGGTTGAAATCAGCCCTTAGAGACTTTTCTTTTTCACTTAAAATGCGAAGACCGGTTTGAGCCTCTTTCAGCATCATATCCACCTGCAGAACATCAACCATGCGGCCCGCGCCGTTTTGAAAATTCTGCACGGCGACGGTTTTATACGATTCCAGCAGTTTTATATTTTCCTGTTCAATTTCCTGAAACCGGCTGATTTCATAGAGAGGATAATAGGCGGCGGCCACCTGGTAGTTTAGTTTGTTGCGCTGGTCTATGAAGACCTGAAATTTAGCTTCGGCCTGCAGGGCGGCGGCGTCGCCCTGTGTTTTGAGCGTGCCGAACCAGGGAAACATCTGCGTTAAACTGAATCTTGCTTTTTGCGGTCCAACCCGCGTTTCCGCTTCTGACAGGAAGTAACCGAAAGAAAGGGTAGGATCGGGCAGGGCGCTGACCTGCGGCACTTTTTGCAGAGCGGCTTTATATTCTTTATAAGCGGCCTGCAGCCCCGGATTATTTTCTGCGGCAATTTTAGAATAATCGGCAAGCGTTTGGCCGGTAGAAAAATTAACCGTTGCAGCACAAATGATGATAATTTTTATAATATACTTTTTCACAACGAATCCTTTCTTAATTTTCGTTCTTCGCGCAGACCGTATAAAACAGGCACTAAAAATACGGTTATCAGAGAAAAAACCATTCCGCCGAATGAGGGAATGGCCATGGGCACCATTATATCCGATCCTCTGCTGGTGGAAGTTAAAACAGGCAGCAAAGCAATAATCGTGGTGGCAGATGTCATAACGGCCGGTCGTATTCTGCGCAAGCCTCCTTCCAGAACCGCTTCTTTAATTTGTTTTTGATCGGTGGGTTTATTTTGTTTAAAACTTTGATCAAGATAAGTGGCGATGAGTACGCCATTGTCCGTTGCGATTCCGAAAAGGGCTATAAATCCCACCCAGACCGCTACGCTAAGATTTACCGAATGCATCTGGAATAAATCCCTGATATTGGTTCCGAACAAACTGAAATCGGCAAACCATCCCTGTCCATACAGCCAGAGCATAATAAAACCTCCGCTGAAGGCCAGGGCAATCCCGGAAAAGATCATCAGCGAGGTCGATACATTTCTGAACTGAAAGTAGAGAATCAGAAAGATGATCCCAAAGACCAAAGGAACGATTACCGACAATCTTTTTTCAGCCCGAAGCTGGTTTTCATAACTGCCCGAGAATTTAAAGCTGACCCCGACGGGAACGATAAGCTCATTTCGGTCGATTCGGTCCTGAATGGTTTTTTGCGCTTCCTGAACAACATCCACCTCGGCGTATCCGTCCTGCTTATCAAAAAGAACATATCCGACTAAAAAAGTGTTTTCGCTTTTAATCGCCTGAGGTCCGCGCACATAGTTCACTTCCAATACCTGTGACAATGGAATCTGCGCCCCGGCGGGTGTGGCAATCAGGATATTTCCTATGGTTTCCGGATCATTGCGCAATTCACGCGGGTAACGCACCCGGACCGGAAAACGCTCCCGGCCTTCCACGGTATAAGTGATCGGCATGCCGCCGACAGCCGTTTCAATCGTCTGCTGGACAACTTCTATGCTTAAGCCGTATCGCGCTATTTTATCCCGGTTGATATTTAAGTGCAGATAGGGTTTACCGATGACCCGGTCGGCAAATACAGCCTCTGTTTTTACAGAGGGAACTTCTTTGAGAATATGTTCCAACTGCATACCGAAACGTTCAATGGCTTCCAGATCGGGACCATAAACCTTTATGCCCATGGGAGCGCGCATACCGGTTTGCAGCATCACCAGGCGGGTTTCAATAGGCTGAAGTTTAGGCGCCGATGTAATCCCGGGGATTTTGGTAACTTTAATAATTTCTTCCCAGATATCGTCCGGGGAATGAATATGCGCGCGCCAGTTACGGAAATAATGCCCGTCAGCATCCGGGATGAGTTGATTCTTTTTGATGCCCATGCGCAGGGCAGCTTCATTGGACAGACGGTCGCCGTTTGTGAGAATAAACCGGTCGTCATCATCGACTTTGAAGCGCATCCGGCGGCCGTTTTCATCTAAGGCGTATTCCGGATAGTAATTAATTACATTTTCAAACATGGAAATCGGGGCCGGATCAAGCGCGGATTCCACCCGCCCTGATTTACCCACGGTAAGCTCGACTTCGGGGATATTAGTCAGCAGCATATCCAATTGTCCC
This sequence comes from Calditrichota bacterium, assembly GCA_003854985.1. Lineage (GTDB taxonomy): Bacteria > Calditrichota > Calditrichia > Calditrichales > Calditrichaceae > Zgenome-0002. The sequence continues at coordinate 69,992 of RQOG01000048.1, forward strand.
ACGATTTTCCGGTTATACCCCATACCGGAGTGAGGCATGGAAGTGGGCATGAGCAGAAAACTGCCCTCATCCAAAGCCGGCATAAATTCTTTGCCGATACCGGGAAAAGTATGCGCAAAACCGGACCAGACTTTTGTTGTTCGCATATCCCATCCCAAGTAATCAAAGCCTTTGGCAATAAAACCAAATACGGAATTAAATCCCAGCCATATCAGCATTCCTGTTAATATTGATGTAAAAGGTATTGCCAGAAATTTAATTTTATGATCAAGCGCCCAATTCAGGATAGGTTTATAAAAATATTCCAATAATCTGAAAACGCCTAAAATAAAACCTGTTATTAACGATACGAATATGATATTCAATACAAGACTTTTACCGGCGCCTAAAGGCAGCCAATACAGGGCCAGCAACCATACCACGCCGAAAATGACAATGATCAGATCGGAACGCGTCAGAAGCCGGCGATACCATTTTTGAGACAGATTATTATTGTGAGCGAATCGCTGTTTTAAAACGCCGGTTACGCCGAATAAAATCAATAGCGTTCCGGCCCAGCCATAACCTGAAATCAGCGCTATTAATCCGGTTACGATTAGTACTGGATTTATCCGCCGGGAAATTTTTTCCTTCTTAATCCGAAGACCAAAAATCCAGTGGGCCAGCATGGGCAATATCAGCAAAGCCACCAGCAGGGCGGCGATCAATGCAAATGTCTTGGTGAAAGCCAAAGGCCGGAATAACTTGCCTTCGGCGGCTTCCATGGTGAAAACCGGGATAAAACTTACGAAGGTTGTGGATACGGCGGTGAGAATGGCCGATGATACTTCCGCCGCGCCGTTGTATATCGTTCCTATCAGTTTTTGCCCGGTCGTTTTCTGTTCGAGGTGTTTGATGATGTTTTCGGATAATATTATCCCTAAATCCACCATGGTTCCGATGGCGATGGCAATACCGGATAAGGCGACAATGTTGGCGTCGACATTGAAATGCCGCATGGCGATAAATACCATCAGCACTGCGATGGGCAATAAACCGGAGATCAAAACGGAAGCCCTGAGATTATAGATCATCACCAAAATAACCAGAATCGTAATTAAAATTTGCAGTGAAAGCGCCTCCTCCAATGTGCCCAGGGTTTCATAAATTAACTGTGCACGGTCATAAAACGGAACGATGGTAAGCCGGCTTTCCCGGCCATCGGCCAGGGTCTTTTTGGGCAGGCCGGGCGCTATTTCCCTGATTTTATCCTTGATATTATTGATTACTTCTAACGGATTGGAACCGTACCGGGCCACGGCTACGCCGCCCACTACTTCAGCGCCGTCTTTATCCAGCGCTCCTCGGCGCTGGGCCGGTCCCAACGATACATGAGCGATGTCCTTAATCCGGATAGGAACATTATCCCGGATAGTTACAACCGCTTTTTCCAGGTCTTCCGGCGATTTGATATAGCCTAAGCCGCGCACCAAATATTCAGCCTGGTTGATTTCAATGGTTTTGGCGCCGGCATCGCGGTTGGAATTACGAACCGCCTGTATAACCTGCGGCAGGGAAATATTAAAAGCCTTCAAAGCAGCCGGATTCACATCAACCTGATATTCTTTTACGAATCCGCCGATTGAAGCCACTTCGGAAACGCCCTGCGCCGCATTCAGCGCATATTTAACATAAAAATCCTGCACCGTTCTGATTTCGTGTAAATCCCAGCCGCCGGTCGGAGCGCCCTGTTTATCCCGGCCTTCTATGGTATACCAGAAAACCTGGCCTAAAGCCGTAGCGTCAGGTCCTAAAGCCGGTTGAATGCCTGCCGGCAATATGCCGGATGGAAGGGAATTCAGCTTTTCAAGAATCCGGGATCGCGACCAGTAAAATTCAATGTCTTCCTCAAAAATGATATAGATGCTCGAAAAACCGAAAATGGAAGAACTGCGAATGGATTTCACCCCGGGAATTCCCAGCATATAGGCGGTTAATGGATAAGAAATCTGGTCTTCGATATCCTGGGGCGATCGGCCCGGCCAGGGCGTAAATACAATTTGCTGGTTTTCACCGATATCCGGGATAGCGTCAACCGGCACCGGATCGCGCGGCAGAATATCCATTTGCCGGTTGAAGGGCGCATAGACGATCCCCAAAAGAATAAACGCCGTAAGGAGCAGGACGCTTATAAGTTTATTATCAAGAAAAAATTTTATAATCTTATTTAACATAATTATTCATCCAATAAGTGATTGAACAAGACAGTATACATACATCATTATAGAAGATGTATGACGACAATAGTCATCCGCTTATTTTTATAATAAATAGGTCTGGAGTATGGAAAGGGAAGTCTGTATTGTTTTCGGCGGGGGAGATTCCGCGATTGAATTAACTGTTTGCGACGTGAGATCTTCAGTGTTACTGTGAAGAACGATTCCTGTACTACAGGTATTTTCTGCTACTGGTTTAGTCTCTTCAGATATATTCTGTACATTAAAAATACAGTCTTCATTAAGCTGGTAGAATTTGATTTCATTCTGGCAACAGGATCCGGAATCGTCTTCACAACAGGACCCGGCCTCCGAACCGATTGCCGCAGAAACCAGCGTATCACCGCAATAATGAAGCGCGACAGAGTATCCGGTGGTGGATACCAGAAATACCATTAAAACTAAAATATTTATTGCTTTTCTAATCATTACGTATTCTACCAACGCATTCAGCTTAATGATTATTTCATGTTTCAACACTCCGCAGGATAAATGCTTCATTCAAATAGAGATAAGGAATAAATAATTCCCTAAAATATCTTTAATTCTACCTTTGTACTTAGAAGCTTTTTTTATATATTTCCGCCATTTACCGGGAGGAATATCAAAATTATGAATAAAGGCATTGTTCTGGCATTCAGCGCTTATATATTCTGGGGCGTGCATCCTGTTTACTGGAAACTTCTGCAAAAAGTCCCGGCTTATGAAATCGTTTCCAACCGCATTTTCTTTTCGTTTCTGTTCTTCGTGATTATTCTTTGTTTCCGTAAGCGCTGGCCGGAATTGATAGCCAAAATCAGGGATTGCCGTAAAAAGTGGACTCTTATTCTGCCGGCATTTTTAATCGGTACCAACTGGCTGACTTATATCTGGGCGGTTAATGCCAATTATATCATCGAAACAAGCCTGGGCTATTTTATCTGTCCTTTATTGTCGGTTTTTCTTGGCGTATATATTTTAAAGGAGCGCTTAAGAAACCTGCAATGGCTGGCGGTAAGTATTGCAGGAATAGGCGTGTTGGTCATGACCATAATCTATGGCCAGTTTCCCTGGATATCCTTATACCTGGCCGGTTCCTGGGCTCTTTACGGTTTAATCAGGAAAAAATCCCCCTTAGGCCCGGTGGAAGGACTGGCGCTGGAAACGGCGGTATTGTCCATAGGAGCAATAATATATTTTTTCTATCTTGGCTTTACCGATCAGAGTTTATTTTTCTCCGCCTGGCCGGTAACGACCCTGCTCATAGGAACGGGCCTTATCAGCGGCGCCCCGTTGATTGTGTTTATTGCGGCGTCGAGACTTATAAAATTTTCCCTGATCGGCATTATCCAGTACATCTATCCGACGATGATCTTTCTGATCGGCTGGATTATTTATGATGAGCCGTTAAATGAGGCTAAATTAACGGGATTTGCGTTTATCTGGATAGCCCTGGTTATTTACTCCGTGGAAGGCTTAATTTATCTGGGCAGGAGAAATAAATCCCCGGCCGGCGGGAAACAGGCATAAGGCAATAGCGCTTTAGTGAAAAAATTTCTCAGGTATTCTTCTTTTACTTTAAGGCACGGAATATAACGGCATCTTTGCGCTAAATATTTATAATTAGTCCAGGCTGAATTGCTCTCATACTTGCACTTATATTCGAGAATATCAGTCTGCCTGCATTTTTCAGCGTAAATAAAGTTGTTTATTTGAAATTAATATGCCATATTATAACAGAACCGAAAGCGCCGGATTGAAATTGAAATGAAAACGATAAATGTAAATTCTGACAATGCAGTTCATTTGAAAGTTCACCTGAATAACGGAGGTAAGAAGGATGAAGGAATTAGTAGAGTACATCGTAAAAACCCTGGTCGATAAGCCAGAAGAAGTGGATGTCAAAGAAGTCAGCGGCAAAAGCGTAACGATTTATGAACTAAAGGTGGGCGTTGGCGATCTCGGAAAAGTAATTGGAAAGCAGGGTCAAACGGCCCGATCGATTCGCACAATCCTGAATGCATGCGCTTCCAAGATACACAAACGCGCGGTACTGGAAATTTTAGAATCGTAGTCTGACTGTCTTTCTGCAATTTTTTAATCTTCTATATTCTTTTAGAATGTATTATGTATTATATTCATACCAACCATAAACATACAATAAGAAATAAATAAATATACCGCCTAAGTAAGCGGGTGACTTGGTCATTTTGACCCTGAATAGGCGTATGGCACAACCGATAGGCATTCTGCTTAAAAATGATAAAATCACAAACAAAAAGGGGAAATAAGATGTTGAGATTAATACCTTTATTCAAAATGGCAATAATAATTTGCGGTTTGTTTTCTATTTCATATGCGGACATAGGTGTTGG
>RQOG01000009.1 GCA_003854985.1 Calditrichota bacterium
AAACGCAGGAAAAAATTAACGGTGTTAACGGCAGGATAAAAATATTTTTAGGCAATGTGCTTAACCGGGAACAAATGATAGAAGCCAGGCAGGTCGTTCTGGATGAATTCGGTAAAATTGACGCGCTTATCAACGGTGCGGGCGGAAATAATCCCAGGGCTACCACATCGCCTGATCTTTCATTTTTCGATTTGCCGGCGGAAGCCATGGATTTCGTGATGAAATTGAATCTCCAGGGAACGATTCTGCCCAGTCAGGTCTTCGGTTCAATTTTTGCGGAACAAAAGGAAGGCAATATCATCAACATATCCTCCATGAACGCTTTCCGGCCGTTGACAAGGATACCCGCATATTCCGCGGCCAAAGCGGCGGTGAGTAATTTTACCCAGTGGCTCGCTGTGCATATGGCACAGGAGTATTCGCCGAATATCCGGGTCAATGCCATTGCGCCCGGTTTTTTCATGACCCAGCAGAACAGGTTTTTGTTAACGGATGAAAAAACAGGCGAGTTGACGCCGCGCGGCAAAACAATAATCGATCACACCCCGATGAAAAGATTCGGAGTGCCTGGCGACCTCAGCGGTGTGCTCTTATGGCTGCTTTCAACGGCGTCCGCTTTTGTTACCGGTATCGTTGTTCCTGTAGACGGAGGTTTTTCAGCCTTTAGCGGCGTTTAGCAATACAATTAACTATTTATAAGTAAAAATTAACATAAAAATGAGGAAAAAATGAGTAAGTATTCGATTGGATTAATTGGCCTGGGAGTGATGGGACAGAACCTGGCGTTAAATTTTGAAAGTAAGGAATTTTCTGTAGTTGGATATGATCTTGATGCACAGCGGCAGAAGGATTCTAAAAATAAATTTGCCGGTAAAAACATGTATGTAGCCGAAAGCATTAAGGATATGATCAACCGTCTGGAGTCGCCCAGAAAAGTGATGCTTATGGTTCCGGCAGGCAGTGCGGTCGATGCGGTAATATCCGATCTGGAATCATATCTAAGTAAAGGCGATATCATCATTGACGGCGGCAACAGCCATTTTCCGGATACGATTCGCAGGACAAAGTACGTGGAAAGCAGGGGATTATTGTATATAGGCACAGGCGTTTCGGGAGGCGAAGAAGGCGCATTATTGGGACCGTCCATTATGCCGGGCGGCTCGTATAAAGCCTGGCCTTATGTTAAGCCAATTTTTCAAGCCATTGCCGCAAAAGTTGATGATGGCACGCCCTGCTGTGAATGGGTTGGCAGCGATGGGGCCGGACACTTTGTAAAAATGGTGCACAACGGCATTGAATATGGCGATATGCAGATGATTGCCGAAGCTTATTCCATTATGAAAAATATTCTGGGAATGACTCCCTATGAAATGCAGCCGGTTTTTGCCGAATGGAACAAAGGCGAATTAGACAGCTACCTGATTGAAATAACCAGGGATATCCTGGGTAAAAAAGATGATGAAACCGGGAAGCCGATGGTTGATGTCATTCTCGATGCCGCAGGGCAGAAAGGCACCGGCAAATGGACGAGTCAGGCTGCTTTGGATTTAGGGTGCCCTGCGCCTACGGTTGCTGAAGCTGTTTTTGCCAGGGCAATGAGCGCCATTAAAGAAGAGAGAGTGGCGGCATCCAAACAACTAAAAGGGCCTGAAAATGCGGTAAATGTGAATAAAAAAGAATTCATCCAAATGATCCGGCAGGCTTTGTATGCGTCAAAAATCTGTTCTTATGCCCAGGGATATCAGCTAATGAAATTAGCCGCCGATGAGTATAAATGGGATTTAAAATTTGGTGAAATAGCGCTGATGTGGCGCGGCGGATGTATTATCAGAGCTCAGTTTTTGGGGAAAATTAAAGAAGCCTTTGATAAAAATCCCGGTTTGCAAAACCTTTTACTTGATGAATATTTTAAGAATGTGATTGAGAAAAATCAGGCTGCCTGGAGGAAGGTTGTTGCCACAGCAATCGAAGCCGGAGTTTCTATTCCTGCTTTCAGCAGCGCTCTGGCCTATTATGACGGTTATCGTAGTGAAACCCTTCCGGCAAATATCTTGCAGGCGCAACGGGACTATTTCGGGGCGCATACATACGAACGCGTGGATAAACCAAGAGGCGAGTTTTTCCATACCAACTGGACGGGTAGAGGTGGGACAACGGCTTCCGGTGCCGGTAAGGCCTGAAAAGGATATACAGTTTTTCCGTAAAGAGTTGAAAATCCGGATTATTGCAGAAAATATAAATTAAAATTTAAGTCAGGTTTAATATGAGTACATATTATATAAACGGTTCAACCCGGTCGGAGTTATCACTGGAACAAATCCGGCAGGGTTTATACGAAGCTCTTGATAAAATCGGGACTAAAAAAAAGGTGTTGATAATTCCCCCGGATTATACGCGTTACCATTCATTCGCCGGTAAACTGACCGATTTCAGTTATGAATACTATAAAGATCGTTTAACCGATGTTCTTCCGGCTTTGGGCACGCATACGCCAATGACGAATGCCCAGATAGAGCACATGTATAGCAAAGTGCCAAAACAGCTTTTCAGAGAACACAAATGGCGTGATGATATCGTCACGCTGGGACGGGTGCCGGCGGAATTTGTTAAATCCGTTACCGAAGGAAAGGTGGATTATTCCTGGCCGGCGCAGGTCAATAAACTGCTGGTTAACGGTAAACATGATCTGATTTTATCCATCGGCCAGATTGTTCCGCACGAAGTTTCGGGGATGGCCAATTATAATAAAAATATTTTTGTCGGCGTAGGCGGTTCGGAAAGCATTAATAAAAGTCATTTTATCGGCGCCGCTTATGGAATGGAGAGAATAATGGGCAGAGCGATTAACCCGGTGCGCCAGGTATTAAACTACGCTTCAGATCAATTTGCCGGGCATTTGCCTATTATCTATGTACTTACGGTTATTGGAAAGAATTCTAAGGGGCATCTTGCCGTGAAGGGATTGTTTATCGGCGATGATCTGGACTGCTTTATAAAAGCCGCCGATCTTTCGATGAAGGTTAATTTTGAAATGCTTGACAAACCTTTAAATAAAATTGTTGTTTATCTTGATCCATCGGAATATAAAAGCACATGGCTGGGCAATAAAAGCATCTACCGGACGCGAATGGCTATAGCTGATGAAGGCGAATTGATTATTCTTGCGCCTGGTTTAAAGGAATTCGGCGAAGATAAACTGATTGATAAATTAATCAGGAAGTACGGTTACCTGACCACACCGGAAATATTGGAATTAACCGATAAAAATGAAGACCTTCAGCAAAACCTTTGCGCTACCGCCCATTTGATCCATGGCTCGTCAGAAAACCGTTTTTCAATCACATACTGCCCGGGGATTCTGACAAAGGAAGAAATTAACAGTGTAAACTTTAAATATGCCGATCTAAAACAAATGATGTTAAGATATAATCCTGATCATTTAAAAGACGGATTTAACCTGATGCCAGACGGCGAAGAAATCTTTTATATTTCCAATCCGGCTCTGGGCTTATGGGCCTATAAAGATAGAATGACAGATTAGAAGTTTAATTATCAGAATAATTACCAATACAATAAAAGGGGTTATTAATGAGTATCTTAAAAATTAAAAAAGATGATTGTCAGTTAGATTTTGTTTCACTTGGCGCGCTTGTTCACAGGCTGGATCCCGGGATTATTCCGTTCCGTAAGGCCCGCTCTTTCGAAATACATGTTTCCGGTGGTGAATATAATGTTGCCGCCAATCTTTCCGATTGCTTCGGATTAAAAACCGGCATTGTCTCGGCTATGGTGGATTATGGAATCGGAGAATTAGTGCAGAACCGGGTCAGGGAAATGGGCGTTCAGACTTTTTTTAAGTATTTTAAACATGACGGCGTCCGCGGTCCGAATATTGCAACGGTTTACAGCGATCGCGGTTATGGCGTTCGTCCGCCGGTGGTATTTTATAACCGCAGTAATGAGGCGGCCGGGCTTCTAAAACCAGGCGATATTAACTGGAAGGAAATATTTGACAAAGGCGTTCGCTGGTTTCATAGCGGAGGAATATTTGCCGCGTTGTCGGATACAACTTCGCAGGTGATTATCGAAGGTATGAAAGAAGCCAAGAAATCGGGTGCCATAATTTCTTTTGACCTGAATTACCGGGCAAAATTATAGGCGCCGATCGGAGGTCTGGATAAAGCGCAAAAGGTTCTGAGAGAAATCGTCAGTTATGTGGATGTACTCATCGGGAACGAAGAGGATTTGCAGACAGGACTGGGAATTCCCGGGCCGGAAATGACGGCGAAATCGAAGTTTGATACTTCCATCTTTTTCGAAATGATTGAACGCGTTGTTAAAGAATTTCCAAATGTAAAAATGGTAGCCACCACGCTCAGGGAAGTTCAGTCGGCCAATAATCATAGGTGGGGCGCCGTATTATGGGCGGACGGCAACAAGTATGATACGCCGAAAGCCGAACTGAATGTTGTGGACAGAATAGGCGGCGGCGATGGTTTTGCAACGGGTCTGATCTTTGGAATGATCAACGGACGTCAACCGGAAGACGCACTCCGTCTCGGTTGGGCGCATGGCGCACTGCTTACCACTTTTCCGGGCGATACCACTATGGCAAAATTACCCGAAGTCGAAGCATTTGCCAAAGGCGGATCGGCCAGGGTTCAGCGTTAACCGGTAAAATGGCGGTCGTTGTCCATGTTGTCGGATTTAAACTAAAGGACATCGGCCGCTTTCTGAAATCGCTGATTTTACAGACGATTTATATATCGACAGTAGTTTTAATGATTTATTTGTTTTTTCCCGCACCTTTTTTATTCTGCCGGTTTTTACCGCTCCCTGGTTTATTATCATCAAGGGATCCACTTTGCTGTGCCTGTTCTTTTTGCTGGCCTTTTCTCTCCGCTTTTTGCGTTTTTTGTGATTCCCGCATCAGATTATCGTCAATACCATCACCGTCAAGATCAACAAAACGGTTTCTCTTTTTGGCTTTCAGTTTTTGATCGCGTTGATAATCCGGATCAATGCCGTTGGGAATTCCATCGCCATCATGATCCGGGGCGTTGTCGTTATAGCCATCTCCGTTTTTATCGACAAAATGCGGACCATGCTGACCGGGCTTTTGCGCCTGTGTGGAATCCTGGGCCAGTATTCCACCTGTGTTGAGTATTATGAATCCGAGAATGATCATCAATGTATTCAATTTGTTATTCATGTTTTACCCTCTGCATTTCTGCTGAAACAGCTTTATATTTCAATGAAAAAATGATCAAATAGTATGCCACTGGTAAATAGTTCACCAACACCGATACAGATGCATTTATCAGGCATAAGTAGTTTTGAATTCGACTATTCGGACGAAATTTCTTTTAATTCGGTCGAATCCGTACCTCCGGTAAATTTATAGTTATGGCAAAAATAACAATAGATTGTTCGTGTATGCTTTCCGTTTATAAACGAATATTCAAATTCCGTTAATGAATCTACCCCTTCGAAAAACGGCGTGATGTATTGTAAATCGTTTTTATATTCGCGCCGGTCGGTAAACACATATAATGCATTTTTACCCTTAAGTTCTTCCGGTAAACCCCAGATATCAAATTGCAGGGCGGGGCGGTTGTATACATTTTCAGCATAAACATCCTGCTGATCGGGCAGGCAAAATTTTAACAGCGAGGCGCTTTTATAGGAATTGGCGAATATAAAACAACGATCTTTTCCACCGAAATCCTGCTGTATCTGATAAATTTTGCGGGAAGCATCGGACCATCCGCTCCAGGTATTGCCTTCGCCCAGGGGCAGGTTAGGAATAATCTGGATCAGATGAGCGATAAAGATAAGTATCAGTGAAGATATTACGCCGGTTTTTGCCCATACGCTTTTAAAAGTAAAATGGTCAATACTAATCAAAACCGTTAAAATAATAAAACCAAAATATCCCGGTAACAGCCAGTTCATCTAAATCAGAGAAGTGAAGCTGATCAACAAAAACCCGCCGATGATAAAAATTCCGCTTAAAAATGTAAAAAGCGCGGGCGTATTGTAAATTCTGCGTTTTAAAAAGATTACAACAGCTTTAGGAATCAGAATAAACAGATAAGGCGTAAGCATGAATAACTGGCTGGCGATAAGCTGTCCGAAATAATTGAAGCGCAGTGATTTGGCTTCGTCTGCACGCCCGCTAAATTGAAACCGGAAGGATGCCCAGTCATGAAGATAATTCCAGATAACTACCGGAGAAGAAACAAAGATTGCGGTTAACAATCCCAGGTAAGGATAGGGCGTAGTTAACCAGTGACGATATTCCTTTTTAACAAGAAGGATTACCAGATAAGCCGGTATCAGGGCCACAATGGTGTATTTTGCCAGCAATCCAAGTCCAAAGGCCGCTCCGCTTAAAAACCACCAGCGTTTTTTCCCGTCGATTAGGATCTTTTGGAAAAAGTACATCGACAATATCCAAAATAAAAGCAAACCATTGTCCGGAACATTTAAAACAGCATACAAATGGGCAAAAATCGTCAGATTAAAAAGCGCTGTGGTTATCCATAAAAGTCGATTCTGCTGATTTTTTGTATAACAGTCTTTCCATTTCAGAGCATCTGAAATCGTGAGAAGCAGGAATATATTTGTAAGCAGACCGAATAGGACCGCCATAAACTTTACGCCAAACGCATTGTTACCGAACAGAATGGTACCGATATAAATGGCATAGGCCGTCAGGGGCGGATGATCAAAGTAGGATAAATCCGGGTACTGTGCGTAATACCAGTAATAAGCTTCCTGCGGTGTCAGCGGTAAAAAATAAACATAGATTAATCGAAATAACGTGAGAACCAAAAGGAAAACCCATAGGTTTTTGGGAATTGCAGTAAGTTGAGTTCTTAATGATGCGTTCAAAACGGCCTTTCAATTATTTGTATATAATTCGAATCAATTTCCTAAATGAATTGATAAACATCAAGATCAGGAATTATCGTTTATCATTGATGATATCCAGTTTCTGCATCCGGCTTCGCAAATGTCTTTCCGATATGCCAAGCATCTTTGCCGCCTGGCTCTGATTACCTTTTTTAATTTCCAGGGCCTGTTCAATCATTGTGGTTTCAAAGGCCGCTATTTTATCGGTAAATGAATTTGAAAAATTATGAGGGTCCAGGATATTTTTTTCAACTTTCACATCCAGACCGCCCGGTAAATCGGCTGTAGTGATCATTTCATCGCGGGCAAGAACCACGGCCCGCTCGATGATATTTTCCAATTCACGGATGTTACCGGGGAAATGATACCTCATCAGGTAGTCCTGTGCTTCGAGACTGATGCCGGTAACTTTTTTCTGATTCTCGTCTGCATATTTCTGGATAAAGTGGCGGATCAGCGCCGGTATATCGGTTTTACGTTCCCGTAAAGGAGGAATTGTAATGGTGATGACATTGATCCGGTAGAACAAATCTTCCCGGAAAAGATTTTGCTGAATCAATTCTTCCAGATTTCTGTTTGTCGCCGCTATTACCCGAACATCCACCTTTAGTTTTTGTGAACCGCCGACCCGTTCAAATTCTCCGAATTGTAAAACGCGCAAAAGTTTAACCTGAGTGCGCAGCGAAATGTCGCCGATTTCATCTATAAAAAGCGTGCCGCCGTCCGCCTGTTCAAATCGCCCGATTCTTTGAGATGCGGCGCCCGTATAGGAACCTTTTTCGTGGCCGAACAATTCACTCTCCAGCAGATTCTCGGATAGCGCGGCGCAGTTAACGGTAATCATTGGCGCCGAACTGCGCGGGCTGCTGTAATGAATAGCTTTCGCAATCAATTCTTTGCCGGTACCGCTTTCTCCGCGGATAAGAACCGTCGATTTGCTTTTTGCCACTCTGCCGGCCGTATTTAAAACCTGCTCCATAACCCCGCTTTGAGAGATAATCGTATCGAATTTATAGCGGTCGTGCAATTGTTCTTTAAGTGCTTTATTTTCGGTAACCAGATAACGTAATTCCCGCGCTTTCTTTATAATAACTTCTAATTCTTCAAGATCAATCGGTTTTGATAGATAATCGAAAGCGCCTTCACGCATTACCTTGACCGCGTCTTCAATATCGCTGTATGCGGTAATGACTACAACCTGGATTTCCGGATTCAGGGATTTCACTTCCTGTAAAATCTGTAAGCCGGTCATATCGGGCATTCTGAAATCGGTCAGTACCAAATCAATACTATTCTGATGCAGGATTTTTAGCCCGTCGCCTCCGGAATGGGCGGTGTAAACCTCATATTTCCTGCGGGTCAGAAACGATTTAATCGAAGTAACCTGCGCCGGTTCATCATCGATAATTAGTATTTTAAAATTATTCATCTGTGACTCCCTCAAAATGACCAGCGAACGGAACCGCCAATAAGATAATTTTTATAGTCGTACCAGTAACTGTTGGATGTATTCTCGAGATAATGTAAATCAACAGTCAACTCAAGAACATCCATCCAGTTTTTCTCAATGAAAAATGATTTATTCAATTCCAGGGTAAGTGAAAAACGGTCATCTTTTCGCAGTTCGTTTGAAGCCGTGGTATCTTCCGCCGATAAATAAGCCCTTTCGCTGATATAATTCTTTTTGGCAAAGATGCCGCCGAGTTTAACCTGGGTATTCCAGGGCATCAGCCAGGTAAGCCGGGAAGAAAACTCGTGACTTTCATAACTGAAGGGATCATCAAAAAGCTCTTCATCCTGATAATAAAAACCTCCGCTGCTATAAGCATTCGCCGCCGACAAATCTTTCTGAATACGGTATTGTCCATATATACCTACGTTGCTATGCAGTGATTGGGCAACCCGCAATAAAATAATTGCATGAGATAAATCCAATGGTTCAAGTGTTTTAAACGTTGAATATACCCGTTCTCCGGTAGAGGTTCCGCCCGGTCCATGTCCCGGCCCGCCGCCGCCGGAAACGGTATCTGTGCTAACGATGCTTTCCGAACCGGAAAAGGATTTTACACCGAAATTGGCTTCGAAAATAATTGAAGTTCGCGTAGCAAAGGAACGGTTCAACTGCACAAATACATAATGCTGAATATTCGAAATATCAGGATAATTGATATAGTTGCGATACCGGAAGTTATAACCTGATTTTAAAAAAATAAATTCTAAATCGAAACGTAGGTTTAAATAGGCATAGTACTGATTGTAATTAAGATAATCGAAGTCATCCCGGTTAACACGGATGTCCATATTGCCGCCGAAATATAACTGATGCTGATCATTGGAAAAAGTATTGTAATAATCAAATCCAAAGCTGTGATAAAAATAATTATGATCGCCTGACTCGTTGTAATTAAAGTAATCGGGATTGTAATAGATCAGTAATTTTTCTTCAAAAAGGTTATAACCGATGTTTAAACTGAAATCGGTCAGAAAATCCTGTTTACCATCCGGACTGCGGTAAAGATTATCATCAAAATAGCTGGATATTTCCAGGGTGGATTCGAACTGGGCAAAAACGTTCTGAAATATTAAAGCGCATAATATCAGATTGATACTCAATATTCTTTTCATACTTTCCTCTCTTTTTTAGAGAAGATTTATCAATATCTGTGCCAATTCGGGCTGAATATTTTCATATATCCGGAAATGACCGGCACGCCTTTATCGACAACCCTGTTTGATCTGCAAATGTAAATATAAAAATGCCGGAATGAAAATATATTCGACTAACCGGGCGACTATTGGTTAGTATTGGTCGAATTGTTAAATAAGTAGTATAGGATTAAATTTTAGATAAAGAAGATAAATTATGCCATCCTATAAAAAAAGGCTGCCCGTTTCGGGGCAGCCTTTTTTGTTGTGGGATTGTATTACTGTTTATTTGTTACCTTTGTTTTTGTTGCCTTTAGGGCCTGTACCGTCACAATCACCGGTTCCCACGCCTGATCCCGTTCCGGTGCCTTGTGCTTTTACTTTTTTCGCATTCTTATTCTGATTTTTGTTTCCGGTTCCATCCTGCGGTTTAACATAGTCGGGATCTTTTCCGTTTGGAATACCATCATTATCCGCATCCATCGCGTTGTCGTTGATACCGTCTCCGTCTTCATCCACAAAACCTTTGGCATTATTACCTTTACGGGCTTTCGTGCCATCATAATCCGGATCCTGGCCATTCGGAATACCGTCGCCGTCATGATCCGGGGCATTGTCGTTATACCCGTCGCCATTCTCATCAACAAAGCCGACTTTGTTTTGATTTTTCGGCTGAGCCTTGGTTTGGGTAGCGGTTTTTACCTGATTTTTGTATTGATTCTTGCTCTGATCTTTAGTTTTGGTTTGAGTAGAATCCTGTCCAAACGCCAGACCGGCCATTAGGAAAACCATGGTGAATAAACTGATTAAGTACTTCATAACTTTACTCCTTTGTGTTGGTTTATGTTATCTTTTCTGGGGTAGTATTTATCAAATGCCGTGCCAAATATATTACAAAGGCTGTGAACCCTTATAAATCAAGGGAAGTACGGTGAAAGAGATTTACGGTGGATCTAAAATATCCGACAGGCCGGACGTTCAATATGCGGATTCGGTCGATTAAATGGATATGACAACTACTTCCGGTGTTCATATTAAATTATAAGAGCAATCGTAATAAGGATGATACCGCCGCCGCTGCCATTGATGATCTGACAGCAAAAATAATTATTTCAAATTGATACGCAACTTTTCGGTTAACTTTTTTGCATTTAATCTGAGATTGCCATTCATGCCGATTAAACCATAACAGGCAGGGAATAGTATTATCCGATAAAAATTCTTGAGATATATAAAACGGTTTAGTAAAATAATCGGACTTAATTAGTTAATGATCGTTTATAGAAAACGGAGGGTAAGATGAAAAGCTCAGTTAAAGTTATGCTGCTTCTGTTTTTATTAATTATGATAAGCTGTACGCCCGGGCCTAATCCGATGACGGATGCTGCCAATGCCGAGGGAGATGTAGCCGGTTTCTGGCTAGGTATCTGGCATGGATTTACTCTTATGTTTACCTTTATTCTGTCCTGGTTCTCTGATACGATAAGTATTTATGAAATACATAATAATGGATTCTGGTACAATTTTGGATTTTTGTTTGGCGTGATGTGCTTTTTTGGAGGCAGCGGCGGCGGCGCCTGTAAAAAGTATAAACGGAAATAATGTGATTAACCACCGAACACACCGAGTGAAAAAAATTATCAATCTGATTTTTATTAAATATTAGTTATTATAATTAGGATTGAATATGTTGAATGAGATGCAGATTTTCAATACAAAAAAAGAAATAGTAAAGGACCTGATAAGCCAGTTATCCAAAGAAGAGGTTTATGAGGTTATTGGTAAAGCCAATAACAGTATTTACTGGATTATCGGGCATCTGACCGGCGCCAGACTGAGTATGCTGAAATTACTCGGAATTAAATATGATCCGGGAATTGATCTGCATTATTTTAAGAAAGGATCGCCGCATACAACCAAAGGACCTGAGTTTACCCTGCTCATGAGTCAATTTGAAAAAGCCGGGGAACAGCTATACAGTGCTCTGGAAAAAGCAGACCCGGAATGGCTTAAAAAGCCCATGAAATATATAGTCAATGAAAACATGGTGACCGTCGCCGATAATATACAATTTCTCATTTTTCATGAGGATTATCATATCGGCCAGATTGCTCTGATTATCAGGATGATGGGGAAAAAAGGTATAGGAGAATAAGGATAATTGTTTTTAACCTCATTGAGTCATTTTTGAATATATCTAAACAATCCTGTCAATAGGTAATGCTGTCTTTCCATTGGGCAGGCGTTATAAAAATAAACAAGGCGTATATTTCCAAGCGTCCAAGTAACATAACGACGGTTAATACCCATTTCCCGATGATTGGGATATGGGCAAAATTACCAACAGAGCCAACGCTTCCCAGACCAGGGCCCACATTTCCCATGGCTGCGATTGTACCTGAAAATGCAGCCAGAATATCTATATCCAGTACCGATAATAAAAGAGTGGAGATAAAAACAATAATAAGATAAACCATAATGAAGGTTATACTTTTTGAAGCAACATCATTATTAATGGCCTTATTATCAATACGGATCGGAATTATTGCTTTAGGATGCATAACCAATTTAATTTGCCTGATAAAGGATTTTAGCAGAATAGCGATACGGTCTACTTTTATGCCACCCGAAGTAGAACCTGAACAGGCGCATTGCAGTGTAAAGAAAATCAAGATTAGTTGGGAAAAAGGCGGCCAGATACTGGTATCGGTCGTGGCAAAACCCGTCGATGTACCAACAGATATAATATTAAATGCGGCATGACGAAGAGCAGTCATAAATTGCAGATCTTCCAACAGGTATAAGTCCAATGCGCCGAACAAAACGCCAGCACAAATAAAGGCAAAATAAAAACGAAGCACTGTTGACTTCCATAACAAACTTACTTCCCCTTTGAATACGGAGAATATTAAAGCAAAATGGATACCTGACAAAATCATAAATAGTATAATAATTGTTTCAATTACCGGGCTGTTATAAAATGCAATGCTTGCATTTTTTGGTGAAAAGCCGCCAGTTGCAATCGTTGCAAAGGAATGTGTTACGGCATCGAATGGTGACATGCCGGAAATCCATAAAGCAATAATTTCCGTAAAAGTTAAACCTATGTAGACACCAGTCAAAATTTGAATGGCCCGTCTGGCCCGGTGATGAAAATTTTGCTGTACCATTGAGGAGATTTCGCTTCTAAATAAAACAACTTCGGCTACACCGACAAAAGGGAGAACCGCCAATACAAAAATAATAATTCCAATGCCGCCTATCCAATGGGTTGCAGCTCTCCAGAAAAGCAGGCTTGCAGGAAGCGCTTCAATATCGATAAGAATGGTTGAACCGGTTGTGGTAAATCCCGAGACACTTTCAAACCAGGCATTGGTAAAAGTGAATACGCCTCCCCATAACAAATAAGGTAAAGAACCTACGAGACAGGATAATAACCAGCTTAAAACGACAATTAATAGTCCTTCTTTATTGGTTATATGGGTAGTGGCTGGAACAAAAACAAGGGGGAACAGTCCAAACAGTAACGTCACTAATCCGCTGTATAATAAGGGAAAAAAAGCATCGTCTCCCGAAACAAGGGAAATGATAGCTGATAAGAAAAGAAAAACAGCATTCAGCAGTAAAGCTAAAGCGACATAACGTAAAACAATATGTAATCTCATCTGGAATTTTCCTGACCCTGCACATAAGCGCAAAGATGGCTGATCGATTCGGATAAGTTAGCTATTTCATCATGGGATTCAATTTGAATATCGTACGGAGTTTTTTTGGAAATGAATCGTTCAACTCGATCGGTAATTTTAATGATAGGATTAATCATGTAGTGATTGACAAAAAAAGTGAATATTATTGAAAATAATAGCGCAGAAATTATGGCAATAAGTCCTGGCATCACGGCCTGATCTGAACGCTGTTTTAGTTTAGAAGCTGTCTGATACATAGCATTTCTATTCATATTATTCAATTCCTGGACAGACGCTTTAACAGTCAGAAACCTGGTATGAATGCTTGAGAAATACCATTCAATATTGCCTTCGTGCGGCGTATTTACGATAGGGCGCTGCCATAGTTTTTTATATTGGTTATACATGGCGCTGATTGTGTCCAGGCGGGATTGCTCTCCAGGAACAGTGATATTCGTATAAGCGAATTTCAGGCGCTCATTAAAAAGGCTGTCTGCCTGACGAAGTACTCTCCTTCCTTCATCCCATTTTCCAAGCAATAGTAATAAAATGGCGCTGTCTTCACGCTCAAGGGCTTCTATCATGTCGTCGGCGGCATTGATGCTGCGGTAATTTTCATCTAATAACGCCTGTACGGAGAATCCGGCTGATTTGATTTCATAGATGGTCCATATGCCGGCAATCGCCAGCATTAAAGACAATATAATAAATCCGGATAAAATTTTAATTCGCATTCCCATTGAAAAGCCTCATATATTTTATAAAAAATAACTTTATAATAAATCTCTAATTATTATTTACTGATTTTCCTTAAAGCTAAAGAAAAATGAATGGGAAAAAAAGTTGTTTAATGAAAATATTTTTAGTAAAGGCTATCTATCCAATATAACCATCTAAGGCAAGTTTTTGTCCTATTTTTTTATAAACGTCAGGATCATCAGGTGTGGATGTCTTTAATCCGTCTACGTAACGGTTAAACATGCTAAATGCGGCGGCGATCAGCACCGTATCGTGTATGGCTTTGTCATCTGCACCTGAAGTCCGGGCATCATCAATATGTGTTTGCCCGACAAATTGTCCGCCTTTTTGCACGGCAAGAGCCAGTTTAAGCAAAGCCTGCATTTTACCGGATAGAACCGAATCGTTATTCCTGTGGAAAATTTCATCAATCATACTCTTGTCCGTTTCCGGCAGCAATTCGAGCGCCGCTTCTGCATGCGAGAACGTACAAAATTTACATTCATTTGCCAAAGAGACACGGGCAGCAATAATTTCCCGTTCAGCGGGTGAAAGAGAGGAATCTCCTCTTAAAAGCTGTTGTGATAAACCGGTTAAAAATCGACCTGTTTCAAGATAAGCTACCAATAGACTGCGGATGCCAGGTATGGATTCATTTAGTAATATAAAAGCCAATGTAATTCTCCCAGGTAAACTTATTGTATAGATGATCTTTTATAACATTTTTTTAAAGTTAATATATTCCAGTAGATTAAATCCTATATATTATTTATATTGCAGCCCTATGCGGATACATAACCTGTGTTTGGCCTGGAATTGGGAATACGACGATGATTTTATCATGCTTTTGCAGGAAGCATTTGATAAAAGAGGTCTAAGCCTGCTGCAGGCGGCGCTTCATAATGTTAATGATATAACCACTGCATTGAAAAACAATGATTATGGGTTCAATGTATTCTGGAACAGGGCGTCCGGTTCCGACGCCGAATTCAGGGATCTGGTTCATTGGGTCGGTGCGCATGGCGTACATTGCATAAATTCGCATGATAACACAATCCTGGCCTGCGATAAGGCAATTATGCACTATATCCTGATCAACGCCGGAATTCATACGCCTTATACGACAATTCTTCCACCTTATGATAAACATCCTGTTATCTCGCCGCCGGATTTAACGCCGATAAAAACAAATTTTATCATCAAACCTGCCTACGGCGGCGGGGGAGAAGGCGTTGTCATGAACGCTTCTACTTTTGATGAAATTAATGAGGCCCGGAAAGAATATCCGGCTGACCGTTATCTTGTGCAAGCCAATATAAGTCCCATTAATATCAATGGCCGGCCGGCCTGGTTCCGCGTAATTTACTGCACCGGTCAGACTTATCCCTGTTGGTGGAATCCAGAAACACATGTTTACAAGCCTGTCACCCCGGGTGAAGAAATTAAATATAATCTGAATGTTCTAAGAACAATTATAACGACGATCGCGAATTTGACGAACCTGGATATTATGTCCACGGAAATTGCTTATACGGCCGATGAACAGTTTGTCGTCATCGATTATGTCAATGACGAAATAGATTTACGACTGCAATCCAGAGCAATGGATGGCGTACCGGATGAGATCGTCCGGGATGTCGTGGACCGTGTGGCCGCTCTGGTTGCCACTTACCGATAACTTTTTTCGTCCGTTTGGTCGGCTGATTCGACTGTAATGTCCCGAAACCGCGCTTTTTAATGTGTTTACTACTGAAATAATCCCTGATAAACAGGCTATACCGGTATATTCAATTAATGGCATAAGCTTTGTAATATAAGTCATTCTGTTTAATGACCTATTTTATAAGGAGGGGTGTATGCGAATTTATTTATTTACCTTTTTATTCATTTTATCTGCGCCATTCATAGCGCTGGCTTCCTGGGCGGACTGCGATTCTGCGGATATTATTTCCGTATCAGGCTATGCTCTGGTGGATACCCAGAGTCATCATTCCCGGTATTTTCTGGATGAGGATGGCGATCAACTGGCGGATTACAAACTGAATTTCGGTCCGTGGTGGTACAATCCGGACAGCAGTTCTGCCGCTCGTCCGCAAAACGGACAGTATATCGAAATTGAAGGTCAGCTTACCTGCGATCCGGATGACAGTCTGGAAGTGATTAAAGTTTTTTACATCGACGGCGAATTCTGGCGCGATCCTTATGATCCATCATGGAACAGTATAGGCAAGTTTAAACATCCTAAAAAATGGCATTACAAAAATCATTATGGTTTTGCATTCGGCTGGCTGAATGATTCGCTTGTTTTTGCGAAGGCAAGCGGCCAGGCGCTGGTCGATTCCACCTGCAAAATCGTGCAGTATTACCTGGATACGAACAGAGACACGATTCCGGATTACAGGCTGAACTTCGGACCACCCTGGTATAAACCGGATAACGGACCAGAAAAGCCAAAGATGCTTGAAGATATTACCGTAAATGGCATTTTGTTCGACCGAAAAGACATGCCGATCATTTTTGTACTCGAACTGAACGGCGAAGCATGGATTTATACAACCGGTTTCGGAGATCAACTGGGCGGGAAATGGATTTACCGTTATATGAAGCAGTACAGAAGAATTATTGCCATGCATGATTCATTGAACCGGTTCCGCATCGGCAACGGCTGGTTTCCAAAGGATAAAGATCAGCCGAATATTCCGGATAGCGTATTCTGCCGGATGCTGGAATTAATTCCTGAAAATGTGCCCTATATCCATAAAGAAAAAATTGCTGCGGCTTTTGAAATTGGAGTGTTTACGCCGCAGGGCAGAAATGTAATGATGTATAAGGACAGCATCGGCGGTCAATTACATTTCAGCAGTCCGGTACAATTCCGGCTGCATTATAACAACAGGCAGCTTGCCACGCAGAATGTGAACGAAAATAAATTACAACTTAAAGTCTGGAACAAAAATACAAACGATTGGCAGACCATGGAAGATGCTGTTTTTAATTATGATTTAAATACGGTTGAGTTCGAAACAAACGTGATTCCTGGATTAATAATTCTCAGCGCGGAGGGCACTTCCGCTATTTCAGGTACAGCCGGTGAAATACCCGATAAAATAGCATTATCCCAAAACTATCCCAATCCGTTTAATAATTCTACCGTAATCGATTATCAATTGCCCGTGGACGGAGAAGTGGAACTGACCGTTTATAACCTGTTAGGACAAAAAGTAGCCGTTTTGGTTTCCGGGATGCACAAAGCAGGCAGTCATCAGATTAAATTTGATGCCAGCCGGTTATCCAGCGGGATATATCTGTACAAAATCAAAGCCGGAAGTTACAGTGAGATTAAACGTATGCTGTTAATCAAATAGACCATGGATTAATCCGGTTGCACCGGTTATTCAAAAAAAAACAGGCCCCTTAACCGGGGCTTTTTTTGTTTTTCAAACTGTTGCTGGTTAATAAAATATTACACGGACAAGAGGCCGTCTTGCGATTTGAATAATCCCAGGTCCGCATAATACATTTTCTGAAATGTTTCTTTACTTCAAGCATACCGTTGGCTAAGTTAGTCCATATATAAATCATTTAGGAAGATGACATGCTGAAGGATACCGATCTCTCTCAGAAGATCTCCAAAGAAGAGTATAAATCAAATGAAAAAGAGCTGGAATACAAATTAGCCCGGTTACAACGCCGCGCCAGGGAACTGAAAATTCCGGTGATTATTGTTTTCGAAGGCTGGGATGCCGCCGGGAAGGGGACTTTGATAAATGATCTGATTCTTCCGCTTGATCCGCGCGGATTTTCGGTTTATTCGACCTTTACTCCGAACCAGGAAGAAGCGTTACGGCCTTTTTTATGGCGCTTTTGGCGCCATATACCCCGGCGGGACCGGATGACCATCTACGATCGAAGCTGGTATCAGATGGTTTTGAATGAACGGGTTTTAGGACATGTAAAGAAAAAAGAATTACCCGAAATCTTTGATGATATCTGTTCTTTCGAAAGGCAGTTAGCGGATGACGGCGTTGTTATCATCAAATTCTTTTTACATATTTCACGTAAAGAACAGAAAAAACGTTTTAAGAAATTACGGGAGAATTCTTGCACTGAATGGCGGGTAACCAAAGAAGATCTGAAACAAAATAAACGCTATGATAAAATTTTGGCCGCAGCAGATGAGATGCTGGCCGAATCTGATTCCGCTTTTGCGCCGTGGACTATTATCGCTGCCCATGACCGCCGGTTTGCCGCCCGGAAAATTTTTAATACGGTTATTTCAGCTTTGGAAGAAGCCATTAATAAAACGGAAAAAAATCCGCCTGTCCGGAGCAAAAAAACGCCTGGAACCAATGAAATTACCGAAGAGAATGCGAACAGTTCAATTCTCGATAAAGTAGATTTAACCCGCAGTTACAGTCTGGAAGAATACCGTTCCAAATTAGATAAGAAGCAGAAACGCCTGCGTGAATTAGAGCATGAAATATTTGTTCGCCGTATACCGGTGATTATTGTTTATCAGGGCTGGGATGCCGCGGGGAAAGGCGGCAATATCAAAAGGCTGACGGAAAAACTTGATCCCCGGGGTTACCGGGTAATACCGGTATCCGCGCCCAACGATGCAGAAAAAGCGTATCACTATTTGTGGAGATTCTGGACCAAAATCCCGAAAGCGGGACATATCGCGATCTTTGACCGTTCCTGGTACGGGCGGGTTTTAGTGGAACGCGTGGAGGGATTTTGCAGTGAGGAAGAATGGAAGCGCGCCTACCGTGAGATTAACGAGATGGAAAAGCATCTGACCAATTTCGGCGTCATTCTTTTAAAGTTCTGGCTGCAAATTGATAAGGATGAACAACTGGCCCGCTTCAAGGACAGAGAAAGCACGGAATACAAGCGGTGGAAAATTACGGACGAAGACTGGCGCAACCGTGAAAAATGGGATAGCTATAAAACAGCGGTTGAAGAGATGCTGCAACGCACCGGCACGTCTTATGCGCCCTGGACGGTTGTTGAATCCAATTGTAAGTGGTATGCCCGGATAAAGGTGATGGATAAAGTAATAAAGGCCATTGAGGAAAGCGTATGAATTCCGGCGTTTCCGCCGGAAGGCGGACTCTATGAGTGATATTGGAAATTAAAAGATGAATATTGCGGACCAAATGATGAAAAATACTTGTTTAACTATTAACCAAAAATACAAATTGTGAATTGCTAACCGCTATATCCTTCTTTATATTCATTTCATATTCTCACTGTTAGATATTCACTAATTTACTTGCTCTTTGTCAAATTGAGAGATGTGTTTTTTTGTATAAAAATAACTTCTCATAAACTCCGGCGTCATGATGGGATTTAAATTACATAGTCATTATCAACATGGCAAATCCTGCGCCGCTTTGAAATAATTATCCTAATAACCAAACAGGAAAGGATAATATGATGAAAGCAAGAACAATGATCCAATTGATTTCCGCGGTGGTATTAGTCGCTCAGCCCATACTTATAATTTTTTGCGGGCAGGCGAATGCGCAACATTTTCGCGGCGATAACAAAGCTGATGTTTCCATGGAACTAAAAACCTTCCAGACTGCAAATTTATTCAAGGATTTAAGTAACATGGACATAAGCCGTTCAATGACAGATACCGTTTCAGAAGCCTGGCAGGCCCGTTATAATGGACTTTTTAATCAGCCTGATATTGCAAATGCCATTGCCGTAGACGCTGCTGGCAATGTGTATGTGACTGGCGCAAGCCAGATTGATGGCGCAAGTTATGATTATATCACCATAAAATATAATACCCTTGGCGTCGAGCAATGGGCGGAGCGCTATAACGGACAGGGTAATAGCGAAGATGAAGCTAATGCTATTGCCGTGGATGAGGCCGGTAATGTCTATGTGACAGGTTACAGTATAGGTTCGGACACTTATCGGGATTATGCCACTATCAAGTATAATACCGCTGGCGTCGAACAGTGGACGGCCCTCTACAATTCTCCGGATAGCGGCCAGGATATAGCCAACGCTATCGCTGTTGATGAGGCTGGCAATGTCTATGTAACAGGCAGAAGCGACAGCTCTGGTTCCTGGAGCGATTATGTTACCATCAAGTATGACAGCCTGGGGGTTGAACGGTTGGCCTTGCGATACAATGGACCCGGGAACGGTGAAGACGAAGCAAATGCGATCGCATTGGACGCAGCCGGTAATATCTATGTGACGGGATATACCAGAAGCGTGAGCAGCGTTTTTGATTATACAACCATCAAGTATAATCCGGAAGGCGTTGTGAGGTGGGTAAGACACTACGACGGGCCGGGGAGTGGCGTGGACAGAGCCTACGACCTGGTTACCGATATAGCCGGCAATGTTTATGTGACGGGAAAAAGTTACGGCGGTTCAGATAGTTCTGCTGATTATGCTACCATAAAATATGATTCTATTGGCGCCGGAATGTGGACGGCCCGGTATAATGGGCCGGGTGATGGTTTGGACGAAGCCTGGGCCATTGCTGTGGATACAGACGGGAATACCTATGTAACGGGCAACAGCGAAGGCTCGGAAGGCAATTGTGACTACACCACAATAAAATATAATTCTTCGGGTATCAGGCAATGGGTTGCGCGCTACGACGGCCCCGTACATAATAATGATTTTGCCAGGGCTCTCGCTCTGGACCTGGCAGGTAATGTATACGTGACAGGATTTAGCTACTATGGCGATAATTCTTCCAATTATGCCACTCTTAAATATGATTCGTCGGGACTCGAGCAGTGGGCGGCGCTCTATGCAGATATGGATGATGAAGCAAATGACATTGCTGTGGACGCCGATGGCAATGTTTATGTAACGGGACATAGTCTTGGCTCAGTGTATGGCAGGGATTGTATCACCATCAAGTATACGCAGGTTCCTGTTTCAATCAGGCGAATGAAAGAGAAGACGCCGGCAGTCTTTTCGCTTAAGCAGAACTTTCCCAATCCGTTTAATTCTGCTACTTCCATCGAATTTTATTTGCCCGGCATGAGCGATGTGGAGGTCTCTTTTTATAACAGCGCCGGACAAGCGGTAGATAACATACTCATGAACAATATGAATCCCGGTAAACACATCATTAAGTGGGATACAAATCAGATGGCTTCCGGAGTCTATTTTTACAAACTTAAAGCTAAAGCATCAGGCTATATGGAAACAAAAAAGTGCCTTTTGATTAAATAATATCTATTTGCATATCCAGCGGATCAGAGCAGCCGTAAAGCGGTCAAATGACTATTATTGCCGGGAAGAGGGTAGAATTAAAAAAACCTTGCGGGAAAAGCGGCACATATAAATTAACAATAAACCAGAAAAGAAGGCCAACCTATTCAGCGGCCAGACGAGCCTTAAAGAGAAATTTCCAATGTAGAATGCCGAATGATGAATGATGATTGTGGTTGGCAATGCGCAATAGCGAATACGGCGTTTGGCCTGAAAGAAACAAGTACAGGCTGGCAGTAGCGGTCAGGAATATGGTGGTGCGGATGATCTGCTGAAACTGGTTAAGCAATTTTTTCTTCATATTATAAAAGAACCGCATGATTGATATAGTTTAATTGCCTGATAAGTATAAAGATAAATTGTATTGTCTTAACCATGTGTTAACACATGGTGTTTGAAATAAACAATATAAAGAATTTATTCTGAATAAAGTGATATAATATGATAATCCGGGTAATCTCAGTATAATTTATACAGGTAATTGATAGCGGTAATATCTTTTATTATATTGAGACTAAATTCTTACTAATATAGGTTAAATGCTTTACTAAAATTTCATTTATGTAATAATAAGATAAAATTTGATGATCAAAAAATTTATTGCTGATATAAGCACTATTATCAAACAGGTTGAAGGCAGTAATTTTAATAAGGGATATCAGAAGTATCCGCATTGGTGTTATATTGTATTCTTTTTTGTAGGTTTAGTAATAGTATTTTTATTATTTAGGTATTTTCCCGTCATAATCTTCATAATCTGGTTTTTAATCCCTATACTCACATTTATTTTTTCATTTTTCGTATTAAAGAAAAAAATTAAAGATTTAACTAAATTTTTAACACTTTGGATTTCAATTTTAATCAGTAT
Source organism: Calditrichota bacterium (assembly GCA_003854985.1). GTDB lineage: Bacteria > Calditrichota > Calditrichia > Calditrichales > Calditrichaceae > Zgenome-0002. Next base: position 22,114 of record RQOG01000009.1, read on the forward strand.
TTCAGTTCACTATTCAAAAAATGAAATCCGAGATTATGTTGGTTATAAGTTTATTGATGGGTATTCGGTTTATTATACAACTGAAATAGTTAGCAATACTAAATATGATGATGAACATGAAATTGAAGTTCCACATGTTTCAACAGATAATATTTTAGGGAAAATTCTCATTTTCATATTTCATCATTTAATTTTTCCAATTGCATTTCTAATTCCTTATCTTACTTGGAAAGCAAATGAAAGAATTAAATTTATTAATAATAATTAATTAAGTAATTTATAAATTGCATTTAACAAATCGCTTAAGCCGAACCGATCATGCGTCCGGGTCTCCGAAAAGTGTATTGCCACAGGAGGGTCATCAGCGGTCGGCTTAGCTCAGCCGTTAGCCGTATCTTGTAGGATTATTAATTGGAAGAAAATTCTATAATTATAGGATTAAAAAAACTTTCAGAACTAAGTTCTCAAAGCAATTCAAATCTTTTTGAAAAAATGCAGATAATGCATTCTGTTTACTTAGGCAGGCATAGTAATATTTATACAGATAATTATCTAATACAAATTAATTACTATTTAAAATCGACTCTGTATAAATTTCATCTCACAAGTATGAGTTTAGAAGAGTTATGGTCACTGAGTGAATTAAAAAGAGGCGAATTATTTGATGCAATTGAAAATAGTGTTAATATTCTGGATATAACAGATATTGAGTTAAAAATAATATCTTTTGTATTTGAAGGTTTTCTATTTCAAGCACGTTCATTTTTAGATTTTGTGATGATTTATTTATGTCTTCTTCTTAAAATAAATCACCAAGGAAAAATTTCAAAGAAGAAATTCTTTAATTCTTTAGAAATGCAGAAAGACAAGATTCTTCATTCAAAAGCAATTAATGTAAGTAATTATTTTATGAATCATGTTTTTGGAGATAATAATTTTCATGGTTTATTCCCCAATAATTGGGGTACACTTTTAACTGATTTAAGAGATAAAATTGTTCATAGAGATAAGATAAGACCATCCTTTAAAAGCACGGAAAAACTATCGAATAACATTCTTTTCAATTGGCCTACTATACAAGACCTTACATATGATAGATTTCAGAAATATATTCAAAATGGAATGTTTAGTTTATTTGTAGAGGTAATGCCAATAATTTTTGATTTAAAATGGATAGCTGGAAAAGTTGACCATAATTCTTGGGATTAATATTAATGACTCTAAAAAATGTAATCGAAAACAATGATACCAAATCAGGTAGAATGTTCGATATATTAATTCAACTGTTAATTATTATTTCTTTAATCTCTTTTTCGATTGAAACACTTCCCAACTTAAATGATGGGTTAATGCAATTTTTAAGAGTTATTGAAATTTTTACAGTTGTAATTTTCACGTTTTTTATATTAATTATTGGTCTTGGAATTGTTGCTGTGCCTTCGGGACTTATAGCATCTGCACTGACTAAAACAGAAAAATAATAATATTCAACTAAATTGGAGTGTATTATGACAATATTCATGACTAGCCGACATACTGGTAGACATTGGGACAGTCTTCAAAAAGCTAAGGGTATTATAGAAAAACTGTCACTTGATATAAAAGGCTATGACGAACGTAAGTTTGAAGATAGAATCTCCGGAGCACTTCAGCCTAATTTTAATCATTTTATTGATCAAAGAAATTTAAAACAAGTTATGACAAGAGTACCTATATTTGACCATGACCATAGGCCAGATATGAGTATTGGAACTGACGGAATCGCAATAGAAGTAAAGTCAATTAAATCTGGTGCAAGTTTTCGAGAAGCTATTGGGCAATCTATGATTTATCGTATTGGATATAGATTTGTTATAGTTGTTTGGGTTGATTCTACAAGACATAAAACCTATAAACAATTGTGTGATGATCCAGAAAGTATTGAATCTCAATTTATTAAAGAAATGGAAGATTATAATATTTTTTGTGTAGTAAAATAATAATTTACGGCTAACAATTCACTTAAGACATTATGTTAAAAAGTGATTGATGATGCACGCACTCCTTTCTTACTTTTAAAAAACATTCAAGAAAGGAGTTGTAATGCAAACACAAAATCGTTCTTTGAATTTTGAGGTCAGACTTTTTATATTGGCCTGGCGCTTGTTTTTGGCCCGTCAGTAGCCGGGCAGGCGGGATCAATGCCGATGATTATTTTATCCGATATAAACTGCCTTTTGAGTTGCAAAGATTCTGCCCAGGGCGCCACTTTTGTGGGAGTTTTTTTGATATAAAAATTCCTTTTTTTAATTGGGTAAAAAAAGAATTTGCATAAAAAAGGCAGTTTTTTAAATGGTTATAATTACTTTTATAAATATAGAAGTCGTTAGCCATTTTGGATCTTAGATCATAAATTTGCATTTTAATTTTACAGTATTAAATTCTGACAAAATATAATATCATTAAAGGACTGAATATGAAATTAAATATTTCTACCGATATAATACCCATTGGCCAATTTAAAAGCCAGATGACCAAATGGTTAAACAT
>RQOG01000049.1 GCA_003854985.1 Calditrichota bacterium
ATGATCGTATTCCCAGTCTTCGTCTTCTTCAATTTTCAACGGGAAATCGCTGCTGATCTTATAATCGCCATGACTATGTTTGGTATAAGTCAATTCAATATCAAATTCCGCCGAAATACCGGCAATTAAAATAAATATGATGAATAAAAAAAAGATCAGCCAGTCTGAATATTTTTCTCAGTCAAGCCTTGTTTCGTTTGTCTTAAAAAGTCTTTGCGTTAAGTACCGTTGGCGGTAAGGTTAGTAAGGGATTATCCCGAAAGTGAGGCCTTCGGCCCGGGCGATTTCCTGTCAAGTTACATCACGCCTTTTTTGCAATTATAAAACTAATCGTTATCCCGTGAAATATGGTTTCGGCTTTAACTATCTGAAAGCCCTGATTGACAATTATTCTTTCTACATTATCAGGTTCGAACATGCTTAAATGCAATGGGAAAAACCCTGATTTTTTGATCATCAGATAGGCGTTAAATACCAGTTTATTTTTTAATGTCATCTTACTTTTTAAACAGGCTGTTGATGAAATAAATAACCCATTAGGTTTTAATAATTCATGTATTCTGCGAATTATTTTTTCACTGTCATCAAGCAAATGAATCACGCCATAGGATACTATTTTATCAAACATTGCTTTCCCGAATATATCGTTATATATATCGCCTTGTATAAAACTGATATTTTTCAAATCACTTTCGATTATCTTCTTATTCGCTTCACAGATCATTTCGGTTGAAATGTCAAATCCGTGAATGTGTCTCACCGAATCAGCAAGCGCAATGGTTTTAGTTCCTGTCGCACAGCCAAAATCAAGCGCATTGTCATCAGTTGTAAGATATGATTTGGTCCGCAGGATTATTTCTTTAAATACAGGCTCAAATTGTCTCTCGCTATCATCATATTTTTTAGCCTGTTTATCCCAAAATTTCTGAGTTTTACTTATCATGGTTTCATCATTTTAGCAGTTTATTCTGATATGGGCTAATGACATTATTTTTTATCAAAATCGTTTATTTTTTCTAATTTTTTTGCTTTCAACCAAATAAAGAAAAAGTATGGACAATGAGCAAAAGTTATTATTGTGAATAATATTATAAATTGTATTGATACTGCCTTAGTGATGAATGCATAAACTGAAGAAGTATATGCACACAGCATCAATGGAAATACAATAAATAACAATATGTCCTTTCTTTCAATTGGTTTCAGCGATGCCCAGAATAATGTTATAGTTATATAAAGCCCACAACTTCCAACTAAACCCATAGCCCATTCATATTGTGGAGTATGAAATTGTGGATTTTCTCCAAACACAATAATCCTTAATTCGGGAATGAAAAGAATTATAACCATAAATAAATCAACGATAAAACCAATATACATTGATAATCTTAAGCGTTTTTTTATCTGATCTATTTTATCTACCCCTTAATAAATGTATATATTTTAGCGTTTTTATTATGCCGGACATTTCACACAACGGCTGGGGATGTTGCCAGTGGGGGAGAGCTTGTTACGTTTTCGTCCCCCGATGAAAACGACCGGGCGGGCTTACAGGCTCCGAAATTCCGATGTCAACCCACATTAGCTGCACTCTTTGTCAGGGCACGTACTTATTTGTCTTTCAATACGTAAAAAGTTCCTTTGTTTTTTCCAGCCGATACAATTATTTGTTCAGTTTTCAGATACTGTAAATCTTTCTTAAGAGTGTTTATTGAAACGTCTGGCATACTATTCACTAAATCAGATAATTTAATTGGTTGGTTGGTTGCAATGAATTCTTTTATTTTCTTTTGTCTCTCATTCAGATAACCGCCACTGGTTTTAAAAACATCATATTTTTGCTCTAATCGGTGGATTAGAGTTTCTATGGATTGCAAAAAGAAGAGCATCCATTTATCAACTTTTTCTTTTTCAGAATTTCTGTTCTTTTGTCCATCCATTAAAGCTTCATAGTACGTCTTTTTATTCTGCTCAATTAAATTTTCAAACGATACATATTGAATGAATAAATAGTTGTTTTTTAGAAGCAACAGATTGGTTAATAATCTGGACAATCTTCCGTTCTCGTCCTGAAAGGGATGTATAGATAAAAATTCATAAATAAATAATCCGATAACAATTAAAGGATGAAGCGATTTTGAAGTAATTTGTTCATTGGTCCACTCGATCAAATAGTTCATCTCACTTTCAACCCGATGAGGCTCAGTGGTGTCAAAAAGTACTCTTTGGGTTCCATCAGGATAATTTGCAACAACTTTATTTGACAAATTTTTGTATACCCCCCTGTGTCTTTCATCTTTTGTGCTATACTTTAATAAATTCTGATGCAATTGTTGAATGTAATTCTTGGATATACTAATGTTTTCATAGTTCTCATAAATAATTTCAAGCACATCATAGTAACCTACAACTTCTTGTTCATCCCTGGATTTTAACCCGGTTATTTTAACATTTTCGAGGAGTTGTTTAATCTCTTCATTAGTAAGTTGAGCTCCTTCAATTCGGGTTGACGAACCTATACTTTCTATTGTGGCAATTTTTCTTAATTCTTTAAGAAAGATATTCTCTTTGCTTTCAACTATGTTCCATTTACCTTTAAATGAGTCAATGAAACTTATCGATTTTAAAATCGACTGATTAGTTTGAAAGTCAAAATTTATTTTATTTATATAATTATCCATAATGTACCTATATTTTATCCATACAAATATAGAGGAATATTATTAAAATATCCATATTGTATCTATAAAATATTCATATATTGCATTTTCTCGTCCGTCAGTATGTGCACTTAATGGCGGCGGCTAAGGTAAGGACAAAGCGCCCGATCGCTGACTTCAAACTTATCAAACCGATACAGTTTTTAAGCGGGCTGCAACCCCTGAATATCCTACTGTCCCGGCAATTTTTTATACCGCGTGTTGTGTGGTCGTTGTTTATTTATTCTTCCAGTATGTTCTAATTTTTTTATTTCTTACTTTCGCATACTGAGGAACTTGTCTTAATATTAAAAAAACACATAAACAGTCAGCACATGAGCCTAATGCATTAAATACAATTATATGTTCTATCAATTCATTTCTCCCAAATATAATCAGGTACAGAAATCCTAGCAGTGTTATTATTATGAATGGAGCAAGTAAAACTTTTATAAATGTATTTCTTTTCATTTCTCCGATGTACGCTGCAAACGGAGCAAATCCCTTAAATGTAAATCCAAAAAACACATTTTTCGACCATAATTTTTCAGGAAAGAAAAGAGCATGAATAAACTCATGTATTGGCATAAAAATCAAAAATGAAATCAACATTATCATTGTATTCAGTTCAAAGTTAACACCAATTAATCTCATAAATAAGACCATTAGAGTAACGTTCACAATCATGAAAGGGATTGCTTGTAATTGAACTATCCATAAATTTGCAGATTCTTTTAATGGTGTCCAATCTTCATCTGGTTGAAAATTTTCATCATCGGGAAATTTGTTTAATATAAATCTCATTTTATCTTATTTATAAGGTTATATCGTTTTTTCAATGCCACACAACGGTGGCGGTATGCGCAGTTGCCGGTTCTGGGCGCTCGCTTGTCGTGTTATCCGAAAGTTAACCAAGTGAATTGAAACTAGCAATCCTTCAGCCCGGCAATCGCGTATGACTGCGTGTTGGCTCCAGGTTTTAATTATCCAAAATATCCACTTCCATAAGAATAAATATATTGAGGATTCCATTTATATTTCAATCCTAAAATCATTCTTGAACATTTATATCCTTTTTTGAATCCATTTTTCTCAAAAAAATTTATGCCTTCTTTATTATTAACTGGCAATAACGTTCTTTTACCCTCTTTTGCGTGTTTTAATTTCAATAATTCGATCCCAGCTTGCTTGTCTCTTGCTAATACAAGTCCGCGACCAAAGTCAGGAAGATAGAATCCGAGTAATTCGTTATCACAAAAATATCCTAGTCCGGTTTTATAAAATTTGTCAATTAAATGAGACCTGTCCTCTCCATTTGCTTCGGTATCTAATTTGTATAAATTCTCCAAATCTAAATCTGTCAGATTACGTATTGAATTCGTATTGTTATAATCTATTACCAATTCTGTATCAAAGCATTGGTAATCTATCATTTTTTCAAATCCAATCTTTTTATAGACTGGTTCTCCAAGTTCTGTGGCAATTAATAACTGAGTTTTACATCCTTTGTCATTTAAATAATCAACAAGGAATTTAGTCATTTTGTATCCTAATCCTTGACCTCTATAGCTCTCAGCAATAATAATATTTGCAAGCCACCCAATCTTATTTTTGAAAAACACATTTCCAGTACCAATAATTTTCTCATTATGAACCATGACAAAAGCGTGAAAATAATACTCTCCAATGTAGTCATTTAAAAAAGCCTCATAGTCAAAATTCCAGTCATTTGGAGGTAGATTATTTAATCCAAAAATATCCGTTTTTTTTAAATCTCTGATCATTGTATCAATTTAGCACTGTCGTTTCTCAAACTTACAGCCAACGTTTTAGTATATGCAAAGTGGGCGATTGTTCCAAAGGAATTCCTTCGGAACGGGCGATTTCCTATCTAGGTACACGAAAAGTTGAAGCGGGGCTACAACCCTTGGATAACCTACTACCCCGGCAATTTTTTATACCGCATGTTGTGCACAGTTTTTTATTGATTCCTTTTTACTATATCCATCACAATAATATTATCAACATAAACCTGCCATTGTTTCACTAGATTATCATTAATTATCGCTGTCCATGCAGCAGGAACTCGCCAATAATTACTATTATCAGCAGTTTTTAAATTTTTATAAGTCCCACTTGCATATCCAAAGGCACAAACCAATGAATCCTTTTCTATCATCTGATTTATTTCAATTTTATAATCAGGAAACATAGCAAAATATCCAATCCACGCTTGTTTCAAATTGTCTCTGCCTGTGGCTTTATTATCATGAGAATCAATAAATATATGGTCATTTGTCATTAAGCTATATAATTTATCCACATCGGAAGTATTTATCGCATCTACAAAGTCCAGAAAGATTTTTGTTTTCATTTTTAAGGTTTGGCTCTCCATTTGACAAAAAGTTTTAAATGGTAAAAATAGAAGTATTATAACAAATATATCAAGTCGTTTCATATCTTTTTAGTATCAAGTCAGCATGTGTAGTGTCTTTGATAAAATTGTGCACAACGTTTTGCAGCTACCCGAAGGTGGCGATTTAGAGACACTAAACTGTCAAACAAGCACAAACTTTGATAGAAGCACAAAGCTTGATTTAACCAATGAACCGTCACTTTTGGGTAGGTGCTGTTACCTGCTGCCTTTATTTTATCGTTATTCCTAATGTCTTGCATTTTCCTACGAGATAGTTTATGAATGAACTACTAACCACAAGCATATATTTTGCATCGTCAAAGTCAGGATTTTTATGTTCTTCAATGATTGCGTGTCTTATGCCACTTTGTTTATTATTGGTAAACGCATATATTTTATCGAAACCGCTTTTTAATTGGTCGTCAATTTTAATTCCTTTTGATTCCAATGAGTTTAATGCTTTGCCAAGTGTTGATTCTCCTGTCAGCACACGACACGTCGTTTCTATTGCAGATATTGATTCTTTAATTGAATTTCTATAGTCAGGATTTTTTCTGTCTGAAAGTTTATCAAGTGCATTGGTTAGGTGAATATTTGCACCGCTTAATGAAGTGAAATAGTTTACTTGGTCGAGAGATTGCTGAATTTCTTCAACTTCAATCTTGTTTGAAATAGGAGCTATTTTTCCGTCAATAAATCTATATGCTGAAAACTCCCTTTCTAATAAGTTGTTAACCGCTTCAATAAAGTCGTGTGTGTTTACCGACCTAAATTCAAGTGACGCTAAGAATTCTATAAAATCGTAAACGTCATACCACTTTCCCTTGAAGAAGCTGTCTCTTATGAACTTTTCTGTCTGAAAGTCATACTCAGGGATAGTGTCAATTGGCAGTTTGTAGAATTTATGCCAAAGAATATTTGAGAAGTGGTCAAACTCTGTTTCACCATATTGAGCATATTTTGGTATTTTGTCAAGCACAAATATTTTCACCATATTCCAAAGTCCGTTCAATAGGTCTTCGTCTATGGTCTCAAGCTGTATGCTTTTCGTTGCAGGTTTCTTTCCTATTCTTTGTGAAAATCTCATAGTTATCTGTTGTCTAAGGTTGCAGGTAACGTCTCGCTACACGTATTGCGTATAGCGGGAATATATATTATTTTTAGCTTCGTTTGCCAAGAAATTTAACCCGTCAGTTATGAAAAAACAAATCATACTTAACAAGTTCGAAAAAAAATGGCCATTGCTAATTTCTCCAATCGAACCATTAAAAATTACCGCTCGGCGCTGATCAGGTTCCTGGACTTTGTCGTTTCCAAAAAGGTGTCCGAAGTTTCCGATGAACTGATTGAAGAATACCTCTATCACTGTAAAACAAAAAACAATTATTCGTTAAAAATAAAACAGCCGCCTGCGGGCGGCCGCTAAAAACAGGGACTTAAAACGTCAGCACATGCCAGCCTTCCTTTTGCAGGTCGGCCAGCATGGTGCCGGTATACATCACATTAATCCCCAGCGCGGAAAGCTGATCCGAAATGCCGTAGAGATCGGCGCAGCCTTTGCAGGCGTATAATTCCACTCCGGTTTCTTTAAGAATGTTAAGATTTTTCCTCAGCTCTTCATCTTCCAGGAGTAGTTTGCCCGAAGGCCCCCAGACCAGCAGGCGCACGGTATCCATCCAGCCGCGCTTTTTACAATTATTGGCATACATGAACACCATTTTAAGCGCCACTTCGCGGTCGCCGCTGCTCCAGACGATCAACTGCCGGTTTTTCGTTTCTTTGCTCTCCGTAACCGATGATGAATCTGCCGGGTTTGGGTTCTGTCCGAACAGATTGCCGCAAAGCATAAAACATGTAAAAACTACGAATACGATCAGGTTTTTCATTTTTTTTTTCTCCTTTGTCCTCATTATGGGTTAAATACTTTATCAAGAAAATGTATCACAATTTCCGCGGTCTGCCCGAACCAGGGTTCAAAAAGCCAGAAGGGATGAGGTGTATCGTGCAGGGTATGCGCTGCACGATAAATAGATCGCCATGAGGTTCATCCCAATAGTGAGTATCACTATTCGCTTTTCTTTATTTCCAAATCCTGGCCATTTTGATGGACTATAACTTTATCCACAACGCCGGTTTCATTTTTACCAAAAGTCAACTGGATGTCTGCCCTGTCAACAAAATACTCGGTTTCGGATGAGGGAAATAACTGGAATACAATTCCGTCCGGCGCTTTACCCATCAGTTTATTGCCATCGATATAAACAAATATATTAACCCCGGGTTGTATCTCATATCTGCCGGCCAGCGTTTTATAGACGCCGGGATCAATAACAGGCAGATTATCGATTGTAGTGGTCAGATCGGGCAATACCCTTCGAACGGGACAGGTTTTTCGTAATTCCGGATCTCCTGTTTCCAGAAGTTCATCCGCGATCTGCCAGTTATAATCAAATATTCCTTTGGCGATATAGAGTTTATCCATCGGTCTGCCCAATCGTTTGTTTGGCACACAACCATCCTGAATAAAGAAATCACAATCATTACTATTCTGATTATATGAATACATACCGGCATATGACGTTGCGCCAATTATTGAAATATATCTTTCGGCATTCAACGGATGCGGATAAATCATTTGCACACAGGCATCTTTGGCTTTATATACTCTGCCTGCTATTTCGATCTCCTGCGGAGTTATTTTAAGAGGGATTTTACTACTCAGTTTTTTTGCAATGAGATTAGCTTCCGAACCTCCGTAAAGAATTAGCGAATATTGTTTCATCGCTTCTTCGGTCATTTCGGTATCAAGAAAAACACGGGGTTCGTATTTCTGCCAGTCTTTCCAGCTATTGATAAATTCCTGCGCTTTCTGTCGGCATAGTTTTGTCATGAGCGAGTCTTTTGAGATAGTGCCGATAACAACGGCAAAAGGCGTGTTGGTTACCTCTGATATCGGTCCTTCAATTTTGGGATTTTTACTAAGCCGTGCCGGTTTGTAGTTTTTAGCAGCCAGAGTTATTTTGCCGTCTTTCGGTTTTACTTCCCTAATATCATTTACATTCCAGATAACGGTAACCTTCTCATTGGGCTTTATTAATTCCGGGTGTGGGGTAAGTTCCACAGCGAGTACATTTTCAGAAGCCAGTCTGATGGTATTGTTTATCAATACTTCCGCTTCCGCTTCGATAAAGGCATAAGGATTTTCCCGCTGCATTATTTTTACCCAGTGCGATTTAGCTGAAGCAAGCGCCGCGGCCCTGACACGCACTTTTTCCGGCGCATTGTTTTTCTTATGCTGCAGAAACCATGAGATAACTTCATCAATATACGGAATGCCTTCATGGCCATAGCCCGGGTATTCGTGGTAGCGGATATTATAGCCCCAGCGTTGAAGCATTTGAACGGCATACCTTGAGTATTTAACGTCTGCCGACTCGTCAATATCACCGTGCGTTACCAGAACTGGCGTTGTCAACAGGGCATCGGCCTGGGCAAAATTACTGTTGCTTTCATAATTAAAGATTTCCCGTTCAGTCAGCTTGGAAATCTGATCTTCTGTCATATTCACATGATAATCCCATCCTCCGTAAACCGGTGCGATAGCGGCAAAAATACCAGGATGCCTTGTGCCCACATTCCACGTTCCGCCGCCGCCCATGGATTCGCCTTTCAGATAAATACGATCTTCATCGACATTAAATTTTTCTTTGGCCATCTCAATACATTTAAGCACATCTTTCTCGCCAATACCCTGATAGCTGGTATTGCCGCGTCCGTGTGGTTCAATATCAATTACAGGGAATTTATCAACTAAATCCATGTGCCTCATGTCGATAGACCACCATTTTACATAAACCGGATTGGCGCCAAAGTAACCATGCAGGTTCACTACAAGAGGCCATTTTTTATCCGGATCATAATCCATTGGCAGGTATACCCGGCAAAATTGCGGCGTGTTATCAATGTCATCCCTGTACGCCAGTCTAAGGAACCCGTTTTTTCTGACGGCGGATTTATTGACCGACTCTTCATATTCCATCAGCGGAGAATAGAGTGCTCCCAATAAAGATGAATCAATGTTTGATAAATCCTTTCCAACCTTGTCATAAATTAATTCCGAAAGCATCACATGAATCAGTTCTTCAGGCGTTTCAGGATTTTCAGGAACACTGGAAACCAGTTCTTTCGCTTTTTGGATGGCATCGCCTTTATACCAGTATAAATACGCGGTTTCTGTTTCGCCTTTTGTGTCAATACTGGCAAAACAAATATCGTAAACGCCCTCTTTCCAGTCATCCGTGTCAAAAATGACCTGATCACAGCGTTTTACCGTCTTTTCCGCAACAACTTTTCCCCCTGCAGCGACCGCTTTGACGTTTACATCTATTTTTTGAATTTCGGGATTCAGCGTCCTGTCGGTTTTGAGAATAAGTTTATTCTTTTCCGTTGTTTTTAAAATAGACGGCGACAACTGAAAATCATGAACAAGAGAAAAGCTTTCGGGTTCTATCAAACGCATCCAGAAGCCCCAGGTCCAGCCGCCGTGAACGGATTTAAGCAGTATTGAGTTTTTTCCTTTAACCATATCAACTTCAACCTGGTAATTTTCCTTAACAGCATAGTCGGATTTATTGCCGTAAACCTGTTTCCCGTTCACCCATACTTTATTGCCCACATTGTTACCAAACGATAGAATAACTTTGCCATCAGCCGGGCGCTGAATACTTTTATAAGCATAAGCGATCTTGTTGCTATATTCTACATTTTCAAGTGGATCAAAAAAATTAATATAGTTGTATGGTGATTCATATTTTTTCCATTCAAAGATTAAACCTTCAGGAAGCTTATGCTGCATACCTGTTGCGGGAACAATGCCGGTTTCGCCTCCGTGTTCCTGAAGATAATCGGTATCAAATCCGTTTCCATCCGGATTCGGGAAGCCGCCGATAATTAACCATTCCCTGAAGAATTCTTTTTGTGAAGTTGCCCAGGGGAAACGCATCTGGTCTTCAAGTTTTGGCTGGGCATGCGATATGGAAGTCCAAAAAAGAACAATTACGATCAAATTAACAAATGTGTAACAATAACGTTTTTTCATGATTTTACTCCTTATTTTATCAGGTATCTGTTTGAATTATCATAATAAGTTGTTGTCTTATACGCTTTGTGTTTTCAAAAAGTTATAAAATATTTTATTCATATCTCAAACTCTCCACCGGATTTGCCCGTGCGACCCGGATGGTCTGACAGCTAATCGTCAGAATCAGGATTTACAGGATTATTGGATTGCCAGGATTGGCATATCGCTTATTTTTTCTGAATAATCGCTTCACTTCAAGACTCCTTCCGCCAAAATTGATTAATAATCCTTTGTCCATGTTATAGGCAGTCAAATAATTCAATCCTTGCGTTAAATGAACGTCTTCCAGTTGGATCAAAGCTTTTAATTCTAACATGACCTGCCCTTCGACTAAAAAATCCACTCTCCTCGCGCCAACTTCTATTTTTTCATAATAACTTGAATTTCCTGTTCACGTATGAAGCTCAAACCCTGTTTCTCCAATTCGATTGCCAAACATCTCTGATAGATTACCTCTTGGAAACCGTTTCCAAGGGTACTATGAACTTTCATTGCGCAGCCAATTATTTTATAAGTTAATTCATCATCAACTTTGTTTTTCATCGCAAGTCCTTCGTTTAATCCTGCTCATCCTTTAATCCAGAAAATCCTGATTCTGACAATTATTCATATCTCAAACTCTCCACCGGATTTGTAAGAACGGTTTTTGTCGTATGATAGACGGTGGCTATAATGGCCGTGAAAACCATTAATGCAATACTAAAAATGAAATCAACAGGTTGTAACTGGTACTTATAAGCACCCGGCGTACTCAGGCACATGAAATATCCAAGCGGGCAGGAAATTATGGCGGCCAAAAGTAATAAATACAGAAGTTCTTTGGTGATGATGTAGTATAAATGAGATATTCTCGCTCCTAATATTTTCCGGATGCCGATTTCTTTGATGCGCCGCTGGACTGAAAACGAAATAAGCCCGTACAAACCGTTTGCGGCTATCAGAATTGCGATTATGGAAAAGGCTAAGAATATCATCTCTACTGTTTTCCAAATATCTTCGGTTCCATAATCTCTTCCCTGATAAAAATAAGATACATTGATAATGGCTTTGGGAAAATGCGATCTGAATATTTGGTTAACATAATCAATTATCTGGCTTGTATTCCCCGATTGAATTCGTATTGAGGCAATATTTGCATTATTAAAATCTTCGGGTTGAAGGATCATAAAAAACGGGGGTATTTTATTATGAACGGACCAGGGATGAAAATCTTTTATTACACCGATAACCGTATATTGATTATCATCAATTTTTTTGCCAACCGGATCATCCCAGCCGAACTGACGCCAGGCTTCTTCATTGATCAGACAGCCACTGTTATCTGTCATGTGACTGCGGGAAAAATCACGTCCTTTTATAATCTCCATTTGGTACGTATTAATAAAGTCATAATCTACAACATTATACCTGGCATTTACTTTATCATCAGGAGCGCATCCTTGCCAGTCTATTTCTCTTCTCCATGTTCCGTGAAAAGGCACATTCGCCGAAAGCGATACGGCAGTGATCTGCGGATGCTGCAATAGTTTTTCCCTGACCGGTTTATAGCGTTCATCGATTTTCTCCCCGGCAACCTGGCATAATAACAGGTTATCATCATTAAAGCCGAGGTCTTTGGTTTTCATATAATGCACCTGTTTGCTTACATATAAGGTGGTAAGGATAATTGTAACGGAAATTATAAACTGAAAAACAACCAGAAATTTTCTCAGGAAGGACTTCGATTTCAGACCCGATGAGGAAGTTGATGAAGACAGGCGTCCCTTTAATATCTCCGCCGGTTGAAATGATGAAAGATAAATTGAAGGATAAATGCCGGCAATAATGCCTGTAATCATAAAAAGAATTAAAAGCATGAGAATAAACGGAAAATCGCCTAAATAATCTATTATAAGCGGCCGCCGGACAATATTATTAAATGCCGGAAGCAGCAACTCCGCCATTACAAATGCAAATATAATCGATATAATTGAAAAGAATAAAAATTCTCCGATAAACTGTATAAATATGGATTTCTTATTACCTCCGTTAACCTTACGAATGCCAATTTCACGTTTTCGCAGGTTTGAATAGGCCGTGGCCAGATTTATAAAATTTATGCAGGCCAGAAGTAAAACAAAGAGGGATATACCGGTCAGGTAATATAAAGCAATTTTGTAATCATTGGTTTCTTCGGCATTGATATGCAGTTCAGTAATTGGTTTTAAATATAACTTTTTATCATTGTCAGGAATATACCTGTCAATAAAATTATAAATCTTCTCATCAACCGAATGCTTTGCTACACCTTGTTTTAACGATACTATTGTATGAAAGGATGGGTTTGTAATATTGGACAGATCATTATATTCTTTCCAGGAATTGACTTTTTCGTATGTGCTTAAGGATACAAGATAATCAGGCTTAAAATCAAGATTGAACGGCAGGTTTTCAATGATACCGGTAACTTTCATCAACTGGTTGTTCGAACCCCTGATAAATTTCCCGATGGCTTGTTGGTCCGGAAAATACTTTTGAGCCAGTTCCTGCGTCAGAACGATCGAATACGGTTCAGCAAGGGCATTTTCAGGACTGCCTTCCATAAACCGGTAAGCAAATATCTTTAAAATATGATCATCAGCATAAAATCCTTTCCGCTCGTGAAAGGTTAATTCATCGGATGTTGACAGATATTCACTCCAGATTTCGCTTATTACGGCAGTTTCTTCAAACTCCGGAAAATTCTTCTTTAGTTCTTCGGCTAGAGCATAACCGGTTCGGATATAAATGCCGGTCTGATCCTTAAACATTAATTCCTGCTGGACTCTGTAAACCCGATCGGTATCCGTATAACTTGTATTCCAGTTAAATTCATAACGTACAAATAAAAGAACCAGTATACAGGTAGTCATTCCGACTGTTAATCCAAACAGATTGATGATACTGTATTCACGATGTTTCCGCATCGTACGAAAAAAGATTTTTAAATAATTTTTAAACATAATTACTCCAAAAGATAACCTTTTATTTAAGACCTATTGCTCATTACTTTTTATACTTAAAATCTACTCATATTTCAGTGCCTTAATCGGATTAGCCATTGCCGCCCGGATAGCCTGCCAGCTTACTGTTGCTAATGCAATTAGCAGGGCAATTCCACCAGAAATGATAAACGTCCACATACTTATACCTATTTTATAAGTAAAATCCTGAAGCCACTTGTTCATAAAAAAATAGGCTATAGGCCAGGCTATAATATTAGCTATAATGACCCATTGTGTATAGTTGATTGAAAACTCTTTCCAGATTCTAAGAGCAGAAGCGCCGAGCACCTTTCTAATACCAAATTCTTTTTTTCTTCGTTCAGCCATAAAAGTAGTTAATCCGAATAAACCGATACATGCTAAAAATACTGCAACGAATGTAAAGTATTCTAAAACTGAACTAATTCGGATTTCGGATTGATAAAGCTTTGCAAAATCATCCTCCAGAAAATAATATTCAAATGAGATGTTAGATCCAAATGAATCCCAGGTTTTTTTAAGCGATGCCAAAATTGAAGTTATATCTGTTGTTTTTATTCTAACTGAAATATTCCTTCCCAGATTACTAATAACTATAGCACATGGTTCGATTGAATGATGCAGTGATCTGAAATGAAAGTCATCCATCAGTCCAATTACATTACCTTTTAAATGACCCCAATATGTAATCTCTTTGCCAACGGATGTTTCCCAATTTAACATTTTTAATGCAGATTTATTCAGTATAAAAGACCTTTTATCTGTTATTTTAAAGTTTGCCAGATAATCTTCCCCTTCTATCATTTTTATTTGGTAGGTATTAATAAAATCTCTATCTGTATGAATTATCCACATGGAGCTGTTTTCTTCATTCTTCGACATACCTTCCCACTTGAATCCTCCCCAAAACTGGTTATGATTACTAGGCTGATAGTTATTAACAGAAGCGCTAATAACATTTGGGTTTTTTAGAAATTCTTCTTTTAAAGTCTGTGATTTCATTATTAAGTCGCGATTCTTTAATGGTATGTTTATAATTTGCTCTTTTACAAATCCAAGGTTTGCTGTACGAATAAAGCTTATTTGTTTTGATATAATAATGGTACAGATGATAAGGGCTATCGAAACGGTGAACTGAAATACTACAAGTACATTTCTAAATGAAATCTTTGATTTTTGATTTACTTTTTCTTTCAATGCTTTAACGGGATTAAATGATGCAAGCACTGTTGCCGGGTATATTCCCGCAAGAATTCCTGTAAAAACAATCAAACCGATGAAAACCAGGTAATTACTAATATTTGTAAATTCTATTGCCAAGTGCTTGCCGGAAATTGTGTTTACTACGGGTAGAATTAATTCAACAAGAATTATAGATAATGAAGCAGCAATAGTCGATAACAAGATTGATTCTAAAAGGAATTGTTTTAGTAATTCCATCTGGTCTGCGCCGATAGTTTTTCTTAATCCAATTTCTTTTGCCCTTTTTATTGACTGGGCCGTTGATAGATTAATAAAATTAACGCACGCAATTAGTAGAACAGCTATTGCCACACCAAAAAAGATAGTTAGATATTTATCATTAAATGCCGGTTCAATGTTAATACGATTGAATTGAAAATGAATATTTTTGATTGGTTGAAATGTTAAATCCGTAGGTACATCAGGATGGTTTGGTAGTTTAGTCTTGAACAAATCTTTTACTTTACTTTGTAGCTGTTCAATATCTGTATTTTCTGCTGTTAAGATGTAAGTAAAATAATTCCAGTTTCCCCATGATTTCAGGTAGTGAGTATGCAATACGTCATCAAGGCGCTCAAACGGTATAAGAAACTCAAAATGAAAGTGTGAATTTTCAGGGACATCTTTTGCGATGGCGGTAACAGTAAAATCAAAGGCATCATCTACAGATAATACTTTTCCAACCGGATTATCGGAGCCGAAATATTTTTTAGCAGCTTTTTCTGTAATAACCATTGAGTTAGGTTTTTTCAAAGCTGTTCCGGCTTCACCATTTATTAATGGAAAGGTAAATATTTCGAAAAACGAAGGATCTGCGAAGTAGAATCCTTGTTCCGGGAATTTTCTGTTTTGGAATTCTACTACCATCTCAGCTTTATGAAGACGTGTATAGCTCAAAATCTCCGGAATATCGGATTGTAAGAATGGTCCTAAAGGCGCGGATGTACCGGCATAGGAATCTTTATCATCAGCTTTTCCATTAATTATTCTGTATATCCGGTCAGCATTTTTGTGAAAATTATCATAACTAAGTTCATGTGAAATAAATACAGCAATTATAATAACAACAGCCAATCCAATAGTCAATCCGGTAATATTAATGATAGAAGAAGCTTTGTTTTTTAATAAATTTCTAAAGGCGGTTTTAAAATAAAATATTAACATAATTTACCTATTGTTTGTTTATAGAATTTAATTACACTTAAAGCTATCATTTACAGTACTACTTATAACTTGTCTCTCAATTCCGATATAGTACATTGAGGTTACCTTATTCATAACGCAAGGACTTTACCGGGTTTGCCCGCGCTGCCCGGATGGCCTGCCAGCTTACAGTCAATAGGGCAATCAGCAATGCTATAAAACCGGACCATAAAAAGGGCCAAATGGTCAAATCGATGCGATAGGCGAAATTTTGGAGCCACAGATTTATGGCAAACCATGCGTTTGGCCAGGCAATGAGATTGGCAAGCAATACCCAAATCATGAAACTGCGGGAAAGCAATACGACAACCTCGAAAATCGTTGAACCCAGCACTTTTCTTATCCCGATTTCCTTTTTTCTCTGCTCTGTAACAAAAGAGGCTAATCCGAACAGCCCAAGACAAGCGATAAAAATGGCAAGACCCGAGAAAATAGTGGTAATCGCAGAGGCTTTATTATCTGATTGATAAAGATTCTCTAAATCCTGATCAATGAAGGAAGAATAAATCTCTTCTCCGCCTGTGATCTGTTTCCAGGTATGATCAATGAAAGATATGGTGCTTTTGATATTTGTCGAAGATATCCGGATGGCCAGAATACTAGCCGCTTGGTGTACCGGACTTAAAAAAAGCGCCAGCGGTTTGATTTCTTCATGAAGCGACTGATAATTGAAATTGTCAATCACTCCGATAATTTTATATGATTTATTGCTCCCAATCTGAATTAATTCGTTACCGACAGGATTGTCTGTCCCGCACTCCCTGATCATCGCCTCGTTGATTACTACCGCTGTCGTATCCGAAATATATTCTTCGGAAAAGTACCGGCCTTGAAGCAACGCTATCTTATAGGTTTTCAAAAAATCATAATCGACCTCGAGATATTGACTGGAAATCACATTCGAAGCCTGTCTTTTTTGATATGAATATCCGTCGCCGGGAATCCCCGGATAAAACATAATCGAGGAATTCGTCAATGAAAGAATATTCGGATTTCCTAATAACTCCTGTTTGATCACGTGTAATTTATTTTCGGGTACCCCGAAATTCTTGATCACATAAATGTATTCTTTGTTAAATCCGAGATTTTTATTTTGGATATAATGAAGCTGCTCCTTGATAATCATCGCACTGATGATCAGGGCAATTGAAACCGTGAACTGAATGACCACCAGGACGCTTCTTAATGTACTCTTTTTAATTCTCTTCTTGACATTGAATCTGAATAAATGAACGGGGTTGAATGAAGAAAGATAAAAAGCCGGATAGCTGCCCGAAAGGACTCCGATTATGATGGCAAACAGGATGAGAGCGGGAATGGTATATAAATGACTGAATAGGCCGAACTGAATATCTTTCCCTGCTAACTGATTGAAAAACGGGAGGCTGGTTTCTATGAAAAAAACCGCTATAAGAACTGAAAACATTGTAACGATAACCGATTCCGAAATGAACTGCCCTATCAACTTCGTTTTATCCGATCCGAGCGTCTTTTTTATCCCGACTTCTTTGGATCTCGTTTCAGATCGGGCTGTCGTTAAGTTTATAAAATTAATGATCGCCAAAATTAAAATGAAAATGGCCACTGCCGAGAATAAATAGATATAATCGATATTGCTTCGGTCCTGGTCGCCCCATTCCGTGTTCGGATCGATGCCATAATCTCTTTCTGAATACAAATAAATGGATGTTAACGGCTGTAAATAAAAATCCCATTGATTGCCTTTATTATGAAATTCAGTGAAAGAAATTCCAAGAGCTGTTTCCACCTTCGGTCCGACATAATTGCTCACAACACTTTTCAACTTGTTTTGAAGGATATTCGGATCGGCTCCTTTTTGCAAAACGATAAACGTTGTATAGGACATATTGAACCAATCATCATTATTTGTCGCCGCATAGGTTGACATGGACAGAAGGATATCGCACGTGAAACTTGCATTGGAGGGAAAATCTTCCATCACCCCGGTCACTTTGTATAAATTTTGGGAATCCGCCTTGAGGATTTTTCCAACCGGATTTTCATCCCCAAAATATTTCTTGGCGGCGGATTGAGTCATAACGATACTGTTGGGCTCGCTTAACGCCGTTTTAGGATTTCCGTAAATAAATGGGATTGAAAAGACACTGTAAAAATTCGAATCCGCCGTATATACATGCCGTTCTCTGTAAACTTTATCATCGTACTTTAAAACATGATTTCCAAAAAATCCAATTCTTGTAGAGGCGTTTACTTCAGGGAAATCACGAACGAGCGTATTAGCCAACGGAGCGGCTGTTTTGCAATTGCAGCTTTCCTGGCCATTGATTGATGATTTGACAAACACCCGATAAATCGAATCGACATTTTTATAAAATTGATCATATCCAAGTTCGTTCTGAACATAAAGCATAATGATGACACAACAGGCAATTCCCACAGCCAAACCAAGAATGTTGATCGAAGAGTACCCCTTGTTTTTTAGGAGATTTCTAAACGTTATTTTTAAATGATTCCAGAACATGATGACTTCCCTCTATTCATATTTCAATGCTTCAACCGGATTAGTTGTCGCCGCCCGGATCGCCTGCCAGCTTACAGTAAATAGAGCAATCAGCAATGCTATAAAACCGGACCATAAAAAGGGCCAAATAGTCAAATCGATGCGATAGGCGAAATTTTGTAACCATTTGTTCATCGCGTACCAGGCAATAGGCCAGGCAATGAGGTTGGCAAATAACACCCACTTCATAAAACTGCGCGAAAGCAGGATAACAATATTTGAAACTGTCGATCCCAAAACTTTGCGAATACCGATTTCTTTAGTGCGCTGCTCGGCAGAAAATGATGCCAATCCAAACAAACCCAGACAGGCAATGGACAACGCAATAAAAGCGAAGAAATTAAAAAGTACGCTGCTTTTCTTTTCTGATTCGTAAAGTTGGGCGTAGCTTTCTTCGAGAAAATGGTACTCGAATGGGTAATCCGGGGATAATGCTTTCCATTGTTTTTCAATAAAACTCAGTGTGGCAGTGACATTTCTAGTGGATATTTTAACATTTGCCTTGTTTACGCCAGTCAGAGGAATCAAACCGAGTGGTTCGATTTTATGATACAGTGACTGATAATTAAAATCCTGCACAATACCAATTAAGGTGCGGCCGAACAACTTCTTCCCGACTGGTGATTCCAGCCCAAATTGGCGAACCGCAGTTTGATTGAGAATAATTGCTTGATTGAGGTCAGTCGTCATATCTTCGGAAAAATCACGGCCTTCAATCACTTTAAGCCCCATCAAACTCACATAATTGGCATCCACCCAAAACGGATGAATTTTAATTTCCCGACCTTCATATTTACCTTGCCAACTATTATTAGCATCGGCTTCGTTAAACCGCGTATACGCAACATTCAAAATATCCGGATCTTTCATGAGCAAGTCACGGAGTATATCCTTCTTTTTTTGAACGGCCTCGTTCAGATCAAACCATACAATTTGCTATTTATCAAATCCCAAATCTTTATTCTGAATAAAGCTTCGCTGTTTCATTATTGTGAGAGTGGCAACCAACAAAATAATGGAAACAGAAAATTGAAAGACTATCAGCGCTTTTCTAAGATTCAATCCTTTCCCTTTTTGTAAAGCAGCTCCTTTAAGTGCTCTGGCGGTAACAATTCCGGTAAGATAAAATGAAGGTAAAATTCCAGCGAGACAGCCAACCAAAATAGCGCTGCCGAAAATCAACAAAAGCAAAAAAGGGTTATTGAAGGGTGAAAATGGTATCGCTGAAACGGTAAAACGGTTGACAAACGGCAAGCTCAGTTCCAGCAAGAGGATTCCAAAACCGGCAGCCGCCAGACTCAGCAATACCGATTCAAACAGGAATTGTATCACCAATTGTCGCTTGCGCGAGCCAATAGTCTTGCGAATTGTAATCTCTTTTAAGCGCGTAGAGGCGCGCGCAGTGGTCAGGTTCACATAGTTTAAAATTGCCAGGCATAAAATGAACAAACCAACGGCCAAAAATAAATAGACAACTTGTTTATTACCGTGTAAATATTTACCAGTGAGTTCCAGATTAAAGTAAACATCCTTCATGGGCAAGAGACCCACCGGATAATTGTTTGCCGCATCAGTAGCCCCTTGCTCGATAAAAAACTGTTTAACTAATGATTTAATCTTTTTTTCAACATCTATCACTTCCTGATTTTCGGCCAGTAAGAAGTATGTATCGTAATACCAACCATCCCAGTCTTGCGATAATTTTTCCGGTTCATTATAGGATGCAAATCCGCTGTAAACATGAGATGCGTTTGCAGGCCTATCTTCAACTATGGCAGTAACAGTATAATCGTGCTCAGTATTGTATCGTACTACTTTGCCTATAGGATTTTCAGATCCAAATAATTTCCGCGCTTCACTTTCACTTAAAACCAGGGAATAAGGTTGTGTTAACGCATGGTGAGCATCACCGGCTATAATATGAAAAGAAAAGACGTCAAATACAGAAGGATCTGTGAAAATGATGTTTCGTACGATGAAAGACTGATTATTGTAAGTTAAAAGTACCTTACGACCATTCCAATCTTCGAAACGAACACTATTCTCAACTTCTGGAATATTTTCGCGAACATAATCTGCTAATGCAGTAGGCGTTGCATAGACGCTGCCCATTTTAGCATAATAAATTCGGTTCAATTTTTCATGACAATTATCGAAACTCAATTGGAAATGAGCGTTTAGAAAAACCACCATGACAACGGCCAAGCCAAAGGATAGCCCGGCGATATTTATTAACGAAATTGATTTGTACTTAATCAGATTTCTGAAAGCAACTTTAAAATAATTTTTCAACATGACTTCTCCCGTTCAACTATAAATTATTGCTTATTCGTAACGAAGTGCCTCAACAGGATTTGCCATCGCTGCCCGGATGGCCTGCCAGCTGACGGTGACTGCCGCAATGCTTAAAGCAATGAGTCCTGCCAGGGCAAATATCCACCAGTCCAGGTTAATGTGGTAAGCAAAGTGCTGAAGCCAGATTTTCATGATGTAATGTAGAAGCGGTACGGCAAAAACGAATGAGACCATGCCGATTGTGATATACTCTTTGCAAAGTAAAAGAGTAATATTCTGGATCGTAGCGCCCAGTGTCTTTCGGATGCCGATTTCTTTGGTGCGTTGCACGGCCGCAAAACTGATTAGCCCGAACAGGCCCATGCAGGCAATGACCACAGCAAGAAATGTGAAGAAGCTAATCAGCTGAGCAAATTTTTCATCATTTTGATAAAGCTGATTAAACTTTTCATCGATGAATTGGAATGAGAATATATCGTCGGGATAAAATTCCTGCCAGATTTGTTGCGTCTGCTGAATGCCGTCCTGAATCTGCCCGGCTGCGAGTCTGATGGAGATACAGGCGATAAAACCATCAATACCGGCATTTTCTATAAACAACGGGCCGATTTTCTGATACAGGTCATGGGTATGAAAATCCTGGATAACACCAACCACGTGTTTCTTGTTTTCTGTGCCGATTTCCATTTCAGACATAAAAGCCTGGCCATTAAATTTCTGGTGAAATGCGGTTTCATTCAGTAAAATGGCGTCGGGTTCATTTTCCCGAAAATTTCTGCCAGCCACAAGCTTCAGACCCAGTACGTCCAGATAATCGGTGTCGGCTATAATCCATTCTATATTTTCGTTCTCGTCAAGGGATGTCCACAGCCAGTTGCCGAACGCCGGAGGCACAAATGAAGAAACCGTGACGCTTTGAATGGCGGTGCGGTTTTGCAGCTCGGATTTCACAACATTGTATTTTTGCTCCTTATCCCCTTCCGCACGCAGCAAGACCATGACCTGATCTGTATTATAACCCACTTGCTTGTCGCGCAAATAAAGCATCTGGTTGCGGATCACCAGACTGGCGATAATCAATCCGCAAAAGGTGATAAACTGAAAGGCGAGCATCCCCCGTTTGAACCAGGAGTTGCCGGAAGAAAGTTTTTGTTTCTCGGAAAACAACGTCACCGGTTTCAAAGAAGAAAGAACGGAAGCGGTAAATCCGCCGCAGCCCAACCCGACGATCAGCACAATCAGAATCATGGCGGCAAAGAAGGGAAGATTGCTCATGAGCGCCAGGTGCATATCCCGGTTAAAAATGTGATTGGCATAAGGCAAAAGCAGGCGGAGTAATCCGAGGGCCACAGGTAGCGACAGACCGGCCAGAAGGAGCGATTCGCCGACAAGCTGAAAAACCAAAGCCGGCCGGCTGGCGCCCACCATTTTCCGAATCCCCACTTCTTTGATCCTGCGGCTGGCCTGTGCCATACTGAGATTGATGAAATTGATGCAGGCGATCACCAAAATGACCAATGCAATGGCCGCAAATAATCGGACTTGATTGATATCACCGTACTGCCCGATCCGGCAGCGGATATCCGAAGAATGCAGGTGAGCCTGGGTAAGCGGCTGCAACCGGTAGTTCGGCTTGAACCACTCAGGAGCAAGGGTGACGACATATTCGTTTAATTTGGCGGTTAATTGTGCGGCGGAACCATTTTCACCCAGCAAAAACAGGGTGGTGATGGAATTGAATCCCCATTCGCTCATGAAAGCATATGAGCTGTTTTGTTCGAGAAATTTCAGAGGCAGAAGCACGTCAGGATTGAGATACGTATTTTTGGGAATTTCACCCAGAACAGCGGTGATCTTGCGATCATAGAAAGAACCGCCGAAACGAACGGTCAACGTTTTCCCGACCGGAGATTGTCCGGGGAAATACTTTTCGGAGAATGTACGAGAGATGACCACCGCGTCCGGGTTGTTCAGGCATGTTTCGGGATTTCCCTTAATGAATGGAACCGTCATGACGTCGAAAATTTCGGGATCGGTAAAATAAAAAGGCGCGACTTTTTCGAGACGGTTGTCATAACGAATCAGGCTGTGATCCTGCCAGTATTTGCCGATTCGAACGGCCTGCTCGATTTCCGGGAGTTCGTCTTTGACTGCATCGGCAAGCACAGCCTGAGTGGCCCCCTGTTTCTCATTGCCTTCCTGATAAACCCGATAGATCCTATCCTTGAACTGATTATGCTGGTCGTAACTCAGTTCTTCAAACACAAATCGTGTAATGACAAAAACCGCGACCAGACCCATCCCGAGACCAAGGATATTGATCAGGGCATAGCTTTTGTTTTTCAGCAAATTGCGGATTGCGATTGTTAAATAATTTTTAAGCATTATTGATCCCTAGTATTTTTTTGAATCGTTTATCTATTGACGGTTCATCGTTTGTCTTTTATTCATATCTCAAACTCTCAACCGGATTGGCCGTCGCCGCCCGGATAGCCTGCCAGCTTACGGTTAAAAGTGCAATCAGCAATGCCATTATAGCGGACAACAAAAACGGCCAAGCGGTTAAGTCAATTCGGTAAGCGAAATTTTGAAGCCATTTGTTCATGGCGATCAGTGAGACAGGCAATGCAATAAGATTGGCCAGGGCAACACTGACGATGATCTCGTTAGAAAGTAAAATAACAATCTGTCTTATTGATGCGCCCAGGACCTTTCGAATTCCGATTTCCTTAATTCTTTTTTCGATGGCAAAACTGATCAATCCATAAAGACCAAGACAGGCGATAAAAATGGCTATGATAGCAAAGATATTAAACAGGTATCCCAG
>RQOG01000050.1 GCA_003854985.1 Calditrichota bacterium
TCCATTTCGCCGATTTCTTTATAAATCTCTTTCAGCTTGTTTTCATCGTAAGCGCGAAAATAATGACCGTTGGTAATTTCTGCTATTTCTTTCAGGATTTTTTCATCGATCTGAACCTGCCGCGGCACATACTGGCGGCCAAACAGAGGATCGTCAACGGGAAACATAGCCGTGCCTTCCTTACCAGCGCCTATGGTATAAATCCGGATATTATAGGTTTCGGCGATGCGGGCGGCGGTTATCGGATCAACCTGTCCCCTGTTATTAACGCCGTCGGTCAGAAGAATAATAACCTTACTTTTAGCTTTGCTGTCTCTCAGGCGGTTAACGGCATTGACAATGCCCATACCGATAGCGGTTCCATCCCAGTCCTGTTCGGCGACTTTAATTTCGTCCAGCAAAGTGATTAATACGCCATAATCCAACGTCAGCGGACATTGTGTAAAACTTTCTCCGGCAAAAATTACAAGTCCCAGACGGTCATTTTTTCTGCCTTCGACAAATTCTTTGGCGACGAGTTTTACCGCCGTCAACCGGTTGTTCGGTTTTAAATCCTCCGCCAGCATACTACTGGAAACGTCAAGCGCCAGCATAATATCGACGCCTTCCGTTGATATTTCTTCCGCCTTACTGCTGGACTGGGGCCTGGCCAGAGCCAGAATAATCAGGCTGATGGCTATCAGTTTTATTGCAAATAATCCATGGCGCAGGCGCTGCTTTAAACTCGGACTTAATGTTTTTAAAATACCGATATCGGAATACCTGATTTTACCACCGCTTCTATACAGGGATCTCAGATACCAGTAACCCATCGCAGGTATAATAAGGAAAAACAGCAAATACCACGGATCAGCAAAACGAAACATGATTATTCTGCATCCTCCGCGATGGTTTCTTTAACCTCTTCTACCAGATCAGACTTTTTAGGGAACAATTCCTCCAGATTGGATGCTTTGATAGCCATCAGCGGTTTCATTTGCGGGTTATAAATAAAAACTTCATCGCCCTGCGTATAACCGATATTGAGTTCCGCTACCCTGTTTTGGCCGATAAAAATTTCCACTTTACCTTCGGGATTTACCAGTCCGAAATTCATAAAATAAACAGGTTTTTCCTGAACAAAACGATCGACTTTAAGATCATTCAGCTTACGGAGTATACCCGTAACTTTCCAGCTTTTTGCCTTTTCACCGCCGGCCAGGTACCAATTATCCGTTGTGTCTTTGTTAAAAGTCAACAATTGATTTTTATACAAAAGATTAAAATGATCTACCTGATCTTTATTAAACTCAAGCACCTTTTTATACCGCAATTCATAAAGATCGGCTTTTAAAGGTTTCATAAAAGCGGAATCCACTTCAAAAATATGCGGGCGAACATCATCACGGCCGTATGCCTGGTTATCCTTTAAACTGGAAAAACTGACGCCGGTTTTGGTTTTATCCGGCCCGATGGATAACTCAACGCGATAACCGGGATTAATTAACCGGTACTGGCCGGATTTGTCCGGCGTTTCGGAGACAACCGCCTTTATACGTCCGGAATAGAGTTTATTCAGAATATCATCAACTTTTGATTTTTCCGCTTTCGTTTCAACCGGAGAGCTGATTTTCCATTCATTATTTTCTTTAACAATGGTATATCTGCCTGCGGGATTAACCAGCGTAATTTCCCGGACTTCATCTTTTTGGAAAAGAAGCGGTCTTTTATCGCGCCATTCAAAAAGCGTTTTGTCCGCATTTGACTTAAGCGAAGAAGAAATCAAATGAATAATCGTATCGGTTTTGGATGCATAAATCTCCGAACCAACCGCAGAGGACTGTCCTAAAAATACAGAATCACGAATCCCGCTTTTTGATGTTACGGTTAGTTTTATACCACCGGGTCCAACGCCATAATCATATTTATCTTTTGCTTTAATGTTGAAAGTCCGGGTTTTTTTTGCCGAAGTGATGCCGTAAAGCAGCGAGTTAACCGTGGATTCATCCGCCTTTGTTTTAACCGGTATTTCGATTTGCCAGCCGTCATTGGTCCGGTTCAGCAGATAATGTCCGGCAAACGACTGAATAAGCACGCTCTGAATACTGTCCTTCTCTAAACTGA
This sequence comes from Calditrichota bacterium, assembly GCA_003854985.1. GTDB lineage: Bacteria > Calditrichota > Calditrichia > Calditrichales > Calditrichaceae > Zgenome-0002. The sequence continues at coordinate 2,104 of RQOG01000050.1, forward strand.
ATAATTTTTCCGATTCCTCTTTGGCTTTTTCCCGCTCTTCGCCGCCTTTTATTTCATAAAAGTACACATAAGCGCCCAAAGCCAAAGCTATGCATAAAAAGATGATTGTTTTTTTCATCCCTGTTAACACCTCATCATTTCATTAATTAAACTAAGACAACCTTAACGGTTTCGCCTGAAAAACAACACAACGCCTACAATCACCACCAGCAAAGGAATGGCGACGACCACCAGATAGAACATGGTGTTTACCTCAGCCGCCGTCATAGTCAGCCTGCGGTCATCAATTTCTTTGGGGCGTATGGAAATTAAATCTCCTTCGTCGGCCAGATAATTAACTGTATTCATAATCAGGTTCAGATTACCCTGTTGACGCAGATAAGCATTGGAGGCAAAGGCCGAATTTCCAAACAAAATCAGAGCCGTCATTTTCTTTTCATTAGTTTTCTCGGCAATGGCCGCCAGGGTGATCGGACCCGGTTTATCAAGGCCTTCGTCAAATCCTGCCTTGCCGTCCTGAAGATTCATTTCCGCCCAGCTTTCATCGCTCGTTTTACACAGTTCGGTAATAGTATAACCGCCGCGGTCTTCTTTTACCCAGACGGAAGAAGTCCAGGGGAAGAAACTCATGATATTCCGCATTTCTTTGGTAATGGCATGGTTTTGGTCATAATTGGTAACCAGGGGCATAGCCGGACCGCCGCCGAATATCTGCCCGATGGCGCTTACATCCAATACAATATCGTTTCCCAATTCCAGATGATATTCCGCAAGAAACTGGTTCAGAGACGTCGGATGCTCAGGATCGGCCATTAAAATCACCTTACCGCCCCGGTTCAGATACTGCCTGATGGTGTCGTATTCCACCGGGAATAAATCCATTTTCGGAGAAACAACAGCCAGTACCGTACAACTATCGGGAATGCTATTTTGCCTTAAAAGATTGATTTCCCTGACTAAGTGATTGTCTTTTCGGATAGCCTCCGCCAGCGCTTTAAAGCCTTCCTGCTGATCGTCATTGATAGAACGTTCGCCATGTCCGGTGAGAAAATAAATAACCTTGTCCTGTTCCCTGGTAACTTTAATAATGGCATTGGTCAGATTAGATTCGGTAAGCCTGTCTATTATTTCCCTTTTCTGCCCGGATTCAACCACCACCATGTTGTATTTATTGATGCCATATCGTTTGCTTATATCCGGTTTTTCCTGCGGATCGATGACTTCATATGAAATCCGGCCGGAATGATTTTTATACTCGTCCAAAAGGTCTTCGGCCGCCTTTCTTTCGATTTCCTGATAAAACGCCTTAATTTCTACATCTTTATCAAGATTCATGACTAATTTGGCGGATTGCTCGCTTAAGCTGTAGAGCTTGTTTTCCGTGAGATCGAATCGCTTGTTATTTTTAATGGTAATAAAGCCTATCATGGAAACAATAGCCAGCATAATAATAACCTGAAGTACGACATTGGCGCCGGATTTCATTGATTGCGATGACAATGCTTTTTCCCGCTTGGTAAAATAAATAAACACAGAATAGGCTATCCCGGCCACGCCAAGAACCAACAGAATCCATTGCGCGGCACCCCATACATAGGTAATTGAATACCAAATCAATGAAGCGGCCAGCAATATTATTCCCGCCAATCCGCTGATTTGTTCTATTTTTTTCATTCGTAATTCTCCACCGTTTTCAGTTCATTTTTTATTATAAATTCTCTATGCGCGCCACTTAACCGACTCAATCATTTTAAGCGCAAAGTACAGACCGGTAAAAGTAAATAAGATATAATAAATTAAATGACCGGTATCGATAATTCCCTGAGAAAAATCTTCATAATGGGTTATTATTGAAACATACTCGAGTACAGGCGCCAGGGTAGGCCCGACATAACTTGCTCCCCAGCCTATCAGCCAGAGAATAAGCGAAACCGCCAGTCCGCCAATGGCGGCAATGATCTGGTTCTCCGTCGTGGTCGATATAAAAAGACCCACTGCAATAAAAGCGCTTCCCAAAAGAATTAAGCCGATATAACCGGATAAAATCGGCATAAACTCGGGCTCGCCATATAGAAACAGAAAAGCATGAAATATCATCGTCGGAATGAGCATAACGATAAAAAGAGCCAGGCCGGCCAGAAATTTTCCCGAAATGATCTGGGTCGGAGTAATGGGAACGGTATACAATAATTCCACGGTTCCCAGCCTTTTTTCTTCGGAATATAACCGCATGGTAATCGCCGGCAGGGTGAATAAGGCAATTAACGCTATGTTCCAGAAATAAGGCCGGATAAGCATCAGGTTGACATTCATAGGTCGTGGCGCCATCCGGTATTGCTGGGCGCGCATCATTTCCATCATAGATGCTTCAACAAAGCCGGACAAATTCAGATAAAAAAACAATCCCGTTAACACCGTAAAGAAAGCCAATATCAGATAAGCTATCGGCGAATAAAAAAACGATTTGAATTCTTTATTAAAAATTGCCAGTGTCGCTTCCATAATCAGGCTACCTCCTCTTCTTTGGTCGTTAATTCAAGGAAAATATCTTCGAGGGTAAATTTATCAACGGTCAGTTCCAGCAGACCAAGACCGCTGTTGACCACTTTTTGGGCCAGGTCTTTTCTTAAATCTTTATCGCTTTCGATGATTATTTTACTGACGCCCTGTTTCACCTTTTCAATATCCATCTTATCAATTCCCTTTATCCCTTTGAGCGCCTTTTTAATATCCTCGGAACTGCCTTCTATCTGAAGAATAACTTTTTCACCGCCTTTTAATTTACGGGTTAATTCTTCGGGGGTATCCTGCGCAACCACTTTACCCTGATTGATGATGACCACCCGCTCGCAGGTTTGTTCGATTTCGGGTAAAATATGCGATGATAAAATAACCGTATGATCACCTTTCAGATTCCGGATCAAATCTCTTATTTCGATAATTTGTTTCGGATCGAGCCCGACGGTCGGCTCATCCAGAATAACGATCTGCGGATTATTTAACAGACTCTGCGCCAGACCAACACGTTGTTTATATCCTTTGGATAGTTTCCCGATAATGCGGTTCTGCACGTCGCCGATGGCGGCTTTTTCCACCACCGAATCCACCTCGGAAATCAATTTATCTTTTGGCGTTTCTTTTATTCTGGCCACAAACTCCAGATAATCACGGGTGGTCATATCCATGTATAAAGGCGGGTTTTCCGGCAGATAACCGGTTATACGGCGCACATCTATACTGTTTTCAAAAATATCATAACCGCCGACTGTAGCTTTTCCGCTGGTAGGCGGCATAAAACAGGTGAGTATTCTCATGGTGGTGGTTTTTCCTGCAGCATTAGGTCCCAGCAAACCGAGAATTTCACCCTTTTTTACCTGAAAGGTAACATCAGAAATGGCTTTTTTAGCGCCATAATATCTTGTCAATCCTTCTACTTCAATCAAGAGTTAATCCTCCGTTTTAATTTTTTCATCAACTTTGTTAACAGATAATTTACTTCCGGTATCATCCGTATCTTCTGCCGTAACACCAGTTTCGTCCTGTTTATCCGGCAACTGTCCATTCTTTTCGGATTCGTAAACAGGCCTGGTGCATTCCACAAAATCAACGGCTGATTTACCTGCCTGATCTATAGTTTCCCGGTCAGGATGATGTTTGGCAAATTTAACCAGATCGGAAAGCGACAGAATTTCCAGCAGATTCCGGCGGATTTCAGGTTCCGGTATCATCCGGTCCATATCGCGCAAAATTTCCATGGTGGTTTCTTCCAGGGCAGATATCTCATACCGGCCCTCAATATAAATTCTGATAATATCGGATAATCTGCTGAAGTATTCTTTTAGCCGATCCCTTTCCAATAGATCGCTGGCAAAAAGTTCTTCCAAAGCCTTAAGAGCCGCGACATGGGCGGGCACGGGTGGAGGAGGTGGAGAGAATAAATAGCCCTGTTCTTTTCTTTTTTTCCAAAGGTTATAGATGATATACAAAATTAATAAAGCCAGAATAATCGTAGCGGCGATAGAAACCCAGAAAATATAATTGAACGGGATTTCCAGCGGACCTTTAATATCTTTTAATTCGTGTTCTTCATCTCCGGATAAAAGTGATTTCACATATATATCAATGGGAGAAGCTTCGATCAGATGAAATTTCCGGCTGGTGTCGGAAAGAAAATAAGCCACGGGATAGGCCGGAATTACAAATTTACCGGTATCAAAAACGGAAATATTAAAATCAAATTGTTCTCTTATTCGTCCATCATATTTTTCCGGTTCGTGAAAATTATAGTCCTTGATCTCAAACATACCCAAATTTAAACCTTCGCCCGGTTTTTCTATGCGGATATGCTCGGCCCTGTCTATGATAATTGAATAAACAATCCGGTCTCCGATGGTAATAACCGAGGTGTCGACTATAGACTGCACCTCGATTAAAGGACGCTGTTCCTGGGCAAACGCTATAAATGGTATAAGGAGTAAAAATATTTTTCCGATAAACTTCATGCTTAGCGAATCCGGTTTTCGTAAATTTTTACTTTTTTAGTCTGCATCAAACGTTCAATAATTTTTTGTGATTCCTGCTGCTGGCGGTCCATCGCCAGGTCCTGGGCGACTCTTTGAGCGACTTCTTCAAATGGTTTTTGCCTTTTAACATTTCCTTTGGAATCTTTTTCCACATACATATCCTTATGGGCCATATAAAACAATTCCACATCTTCCGGCTGGATATTAATCTTATCTTGCAATTCATCCTGCAGAAGCTTTTGCACCATCAACGCTCTCTGGGCCTGAAAAGAAGCTTCAATCACATCTTTATCTTTATCCAGGCCCTTTCTTTTGGCCGATTCATATAGTAATTCTTCAGCAATCAATTGCTGTAAAAGCTGTTTTTTTGTCTCTTTATTCTTGAATTGATCCTGCATATACGGCGGCTGTTTGGTTACCTGGAAATCGAGATCGCCCTGGGTAATTTTCCGATCGCCCAAATCCGCTAAAACCTGCCCAGGCCGGCTCTCTGCAACGGCTTCTTGATCCAGCGAAGCTTCTTTTTCCATAACCCGGGCGGCATCCATGGAACGATGCAGGCGTTCCAGGCAGTTTACTATTTTCTTCCCGGTTTCTCCCTGTAAATTGCTTTCCGGATATAAGTATTTAATCTTAAAGTAATATTCCAAAGCTTTTTCGTAATCGTTCAGCCTGTCAAAATAGATATTGGCAATGGTGTAATAGGTGTTAGCCCTTCGCTCCGGCTCGACGGGATACTCGGCAAGATAGACAAGATATTCATCCACTGCCGCCTGGTAAAGACCGTTATTCTGATACGCGTTAGCCAGTTCAAGCCGGGCATTCGAATCGGTTTGTGACTGAGCCTGTTTATCCGATCCGCAGGCGAGTAATAAAACACCCGTGACTATCATAACCACGAAAATGACAGATTTAAAATTCATAACGATACCACCTTTTTACACAGCCAGGCGTCTGGCTCTGATTTTGAAAAATTTTGTAATTGGTTCCACATACGACTGATCGGTTAAAATATTGATATGATCAACTGCTATTGATCTTAAAAACTCTGCTAATTTAGCATGGTGTTCACGGGATTTATTATAAAACTGGCCGCGGATTTCCGGGCTGGTCGTATCCACCAGAATGGTTTCACCGGTTTCCGCATCCTCCAGATCAATCATCCCCACATCCGGTAAGGATATTTCTCTTGGGTCCGTGACGCTCATCGCGATAATATCATGCTTTTTATTGGCTACCTGTAAAGATTTTTCATAATCCTCGCATAGAAAATCCGAAATCAGAAAAACCGTGCTGCGGCGTTTGATAACGCGGCTTAAATATTCAAGAGCAATATTCAGGTTTGTGCTGGCTTCCCGTGGTTTATAAAAAAGTATTTCCCGGATTACTCTCAACACATGTTTTTTGCCTTTGCGGGGAGGGATGAATTTCTCAATACTGTCGGAAAAAATGATTAAGCCGACTTTATCATTATTACGTATAGCGGAGAAGGCCAGGATTGCGGAAATTTCGGCGGCGACTTCCCGTTTTAGCTGTTGTGCGGTACCGAAACTGCCGCTGGAACTAACATCGACTAACAGCATAACCGTCATTTCACGCTCTTCTTCGAATATTTTTACAAAAGGATGGCCCATGCGCGCTGAAACATTCCAATCGATGGTGCGCACATCATCACCGGGCTGATACTCCCGCACTTCGGAAAATTCCATCCCGCGTCCTTTGAAAACAGAATGATATTCGCCGGAGAAAACATCATTAACCACATTCCGGGTTGAAATTTCAATTTGTTTTACTTTTTTCAAAAGTTCCCGGGGAATCTGCTCGCCTTCATCGAAAAAAGCCAGGTTCTCCTGTTCCTTTTTCACTTGCCGGGAAGCGACAATATAAAAGACGGTAATGGCGGCAATAAGCAGCACACCGGTTAAAATCAGTACGCTTAAGGACACAACAATCACTCCGGAATTTTATGGCACTTCGACTCTGTTTAATACCTTGCGTACAACATCTTCACTGGTCATTTCTTCCGCTTCGGCCTCGTAGGAGAGAATGACACGATGGCGCATCACATCAAGTCCTATCGCGCGGACATCTTCAGGAGTAACATATCCTCTTCTTCTAAGGAAAGCATGCGCCTTGGCCGCCTGCGCCAGGAAAATAGATGCCCGCGGACTGGCGCCGTAGGTAATCAGTTCTTTTAGTTCTTCGAGTCCGTATTCTTCCGGTTTACGTGTGGCAAAAACAATATCCACAATATATTTCTCAATTTTCTCGTCCACATATACTTCCTTAACCACTTCGCGCGCTTTAATGAGTTCCTGCGGCTTAATGATTGGCTTTGCTTCCTGAACTACTTTCTTCGTCTGCCGGCGGATAATTTCCAGCTCTTCTTCTTTGGAAGGATAACCTACGCTGATTTTAAGCATAAAACGGTCAACCTGTGCTTCCGGCAGGGGATACGTTCCTTCCTGTTCGATGGGATTCTGCGTCGCCAAAACAAGAAAAGGATCTTCCAAAGGGAAAGTATGCTCACCGATTGTGACCTGCCTTTCCTGCATAGCTTCCAGCAAAGCGCTCTGCACTTTGGCCGGCGATCGGTTAATTTCATCGGCAAGAATCGGGTTACTGAAAATAGGTCCTTTTTTGGTGGTAAATTCGGATTCTTTCTGGTTCCAGATCAGGGTACCCAATAAGTCCGCCGGAAGAAGGTCCGGGGTAAACTGAATTCTTTGAAATTTGGTATCAATGGTCTGAGACAATGTTTTAACGGTAAGCGTTTTAGCCAGCCCGGGAACACCTTCCAACAGGATATGCCCGTTTGAAAGTAAACCGATTAGTAATCGTTCCACCATCTCATTCTGACCGACTATCACCTTAGCCACTTCTTCAAGAATTTTATCAACAAAAGCGCTTTGTTTTTCAATTTTCTCATTAATGGCTTTTATATCAGGATTCATTTTTACCTCCCGTATACAGTATTAGGATTAATTTTATGAAATCAGGATTACTTTCTGAATCATCTGTTCTGTCTGTTATTTAATTCGTTTAACAGCTGTTCAAACGTATCGATAAACAAATGCAAATCGCTTTCGGATATATTTTCACCCGCAAAACGACTTAGATTTATCATGTCAGAGTATTGTTTTAACTTATTAATAATTGACTCATCCACGCCATCTTCCGTGAGTTTATTAATAACCGGATAAATTCCTGCGGCAGAAGGAATTGAATATTTTTTATTAAAATAGTCGAAGATTATTTTTGAAAAACAGTCAAGATTTTCTTTAGCTGTTTTTTTCGAATGATCCAATTCTTTTTCCAATCGTTCTAAGAACCGGTCTTCCAGAGTCAATCTGACTTCCTGTTCTGCAGATTGATTTATTTTTTTCTGCCGGAAATACTTAACAACAAAGTAAATAACCGTCAAAATAAATATAATAACGATAAGCTGGATAAGTATCTTGATGAGGAGACCGCCGTTTTTATTTTCAGGAACCGGTTCTATTATTTTTGCGCTTAACCTGTTCGCCAATAAAGATTCCTCTGATTCTGTAAAGCGATCTTCGTAACGAATTACAACGCCGTCGATATAGGCCATACCCATTTCCAGGGGACGAAAATAATAGCTGATTGTTTTTACCGAACGAGGATTACCTGCACTATCCGTATAAGCGCGGTTTGATGATCCGCTCCGCCTCAATTCCAGATTGGTGATCACCGGATCGCCGGGTTCAACAATTCTGTATCTGCTTAAATCACCGATCCAGGAAAGCTCAATACAATAAACGACTTCCCTGTTTAAAGGTACAGAGGTCTCTTCCAGGTAAGTTTTCAATTGTATCTGGGTTTCAACAGAATCATTCTGTGAATATCCCGGAAGTACATGTATTATTAGTAAAAGTAAACATATTAATAATTTCATCTTTTTCACAAACTATTATCGTTAATTCCAAGTTGATTTCTGTTATTATAAAGTGAAATTATTCATTGTCCGTTGAATCTGCTCCAAGATTTCCGAACATGGGAAGCTCATTAATATCCTTCCCAAGAAATTTTAATTCATATTGTGCATCATCCGTAAGATCATGCTTGGGATATTTTTCAATGAAGGCTTTATAATACTTTTCTGCTTCCGCAAAATCTTTTAAATCGTTTGCATTAATAAAACCCAACATAAAAGATGCTTCGGCAGTTTTTTCACCATCCGGGTAATATTCAACCAGTAATTTAAAATTCTCAACCGCTTCTTTGAATTTACTTTCGGTATAAGCTTTTTTCGCTTTGGCATAATACTCATCATGCGAAAGCTTGGTTGAACAGGAAAACAGAAAAACAATTACAAAAATTGCCAGGAAAATGGTCTGAATCTTCTTCATTAATGGCTCCTATAGTTAATTAACCTAACCCCACAAAATTTTGTAATTTAATTATTCATTAAAACTAATGCAATATATAACCACTTCAGTCTAAAACCTTTTCAATAAATTGATATTTTACTTCTCTTCTTAGTATAGGTTCCCAAAAAAATAAATAATTTTATTTTTGGATTATAAAAGCGGAGGGAAGATGATTAAATACCGAAAACAGAAAAACATATAATTTATATCATCAACTTTTTAAGATCAGTTTACAACAATTTGGTCAGAAAAATAATAACCATGAATATAAACCAATTTTCCAAACCATCCTCTATTTACAGAATCGGTGCGACCTTTTTTTCTCTCTCTTCCGTTTTCCATTGTTTGATTATTCTCAATAAATCCCGCCTGGTTATCTGTCCGATTACTTCATTATGCGCATCCGTAACAATGATTCTTCTAAAATGTTTATGAAGAAAAATATCGGCGATTTTAAAAATACTCGTACTCGGAGACACACAAAAGACATCGCAGGTCATAAAATTTGAAACCTTGGCGCTGGGAAGCTGATGATAGGAATCTTTGGCAATGAGATGCAGACAGTCTTTCTCCGAAAGGATACCCACAGCCTGATTATGATCGTCGGTTACAACCGCACTGGTAACGCCTTTCTCAAGAAGAATATCAATAGCCTTGTACACATCCATATCCGCTTGTAATGTTACAAAGCGCTTATCCATATAATCTTTAACAACATGTAAATCAGCCATTCCACCCCCTTATTTTAAAGAAGTTTTTAAACCATGATATTAATTTAACGATATTCATTTAGTTTAAATTCCATCCTGCTTTTTAATGAATAGAATTTTAATCATAATTCTCATCGTTCCATATTTTTTTATAATATAATATGCTTTATACCAAAACACATAATTTTATAATAATTTTAACTGCGTGCGGATCAATTGAAGAAATAAAAAATCCTGCTCAGAGCATAGTCACAAAAAAGTATTTAGCTATTAGAAACCGTTTAAAATCCCCAGACGTTTGAGATCACTAATCAGATTTTCATAATTACTAAACTGAAAAGCGGTCATTCCTGCATCGATTGCGCCCTTTACGTTTTTTTCAAGATCATCTATGAAAAGGCATTGGTTTACAGGTACACCGATATTCTGCGCAGCAATTTTATAACAGGCCGGATGAGGCTTGAGGAATCCTGTTTTATAGCTTAATGTCGGGTTTTTAACTTTCTTTATAAATGAATAATTCTCTTTGATATAATGCCAGTGTAAAGCGTCTATATCCGATAAAATCCCAACCGGGTATTTTTGAGATAATTTTTCAAATAGTAATTGAATTTGGGGATTGACATTAAAAATATTATTCCACTCGGTCAAAAAAGTGTTATAATCTATTTTATTGTTGATTTTTGAATTTAAATATTCATAGAATTGCCGGGAAGTTTTTTTACCGGTTTCATATTCCAGAAAAAACGGGTCATTATATAGTATTCTCAGATTTTCCAGATCAGACAGATTTCTGCCATTGGAATAACGATTCATCAGCCCCCTGTTTAAATCGATATCGATAAGCACTCTGCCCAGATCGAAGATGATACCCCTTATTTCATTCATCTTTTATTCTTTATTCTCTGTTTCCCTTAATTTTGTTATATCCGGCCAGACTATTATTTTAGACGATTTTTTTATATTAACCGTTCCGGCCTTTGCGCCTTTGGGTTTGGAAACATTCTCTGCATAACAATAATGAACCGGCACTTTACCGGCATTTCTCATTTTGGAAAACCATGCCGCTGCGGAAGCCGCCAGCAAGATATTTTCTTTTCCCGGCAGAAGACCGGATTCTCCGCATTTTAAAATAACGTGGCTGCCCGGGACAGCATTAACATGAAACCATAAATCGCGGGGATGGGCCGTTTGCAGGGAAAGAATATCGTTACTCACATCATCCATTCCAACAACTATTTCAAAATTATCCAAAGTACGAAATAATTTGGTTTTCATAATAAAGAATCAGGCACATTAACCTGCTTTAAATAAAAAAACCTTCTCGATCGAGAAGGTTCTCAAAAGTTGAATTATGAAAGCTTAAAGCTGATTTTGTACGTTCTGAACTACCTGGTTGATAACCGCTTTCAGGGTATTAAACACACCATCGCCTTTAACCGCAATTCCTTCGAAATACGGCACACTAAAGAAATTCAGCCTTTTTTGAAGCACATCAATTGACTCTGCACCCGGAAGATCACGTTTGTTATATTGAATTACCCAGGGGAAATTTTCAAGGGTATGGCTATCCTGCTTCAGATTATTCTCCAAATCAAGCAGGGTTTCAATATTCGCTTCCATACGATGCGGCTGTGAGTCAGCGACAAATACGATTCCATCCACCCCGTTAAGAATTACTTTTCGGCTGGAAGCATAATATACCTGTCCAGGAACAGTATAGAGATTGAACTTAGGTTTTTTACCTTTAATTCGCCCAACCTCGATCTGCATGAAATCGAAAAATATAGTTCTATCTTCTTTGGTTTTAAGTGAAACCAAATCACCTTTTAGGGATGGATCGAGTTTTGAATGAATATGCTCCAGATTGGTGGTTTTACCACTCATACCTGGTCCATAGTACACGATTTTCAGGTTAATTTCCTGTAACGCCCAATTGATAAACATCCTCGTTCCCCGTAAATTTAGTATTCTAAAAATAGTAATTTATTTACTTGATCTATTATTTGAAAGTATCGTCAAGTGCATTGCCAAGTAAAGTAGAAAAATCAGAATCGATCACTTTTTCTTCATCACCGGTATCGCCGGACGTATCTTCCAAAGCTGCATTAAGATCTTCAATTGCTTTTTTGGTATAGATTCTTATTAATCCCAGCGTAACGCTTACGTCAAAAACCACCACCAGGAAAAAATCATCGCCAACATTGGAAAGATATACATTCCTTTTTTCGCCTTCATGAAAAAGCAGTTTAAACTTAGCTTCTTCACCTACCAGCTTTGCCATTTCCGATGTAGCGGCAAAATCACTAGCGGCTAATGCTGATAATACCGTCGTATTCATATCTTCGGTATTACCGCGCTGGCTGATGAGCTGCCCGCTCATATCTGCGAAAAGAATAGCAGATGCTTTTGTTTTTGTGGCAAGCTCGGTAAGTACCTTGGTGATTACCTCGTACTGTTGGCCATTTAATATGACCTGCCGGCTTCCATCTTTCAACTTTCTAGTTTGTACCATTGCTATTTCCTCTTTTTTATTACATGCGCAATGTTTGATGTTTTTTTAACCGTTCAAGCGCAATTTTAACGCTTTCCCGCAATCTCTCTAACGCCATTCCAAGGCTCTCTATTTCGTCTTTTGTATTTACTTTGACCTCTTCTTCCAAATTTCCCTGGCTGATTTGATCTGCACGTTCGGTTAAATATAATATCGGTTTAATAATTCTATTAGCCAGAATCAACACAACAACAATACCAATCAGCGTGATAATTACAATCGCACCAATAACGATTAAATTGGTTTCATATACAGAATCCGTAATGTACGATTTTTTCATTCCTACCCGGATATATCCCAGCTCGCCTTCCTCGACAGGCACCCAGATATCATATGCTGAATTCTCTTCATCCAGATCAACAATTTGCGGCGTTAAATCCCCGGCCATTTCGGCTTTTGTTAATACAACAGGCACCTGGCCATTATAGGTATCCGCCAGGATATCCTTTTCATCATCCTGAATTAAGATATACTCCACGCTTTCCGAATTAAGACTTCCCATGATAATCTGCTTTAAACCTACCCGGTCCTTCTCGAGTAATAATTCCGCAGAATAATGTCCAAGATCCACGGCGATTGTGCGACCCCGTTCAATCAACTCTTTGCTTAAACTGCTGGTTACGGTATGATTGACTATGATCACCATCAGAATTCCCAATATGAAATTGCTGATGATTAACACCCCGCTTATTTTCCACCTTAAACTGATAAATTTCACGATTAATTTATCTCCTTTAAGTATTTAAGCATGACCTGTTGAAACTTTACTTTTTTTAATTCATCGGTAATTTCATCGCTTATATGCTCTACCAAACCCGGAAGTTTATCCTTGGCAAATTTCTCTTTATTTGCTTTCATGTCCCACAAAGCTTCTTCCAAAAGCAGCGGAGCAACGGGACCTATAATTTTTATCAATTCGCTTTCCAATGTTTCAAAAAAGTCCGTACTTAAATGATTAACCTTTGGTTTCTGCGTTGATGATACTTCAATGAGTTCTTTCTCATATAAACTGTTAAACAGGCTTATTGCTTCATCGCCTGTTAATGATAATATCTGTGCAATCTCGGCAACGCTCTTGTTACCGTCAATCTGTGTAAGCACCGCCCATTCAGCGGAACGCAGCGTAACGTCAGACGGCGATTTCTTTCCCGATAATTTAAATATAACATATTCATTGGGAAATATTTTTTCATCAAATTCTATCAAAGAGCTTACCTTATTTAACACTATGCAACGTTCATAAATTTAGTTTATCTAATACTTTATTGCAATTTTTGAATTATTTGCGTTTCCGTTTCGTCAAATTCGCCTCTTTTAAGGAAAAGGGTTTTATCAGAAACCGATGATTTTATATCCTTCATGAATTTTTTATCTTCAAGCAAATTTGCCAGGACCACATTAAGCGTTATTCTTAATAATGAATATACTTTCGGCGATTTACAAATTGTAACTAATAAAAACTGATCCGTATTCTTACAGATTATATATTTATTTACCCAATAAAACTCAAACTCAGAAATACGCTGCCCTTTACTCACATAGGCGCCGCTTAATCTTAACAGGTACACAGCTAATTTTTTCATTGATTCACTATGTATTTCCAATCCTATATAATCGATAATTTCACCCCTGTTGGAAAAAATAACAGAGCCTTCCACACCATCAATCGATTGGATTTCCTGTAACCATCTTTCAGACATTAATGTTCCTTTAAAACCGTTATATTAAATTCTCTTTATCTTAACTCTTTATCGTCTATATTTCATTGAAGTTGAGTCATTTATCTTCAATTTTTTAAAAAACTTACCTCAAATATTCCTTTTATTTAAAAGCCTGCCTCATTTGCGGAATAATAACATCCAGCTTTGTTTTGGCGTCAAGCTCAAGAATCAGATAAAACTTGCTATAAGCCGTATATACAAATTTTTGCGGCGATGCGGTCAGGCTGAAAAATTCGGGACGGTCCAATTCGAGCACAGTAGCAATGTTTTCCATTTCATGAATAGCAAAAGCATGGATGGGATTTGATAAACTTGTCTGATCCGTGCTCGCCGTGTACAATTCGCCTTCGCGGTTAACAACCTGAACCGATTTGATTCCGTTTATGGTCATAAGTTTGCTAAAGAGTGTATTGAATTGACTGTTCTGGTCAGGATCGGAGTCGTCTATCTGTTTCATACCTTCCAAAAGAAGATTATTCCATGACGTATGAATGGTATGAGCAGGCGCCCGGATTCCGCTTTCTACCTTAAAATTCCCCGAATACAGCGACAATAAATGATATACGGCCTCTTCGCCTATATGGGGATCATATTCAGCATGAACAACCTGACCATTCTCAAAATATATGGAACCAAAACGGCCATGATGCTCAATGGTAAGTTTAGCCGTGTTTTTCTCCATGCAGTTGAGCTGGATTAAACTCGGTAGTTTTAAGTCTTTTAAATTACCTACAAGTGCCATATTAACCTAAAATATCCATGACTAATTTTTTCATTTCCTTCATTTCAAAAGGCTTTTCGATATAAGATCTGGCGCCTTCCTTTATGGCTCTTTCTCTATTATCACTGGAACCATAGGCTGTCATCACCACAAATTCCGTTTGCGGCTGTTCCTGTTTTACTTGTCTTATTAAATCAAAACCATTTATGCCGGGCATCCATATGTCTGTTATAATCAAATCGAAAGGCAAATCTCTTGATTTTTTAAGCGCTTCCTCTCCGGAGTTCGCTGTAACCACCTCGTAATCCTGCTGCGACAGAATAAAACTCTGATACAGACTGAACGTCAGTGTTTCTTCATCATCTACAATTAAAAGACGCTTAGCCATTTTCCAACCTATCAATAAATTATTTTACTATTGGTAAATAAATTATAAAACTACTTCCACTTCCTGTTTGAGATTGCGCTTCCATTTTCCCGCCATTCTCCTGTAACAG
The DNA here is from genome assembly GCA_003854985.1 of Calditrichota bacterium. Lineage (GTDB taxonomy): Bacteria > Calditrichota > Calditrichia > Calditrichales > Calditrichaceae > Zgenome-0002. Next base: position 17,224 of record RQOG01000050.1, read on the forward strand.
TCGCATTGATATTGATAATCCCAATCCCACTCCATCCGGCTTTGTAGTGTAAAACGGATTGAAGATTTTTTCCAGTTTTTCCTTCGGTATGCCGATACCCGTATCAGATATTTTTGCATATACCGACGGTTCTTTATTCTTGTCTTCGTCCAATTTTACGGAATCTTCAATACCAGTTTCAACGGTAATGAAACCTTTATTATCAATAGCCTCAATTGCATTAATAAAAATATTTAGAATCACCTGCTCCATCTGGCTTTCATCAACATATACTTTCGGCAGATTTTCCTGGAATTTCGTTTTGAACGTTATTCCTTTTTTCTTCATTTTTGAAGCCAGCAGAAGGTATACCCCATCAATTATGGCATGCAGATTATGAAAATCCTGTGAAGGAGGACTGGGCCGGGCAAAATTAAAGAATCGCTTCAAAAGCGCATTGCTCCTGTCAATTTCCTTCACAATTCTGGAAATCAACTGGCTTCTGAAATCTCCAGGACTAAAACTTTCTTCCAAAACCTGCGCTGAAGTTTTTATACCTGCAAGCGGATTCCTGATTTCATGCGCTATTCCGGCAGACAACTCACCCAATGTGGCCAGCCTGTCCATCCGTTCGATTTGTTTTCTCAGATTCGCAACATTCTCCAGACTTCGGAAAATAAAAATTATTCCTTCGCATTCATCTAGTTCAGGATGTTTAAGATAGGTAGTGCTAAATCCGACATTAACCGGCTCTTTATCCTTTATCAGAAAATAGGTTTCTTTACTTTCATACATCACCTTTTTTTCCAGCACTTTATTCAGCACTTCTTTGCCTTCATGCGGATCGGCAAATAAAATATCAATTGTCTTCCCCTGCAATTCCTGAAAATTATAGCCAAAATTTTGCAGGGCAGCCTGGTTAATAAATGTGATTTTACCCTGAAGATCGACCGTTATTATACCGCTTGAAATATTCTGGATTATTCCGCGGTGGAAAGAATACACTTTTTCCAATTCACGAAAACGTTTAAGCAATAAACTGTATTTATAACGAATATCATTTTCAGATTCAACCGGTTTCCTTTTTGTATCAAGGGCAGAGTAAAATTCATTTAAACGGATAGCCGTTTCCTTTTTGGAATCCAATCGTTTACTCATATAAAATGACGCCTTTGGCACACATCTCTGAATCATCATTATGTTCTATTAAATTTGCGGTTTGATTATTGTTTAACATAATTTTGAATTATACATAATAATTAATTTGACTGCAAGATGATTCGGTTTTATTAGCTATCTTTTAACATCTGTCCTAAACAAATATTTTAACTTGCCACGCTCTTTAGATCTTGGATTAGAACAGCTCCAATAAAATGGACTTCAGTCCCAGATGGAAGTTGATTTTAGGGCTCAAGCCCCATATTCCGGTTATTTTTATATCGCTATCTGAAGATAGCGGCAAGTTATTTTTGATAACTTTTTTTGGGGGTTGTTTTCCAGATCATCTAAAACAGCGGACTAAAATCA
>RQOG01000051.1 GCA_003854985.1 Calditrichota bacterium
AAGTATGCCAATCTGCCCATTATTATTCTTACTTCGTCCGATGATATTAAGGATAAAGTAGACAGCTTTGACGAAGGCGCCGACGAATATATTACCAAGGAAATGGACCGGCAGGAAATCGAAAAAAGGCTGACATCGATTATTCGCCGTTACAGGCAGAATCTGGATAGCAATCCGTTAACGCATCTGCCGGGCAATAACGTGATACAGCATGAAATCCAGCGTCGAATTTCTGCCGGCGAAACATTTGCGGCCTGTTATTGCGATCTTGATAATTTTAAAGCCTATAACGATGCCTACGGTTTTGTGGAAGGCGATCAGATTATCCGGTTTAGTGCAGAAGTTATAAAGAAAAGCCTAAAACTTATCGGCAACAGCAATGATTTTTTGGGCCATATCGGCGGTGATGATTTTATTTTCTTGACTACGCCGGATAAAGCGGAAAATATCTGCAATCAGATTTTTTCCTTAATGGATGAAGGAATATCCGGATTCTACACCGAAGAAGACAGAAACCAGGGATACATAATATCAAAAAACCGTCAGGGTGAAGAACAGCAATTTCCCCTGGTTAGCATTTCTATAGCCGTTGTCAGTAACGATTTACGCCCGATAAGTTCTCTGGCCGAGGTATCTAAAATTGCCAGTGAACTGAAAAAAGTCGCAAAAAACAAACCAGGGAACAGTTATGCCTTTGATCAGAGAATTCAATAAAAAAATCAGCCTGCTTTTAATTCTGCTTGTTTTATCCGGTTGCATGACAAGCAAAACCGGCCGGATTCCCGAAAAGGAGAATGACGACAGAACTAAAATTGAAAAAGCCGATCTGCTTCTGGAGAAAGGCCAATACAGGAAAGCACACAAAATTCTAACGGATTTATTAGCTGATCATCCCTATTCATCCTATACCGATGACGCTCAATACCGGCTGGCGTATCTGCATGTGGTTGCAGACGATAAAAATCCCTATTTCAATTATCGGCAGGCCAGGAAGCATTTTATGGAATTTGTTAGCATATTTCCCAAAAGCAAATATGTTAGCCCTTGTAATAATTGGCTAAAAATTCTAAATTTAGCCCTTGAATCGGAGAAAAAGAATGCGTCGCCGCGTGATGGGAAAAATGAATGTAAAGGATTGGAAAATAAGGTAAAAGCACTATCCGAAGAGAATAAAAAACTGCGGGAAATTATCAGGGATTTTGAATCGGTGTTGGAAAGATAAGGGTAAGGAGGAAAATTGTTTAAAAAAGTATTGATTGCAAACAGGGGTGAAATTGCTTTAAGAATAATCAGAGCCTGTAAGGAATTGGGATTAAAAACCGTTGCAGTCCATTCAGAAGCCGACACCGATTCGCTGCATGTGCGGTTTGCCGATGAAGCTATTTGCATTGGGCCGGCGCCGGGAAATCTTAGTTATCTTAAACCCATAAATCATCTTTCTGCCGCCGAAATAACCGGTGCGGACGCCATACATCCCGGATATGGATTCTTAGCAGAGAATGCCGAGTTTGCAGAAATGGTTTCCACGAGCAAAATTAAATTTATAGGTCCTGATGCGGACGTTATCCGTAAAATGGGTAACAAGTCCATGGCCAAGGAAGTGATGAAGAATGCCGGAGTCCCTGTCGTTCCCGGGAGTGACGGGGCTTTGAGCAATGTGGAAGAAGGTAAAAAATTAGTGGAAAAAATCGGATTTCCCGTTATTCTCAAAGCGGTTTCCGGCGGCGGTGGTCGCGGAATGCGTATTGTCCGATCGATGGCTGAATTTCAGAGTAATTTCCAGATGGCGCAGGCCGAAGCTCAGGGCGCTTTTGGCGATCCGAATCTTTATCTGGAAAAGTATATTGAAAATCCCCGGCATATCGAAATTCAGATTATGGCCGATCAGCATGGCAACGCGATTCATTATGGCGAAAGAGAATGCAGTATTCAACGCCGGCATCAGAAGCTGATTGAAGAAGCTCCGTCTGTGGTGGTATCGCCGGAATTAAGAAAAAAAATGGGCGAAATTTCCGTGCGAGGGGCATTGGAAGCAAAATACGAAGGTGCAGGGACAATAGAGTTTTTACTCGATAAGGACAATAATTTCTATTTTATGGAAATGAATACACGTATCCAGGTTGAACACCCGGTGACAGAAATGGCCTACGATGTAGACCTGTTAAAAGAACAAATTCTGGTGGCCGGCGGAGAAAAATTAAATCACAGCCAGAATAAAATTATTATAAAAGGGCATGCCATTGAATGCCGCATTAACGCGGAAAACTGGGAAAAGAATTTTATGCCGCATCCCGGTCAGATAACCAGCTTCCATATACCGGGCGGACCAGGCATCCGCGTAGATTCCCATGCTTACCAGCGTTATAATATTCCTCCTTTTTACGATTCGCTGGTGGCCAAGCTGATTGCTTACGGAAAAGATCGTAAAGAAGCGCTGTTAAGATTAAACAGAGCGCTTGAAGAGTTTATCATCGAGGGCGTGAAAACAACAATACCATTTCATAAAAAATTAATTCAACGAAAAGAGTTTATAGAAGGCAATTTTGATACCGGCTTTCTGGAGCGGATCAATTTGCTGGAAGATTAAGCGATGTGGAGGTAGTAATGAATGTACCGCAAGATTTAAAGTATACCAAAGATCATGAATGGGCAAAGGTTGAAGGCAATGTGATTACAGTGGGTATCACCGATTATGCGCAGGGCGAGTTAGGCGATGTGGTGTATGTGGATTTGCCTTCCGTTGGAGACGCTGTGAAAAAAGAGGGCAGTTTCGGATCAATTGAAGCGGTTAAAGCCGTGGCCGATCTTTTCAGTCCGGCCAGCGGAGAAATCGCCGAAATTAATGAGGATATTAAGCAGTCTCCTGAAATCATTAATAAAGATCCTTATGGCAAAGGCTGGATGGTAAAGATTAAATTAACGGATGTTTCTGAGCTTGATATGCTGATGGATGCAAAAGCCTATCAGGAACATATCAGTTAGCATAGAAATATATCCGGGCTGCCTGATAAAACAGGTTTATTGTGTTTATGGATAAAAATCACATATAAATAGACGGCAGCGCGTTTAAACATTTCATATCAGGGAAGATCTTTTTAAATATGCACCGGCAATATGTAAGGCCAGGTTTGTAAATGATCTTTGAATGCAATCCGATATTGCGCTTGATAGTGAAATATTTATTTGATAAAATACATTTCGTAAAATAGAGAGTTAAACAAAACGTTTTAACCAGGAAAAGCAGGTCTGATATGGCATATCTATCAAATTCGGAAAAAGATGTAAAACAGATGCTTAAAACTATCGGGGTCAATAGTTTCGATGATCTTATTAAAAACATTCCTCAGGCGCTCCGGTTTAAAAATAAATTTAACATCCCCGAAGCTGTATCTGAATATGAAATCAGCCGTATTATGCAGGACCTGTCCGGGAAAAATACCAATTATATTTCTTTTATGGGCGGCGGCACTTATGATCATTATGTGCCCGCTATCGTGGAATCGTTGATTTCACGCTCGGAATTCTATACTTCCTATACGCCTTATCAGCCGGAAGTCAGTCAGGGGAATCTGCAGGCGATCTATGAATTTCAGTCTATGGTTTGCGAACTTACCCAGATGGACGTTACCAATGCCTCCATGTACGAAGCCGGTTCAGCTTTAGCCGAAGCGGTTCTGCTGGCGCTTAATCATACCGGTAAGAATAAAGTTCTGATTCCTTCCACGCTTAATCCCCGGTATAAAATGCTGATCAGCACTTATATTGCCAATATGGATATCACTATGGAAGAAATTCCGGCGGATGATTTCACAATGGATATTAACTCATACATGGATTTGTATGATGAGCAGGTGGGCGCTGTCGTTATTCAGAATCCGAATTATTTCGGGTTTTTGGAAGATATCGATACCCTTATTTCCAGAAGGGGATCATCGCAAGCCATGTTTATCATGGTTTATAATCCCATATCTTTAGGTTTGTTAAAAACGCCCGGAGAATATGGGATGGACATTGCGGTAGCCGAAGGCCAGGTTTTGGGAAATCAGCAGAATTATGGCGGGCCTTATGTTGGTCTTTTTTCGGTAAATGAAAAACTTGTGCGTAAGATTCCCGGCAGAATTTCCGGGATTACCAAAGATATTGAAGGCAGACAGGGCTTTGTATTAACGTTGCAAACCCGTGAACAGCATATCAGGCGGGATAAAGCGACTTCCAATATCTGCACTAATTCGGGATTGATGGCCCTGGCTGCGGGCATCTATTTAGCCACGATCGGTAAAGCGGGTATCCGCGGGCTCGCAGAATTATGCCTGCAAAAAGCGCATTATCTAGCGGATAATCTGCTTAAAATTAATAAAGTGCAAATAGCCGGGAAAGCTCCGTTTTTTAATGAATTTACCGTTAAATTACCGGTGAAAGCGCAGAAAGTGGTTGAACAGGCAAAAGGGTATGGTATTATGCCTGGAATAAATCTGGATAAGTCCGGGTACGAAGATCATCTGTTAATCGCCGTAACCGAAAAACGAACCAGGGAAGAAATGGATTTACTGATAGACTGTGTAAAAGAAGCTGTTTTAAAAGGATGATTATGCCGCGTATATTATTAGCTGACGATAATGAAGAAATGCTGGATACACTGGAAAGAATATTCGCTTTTTATGATTTCGAGGTGTTAAAAGCAGTGAATGGAAAAGAAGCGATCGAAATCGCCAATAAAAACAATCCCGATATTATTTTGCTCGACGGTATGATGCCTGTAATGGATGGCTTCGAAGCCTGCAAAATCCTTAAATCAAAGAAAAAAACCAAGGATATCCCCATTGTATTTCTGACGGCTAATTATACTCTGGAAAAACACCGGATTACAGGACTGGAACTGGGGGCGGATGATTATCTGTTAAAGCCATTTAACTCCAAAGAACTTGTCGCCAGAAGTAAGGCTATTCTTAAGAGAAACGAGCTGCTCAGAAAGCTCAAGTCCGAAAATGAAAACCTGACTCATAAAAATGAAGAGATGGAACAGGAAATACGCAGCCTGGTGGATCGTTCAAAGACAACAGGATTAAATGAACTGATTGATCATCTGACCGGATTATACAGCTATCCTTTTTTCGAAAAAAGGTTAAAAGAAGAATATGAGCGGGCCGTGAGGCATAGTTTACCCTTATCAATGGTTATGGTTCATATCCATAACCTGAGTAAAATAAATGATAAATTCGGCTACCAGACAGGCAATTATATAATTATTAAATTAGCCAATAATCTGATAACAAAAACGCGTGTTTCAGATATTCTGGCCCGTTCGGAAAACAACCGGTTCTATGTATTGCTACCCCAAACGGATGAACATGGCGCATATCTCGAAGCGGAAAGAATAAGAATCACCCTTTCGGATACCGATTATCTCAGCAAAGAGTTTATGGATGATGCCAGAATAAACCGGCGCAAGGGCGGAGAACTTAATAAAATCGAAGTTAATCTTGGCGTCGCAACCTATATGCCCGATCCGGAAGCGGATGATAAAAATACGGAAGCCGATTTGCTTAACAACACGACGGCGGCTCTTAAACGTTCCATATTAATGGGACGCAATAAAACATATGTCTATCAATCTGAACAATGATAACTGGGGAAATAAATGTATAGAAAACTGATTTTTGAACTCAGTAAGGAAGGCCGTTCAGGGCATAAACTGCCGCAGCCCGATGTACCGGTAAAAAATATCACGGACATGTTACCGGGGAAAAAGCTACGTCATAAAGACGCTGATTTACCGCAGGTCGCAGAGAATGAAATTGTCAGGCATTTTACCAGCCTGTCGGAAATGAATCATAATGTTGATAAGGCCTTTTATCCGCTGGGTTCCTGCACGATGAAATACAATCCTAAAATCAATGAAAAACTTGCCAGTCTGCCCGGATTTGCCCAGTTGCATCCGGATCAGCCGGAACAAAGCGTACAGGGCGCTCTGCAGATTATGTATGACCTGCAGGAATATCTGAAAGAATTAACCGGTTTTAGCGCCGTAAGTTTACAGCCGGCAGCCGGGGCGCAGGGCGAAATGACCGGTTTATTGTTGATTCGTAAATATCATCAGATTAAAGGTAGAAATCCGAAAGTAATTCTGGTGCCGGATTCTGCCCATGGAACCAATCCGGCCAGCGCTGTTATCGCCGGATTTTCTATAAAGACGATACGTTCCGATAGTAAAGGCATGGTTGATCTGAACGATTTGGAACGACAGGTTGATGAGAATACCGCGGGAATCATGCTGACTAATCCCAGTACGCTCGGTATCTTTGAATCACAGGTGCTGGAGATAAGGAAAATAATGGACAAGGTCGACGGATTGATGTATATGGATGGCGCAAATATGAACGCGCTTTTCGGGATTGTCCGTCCTGGTGATATGGGTTTTGATGTTATGCATCTTAACCTGCATAAAAGCTTTTCAACGCCGCATGGCGGTGGAGGGCCGGGTTCCGGTCCGGTGGCCGTTAACGAAAAGCTTGAAAATTTTCTGCCGGTTCCATGGATTGTAAAGGTCGAAGACCGTTTTACGCTTGAACATAATGTGCCGGCTTCCATTGGCAAGGTGCACAGTTTTTATGGGAATTTTGCTTTATTGGTCAGGGCTTATATTTATTGCCGGATGATCGGCCGGGATGGTTTTAGAAAAGTCTCTGAACATGCTATTATTAATGCAAATTATCTACGCAAAAAGCTTCAGGGAATTTATGATGTGGGTTATGATATGCCCAGTATGCATGAATTTGTGGTTTCTGCGGAAGCGCAGAAAAATCGCGGCGCCAAAGCGCTTGATATTGCCAAACGTTTATTGGATTTCGGCGTTCACCCGCCAACCGTCTATTTTCCGCTGATCGTTAAGGAAGCGTTGATGATTGAGCCGACTGAAACGGAGAGCAGGGAAATGCTGGATTATTTTGCAGACGCCTTGATAAAAATTGACCGTGAGATAGACGAAAATCCCGAAGTCGTATTAAGCGCTCCGCACACAACGCCGGTAAGAAGACTGGATGAAGCAGGCGCGGCAAGGAATCTTGATATAAATTTTTATAAAAAATCATCAAAAAAGCCGGAGTGATTTTATGGCAGCCAAGATATTAATTGTGGATGATAATCCTAATGTTCTTCGTTTATTAAATATCAGTCTGGGAAAGTCCCCGGCCGGATACGAAATTATTGAAGCTGAAAACGGCGAAGTGGCTTATGAACTGGCTAATAAAGAAAAGCCCGATCTGATCATTTCCGATATTATGATGCCGCAGATGGATGGCATTGAATTATGCTGGATGATCAGGGAAAATTCTGATATACCGATTGTACCATTTATCTTTCTAACTTCTTTTGAAGATCCGGAAACGGAAATCAGAGGATTCCGCGCCGGCGCCGATGAATATTTGAATAAACCGATTGACCGGAAAGAACTGCTTCGCAGGGTGGAAGATTTATTGAACCGGAATAAAAATCTTAAAAAGATGGAAGACAGTACGGAGAAACAAAAAGGTTTTTCCGGCGATTTAAATGATCTTTCTATTGTGGAACTGGTGCAGATGCTTAATCTCAATAAAAAATCGGGTATTCTGCATATTAAAAGCGATGATCAGGGTGAGATCTATCTGAAAGACGGTCAGCTTCATGCTGTAACCGCCGGGGCAAAAAAAGGTGAAGAAGCCATGTATCACCTGGTCAGCAAAACGAAAGGCACATTCAGCTTCGAGGCAACGGATGTATCTATCGATTCCAATATACAGAACTCCACCATGAATGTGCTTATGGAAGCCTGCCGGATTATGGATGAAACCAGGCATATAGAAGGAGAATAACAACCGTTATTTAAATGCCATGAATAAATCAATTTCCAAAGAATTAATCATTATTGGCTCGGGTCCCGCCGGCCTGAAAGCCGGTGAGTTGGCCGCTGAGAATAAACTGGATTTTGTTATCCTGGAAAAGGGTAATACCGGGCAATCCTGGATCGATGTCAAACCGGATATGCATTTCTTGTCTCCGTGTCTTCCGCAGCGGGACTGGACTAGTTTATCCTCTAAATTTCCCATCTGGAAGTTACCCGTAAAACGGCCATATTGTACGGCGAAGGAATTTACGGTATATCTTAGAGAATTTGCCGGCCACTTTAAACTGCCTGTTGAAGAAAAATGTACGGTTAAGGAGGTTCAATATACGGATGGCCTGTATAAGGCGTTTTGCGTGGATGGCCGGGAATATAGCGCGCCGGTTCTTATCGCCGCCACCGGCATATTCGGCAATAAATATATACCCGATATTCCGGGCGTAATGGACAATCCGGTCGTTATGCATTCGCATGATTATAAAAATGCCGCTGATTTCAGAAATAAAAAAGTATTGGTGGTTGGGGCAGGCAACAGCGCCGCTGAAACCGCTATTGATCTGGCCGGCGATGCTATGGTTCATATGGTTTCCCGTGAAGACCTTAAATTCTTTGCCGATACGCTAAAGTTGTATCATATCCGCGGCATTTCCGAAAGCTATCTCAAGGAACTTATAAGTATGGAAATAATCCGTTACCGCGCCTACCAGGAAATCCAGAGAATTGAAGGTAATATTGTTCATTTCCGTGACTGGAAACTGGCCGTTGATAAAATAATATTTGCAACGGGATATCGCGGCGACTTAAAAATTTTGAATAATTTTAAGATACGGGTTAATAAGTATAATTATCCGGAAATTTCATACATTGGGGAAAGTCTTCAATATCCCAAACTTTTCTTTGCAGGCCCGCTAGCCTTTCAAAAAATGGTCAGCGTTTTGATCCATGGATTTATTAATCAGGTGCCGGGTACAATAAAGCGTATTGTTGAACTGCTCAGAACGGACCAATCCAAAGTCTGAAACTTGACAAAAAATAGAGCGATAGATATATTACACCGCGATGAAACAAATCGGTTTAAGTTTAATTTAATTATTATATGAATCAGGAGTAAATCAGATGATTTTAGATAAACAGTTTTTAGTTAAGATTGGCTTGGCGGAGATGCTCAAAGGCGGGGTGATTATGGACGTAACCAACGCGGAGCAGGCGAAAATTGCCGAAGATGCCGGAGCCGTTTCGGTAATGGCGTTGGAGAGAATTCCGGCGGACATCAGGGCGGATGGCGGCGTAGCCCGCATGTCAAATCCAAAAATGATCAGAGAAATCCAGAAAGCGGTTTCGATTCCTGTTATGGCCAAATGCCGGATCGGTCATTTTGCCGAAGCACAGGTTTTGCAGGCGATCGGCGTTGATTTTGTTGATGAAAGCGAAGTACTGACGCCCGCTGATGAAAAAAACCATATCTGGAAACATAATTTTAAAGTGCCGTTTGTCTGTGGCTGCCGTGATATCGGCGAAGCGCTGCGCCGCATTGCCGAAGGCGCCGCTATGATACGCACCAAAGGTGAAGCGGGATCCGGTAATATCGTTGAGGCTGTGCGCCATATGCGGGCGGTTCAGGGCGCAATCCGTCATATTCAGTCTTTACGCGATGACGAGTTAACACATTACGCTAAAGAAGTAGGCGCTCCGCTGGAATTAGTGCAATATGTAAAAGAAAACGGTAAACTGCCTGTGCCTAATTTTTCCGCCGGCGGTATTGCCACGCCTGCTGATGCTGCGCTGATGATGCAGTTAGGCGCCGAAACCAATTTTGTCGGTTCAGGTATTTTTAAATCTGATGATCCTGCCGCCCGGGCGAAAGCGATTGTGCTTGCCACAACGCACTATGACGATCCCGATGTGGTGGCCAGGGTAAGCGAAGGTTTAGGCGACGCCATGCCCGGCCTGGAAATGAGCGCCATTCCGGAGGAAGAGCAGCTGAATAAACGCGGCTGGTAAGCCATGCAAAACATAGGAATTTTAGCGCTTCAGGGAGATTTTGACAAGCACCGGCAGGCGGTTGAAAAGTTAGGCCAAAAAGCGGTTCTGGTAAAGGATGTAGAAAAACTATCAGATTGTGACAGACTGATTATTCCGGGTGGTGAATCTACTACATTTTTACATTTAGTTGAAAAGCTTCAACTACGCCAGGGTCTGATTGATTTTATTGAGAAAAAGCCGGTTTTCGGCACCTGCGCCGGCTTAATCCTGTTAAGCAAATCCGCTGAAAAATTACCTTTCCCGCCGCTCGGCGTAATCGATATTATTGCCAAGCGCAATGCCTATGGCCGCCAGGTCGATTCGTTTGTTGACGATATACGATTAAATTTAAACGGCCGGGAATCCGTTTTTGAAGGCGTTTTTATAAGAGCGCCGAAAATAAAAGATTTTGGAAAAAAAGTAAACGCTCTGGCCTGGCACAACAACGATGTAGTGATGGCCGAGAGCGGTAAAATCCTGGTGGCTGCTTTTCACCCCGAATTAACGGATGATCTAAGCATACACCAGTATTTTATCGAAAAATAATTCCTGTAAAAATTAATACCCGAAAATGGAAATAGTTATGCCTTTAAACTTTGTCCGGGAATAAGGATGACTATCGTTGGTAGATTTATAGGAACTATAAGCATAAGAGACTTCAATGTGCTCTGCCATATATGAAACAACCGGATTATCCGTATACATGTTAATAAATTTCAATAATCCCCTGGAAGATATTCTATAACCTGAAGTACTGATTCCATTATCAAACCGGCTTTCACCTGAAATTTCTCCATAGCTTAATTCGATAAATTCTCCTATCTGGATTCTCCATCCCTTATATACCGCGATCTGGTCTGTACTTTCACCCTGAAGAACATTTTTCCAAAAGTTTATTTTTCCGGGAGAACTGATATATTTACCTGTTCCAAGGCTATCGGTTGATCGTTCAATCAATAAATCTCTTGCTTCGGTGGATAAGTCAAGTTTAATAACCGAAAAAACTGTTTCCCTGATTGGCATATCCAGACCTAAAGTGATGGCTAATCCGATTTGCGCAGATTTGGGTAAGGGATCAGCCAATCTGGGATTTATATAATAGATTTGATCGCCTGTATTGAGAAGGCTGTAACCTAGTGACAGATCGGTTTTGGGTTTAAATTTGCCCCATAATAAGGTCTCTTTGTTATTTCTTTTGTCAATAATCGAAATAACCGGAACGACTACCTGTATGCCAAAATCATGAGCGTTACCTTCAGCTTTTGCGTCACCTGTTTCATTTCCCACAGTTACTTCTAAAGGTGAAATTTTAGATGTTATCTTTTTAAAGGTGTATCCTATGTTGAACTTAACGCCATAATCCAGGCTTGCTCCGATGGAATAAGCGGTATAGTATTCTTCCGAATCAAAGTATCCAAGTATTTCTCCCCGGGAGTTGGTCCATGCATTATTTCCCAGATCATAATTTGTTTTTACTATTCCTATTCCGATACTCAACGGCAACGATGCATGGTAATTCTGCAGGTTATAACCGATAGCGCATGCCGTGCTGGAAAACTTTAAATCAGAAAAACTATAATTTGGAAGCCATTTTGTAGCCGGTGTAAAAAATTGTATTGAAAAGTTTTTTTCCCTGCCAAAATTGCCCAGCTGGGCCGGATTAAAAAACTGTCCATGTGGATCGGTTGTGGGCAGCGCCGTAAAAGCGCCGGCCATACCGTTTAAATGAGGCGAAGGATGCGTCAGTAAAAATGGAACGCCCGTTTCAGACTGAGCAGGCGCCGTACCAGAGATTAATAAGATAATTAGTAAAGTAATTAATGCGCTATGAAGAGAAAACTGTTTCCCTATCATTTTATTTCTCCCTTATCTCAATTGGTTTTAAAATGACTTCTGGTAAATTTCAAATTGTAAACTCTGCTCAAACGGTCCTTTACCCACAGGCACATCGCCCGAGATCATCAAACCTTTCAGCCTGAAAACCTTAAATTGCACACCCGATGAACTGTGTTGAAAAGTCATCGATACTCCGGACTGAAAAAGACGAAACCAGTCTTCCACAAGTTTAATCTCGCCGCTGTTCCCGGATTGTTTTAAATTACCGTCGTAATAAGACAAGATGATCTTATAAGCGGCGTTGGTCTTTTCCTGTTCATCGGAATACAGGATAAAATCGAGTAATATGGTCTGATCTTTTCCGTTGAAAGCTTTAAGCAGTATTGTATCGGCAGCGCAGCGAATCTTTTTTGTAAAAGTAATATCGTTGTGTTTTAATTCTGTTTTTTGCCATTTACCGGCGTCCGACTGGTAGGTTTTTTTATGCACATAGAGAGGATTAACGGCGAAGGCAGCGAAGGATTCAAGAATGGGCGCTTGTTTGCTTTCAGGGTAATAGGCGGTAAATTTACTGACTTCATCGGCAAGATTAAACGCATATCCCCATTTGATAAAATAATAAAAAGCTTCTTCTTTTAATTCTTCCGGAACGTCTTTTTCCTTACTGTCGATATATTTTATCAGAATGCTTTCGCATTCGGCATTTTTACCGCGATCCCGCAGGGATTTGGCATAGCGCATTTCCTTGGAACTCATTTTTTCGCCTTCAGCCATCGCTTTAATTTTGCCGCTAAGCACAACCTGGTAAGTGCCGTCCTGAACATAGCCGATTTCGATCAGTTGAAATCCCGGCAACAACACGGTGGCGGCCTGCGTTTCCACAAAATCATAGACCACTTCAAAATTTTCCACGGTGGTTTTGGATTCAATAGTCAGACCCGCTTTTTCACAGGCCTGTCTTTTGGCGTCGAGTATGGCTTCCAGACGATCCTGCTGAGCGCCGTCGTTTTGTTTATCGCTGATGCCTTTAACTGATATTTCTATAATTTCCTGCGCAAAAACAGCTGTCGCCAATACGAATATGAATATCATAGTTTTCATGTAAAGTTTCTCCTTGTTTACAAGCTTTTCATTTCTTTAATAAACGGATTAAAATCATCTATACTGGTCATTTTTAGCCGGACAGTCACTTTCAGCTTTTTAATGCCGTCTGTTTCTTCGGTAAACACTTTTCCATAGTCGCCGCTCAAATCCTGATCGACAACCTGAACTTTGCCTTTGGATTCTATAATACTGCGATATTCCTCAATAAATTTATTCTTAATTTCGCTTCCGTCTTCCGTGGTCCGCTCAAATTTTTCCAGGCGAACCATTGATTCGACAATTAATTTGCCCCCTTTTTCCATAGCGTCCCGTCGGGCGTATGAAAGGACCAGGCGTTTGTTCTGCTCGTAGGGTTTACTTTCATCAAGGATAACTTCTCCGACTCCTTCCGCCCAGACCGGTTGGGATTGTTCCGAATCATAGATAGCCGATTTGATCTGTAAGATTTCCCGGTATAATTCATTCTTTTGGGATTGAAGGTTTTTTACCTGATCGGCCATATCCTGCGCGACGGCAGAATTATGTTCTTTTGATGTGTCCAATGATTGTAAATTGTTTAAGGAATCCTTTAATGCGCTGAATCTGCGCTCTTTTTCTATTAGAACTTCAAGTTGATTCTTAAGATTATCCTGAGCATCTAAGGGCAAAGTCATGTATAGAATAATAAAACTGATGTATAAGCCGTTAGTTATTAACTTCATATTCATGTTCTTTCTGTCTGTTTAATAAAAGGTTCAGTAAGCAAAGATTGAATTCAAGGATAATATAATTCAGCGATGTTATAAAGCGCAAGCGCAGATTAATCATGATTAAAGATAATGAAAGGCATATAGTTGTCCGAAGCTTTTCAATAAAAGCTGATCTTAACATAATGGGCAAGCTGTTTTTATAAACAGAATACAATACCGATTCTGAAAATAGAGTTTTTATTTCTTATGAAAAGCCTCCGGTTGCGGCTTGTATCCGGAATTAACGGATTAAAATATTTTACTTAAACCTTAAATAATAAAAATACAAGCCGCCCGGCGGGATGATTATCTTACTTTTTTACGAGTTCAACGCGTCTGTTTTTTGCTTTTCCTTCTTCGGTGTCATTGGAAGTGACTGGATTGGTTTGTCCAAAACCTTTGGCGGTAAGCCGGTTTTCCTGAATACCAAAAAGCTTTAGATAAGATTTAACTGTTTCTGCTCTCTCCTGGGACAATTT
This sequence comes from Calditrichota bacterium, assembly GCA_003854985.1. GTDB lineage: Bacteria > Calditrichota > Calditrichia > Calditrichales > Calditrichaceae > Zgenome-0002. The sequence continues at coordinate 14,046 of RQOG01000051.1, forward strand.
CATATTGTAATCCGCTTTTCCCTGACTATCTGTATGTCCCTGTATTTCGATTTTTAAATCCGGATATTTGTGCATAAGGCTTACGATGTGCGTTAACTGTTTTTCCGATTCATGCTTCAAAGTTGATTTATCAAGATCAAATAGGATTCCATAGAGCAGTACTTTTCCGCTTTTATCAATTTCTTCCTTTAATTTATCCGCACCAAAAATAAGAGATTGAGTAAAACCTTTTTCATCGACAATAACCATATAAATCTGTCCAAGATTGGGAACCGTATGAAGTTTACACCAACTGTATCCGCCATCTTCTTTGGGTATTCTGAAATGCAGGTAAAGGGCATCTTCAAAAAGAATTTCACCGCCTGCCTCTGCGACAGCGTTTTTATAATTATTAAAAAATTCAACTTTCGAAATATCCTTAACCCGGTCTCCGCTGGGTGTGCGGACTTCCCAAAGCAAACTCCAAAATTTACCCTTAACCTTTATATTTTCTTTTTTATTCGTCTTCTTATTCATCAGGCTAAATTCATATTCATTAAAATTTTGATACTTGGACATATTCTCAGCTAAAACGGATCCCGGAAAGGTTTTTATTACCGGATGTTTGGGAATGTCTTTGGCTGAAAGCAGGGTAAATGAAAAAATAACAAAGATGATAAAGACGAATTGATTGGTGATTCTCATTACACGTTACCTCCATAACTAAATGAACAATTCAAATCGTTGCAGTCTATTTTATTCTAAGAGAGACTACAGCAGTCTGTATAAATATTCAGATCTTATCTTTTTTACATCAGAAATAAAAAAAACTATTTTGACATCTTAAACTTATATCATTCATTTTGATTAAATTAATCCGCCGATTCATACTTTCTATGATACGGAGAAAAGATAAGAAAAGATAATCGTTAAAACCAATAAATAATCATTTATACCATATCTGCGTCTTGAATAAGGATAGATAAGAATGTTATACAGAATAAAGTTTTTTAATTATTTTATATTTAAACAGCTTATTTCTTTTCGTCTTTGATCTCTGCTTTTTTCGCAGTCTCTACATCTTTCATTACCTCAGGCCGCAATAAAGCCCAGTGAAAACGCAAATGGTCGTTTTCCTGCCATGGTTTGCCGTCCTGTTCGCTGTAATGCACCAGCGGCATATCATTATAAATGGGACGCGTAATACTAATAACAACATCCCAGTACGTTAAGGCGTTTTCCAGATGTTTTACTGCCTTTTGCTTATGTTCCTCTCCGCCGCTCACATAAAAAGTTTGCAGGGCGACAGCGCCTCTTATTTTTTCAGCGAAAAACAGACCTAAATTTGCCCATGTTTTAACATCGGCAATTTCGAACATAAGTGCGCTATTATCTGAAGTATCGATATCTTTAATAAGTTCAAGCGCCCTTTTGCAATCGGTTTCCAGCATGTCCGCCAATGCCGGCGGGGTAATTTTTGCAGCGTTAATAGAATTACCGGACAGGATAACATCCACGTATTCCTTTATGGAAACATATCCGGTGTCAAGCGGCGGCTGGTTTATCTGCCGGTCGACTGAAATATAGTCAACTCTCTTTACTTCGGGATTCAAAGCCATAAAGCCTTCGCTGTAAAGCGTAAAGTCCCAGGTGCAATCAAAGGAAGAGGCTAATCGCAGAGGCGTTTTTCCGGCCAGGGCAAAAGCGTAAAAAAGCGCTTCGGCATTGTTACCATAGCGGCGGATAAATTCATTTTTAAATACTTCATCCGGTGTTTCGTGATTATATAAAAGCCTGCCCCAGATTTTATAGAACAACCATTGTCGTTCGAAAGCATATTTCCAGTCAACGGCAATATCGGGATTGGTAAAATAATCTTTTGCCGGTATATAGGTTTCTGAACCGACAAAATAGCCGCCAACATAATTATGGGCATTTGTCTGAATATGTTCACGAACAAAATCGGATACGCCCCATCTAAGGCAAAAGAAATCTTCGTTGCGGGCTGTCCAGATTATTTTATAACCCTTTGGTTCCGGATTCCAGTAAGTGCCGTATAACTTGCCGCCATGCACTTTTATTAGCTTGGGCGTGGAATGCGCATGGGACCAGTTAAATTTTAAACTGGCCCAGACAGGCGGGATAAAGCAGTCCATCTCCGCTTCCCGTTCGATGCCTTTTCGGGTAATCTGTTCCATTTCGATACTGGTGGCGCCTAATGATCCTGTTGTGCCTGAAAAAGGAATCCGGTGGATCAGTTTTGATTTGCGGTTTGCCAGACGCATGCCTTCGATAATGGTTTCCCCTATCCAGTTTTCACGCTGTTGGGGCGTCATGCCGCCCATGCCTTCGCCAAGCGTAAGCCCCATCCCGGTCAGATTGGGATATTCTTCAAGCGTCTGGGTAACGCATTCCTGGGTATAGGTTTTGATAATTTCCGATGTATCGCCGGGTACAAAATGGTGATGTTCCAGATTATCCACAGCCACATTGTGGGCCCTGGAAAATTCCGGGGTCACAAAGATATTAAAAGGAATTAGATAAGTGTCAATGCCCCGCTCAAAAGCCATGTCAAATATACCTGTGAATAGTTTTTTCCATTCGGCTATTTCGGCATCATTCCAGGGGCTGGCTTCCGGGAAGTTTTTTGGCTTAATTAAAAATGTATAAGGATGAAGATTCCATAAAGTGAGCGTATTAAACCGGTTTTCACACATCATATCGAGAAATGCTTCCCAGTATTTCAGATCGGCGCAGGTTTCCTGATGCTGTGTAAGTGAATAACTATGCCGGTATGTATCCCACGGCAGATCGAATTTAATAGCTCTGAAGTGTAGAGTAGGGCTTTCGTTTTTTTCCTTAATTTTGTTAAGCGCCAGACCATTACGCAAATCTTCAATAAGCGATTGTACACCGTAAATAACGCCTCTGCCATCGCCGCCAATTATTGTAATCTGATTGTTCTCTGGTATTATTCTAAAAGCTTCGGTGCGTGATTCCTTTGAATTTATCAGGAGAATTATGGAATACTCTGCCTGCGTTTCCTGAATCGAATAGCCTGTTTTTAACAAGGTCTGTTTCAGTTTATCGGCGGCATAATTAATCTGAATTGAAGATGTATTATACTCCAGGCGGACCGATTGAGCATAAAGCAGGTTGGCGGATAAAATACACATAACAAAAAAATAAAGTATAAATCTTTGCATTGCGCATACTCTCTTTATTTAGACTATTTTGTATTATCTGATCAGAATGTTAAATATATAAGATTTCAGATGCAAATCATGATCAAAATGAAATGGGCTTTGAATAATACAATTTTATGGGAAGGTGTAATCATTTCTCGGGAGCCAAAGGAAATAAAAAAGCCGGATCATTTTAAATCCGGCTTTATTCGCGTTGAGTAACTTAATTGTAATAAAAAGAATATTAACCTTCGCTTGCTCTACAAAGTTTAAATGCGATTATTTTTAAAATCAACCTCTGCCCGCGCTGCCGAGTACTTCCTTATTTTTATGAATAATTAAATTCTTCAAAGCTTCACGCGCCGGGCCGAGATATTTACGCGGATCAAATTCTTCCGGTTTGGTGGCGAAAACTTCGCGGATTTTAGCCGTTACCACCAGCCGGCCATCGGTATCGATATTTATTTTACAAACCGCGGATTTGGCGGCCTTTCTCAATTGCTCTTCCGGAATGCCTACCGCATTCTGCAGCTTGCCGCCGTATTTATTGCACAACTCCACAAACTCTGCCGGCACAGAAGAAGAACCATGCAGCACAATTGAAAAACCGGGAATGCGTTTTTCAATTTCTTCAAGAATATCAAAACGCAGCGGCGGAATAGTTTTGCCGGGTTCAACTTTAAATTTATAAGCGCCATGAGAAGTTCCTATTGATATAGCCAGACTGTCTACGCCTGTCTTTTTAACAAAATCTTCCACATCTTCCGGATTGGTATAATGCGGTACCTCTGCTTTCACGTCATCTTCAATACCGGCTAAAACACCCAGTTCACCTTCAACCGTTACATCATACTTATGTGCATATTCAACAACTTTTTTGGTCAATTCAATATTTTTTTCATAAGGAAGAGCCGAACCGTCAATCATAACCGATGAGAAACCGGATTCAATACAGGAAACACATAATTCGAGAGAGTCGCCATGGTCCAGGTGCAGGGCAACCGGAATATTACTTTTAAGGTCTTTTCTGGTCATCTGCACTGCGCCTTCGGCCATATATTGTAAAAGAGTTTGGTTGGCGTATTTACGGGCACCGCTGGATACCTGTAAAATTACCGGCGAGTTACTTTCCGCACAGCCCATCATAATAGACTGTAATTGCTCCATGTTATTAAAATTATAAGCGGGAATGGCGTATCCGCCTTCCATAGCTTTTTTAAACATTTCTTTGGTGTTTACAAACCCCAGATCCTTATAATTAGCCACAATTACCTCCTGACTTTTTGATATTATTAATTATATAATATTGTTGAGTTAAATATTTTGTTCCCGTACTTATCTTTTATGAGAATATTCTTACGAACTGTCAAGAACATAAAAATAAATACAACATTACTGGCCTGAATATAATCATCGGGTTTATGATTAACAAGTGATTGCGCCGTTATGTTTTAAAATAATGATAAATATTTAGTCGTAATCCCAAGTGAAGTAGAAAGTAGCAAAGGTACTTTTTTATCAGATAGATTTATTGTGATTGATAAAGCATTGAAAATGGAGCTATTATTTATGATTATCCAGCTGCATGCGAACCGCCCGGCCAAGAATTTCCATACTATAAGGTTTCCGGACATACAGACCTGCGCCCAGTTTCTGGGCTTCCTTCACATGTTCCGATTCGGAAAATCCGCTGGTAATAACCGCTTTTTGCCCGGGATGTATTTTAATTATTTTTTTATAAGTTTCCAATCCGTTAATTCCCGGATCCATAATCATATCCAAAACCATAAGATCAGCGGAACTTTTTTTCATATATTTAACCGCTTCTTCACCGCTGGACACTGTCTTAACTTTATAACCTAGTTTGGTTAACATGTAAGATACAATTGTTCTTTGCTCTTCCACATCATCAACGACTAAAATACTTTCCCCTCTGGCTTTTAAATCATCCAGAGAGGTTGAGATTTTTTCCTCCGAACGTTCCTGTCTGCACAGAGGAAAATATAAAGTAAATTTGGTTCCCTCACCTTCAACGCTTTGCACATCGATAAAGCCCTTATGATCTTTGACGGTGCTCCAGATAACAGCCATTCCAAGTCCCGTCCCACTTCTGCCCATTTTCTTTTTAGTATAAAATGGTTCGAATATTTTTTTCATATTCTCTTTTGATATGCCTATTCCGTTGTCGCTTACCGTAAGTGCAACATATTCTCCTTCTTCAATAATCTCATATCCTTTTAAAGGTTGATCGAGATATTTATTTGCCGTGGATAGGGATACCACGCCGCCTTCAGGCATAGATTCAGCGGCATTAGAGACCAGGTTCATGATGGCTTTCGAGAGATGAAAAGGTGAGCCTGAGATATTCAGTAAATTTTTGTCGAGTTTTGTTTTTATCGTAACATTAGAATGATGAGACCTCAGATGATTAAATTCCGGGCTTTTTAAATATTCAGCAATGATATCATTTAAACTAATAATTTCGTTCACGGTCACGCCTCTGCGGGCCAGGGTCAAAAGATCCTGTACAATGGTTGCCGCCTTTTCCCCTGAATTTTTTATGGTCTCGAGTGGCTTCCTAAGCTTATTGTCCAGATTCATATCCATTAAAAGTAATTCGGGATAGCCTACCAACCCTACAAGAATATTATTCAGGTCATGCGCAACGCCAGCCGCAAGAATACCGATGGCTTCCATCTTCTGTGCATGAACAAGTTTCGATTGCAATTGTTTGGATTCGGAAATATCGTTTATCGTGATAATATGTCCTTTGGAGGCATCTTTTGTGTCCAAAGAACATGAGCCTAAAATACAGTCGAAACCGGTGCTGTTTTTCCGAATCCATTTCGTTTCCACATGGCCGATTCTTGGACCGGCGAACTCCAAAAACAGGTTGCGTTTCACTCTTTCATATTCTTTAATATCCGGGAAAAGTACAGATATATCGATTCCTATTAAATCATTTTCATCATAACCGGTCATCCGGTATAACGTGTCATTAGCCCAGTCCAGTTTATTGTCGCTGATCAGACAAATACCTATTGGCGACGCCATCAGAATAGCCCGCATTTTCTGTTCGCTTTCCCGAAGCGTATTCTCGGCATGCTTTCGCTCATTGATTTCCTTTACAAGAGCATCTCTTGATACGGTGGTGTGGTTCAAATCCTCAACCATTTTATTAAAACTGGCCGCCAATTCACCGATTTCATTTTCCGATGATATGTTAATTTTTGAATAGAATTGCCCATGTCCTATTTTTTCTGTTGCATCTCTGAGTTCAATGATAGGTTTTGTCAGTCTTTTGGAAAGATAGATGCCAAACAATATGGCTGAAATAATGCTGATAAACAAAACCAGCCCGGATAAAATTAAGGTTATAATAATGGATTCGTAAGCTTCCCTGACCGGTAGCTCGACAACGATTGCCCATCTTGGCATTTTAAGATGTACATGAGTAGTTAGTACCCTGGTGTCTAAAATACCTTTAGTTGCAATAAATCTGGGCTCATGTTCATAGTCATGACTGTTGACGATTAAGCTGACTTCCTCGAGATGTTTCAGATTTTCTCTTTTTAGCACACGGCCGATATCGCGATAGGCGATGAGATATCCTTGTTCATCAACCAGATAAGCCAGTCCGTTTTTGCCTATTTTTATCTGGTCCATCAACTCCCACATGAACTTTAAATTCGATTCAGCGACTAGGGCGCCTTTAAAATCCCCGAAAACATCTGTAACCGGAACAGCCATAATAACCATGGGTTCGCTGGTTATCTTATCGATGTAAACAGCGCTTATATATATTTGCAGACGGGATATGTGGTAAAAAAGATCCCTGGCATCATACTCCATCGATTTTTCGGCTAATATGTTAGATATGCGTGAAGTACGGACGAGTCTTTCTTCCTTAGCATTAAACAAAACCAACTGACGAAAAATGGGTTCGAGACCAAGAAGTTTTTCCAGATATAACTTCTGTTCATTTGTCTGCATATTAGTTAAGTGGCTGCGTCCTGCAATTGTTTTCATCATACTAATTTTTTCACCGATAAAATTCTCTACGATATTGGCTGCATTTTTAGCGATCAGCTGCTGATTTAAGCTTAGGACTTTTTGCTGGGCGTGAAAACTAATATACATTTGTAAGCCGCTGGCAATTAATAAGGCAGCAATAATTAATGATGAGAAGCCTATGGCAAAGGTAACTGATAAACTTCGAAAATTTTTTTTATGTTTTTTGTTGGTCATAAAAGACCCGACGCTACCATCATCTAACGGATTATTTCATCTGCGCGGCTTAACAACCCCTCGCTTACCGAAATGTTTAATTCCTGAATAACCTTGTAGTTTATTCTGAGTTTCGCCGGCGGCGTAATCAGCATAATTGTACCCGCAGGTACACCGTCAAAAATTTTGTTTGCCAGAACTGCGGCTAATTCTCCCTGTTCTTTATTATTCGGAACAAAACTAAATAATGCGCCCATATCGGCCGTAAAATCCATACCTCCGCCGATGGGTATTTTACATTTATCGGCAAATTTTTTTATCAATTCAAACCCGGCAATTGAATTATTTAGAATATCAGGCATGAGTAAAATAGCATCCATTCCTATATTGCGGGCTTTAGATCGCTCTGCGAGTTTCAACTGTAATTCCTCAATAGTGGATACCGAATCTTCTATCAGTTTTATACCAGATGACGCAGCGGCAGGTCTTAATCCTTCCAAAGCCATCAGGGTATTAGGATAATTTTTATCATAAATGATATAAACCCTTTTAGCTTCAGGAACAAGTTCTATTAAAATGTCCAGACGCCTTACGGTTAGTTCCGGCCCCGGGAAACGGACGCCTGTTATATTACCGCCGGGTCTGGACACGCTTTCCACTAGATTATTTCTTTCGATTCCGGTCATTGCAAACACAACAGGGATCTTCGTTCCGAGTGTTGATTCCTTAGCGACTACAGCCGGTTCGGTCGGAAAAACAAATATTAAATCCGCTTTATCTGAAATAAATTTTTTTATAATACTCTTATATCTATTCAGATCAAAATCGGATTTTTGATGATCATAACTGACATTCTTTCCTTCAATATACCCCAATTCCGACATTTTACTGATAAAACCATCGGCAATATCGTCAAAAGTTTTGGCCCCGGATAATATACCGATATGGTAAATTTCCGGCTTTTCCTTACCGCAGTTAATTATAATGATAAGCAGGACGATTAAGACCAGGGAGGAAATTAGTGTTTTAGTTGTATAACTTTTATTTAAATGTATCATCGTTTTTTTCCCTCTGTTATTTAACAGATTTAACGGATGATTCTATCTGCCCGGCTGATCAATCCCTCCGGTATAGTCACACCAAGGTCTTGCGCAGCTTTATAGTTTATTTCCAGATAACTTTCTGATGAGACTACCGGAATACTGCCGGCCGGAGTTCCTCTAAAAATTTTATCGGCCAGTATAGCCGCCTGCTCGCCGGTTTTTTGCAGATCAACATTGATGCCGTATAATGATCCGTAATCTCCGACCTGAATTAAAGCGCCACCGATAGGAAGTTTATGTTCATAGGCAAATTCAGCCATTACCAGGAATGCTTCATCAATACAGCTAAGCGGTTCGGGTATAAAGAAGATAGCATCAAAGCCAATGCTTCCCGTTTGTTTTATTCTTTCAAGTTCAGCCCGGATTCCTTTGGCATCATCTGCAGGAAATTCAACGATTGTTATTCCGGCGCTCTGCGCCACCGGATAGATGACTTTAAGCTGACTATCGATGATGGGATAACCGCGTTGATAGGGCAGCCAATAGCGTCTGGCTTTGGGTGCAAGTTCACGCATTACTTCGAATCGTTTTATGGCAAGATCCGGGCCCGGAAAACGGATGCCTGTAATGTTCTTACCGGGTTTGGTTACATTATCTATCAGATTTGTTTCTTCTATGTTAGCCACTGCAAAAATAACAGGAATATCAGTTTCTCTGGTCATGTTTTTTGCGGTCATAGAAACTTCTGTGGGAAATGTTAAGATCATATCAACCTTATCCCGGATGAAATTTTTAATGATCTGCTGTTCTTGTTGCGGGTTAAAATTAGTGCTATAAAAATCATAGCTGATATCTTCTTTTTCTTTGTAACCCAGCGCTGTCATCTTTGTCTTAAATCCGCTGCTTACCTCTGCCGTATAATCCAGTCCGCATAGTATTCCAACTTTAAATTGTTTATTCTGTTTATCGGTTGGACCGCAGCATAAAAGCGAAAAAAACACAAACAGTGTAAATAAATAAAAAATTTTAATTTTAAAGAAAGACATAATTATCTCCCGGTCTATTTTAAGATTTTCGGCAATCTTATACCAATTCTTTATAAAAGCTGAGTTTAATTTTATAATTAATTTTATGGAATTTAAATATAAAACGTCAACAAATGACATAAGTAACCTGATTAATTCCAAAAATCCGGGTTTCATCGGAGTTATCCGAAAGAAAAAAATACAAATAAAAAAGGCACGATTCTTACCTGTCTGAAATCGTGCCTTATAAAATCAGATGAACCAGAATTAAATCATATGTCTGCTTATCAGGCTACACTTTTATTTAAATAATCCACAGCGTCATGCGGATTGGGTGAATAAAAATCAGCGCCGATCCGGCTGCAAAAATCCTGGTTTATTGGCGCCCCGCCGATTAATATCTTGAGATCGGGATAAGTACTTTTGATAGCCTTTACGCTGTTCTCCATGTTGGCCATGGTTGTGGTAAGCAGGGCCGATAACCCGACCGAACAACCCGGATTATTTGAGATGGCGTCTAAAAATTTATTGGTCGGTACGTCTACGCCCAGATCAATCACTTCATAGCCTCCACCGGTTATAATCATGGAAACAAGGTTTTTGCCAATATCATGTAAATCACCGGAAACGGTGCCGATTACAAATTTACCTTTACGCTTAACTTCGCCTGATTCCAAAAAGGGTTTGATATGTTTTAAAACGGCATTCATAGCCGCGGCTGAAACGACCAGGTTAGTTACAAATGCTCTGTTCTCGCTGAATTCCTTTCCGATTATATCCATTCCTTTCATACAGCCCTCGAGCAATAAATCGGGATGCACGCCATTTTTTAATGCTTCTGCAGCGATTTCGTCAGCTCCGTCCTTATCTTTCATGTCAGGTGGAAACGGCGCCGTTTTATTAACTTTACCTTTTGCAACGCATGTGGCAATTTTATCTACATACTCCTGCATATTTTCTCTCCCTAGCTTATAATTGATAATCCTGCTTCTCTAACGATAGTCGGGGTAATACTTTCCCATAAATAAGGCATCAAATGAATTCCCCGAACGCCTTTTATTTCTTTTAATATTTTTATTATTTCCAGCGCAATTTTAACACCTTCTTCTTCAGGATCCGAAGCGGCTTTCATTCTTTCTATGTATTGCTTGTCGATTTTAACGCCGGGTACCTTTTTTTGCATCAGGATTAATGTTTTTGCTGATTTCACTGCCATTACGCCGGCTAATATAGCTGTTTTTTTATGTAATCCCAAGTAGGTTATTCTTTCCATCCAGCGCGTAAAAATTTCCAAATCGAAGACAGGTTGCGTCTGAATAAAATGGGCGCCGGCTTCTACTTTTTTATAAAGACGAATGATACGCATTTCGAATGGCGGTGCAAACGGGTTAGCCGCTGCGCCGATAAGAAATTCCGGGGCTTTATTCATTTCATGGTCAGAAAGTAAAAATCCGCTGTTCATCTTTGCCACCGTAGCTATAAGCTGAATGGAATCCAGATCGAATACGCCTTTAGCCTCGGGCTGATCTCCGAAAGTAGGATAATCACCGGTCAGACAAAGGACATTATGAATCCCCAAAGCGGCTGCTCCCAGGAGATCGCTTTGAATTGCCAGCCGGTTACGGTCCCGGCAGGTCATTTGCATGATCGGTTCCAGACCTTCGTCCAAAAGAATTTTAGCTGAGGCTATACTGGATAATCTGACCACCGCGGTCTGATTATCGGTGATGTTTACGGCATCGACATATCCCTTAAAATGTTTTGACTTTTCCCGGATTACATCGCCATCGCAACTTTGCGGCGGGCCAATTTCGGCGCAGACAATAAACCGATCTGATGCTATTTTATCTTTCAGGGTCATTGGAAATGATAGCCTTTACTTTTTGTTTATCCTTATGAACAAACCACTTTGGCGCCTCAATTCGTTTTTTAAAAACATTTAGCCAGGCTGAAGTATGTTCCAGATTCCAGTTGTGAATTTTTTTAATATCGTACAACGGGCTGATTCTTTTTAATAACTTTGATCTATAATAAATTTTATACCATACACATTTTCTGTCCGGATATACTTCGCATGATCCGTCTTGTCTGGTTCCGCCGCAGGGACCGTTTCGCATTCGTTTGGGACAATTTTGACTGCAGATGAACGCTGTTGAAGATAATATGCATTCGCCACAGCGCTGACAGCGGAAAAGAGGTATTTTAATAACATCCTCAAAAAAGAGAAGCAGTCGTGAAAATTTTCGTTCTCTGCCAGAAATAGGCGGATTGTTTTTTGTTGCTATATCTTTAATCAATCATAGTTTCCTTTAAAAAATGACTAATTTAAATTAATTTTTTTTATCATGGTTCATGAATGCACATGATTTTTTAATTTCAGGAATAATAGAACATGACACGCATAACGATATCAATACCTTTCAGTTTCAGGACATCTTTTAAACACTGCATGGCCGGATGATCATCTTCCAATATCTGGTATTTTCGGTTAACGGAGCCAATAATCGTATTTAATCCCATGGGCATAGCCATGGTCAGAAAGGCACTTTCCAGGGGGCCCTTCACCGGGGAACCATCCAATTTTTTTGATGGCAGCATCTGTGTGAAATTACTTAATCCGACCGACATGTTAATGCCGGACAGGTCTTTATCCTGGTGGATCAGGGCGATGGCGTCTATTAACCGTTTAAAATCTCCTTTCGAATCACTGCCGATCGGCATGATGCCCGGATCTAAAATAATTTGATCATTGCCTGCATTTTTCATCCGTTCTCTGGCAATCCGCACCATCGATTTAGCGGTGGCATGAATCTGTTCAGCCGTGGTATTCATAACCATTTCACCTGATTCGTTTAGACCTTCGGTGATAAGCAGAATCGGTATAAAGGGCTGTTCCGCATAGGTATCGAACATTTCCAGGCGCGCTTCAGAAATAGAGTTTAAAATCGGTTTTTTATGGCCGGCGCGCTCAGGATCATAGGCTTTTAATCCGGCGGCAGCAATAGCCGGATCAGGTGTATCGATAGAAAGGGGAAGTGATACATGTTCCTGGATTTTTTTTACCATATCCGCCATAAATTCGGGTGAATGAGAACCTACATTTACATCGATGTAAGCCGCTCCTTTTTCGGCCTGGGTTTTGGCCAGGTTGATAATGCCGTCAATATTATTTTCTTCAAACATGATATGTGTCGAGGGTACGGAATCATTTATTGATTCGCCAATAATGGTAAGACCTGGTAAAGCCATTTACTTGTCTCCTTCCCTTAACCGTTAAGTTGCTTTTTAATGAAATCAGGCAACTTGTATTCATCTATAAATTTAATTTTATATATAACTCCGTTTTCCCGATCCCGTCCATTCATTTTGGTATGAATACAAAGGTATCACTTAAAAAAGACCTGTTATATTACCATTGTCGTCAATATCAATTTCCATTGCTGCCGGTTTTTTAGGAAGACCCGGCATGGTCATAATTTCACCCGTATAAACAACCACAAATCCCGCTCCCGCCGAAACCTTGGCATTGGTAACCGTAATCTTAAAATCTTTTGGACAACCCGGAATCTTGGGATTATCTGTCAGAGATGCCGGTGTTTTTGCGATACAGATCGGCAGATTTCCATAACCTAAATTCTCTATCTGGCTGATTTCTTTTTTTGCCGTGGTAGTCAGTTCCAGACCGGATGCGCCATAAATTTTCCCGGCAACGGTTTCAATTTTATCAATGATGAGGGAATCGGTATCATAGAGAAATTTAAGTTTTCCTGGTTTTCTGCAAAGATCGACTAATTTCTCGGCTAATTCTGTTCCTCCTTTGCCGCCTGATTCACGATAGTCTGTAATCACAGCCTCTATGCCGTTATTTTTACAGGCCTTTTTTAATTCCAGCAGTTCCTCATCGGTGTCATCGGCAAAACGATTTATGGAAACGATTACCGGTATGTTAAAAAGTCTGATATTTTCGGCATGTTTGATGATATTCTCGATACCGTGCAGAGCGTAAGCGCGTTTCGTAACCACAAGCACTGCCGCCGCAGGATTAAGTTCTCCGATCCGGCATTTAATATCAAAAAACTTTTCTGCACCCAGGTCGGCGCCAAAACCGGCTTCGGTAACCACATAATCCGCCAGCTTTAACGCCATGCGCGTGGCAATCAGAGTATTGCAGCCGTGAGCAATATTGGCAAATGGTCCGCCATGAACAAAGACCGGCGTTCCTTCAAACGATTGAACAAGATTGGGGTTAATGGCATTCATCAAAAGAACCGCCATGGCTCCATGAACGCCAAGATCACGCACGAGCACGGGTTTCCGTAAGGAATCGTATCCGATAATAATTTTGCCCAGTCTTTCTTTTAAATCGCGTAAATCCCGGGCCAGGCACAACACGGCCATAACTTCGGAGGCAGCGGTTATCTCAAAGCCGTCTTCACGCATTACACCGTTTATACCCTGGCGTTCCAGACCAACAATTATGCTTCTCAATGAACGGTCGTTCATGTCGATAACCCGTTTCCAGATTACCCGCCGGGGATGGATTTCGGGCGCTGATTTCTGATGGAGATGATTATCGATGACGGCGGAAAGCAGATTGTGGGCAATGGTTACGGCGTGCAGATCTCCTGTAAAATGCAGATTAATGTCTTCCATGGGCAGCACCTGAGAATATCCGCCTCCGGCCGCTCCTCCCTTAAGTCCGAAGCAGGGGCCCAAAGATGGTTCACGTACCGCGATCATGGTTTTTTCCCCGATTAAATTCAATGCCTGGCCAAGACCTATCGTCGTGGTTGTCTTTCCTTCACCCATCGGCGTGGGTGTCATTGCGGTGACGAGAATGAGCTTTCCGTCCGGTTTTTCCGCAAGTTTTTCCCTGATACTTAGAGGAATTTTGGCAATGTAAGATCCGTATGGAATAATATCATCGCGGGAAAGACCGATGGTCTGTGCAATTTCCTCAATATGTTTTTTATGACATTCGCGGGCTATTTCAATATCAGATCTCATAACCTATACCCGTGGGATTCCGAAACTGCCGAGCAGACCGATCAGGTTATCTTTGCTGATGACATGTTTATTATACATATCGAGAATCATTTCCAGATTGATTTCTATTCTTATCCCGGGCGTTTCGGCCAGTCCTTCATCGGATATAACCGTAACATCTTCATCGGGAACCTGCTCTTTCCGGGCGGATTCCTTTATAAAGTTCTCAAGCGTACAACTCCTGATTTTTTCCTCATCCATATCGCCGCTTACCAGCCGGGAATCATCATTAACGGGGAGTTCGGAGCTGTAACAGTATTCGATATTAAGCTTCTGAGCGAGTATATCTAAGAATATGGAGAAACCATTGGATACGGCGCCAATTTTATAGCCCATAATCTTTAAGGTTTGCAGAAGTTCGACCGTACCGTCTTCTACAAAAATATTACGCGCAATTGTATTTAAAACATCTACCGATAAGCCGTCAAGCAGTTGTGCCGCTTTTACTGAGCAGGATACCGCGTCAATTTTAGCGGGATAAGCATCAGCAATATCTTTTGGACTAATTCCCGTATGTTTAAGTATCTCCTTGACAATATCGGGAGGTATCAGGCTGTAGTTGGTGTTGAACAGAATGATCCTTTTTTTCTTATTAAACACATCCTCAGTCTGGAACAGGGCGGTAATACCCATTTCGCTCATGTTTTGCGTGATCACCGATTTAAGATTATCCAATGGCAGGGAACAATGGCTTACATCAATAAGCAGTTCCATAAGAAAAATATCTTCACGCGCAATGTTTTGGGCGAATTCGATATTGGCTTTGTAATTAGCCAGAGTCTGCGATACCGACGCAATAATACCCGGTTTATCGCGTCCTACGAGAATCATCAGAATATTTCTTTTCTCCGGATCGCGCGCGACTGGGTGATAGGCTTCCACGGACAAATTAAGACCGGTATCTTCGGCTATAGTTTTTACGATATCTTTAAATGTATCGATTCGAAGATCACAATCGGTGAGGTCTATTACCATGTAAATGGTAAAAAGACCGTGAAGAACGTCCTGGCGCAGGTCAACGATATTTCCTCCGGCAGAGGCGATGGGAGCGGTTATAGTGCCCACCAATCCTATTTCATCGTTGCCCATGCCCTGTACAATGTAATATCTTTTTCGCGGCATGAATTATTCCTTCAATTATGACTAATTGTTTTATTAGTTTTATTAAAAAAGCGCCAACCTGATAAAAGAGGAAGCGCTTTTCTTTCGATCAGACTCCTGTATTTACACCTGCAATATTATAATGATGCATTTAGATGCAGGATACCGCAGGAATATACTAATCAGGGTATAATCTGCGCAAACTAAAACAATTCGGATGCTGCAGCGATTCATTTATGGTATTTAATACGACTGTTGTTAGTTATTCTTATTTTGCAGTATTAAAATGCAGCTTCGGGGCGGTATTTTCCATTTTGCTTTCCAATGCGTAAAAAGAAGCGTTGATAGCGCCCAGCGGCCGGATCAGCAAACCCCTGGTTTTGCCATCCACAAGACGCTGTAATACCGGCTTTGATATGGTGATCAGAGTTGTACTGCCGCGTTTATCAGCCGGTTCTATGTCAATTACCATCTGGCTGTTTACAACATCGTCATAGGATTTGCCCTGCAAAAAATTGTTATAGGTTACTTTATCCTGACTCCATTCAGGATCGCCGCCTTTTATTTCAAATACCCGGATTTTACCGAATTCCATGCCAAAGTCTTCACCAAAAGCGCTGCGATAATCGCCGCCTTTGAATACGGAATGGGTTGTTAATTCCAGTAAACCGGATCCGTTTATTTTTTGATTTTGATATGGTTCAAAATCCCATCGTAAAAGTATCCACTGGTTTTCATTAACCGTCACTATACGTGCAGCACCTTGCGGCTCTTCACTGTGCCAGTCGTTAAAGTTTACATCCGGGAAATCAGCATTGATTAAACCATCCTGTGCGGCATTCAGGTGATTGGAAAATGTACTTATATCGGGAACGGGCGGATGATAGGGCACCAGTTCGCCTTTGTCCGGTCCGGCTTGGTTTATATCGACTATATCGGCGAGGTAATAATCCACGTCGATAGAATATTTTCCAGTACCGTAATCCGTCGCGCATAACTGCACATAAACCGTATCACCGGGAAGGGCGTCAAATTTTTTAGTAGTCATACTGATGGTATGCCAGCCGGTCGTGTCCGGGATGTCAAATTCCATTAAATCGATATGAAAATTGGTAGTCCGCTGGGTATTTACCATCATATTTAGCCGACGCGGAGCATCGTGAACGCGCACTTTTGCTTCAACGCGTAATTGAAAAGACGGGTTTTTGAATTTGTTCAGATCGAGAAAAGCCGTTACATCGCGTTTGATCAAGGTCCAGTAAACATTGTATTTATCTTTTGTCGCATCGATACTGATGCGGGCATAACCGTCCATTTGAATAAAATCCATTTCCGCAGCCCCATCCCCGGTAAAAAAGAACCAGCCGTCTATTTCTTTTTTGTCAAAATGGTCTGTAAACTGCGCCCGGCAAAAGGGGGCGGCAATAAAAATCAAAAGGATAAGATTTAACATGGTTTTTAAATGTAACATACCATCCTCCGGATTCTCTTTTATAAAAGACGGGGCATTTCAAAGCATAATACCCGTTACCTTTTTCGAAAGCTAAGCATATTTTTACGCAAACCAAAATTTATGAACGGTCATTGTTCAAATCCTGACTTTTATTCTATTAAATCTTTAATTACCAATGAAATTATAGTCATAAAGGCTATTAAAATAATGAACAGAATTAGTATAAATCCGAATATATGTCATGGGAAACCAGTAATTATAGGCACCCGGGTGCTGGTAAGTAATATTTTAAGCGCTTTGGCTACAGGTGATTCGATTGAAAAAATTCTTGAAGACTATCCTAATATCACCCGTGAAGATATTAATGCTGCTTTGTCTTTCGGCAGCCGGTTGTCTGACTTTGAAAGTTTCCTTTACGATGTAAAGGTTTCATGAAGTTTCTTCTGGATGAAAATTTTCCCAAAAGCGCTGAAAAATACCTGACAGATCGCGGACATGAGGTTATTGATATAAGGTCTTCAGATCAGGAACGACTGAATGATTATTCCATTTTTGAACTTTCACAGTCGTATTCCGCTGTTTTTTAACAACAGACCGTGATTTCTTCCATACCATTCCATTTTATTTTTCGACACACCATAGAATAATCGTAATAGCTTTAAGTCAGCCGAACAGAGTTAAAATCATTAAAAAACTACAATGGATACTTGAAGAAAGTAAAATTCTAAGCTTTAAAAATAAAGTAATTCTTTTAAGAGATAGAAGCTATTCAATCTACAAATAATAACTTTATTTTGTTTAGAACTGATTTGGTCTGATTAAGATAATAAAAAAAATTAAAACTATTTACTCCAGGCTTAGCTTTATGAGTAATGCTTCCAGTTGCTCATGGGCGAATTCCCATCGGGCTTCAAGCTCCGGTAACTCCTGGCAAACCTGCTGGTATCGGCGGTTCAGTGGCACCGCATTTTCCGGATCGCTGTAAACCGCCGGATCGGCCAGACTGGTTTCCAATGCTTTTTTTTCGGTTTCCAGTGCGTGGATTTGCTCTTCCAGGATGGTAATTTCCTTGTTCAGCTTATTCCGTTCACTGCTGACTGCCTGACGGGCCAAGGCTTCCTTTTGCTTTTGATCTTTTGTCTTTTTAACCGTCGTTGTGCCCGGGATTTCATTTTTGCTTATTTCCTCTTTTACCACAGGCAGAACAGCTCTTTTGGCCAGGTAACCGGAATAATTTCCTTCGTATACCTTTATGTGATGATCTTTGATCTCCACCACCCGATGCACCAGTTTGTCCAGAAAATAACGGTCATGGGAAATCAGCAGGAGTGTACCGTCGTAATGTTCCAGAGCCGATTCCAGCGCTTCCCTGGAAGCCAGGTCGAGATGATTGGTCGGTTCGTCCATGATTAAAAAATTGCAGGGCGAAAGCAATATTTTAGCCAGCGATACCCGCGCTTTTTCTCCTCCGGAAAGCACGCCGATCCGCTTATTTACGTCATCACCGCTGAAGCGGAAAACGCCGAGAATATTGCGCAAAGAAGATATATAGGCCGGGGCGGCGGTTTCTTCCACTTCCTTCATCACCGTGTTATTAAGATTAAGGGCGTCGATCTGATGCTGGGCATAATACCCGGTGATGACATTTTGCCCGAGTTTAAGCGCGCCCGTCTGCGGCTGCAGTTCGCTGTTGATCAGCCGGGTGAGCGTGGTTTTTCCCGCTCCGTTAATACCGACCAGCGCCAGTCGTTCTCCACGATAGATTTTAAGATTGATGTCCTCCAATACCCATTGACGGTCGTAACGGAAGAACATTTTTTCGATGGATAATACATCTTTATAACTTGGCGAAGCCGCTTTGATAGCGAATCTTACCGTAGCGGTTTGTTCGGGAATTTCAATTTTTTCCATTTTTTCCAGCATCTTTATCCGGCTTTGCACCTGGGCGGCTTTGGTCGCTTTATAACGAAAACGGTCGATAAATCTTTGCAGACGCTGACGCTCTTCCCGCTGTTCTTCACATTTTTTAAGAAGCTGTTCCCGGTTCAGCGCTTTTTGTTTTTCATAAAAATGATAATTGCCGCCGTAATGGGTCAGACGGCCATTTTCCAATTCGCCAATCTTCTGCGCCAGCCGGTCAACGAAAAAGCGGTCATGGGAGACGATAATCATACTGCCGGCAAAATCCCTCAGATAGTCTTCGATCCATTCCAGCGAAGGGATATCGAGATGATTGGTCGGTTCATCCAAAAGGAGTAAAGAAGGATTAATCAGTAAAAGCCGGGCCAGGTAAGCGCGCATCCGCCAGCCGCCGCTCATATCTCGTAAAGGACGGTCAAAGTCTGCCTCTGTAAAACCAAGTCCGGAAAGAATTTTTTTTGCCTTAAATTCCAGCTCATAGCCTCCGCGGCTGCGGAAAATATCCTCTAATTTTCCAAGTTGATATAGCAGTTTCTCATTCCCGGAATTTCCGGAATCCAATTCTTTATGAATTCTGTCGATCTCTTCCTGCAGACGGATAATTTCCCCGTGACCTTCGACGGCGGTTTCCAGCACCGTGCCGTGTTCCAAAGCCAGCTCTTCCTGCGGCAGGTAGCCGATGGAATATTCTTTGGGTTTTACGATATCCATCCGATCCGGCTCAAGTTCACCGGCAATGATGCGCAACAGTGTGGTTTTTCCGGCGCCGTTCGGACCGATCAGGGCCAGTCTTTGTCCGGGATGAATTGTCCAGCTGACATCCTTTAAAAGCGGCCGTTCGCCGATCGAATAATTTAAATTTTGTATCTGAAGCATAACTTACCTGGTATTTATAAAGGCGGAAATATAGGAATCATCGGAATAACATGCCAGACCATCATCGTTGAACGTGCTCGTTGTCGTGTTCGTTGTCGAAATCGCTATCGGCATCGCCATCGTTTTTTTTGCATCCATTCTGGTGTTTAAAAAATTACGAATTTCGAATTAAGAATTACGAATTAAAACTGAATGGATTGATGATTGGAATAACTCTGGCACTTCGCTCACGATCACGACGAGGATAAACGAACACGAATCTTCGGACTTTAATTAATATTGGAATAATAATTTTTAATTACGAATTAAGAATTACGAATTAGAATTGCCAGGCTAAGTTTTAGTTTATATAGGAATTGATAACAAGAATATATTTTGATAGATTAAAAGAAAATTCTTTGTTATATGGTAAATAAACTTTGGAGAATAATTATACTAATTAGAACAATAATAATATTATTTGTTCTGAATTGGTTCAGTTGAAAATGGAGTTTTAAATGTAGTGCTATAATTTAATAGTGAAAATAAATAATAAATAAAATTAGGAGAAACAGTTCATTATTATACTACACAACGGATATTGAACATAATCAACGAAGACACTTGTTTTGAATACATACGTTGTTATATAGCTTTATTTACATATAGGAAGATTTTCCAATAAGTTATTATTATTAACTATTTGAAAATTAACTATCTACCTTAAATTTTTCTTTATTTTAGTAACAGCATCTTTCTTGATGATGAAAAATTAGCATACGTCAATTTGTAAATATAGATACCTGTAGATAAATCCCTTAAATTCAATGAAATCTTATGCTTTCCAACGGACATAACCTCATCTAATGCACTATATACTTTTTCACCTAATAGATTATATATTTCCAGTTTTACTTTTGCGTTATAAGGTATATCAAATTCTATTGTTGTAGTAGGATTAAAAGGATTTGGATAGTTCTGATATAAAATGAAGACATTAGGTTGTGTCTTATTTTCATATAAATTATGGATTGATGTAAGATTATCTGTTTTTAGCACTATAACACCATAATCATAAACCTCTGCAAAAATTAAATCACCTGATATTTCTATATTTAAAATAAAATTAGGCGCTGTGTAAAAACCTGTTAATTGAGGTGATTCGGGATTGGATGTATTTATTATGGCAATTTCATTTTCAGTGAGATTATTGTAAGATATACAAATATAATTATTTCCCATCTCAATATCATGATTATCTTCTAGTGTCCCAAAAATATCATTTGAAAAAGTCCCTAATAATACGGGCGCATTTTTATCAGATATATTAAAAATATATAATTTTATATGGTCGACAGCTAATAAAGTATTATCTTTTATAAATATTCCTTTTAAAACCCCATCGATACTTAATGTATCACTAATACCAGGATTGTTTATATCAATAATATGGATATATGTTACAAAATCCCCTGGATATAATCCTTTCCGTTCAATAGAATGAATAAAATAAACATAATTCTCATTAATATATATTTTATCATTTGGTGGATTAAAGGATAACGAACCCACAGTGTCAATCATTAACGGATTTGAAACATCAATAATTTTAATAACTTTATTATCTTCTGTTTTTTTTGAAATGAAACCATAATTGCCATCTATTTCTACTTCTTCTGTATTGTCCAGGAACTTATAACTTTCTTTCAATTCTGGTGAATTTATATCTTGAATGTCATAGACCTGCAGACCGTTACTATCATTTGCTACAAAGGCAAAATCATGTTTTATTTCTATATCCCAAACCGGGTACTGCGTCTTAATATTAACAATTTCATTTAGAGAATCTTCAGAAAGATCAAATATTCTTAATCCATCGTAGTAATCAGCAGAATATAGTTTATTATTTTTTATTTTAATATTAGTGTACTTATCCGAATCAATGTGACCTATTTCATACAATTCAAAAGGAATTGTTTTTTCAAGGATTTTTAAGCCACCAAACGAGTTTGCCAGATAACAATAATTGCCTTCAAAATCCACATCGCTACAATATCCATTCGTATAATAATCGGTGATATTATATGGGGATGATTTATCGGTTATGTCATATATTATCAGACCGTCAGAGCCTCTTAGTAAATACAGATAGTTATTATCTATCTTAATGTTGCCAGGACTTTGTGAACCAACAGCAGGTATATAAGAAACGTGTTGAGGAGAATATATATCGGTAATATCAACTATATCGATTATATTTGCATAGAAAATCCATGGATTACCAGTGTCTACTGAAGCTTGATATAAAACATATAAATAATTATCGTATATTTGTATACCACTTATTTCATAGGTATAAATTAAACTATCACTGTGATAAGATGAGATTTCTTTAAGAGAATCAGGAAAATATGTTTGATATATTTTTATATCTTCAGCATAAATGCTAAAAAGATAATTATTCTGACATTTAAAACAAGGATGTAATCCTAATTGGAAATTTATTTCGGACATTACAGGATGTTTTGGGTCTGACATATCATATACGAATCCTCCATGATAACCTTGAATGATAACAAAATTGTCGTTTTTTCCTATGCCTGCTGTTCCTATTATTTCATATTCATTTAGTTTGATAGGAGAATTTGGGTCAGTAACATCAATGATAGCAAAGTGGTATAGAAATGTTACAGGAGAAAATGCTTTTTGATAAATTATGAATAAATAATTTCCTTTAATTAGCATTTCCTGAATTTGGTGATAATATAACTGCCCTTTTATAACAGGAGTTTGAGGATTACTTACATCATATAAATCAATATAAGCTCCATTGTTAAGATAGGCGATATTATTTTTAACAATTATTTTTTTACAATCACCACCAGGCCATGTAGTAATTAAAGTAGCATTTGTGTCAGCAGTTTGCTGCATCAGAAATGTCTCATAGTTTTCGCTATAAGCATTAGCAAATAAATAAAACAAGATAGATACAGAAATAATAATAGTTTTCATCAAAATTGTCCTCTTTCAAGATCAATTAATGGATAATTTAATACCGTACTTAGAAATATAAAAATTTTAATATGTTTTTGTTTGATTGTGATATATGAGTCAGTCAAAATGGAGTTCTAAGAGGATTATGCATAAGTATAATCTTTACCATAAAACAAGCCAGTATTTGATACCTGGGTTAGCTAAGCCGATTGGATCGCGACCCGCCGGATAAAGGGCTTAGTTCAAACAGGGATTAGATCCGGTCACGGATAGACTTTTGTTATTTTGTTTATTAGATTATTCCACAAATAAACACGGAGGGCGGCTCAGTCCAATGCCGTTATACGCTTAAAATTGTCAGTAATAAAATGAAAAAAGTATATATTTCATTCTTTCTTTTAATTTGTACAAACCAACTATTCTGTCAAGAAAAAAATGATAATTCTTTTTATCTAGAATTATTAGGCAATGGAGGATTATATTCTTTTAACTATGAATATAACTTCTATGATTCTCTGAATGCCAGAATTGGTCTTTCATACTCTTTTGCTTTATTTGAAATGATTACAATACCTATAATGATTAATTACGTTAATCCACAAAATGCAATATCGCCAGAAATAGGTATTGGATTTACTATAGGTAGATTTGGTGGATTCCTCCTTGATGAGAAGTATAGAGTGGGTGCGATATTAACAGGAACAGTTGGAATCAGATTTCATAATGATAATAACAGATTAATAAAGATTGCATATACTCCACTTATAAATCTGGAGAGTGGTAAAATATTGCACTTTGGAGGAATCAGTTTTGGTAAAAGGTTTTAGTTCTCCAGAAATAGGAAAAGCATAAAAAACAGGGTATTAAATACAGCGTCACAGGCCAATCATCACCGGGTGGGCATTTTATTAGCCGGTATTCAATAACTTGGATGCCTGCCCGGTGCGGATGGAATAGTATTTAAGGCGAATTGCATCATGAATAGGCGAATTAGTTTGGCCGCTCTATGGAAGTGATGATGAGTATATAACTAACCTAAGATAAACCTTAAAAAGAGAACATTACAAAACAGGAGGAAGACAATGAAAAATCTCAAGACTATGTTGATGGTTTTAACTATGTCTCTAATGTTGGGGACAGGCATGATCCTGGCCGGGGAA
>RQOG01000052.1 GCA_003854985.1 Calditrichota bacterium
GAGGGTGTATTTTTTTTTGTGTAAATGAAAAAATTTTCATAAAAATTTAGCAATTTTTTCTTTAAAAAGAACTGATAATTGTGATATTATAAATGGCCAATTTACAACCGGTCTTATCCATTTTTTCGATAAATCTCTATATGCAAGAAATAACATTTTCTTCAACGCATCATCATTCGGGAATATTGATTTTGATTTTGTGACTTTTCTAAATTGCCGGTGTAATGATTCTACTGCATTTGTCGTATAAATCATTCGTCTGATTTCTTCCGGGTATTTGAAAAAAGTTGAAATATGAGTCCAGTGATTATTCCATATTTTCAGGGCTAAAAAATATTTTTTACCCCAGGTTTCGTTCAGTATTTTCAGTTGTTCTAAACCGGCTTCCTCAGTTGGAGCATTGTAAACCTGCTTTAAAGATTTCATGAAAGCTTTCATGTCCTTATATGAAATATATTTCATCGTATTACGGATAACATGAATAATACAAAGTTGAATTTCGGTTTCCGGAAAAACAGTGTTAATTGCCTCAGGAAAACCTTTCAATCCGTCAACACATGCAATTAAAATATTTTCTACACCACGATTACGTAATTCTGTAATAACACCTAACCAAAAATTAGCTCCTTCGGTTTGGGATATCCATAAACCAAGTAAATCTTTTCTACCGTTTATATCTACACCTAAGCAGGTGTATGCGGCTTTGCTAATGACTCTACCTTCGTCTCGAACCTTGAAAAATATGGCATCGAAGAATAATATAGCATAAATCGGCTCTAACGGTCTGCTTTGCCATTCGGTAACAAGATGAATAATTTTTTCGGTTACATTAGAAATAAATGCCGGACTAACCTCTAATCCATATATCTCTTCAATGTGCGATTGAATATCTCTCGTGGTCATACCTTTAGCGTACATAGAAATAATTTTATCTTCAATCGGTCCTATTGTTCTTTCGTATTTCTTAACAATAACAGGGTCAAACATTCCATTTCTATCTCTTGGTACAGATATCTCTAATTTACCGTTATCATTTTTAAGAGTTTTCTTTGTTTTACCGTTACGGCTATTGCCTGAATTTATACCTGCGGGAGAGTATTTCTCATACCCGAGATCTTCAGTAAGTTCTGCATCGAGCATACCCTCTATTGCATTTTTTAAAAGGTTTTTAATTGCTCCCTCTTTTCCCATCAGGTCTTCGTAGGTCTTTGCGTTTTCAAGATCCTTTTTGAGTTGTTGATAGATCTCATCTGGAAGTTTCATTTTAAATCTCCTTGTGTTTAGATTAATAAATTAATTTTAACATCAAGAAATCATTATGAAAAATACAATAAAAGAGTGCCCGGGTCTTTTTTTCGATTTTCCCCCTCGGGGGAAAATCCTACTCTTTCATCTCTTCCTCAACATAATAATTTCTTTATTAATCATTTACACAATTTTTTTTACACCCCC
>RQOG01000053.1 GCA_003854985.1 Calditrichota bacterium
ATCTACATGATATGTACATGGTCTGGCGTAGACCAGAGTATAATAAATACCATTGCGGTTTTCCCGGACACCGCAGTATCCTCTTTCCCGATCATCAACAATACACTCCCTTGGGCAAAGTTTACAGCGGATTTGTTTATGATCAAGTTTTTCATAATATTGCGCCTCACGGACAAACTTTTTTGTCGATTCCGGAAAATCATCATTCTTAGAAAAAGCAGGATAAAATAATCCCATGCTTAACAAAAATGATTTTTTAAAAAATAAACGACGGGATGTCTCTTTTTCATCCGTAAACAAAGGCTCAATTTTATGGTTGAAAAAATTATTCACTTTTTTCATATTATTGACACTTTAATTAGTTTTTTATCGCTTGTACCTAATTGATGGCTCACATCCGATGCCGTCCGGATATAAAGTGGCGCCCGGTTTTCCGCGGATAACGTACCAAACCCAAATTCTTTTCTCTTTGTTTCGATAATATCCAGGCCGATGGTATCCAGCGCAACAGGATCTTTGGAAACGATTATACCTCCGTAATTAGTTCGCCATTGAGGCATAAATGAAGGACCGCCATGATATTGTACTTCAATGGCGTCGCAGATATGTAAACGGATTTTTTTTCTGATAGACGGAAAGGCATTCACATCGGCAATATAAGGATTTCCTGTATTCAGATGATATTTATTAGGATTATGAATAGCGCCGAACATGTTCTTTAGAGCTGAAGTTATACCAGCAATGCTGTGATCTTTTAAGACCGGAATGTTTATTACTCCGTCACAGAGTTGGGTTAGTATTTTAGATATACGGCTTCCGGCTGAGCCGAAAACTTCCAGATCATATTCAAATCCTGTGACATCATTTCCAAAACAACGGATGCCTTTTTTGCCTGTATTAATTTGATAACCGGCATCATCAAGATCCATATTCAAACGATCCCAGATAATAATATCATTCTCTTTTACTCCGGCTTCCTTTAAACGTTCAATGATAACTTGCACAAGTTCGATGTGTGTTATACCGCGTTTGGACAGGCAGTTTACTTTAAGCCCGATGATTTCACCGGGTTTTACAATTTTCTTCCACGCCGTGACGTGATGATCGGTGTTATAAAGATATTGAACGGCTTTATCCAGGGCTTTGGCCAGAGATGAAGAGTCTATGGACAGTTCATTATTGATCATTTTATCTTCTTTTGAAATAACTACATTTGATAATCCGGATTTGCCTGTAGCGCCGGACCGGCAAAAGCCCATGGTTGATAAACTTAAGGCAGATAATGCAGAAGTTTTTATAAACTCGCGTCTTTTCATATTTAAAACTTTATAGAAAAAGTTTTACCAATAAAATAGGATATGTTTTTAAGCAGGTCAATGAATATTATGAATTATTTAAATAATTGATATTGTTTTATGTTTTAAATGGGATTTGGTTTTTAAATAATCTGGATTTTAAATTCATGATTATTAAATTAAGCCATCAAACCGACAGGAGATATAATGGATAAAAAGGCTGTTATCTTTTTTGCAGTGTTAATAAGCCTTGCCCTGGCGCTTATTGTTTTGTTTAAAGTGCAAACCGATCCTCTTGAGAACTTTGTATCCTCAGAATCTGCTGGTTTTCAACATTATCCCGAATTAGAAAAGGCAATAATTTTATATCAGAAAAACTGTAATACTTGTCACGGTTCTTTTGGAGAAGGGATGTCCGGTAATCCCCGCTTACGGGAAATAAAACTGACGGTTGATCAGATAAAAACTATCATCCGTAACGGACAAGACGAAATGCCTGCCTTCCCTGACATACAGGAACCTGAATTAAGCCGTTTGGCAGAGTTAATTAAATATTTCTGATAATGAATAAAAGAAAAGAAAACTGGCTCATAATTACAGATCTTGACGGTACCTTATTAGATGAACAAAACTATTCATTTTCCCAGGCAGAAAAAGCGTTATTGTTTCTTAAAGCAAAAAAATTTCCGGTAATTCCATGCACAAGTAAAACCCATCAGGAAGTTATTGCGTTAAGAGAACAAATAGGCTTGGATTCGCCTTTTATCGTGGAAAACGGCAGCGCAGTTTTTTTTAATTCCGGATACTTTAATATTTCATTTGATGAATATGATTTCTACCAGAGTTATCAATATATTACACTTGGTAAAAAATATGAAGAAATTTTAAAGTTCTTCAGAATATTAAAATCAGAATTTAATATTGGTGTTAAGGGCTTCTCTGAGATGATGATTCCGGAAATACAACAATATACGAATATGACAACCGAAGACGCGCAAAAGGCCAAAGAAAGATTTTTTAGTGAGCCCTTTATTATTGTTTCTGAAAACCCGCCGTTTAATGAGATTCAGGAATACGCCAGACAAAAGGGCTTCAGAGTATTAAAGGGAAATCGTTTCTACCATTTGCTTGCAGCCAGTGATAAAGGCCAGGCAATAAAACAATTGTTAAAGTTATTTAGATTAAAATTCCCTGATTATACTTTAAATACTATTGGTATTGGCGATTCCCTGAATGATATTGAGTTGTTAAAAAATGTAGATATTCCGGTTTTAGTAAACAAACCGTCGGGTTGTCATCAGCCGGGAATAGAAATAAAGAATTTAATCAAAACAAAACTAGCGGGTCCTGCCGGCTGGCAGGAAGCTATTTTTCAAATCATTCAAAAAAAATAGATTCAGGATGGGAATTCATTTATATTAATGCACTATTTTGCAGCAAATCCTTGATTATAATTAGGAGAGAACATGTCAGATTTTTTTCAAAACGGCACCATTACCACGTTACATAATCTCAAAAAAATGTCTTTGGAAGAACTTGAACAAAAACTTTCCCATTATGCAATTACCCGACCGATTTCGCTGATTCTGCCTTCTCTTTATAGCGAACTTGAAGGAGAAGCTCTGCCTAATATCATTAATGAACTGAAAAAAGTATCTTACCTTGGCGAAATTGTGATTGGATTGGATAAAGCATCAAAAGAGGAATTTGATAAGGCGAAAAAGTTTTTTTCTCAATTACATCAACCGCATAAAATTATATGGAACAGAGGGCCGAGAATTCAGGAACTGTTTAAACTGCTGGAAGAAAATAATCTTTCCGCCGGTTCGGAAGGGAAAGGAAGAAATGTATGGATTTGCCTTGGTTATATAATAGCTCATGGTCTGGCGCGTGTTATAGCGCTTCATGATTGTGATATATTAACCTATGACCGGTCCCTTTTAGCCCGGCTTGTTTATCCAATAGCGTCAACCAATATGAATTTCCGCTTTTGTAAAGGTTATTACAGCAGAGTTTCTGATCGGCTTAATGGCAGGGTGGCAAGATTATTTATCACCCCTTTTGTGCGAGCAATGAACCGGATACTTGGGCATATTGATTATCTTGATTTTATAGATTCCTTCCGTTATCCTTTGGCCGGTGAAATATCTATTCATAAAGATGTTGCGCATCAGCTAAGGTTACCTACAGACTGGGGTCTTGAAATCGGAACCCTGAATGAAATCTACCGCAATTATGCCAAAAATCAGATGTGTCAGGTGGATATTTTAGACAATTATGATCATAAACATCAGGATTTAGGGGAGGAAAATCCAAATGCCGGGCTGGCTAAAATGTCCATTGATATTGCCAAGTCATTTTATCGAGTGCTTGCGGGCAGAGGGGTCATTTTTTCCGATCAGTATTTTAGGACGATAAAGGCCAGTTATTTGAGAACGGCGCTTGATTTTCTTGAACAGTATTCTCATGACGCCGAAATCAACGGGCTTGTTTATAACAGGCATGCGGAAGAAAAAGCGATTGAAGTGTTTCTGCGGAGTATTATACTGGCCGGTGATCAGTTTCTTGCTAATCCGCTAGAATTGCCTTCGATACCAAATTGGAATCGCATTCAGTCGGCCATACCGGAGTTTTATGAAATGCTGATTCATGCGGTGGAATTGGATAATCAGTAAAAATATTCCTGTAAAAATTGATCTAAATTACTTGACTTGTATGAATTTCATTGTATATTTACTATACTTTTTAAGCTTATTTGTGGATTAATATGCGTAAAACTTTAACATCAATTATAATACTGGTATTATTATCTCCTTTGTTTGCGGGATATATTTTTACCGAATACAATGCGGAACCGGAGACAAACAGAGTAACCATTTCCTGGCTGACCAAAGCGGAAAATGATGTTAAACAATTTGTAATTCTGCGCAAAAAAAGCAGCGAAAACATTTTCAGAGAGATTAAAAGAATCAATGTACAAGGACCGGGCACACAATACACGTATGTGGATGAAAATGTGGTTTTTAAAGATATAACGCCTCTTTTTTATAAAATACGCGCCGTTAATGGTAATAATGTTATGAAAGAAGAATCTGATGATATGATGGTGCATCCGAATGTATCGTCGATTTTCAGAACCTGGGGCACAATAAAGGCAATATTCCAATAGTATACACTAATGTAATAATTTTAATCCCTTTTCATTGCAGAATGGAAAGGGATTTTTTTTATACATTTATCAAGCCTGATAACTTGATTTAAGGTGAATCAAAAAGATAGGCTTAAAAATATTCTCATTAAACTATAATAACTTTTTTAAATGGTTGAATTTCTTAATAGAATTTCGCAACTTTTAACACTAACAGGCTTGCATTGACGGTAAAGGAACCTATATTTTAAATATGGGTTTTATATCTGACTGGAAATGTTCTGTAGTAATTTTCAGAAAGATATAGGAATAATAATCAGGAGATATACTATGAGATTAATCCTGGCCCTTGTAATCGGATTTTTAACACCGATATGGGGTTATTCCCAATATGAGCAATATTTACAAAAAGATGAAGAACCTACTTCGATGCGACGAGCCGGGGCCGCTTTTAGCGTTTTAGAAAGCGGAACCGGAATTGGCGGTTTTTATGAAATACCTCTGCCACACTTTTATCATATTGGATTGACGACAACTTTTTATTTTTTGCGCGATAGCAAGCAAATTGATTATTATGATACTTATTATGGTATACCTATCAGTTATAATAAGAAAAACAACGTGTATCTGATTGATCTGCTCTTTTCGGTAAAAAAGAGATTGTTTGCCTACGAAATGGATGATAGTTTTCAACCCTATTTATCGGTTAGCGCCGGCCCCGTTTACGGAATGAATTATCCTGAAGAGGATATTATTGTAAAGAAACCCAATGAATTCGGCTGGGCGTTTGCAGGGATGGGAGCCGCCGGATTAAACGCTGTTATTGATAACGTCTATATTTTCGGGATTCGTTTACAGTATCGTTATATGAAATTTGATAAAAAAATCGGTGAAAGACAGGACCACTCTACATTTGATTTACGTCTGGAACTTGGTAAGCAGTTTTAAATATGACAAATATAATTTTTATTGAACTGCCCATAAAAAATAAAAATAATTATGTTTGCCAAGTCGCAGAAAAGATTTTTCAGGAAGGGAAAAGGGTTCTGATTTTTTGCGATACTGAAACCGAAGCAAAAAATATCGATAATTATTTATGGTCGTGGAAAGAAGAAAGCTTCATTCCGCATGTTTTTTCAAATGATGTTGATTCTTTCCCTGATGATCCGGTTATCATTACCAACGCGATGCCGGAGATGAAATCTTTTCATACTCTGATACAGTATAATCCTGTCTCACCCGAATATTATAAAGATTACAATTTGGTGGTAGACTTCGCTGAATTATATGATACGATTAAACTTCAACAAAGCCGGGAGCGTTATAAAAATCTGCGCGAAACTAAAAGTTTTAAACTTGAATTTCTAAAATTAGGCACTTTTCTACATCAAAAAATAGAATAACCAATTACCCTATTACTTCAGGATTTCTGCCAATGCATAATCTTGATATTCTGGATCATCTTAATGAGAATCAGAAATATGCAGTGACTTATCCCCGCAAGCCGTTACTTGTATTGGCCGGACCGGGTACGGGTAAAACGAGAACCTTAATTTCGAGAATTATTTATAATATCAATCATTTTAAAATTGCACCGGATCAGGTACTGGCGTTGACTTTTAGTAACAAAGCCGCCAATGAAATGAAATTCCGCCTGGAACAGTCGCTCGGGGATAAAACGAAAAAACTATTTATAGGGACTTTCCATTCTTTTTGTACTAAAATTTTACGGAAATATTATGAAATTGCAGAATTAGATAAGTTTTTTACGGTCTGCGATGAAAACTATCAGCAAAGACTAATAGAAAGCCTTTTATCAGCTTATATGCATAGTGATCTTTCTAAGAAAGCAAAAGGAATATTATTAGCCTTTTCAAATTATCAGCTAAAAAATAAATCATTGCCGCCTTTTTCCGCTAAGCTTTATGATGAATACTCTGCGCATTTGACTAAGTACAAGCTGCTCGACTTTAATCAAATCCTGACTCGCACAGCCAGGCTTTTCCGTGAAAATCCCGATATTCTTGATCAATATCGGTTTTTATATCAGTCCATACATGTCGACGAATTCCAGGATACCGATCCGGTACAATATCAGATATTGCACGATCTGGCAATAAAGCATCGTAATATTTTTGTTGTTGCCGATGACGATCAGTCAATTTATGCCTGGAGAGGCGCCAATCCCGATAATATCCGTCAGTATATGGAAGATTTTTATATTGAACGTCCTGTTTTTTTAAATGTTAATTATCGTAGCGGAGCGGTTATAATGAACACCGCTCAGTCCATTGTAGAAAATACGGACCGGATTGAACCTAATAAGGAAATAACCAGTTTAGAAAGTATTTCGTCAAATATAAGCGCCTTATTTTTTAAAGATGAAAGTCAGGAATTAAAATATATTTTTGATAAAATTACCAATTGGAATAAAAATTTAAAAATTCCTTACAGCAACATCGCCGTGCTTTATCCAAGACATATTTTCGGGGAAAAACTTTCAGAGCTTTTTATTAAAAAAAGAATTCCATACCAATTAGTGCAGGGAAAAAATCTGATAGAAAATCCATTGACGCGATTAATCATATTGTATTTAAAACTAATCCGGGAGCCTGCAGATTCACTGATACTGGAAGAATTAGCGGAACTTGAACTTGGTCAGCATGATTTTAAACAGCTGTATAGTTTTATGAAAGCGCAGAATTTAACTTTTCGGGCGGCCTTACAACAGTTTAATGTACGTCCGGAAATAAGTTATAAGTTAAAAAACAAAATAAGTACATTTATCGGGCATATAGCCAATCTTGTAAATCTTAAAAACTTTTTTTCATTCGATAGTTTAATCAATGAGATAATAAAAGGAAGCAGGGAAATTCATCATTCCCAATTGGAACGACATAGTACAAAATTATCCGAATTTAAAGCATATACTCAAATCAATCCGAGCAATATTGGCCAGCGGATTTGGATATTCCATGAAAACGATAAATTGTTATTTGTCGCCAAACATATGCTGGAAGTAATCTTTGGTAAAAGAGTGCATTACCTGTCTCACGAAAGTATGGAACAGGTAAATAAGGATGATGTAGCGTTATTGATGAGTCCCTTTATTTCCAGTAATATTTTATGTCCTGCGGAAGCTTTGTATGGGCAGGTATCTCCGGTAAGAAAAGGAATTATGTCTAATCTTTTTCGTTGGGTTCAGCTCCAGATTAAATCAAATTCCAAAGCCATATTTAACAAATACGTGGTTTTTGATCTGGAAACAACTTCCAAAGACCCCGAACAATGCGGTATTGTGGAATTAGCAGCGGTTAAGATAGTAAACGGGAAAATTGCCGATGAATTTCAAACGCTTATTAATCCAGAAATGCCTATTGATCCTGAGGCCCAGGCGGTTCATCAGATATCGGAAAAGGATCTTCGTAATGCGCCAAATATAAAGGCCGTGTGGCCTAAATTTAAGGAATTTATAAAAAATGAATTGTTGATTGCGCATAACGGATTTTATTTTGATTTTAAAATAACAGACCGCGTAGCAAAAGAGCTGGATAAATCGCGGTTAAAAAATATACGTTATGATTCTTTGATTTTAGCCCGCAATATATTTCCAAATCAGCAAAACTCAATAGATGCATTGGCCGAAAGATTTAAAATTGATACCGGTTCAAGACATAGAGCGCTTGATGATGTTAAAGCGCTTCACCTGATCTTTGAGCGCCTGTTGAATATTAATGATTTGTGGGATTCTAAATCAGCCGGAGAAGAGTTTACGGAATTTGTCTGTCTTGGCAATATTATCGAAAATGAGATAACCGCTGTTGAGGATAAAATATTTTATATGGCGGGAATTAGCAAACTGCTATCACCGTATTCAAAGATTTTAAGCCCTTATATTAAAAAGTTTGGTCTTGATAGGGAAAACGTTACGGACAGCATTAATAATCAGGCTAAGAGAATTTTACCATCCTTCAATTTATATGCGAATAATGAAGCGTATCTGAAACGTATTCTGGATATGGCGGTTGAATTTAAACCTCTCCCCGTGGATCAGGCTATTGCTGAGTTTTTAACCTATCTGTCTTTGCTGAATCCGCAGGATCATATGTCGGCCATTGACGCGGTTTCACTGTTAACCCTGCACTCTGCAAAAGGGCTTGAATTTGACCGGACAATTATCATGGGTATGGAGGATGAAAATATTCCAAGTTATTTTTCTTACCAGACAAACGATGATGACGATCGCCCGGTTTCAAAGAAAATCGAAGAACAAAAACGCTTGCTTTATGTCGGCATAACCCGGGCCAAAGAAGAAGTCATTTTCACGGTAGTAAAAAACCGCTTCGGCAGAAAACAAAAATCTTCACCCTTTTTGGAAGAAATTAAAGATAAAATTAAGTTGAATTATTATCACTAACTCATTTTGACTCATAACGCCGAATTCGTTATACTTAAAATAAAAATAATACAGCATTTTTTATAATTTTGTGCTTTTAACAGGTAAATGGAGTCTGATGTTTCCCAGAAAGCGCTGGAGAATACTAAATACCGATCCAACCAGATCCATAGTTGATGTATTGTTAGAAAACAGAAATTTACCGGCTGATCACCTCGAGCCTTTTAAATTATCTGACAAAATGCATTCGCCGTATCTTTTACCGGATATGGAAATCGGGGTAGCGAGAGTACTCCGGGCTATTGAAAAAGGTGAAAAAATATGCATTTTCGGTGATTATGATGTAGACGGGATTACATCGACCGCCTTAATGATTTATTTTTTCAGAAAGATTAATTATCCGGTAACATGGAACCTGCCGCATAGAGAAAAAAACGGATATGGATTACGTGCCTCCACTGTTGATCAAATCGCTAAGACCGGTACAAATTTAATAATAACGGTGGATAATGGAATTTCTGCACATGAAGCTATTAATCATGCCAGCGAATTGGGAATAGATGTGGTTGTTACCGATCATCATCTGCAGGAAGGGGATTTGCCGAATAGTGCTGCCGTAATAAATCCCAACAGAACAGATTCCCAATATCCCTTTAAAACCATCTGTGGCGCTGTTGTGGCCTTTAAGTTTATTTATGCCATCTCTGAAAAATTAATGGCCGAAGAAGATGTTAAACAATTCTTATTGGATCAGTTAGATCTGGTTTGCATTGGCACTATTGCCGATGTTATGCCTCTACGGGACGAAAATTATGCGCTTGTTAAATTTGGTCTGAAAGTATTAACCAAAACAAAAAAACCGGGTTTAATTGAGCTTAAAAATATTGCAGGGGTAAATCAAAAGACAATTACGCCTATCTCGGTAGGCTTTTTTTTAGCGCCACGTTTAAATGCTTCCGGGAGAATTGAAGAAGCCGATATTGGTTTGGAATTGTTAATTTCCGAGTCTCATGAAAATGCGTATAAAACAGCCGCTTATCTGAATGAATTAAATAGAAAACGGCAGAAATTGCAGTCAGGATACCTCCAGGAAGCTTTGGCGCAACTATCAAAAGATGAAACCGATATCGACAAGGCGATTATTGTGGAGAGATTAAACTGGCAGGCAGGTTTGATTGGTTTAATATCCAGCCAGTTAAAAGAAAAATACGCCCGTCCGGTAATTGCCTTTACTCAGGATGAAGAAGGTAATTATGTTGGTTCGGCCAGAAGTATTGATGATTTTCATATTACCAATGCCTTAACCCGTTTCAGCCAATATTTTATTAATTACGGAGGCCACCGGAAAGCAGCGGGTCTTACTGTATACAGAGAAAAATATGAAATTTTCAAAAAAGAATTTATGGCATACGTTAATGAAACGCTTCAAAACAATCATCTTTCACCGGAACTGGTAATTGATTCAATAGTAGATATAGATCAGATCAACCTTAATAATGCCAGGACTATTCAGGATATCGGGCCATTCGGAGAAACAAATCCCGAGCCGGTTTTTCTTTTGAAGAATGCGTTAATAAGAGAAATAATTCCTATGAGTAATGGCAAGCATCTTAAAATCTATATACAAAAAAGCAGTCAGATTTATGAAGCCGTATGGTGGAATTCGGGAGACCTCAAAAACGAGTTTTTTTTCGGAGGTGTCATTGATATTGCCTGTAAAATTAATATCAATATCTGGCGGGGTACGGACAGGCTTCAACTTATCATTGAAGATATTGCCATTCATTAAAATTAATATATTTTGATATTACTCACAATTTTACCTCCGGTATTATTGTATCCTGAAAACATGAATTTGTGGAACTTTTCCGGCTTGATTTTAATAGACAGATCAAGTAACTTTTATGGAAAAAATTTGACATGCAAGAAAAAATAGTAGAAATAATTGTATACCTGTTGGAAGAATTCCAGACAGGAGAAGTAGCTCCCCCGAATTATACAGACTTATCAAAAGAACTAATTTCCCGCGGATATACTGAAAATGAAATCAATTTGGCAATTTCATGGGTATTTGATCATTTTCAGGATAATACTCAGGATACCTATGATAATATTAAATACAATCCACAGTCTGCCCGGGTGTTAAATGAGGTGGAAAAATTAATCATTTCGCCTCAGGCCTATGGCTACCTTCTGCAATTAAGACAGCTCGGATTAATCTCCGAATCGGAATTGGAATTTGTTATTGAACGCGCCATTTCTTTGGGTAATTCCACAATTGGCGTTGAAGATATGAAGAATATAATTGCCGCGCTGCTTTTCAGTATGGAAGATAATAATCATCACGATGGTTTTTTATTCCAAAAAGGTTCTAATACGGTTCATTAAATCTAATAAATTGTTGTTGTAAAACATCCGATTTACTGTTAGAATTGCTATGCTGTTAAAAACCAAGACAAATTAAAACAGCTTAAAAAATTCTTTTATTAATAATTTGACTAAAGTGAATTTATTTTCTTGCATTCTTCGAATAATTTTACGATATATCAATTAGAATTATAATGTAATGGAAATATGAACTCCCAGATTCGCCAGTTTTTAAAATACTTAGCTTTAGAAAGACATTATTCAAATCATACTCTTAAGTCTTATACTACGGATTTACTTCAATTTGAAGAATATTTGCAATCTGCCTACCGGGCGGAAAAAGTATTCTGGCATCTGATTAACAGAAATACTCTGAGAGGATTTTTAGTTTATCTCCAGGAGGAAGGATTATCGTTAAGAAGTGTTGGCCGGAAACTGGCCACTGTAAAATCTTTTTTTAAGTATTTAGCCCGGGAAGAAATCATTCCCAAAAATCCGGCGGCAACGATTAAAATGCCTAAATTCGATAAGAAATTACCGGAGTTTATCAGTACGGATGAAATTGAAAAAGTATTTAAGACTATCAAAGGAACTTCATTTGAAGATATAAGGGATTTATGTATTTTAGAGCTTTTCTACGGAACCGGTATGCGGCTATCCGAGTTGATAAATATAAAAGTTTCTGATATTTATTTTAAAGAGAATTTAATAAGGCTTATTGGAAAAGGGAACAAAGAAAGAATTGTACCCTTTGGCTCATTTGCAAAGAGAATTTTAGAAAAATATATGCAATTTCGTACTCAAATTGCACCTGAAAATGTCGATAACATATTTGTACTGAAAAACGGGAAAAAAATGTATCCTGCTGCTATTCAACGACTCGTAAAAAAATACCTGGCAACGGCTTCTAGTACACATAAAAAAAGTCCGCATATCTTAAGACATACATTCGCAACACATTTACTCAATAAAGGCGCCAGTATCCGGGTAGTTAAAGATTTGCTTGGACACGAGAGCTTATCCACGACCCAGGTTTATACACATATATCGATTGATCATCTGAAAAAAGTATATAACCAGACGCATCCTGGTTCTTTAAATAAATCAAAATCAAAACTAAGGAGGTCATAATGAATATCGCCATCACGACCCGAGGATATAAAGCCCCGGAACGTTTAAAAGAGTTCCTGCGTGAGAAAATTAAAAAGCTGGATCGTTTTTCCGATCAAATTCTTGGAATGGAAGCTGTTTTATCTTACGAGAAACTCGATCAGGTGGTGGAATTCAAATTGAAACTGGCAAATAAATTAATTATTACAAAGGAGAAATCGGATGATATTTTTAAATCCATCGAACTCGCGGTGGATAACATTGAAAGACAAATTGTAAAAACAAAAAGTAAGTTCAAAAAGCATGATAACAAAAAAATAGTTGAAAAATTAGCCAGTCCGGTTAGTTAATAAATAATGAAAGAGGTTGTCCTTTTGGGCAGCCTCTTTATTTTTGCCCCTATAAACAATGTTTATTAAATTCAGCCATCATGAATGAATATATCACCGTTCGCACACTTTTAAGCGAGAATGAAACTGATCTGAAATTAAAACTTGTCTGTTCTGAAAACGGATTAAACCGTAAAATCACAACAAGCGAAATACATCGTCCAGGATTAGCTTTATCCGGTTTTGTAGAATTATTCACGCATGACCGGGTGCAAATTTTAGGTAATACGGAAATAAGATATCTGGCTGCTCTTTCTTCAGGCGCCCTCATTCGCTCAATAGATCGTTTTATGGAATTTGAAATCCCTGCAATCATTGTTACCAATAATAATCCTATACCAAAGCCATTGATTGAAGCGGCTACGCGCAGGTATATCTCGATTTTCAGCACGCCATACAGCACCACAAGGCTTGTTCACTTACTTAGCGAATACCTGGAACGTAAATTTGCGCCGACAACTTCCAAACATGGTTCTCTTGTGGATGTTTATGGGATTGGGATTTTGTTTACGGGCAGAAGCGGTATCGGCAAGAGCGAAATTGCTCTTGATCTTGTGGAAAGAGGGCACAGGTTAGTGGCGGATGATTTAGTTGTTATCCGAAAAGAAGGCGAATCGATATTAATTGGCTGCGGAAGAGAAATAGGAAAACATCTTCTGGAAATACGCGGGGTTGGATTAATCGATGTAAGACGTATATTCGGAATTCGCGGTGTTCGCATGCAAAAAAGGGTTGAAGTCGAAGTGCATATAGTAGATTGGGAAAAAGGTAAAGAATACGACAGAGTCGGCCTGGAGGAGAATATGATTAAGCTACTTGATGTGGATCTTCCGCAGGTTATTCTGGCAATTAATCCAGGGAAAAATGTTACCGTTATTGCGGAAACCATTGCCATGAATCATTTATTAAAAATGTACGGCCATCATACTCCGCGTGAATTCAACAAACGTCTTAAAGATTATATGAAACAGAAAGATATTGTCCCGCTTGATAAAGACCTGGATTATATTCACAGGGATTATGAATGAGCGCCAAAATCAATTGTTATCTGATTACTCACGGCGATCTGGGAGAATATCTGATCAAAATATCTTCAAATTTGGTCACAAACACGGTTCCGATCGCTTTTTATTCTAATAAAAATCTTGCATTAGAAAAAATTGAAGAAAAAATTTCCTCTGAAATTGCATCAAAAAAGTCATATAAACATCTGGTTTTTGTGGATCTGGCCGGTGGCAGCTGTTGGATGCTTGCGAATCGTATTAAGAAAAATAATGATGATGTGTCTGTTATAAGCGGCGTTAATATTCCTATGCTGGTATCTTTTCAGGTGAACTGCTGCCGGATGGAGTGGGAAGATTTACTGGTCAAAATTGTTGAAGACGGTAAAAAAGGTATAGACCGAAGGTAGAAAGTAATGCCAATTCAGTTATTTCGAATAGATGACCGGTTGATTCACGGGCAGGTTGTGATCGGCTGGGTAAATCATTTGCATTCCAAAGAAATTATTTTATGCGATGATTCCGTGTGGGAAAATGAATGGGAAAAGGAATTATATCTATCCGTTATTCCTGAAACCATTAAGGCAAGGGTTTTAAATACGGACCATATGGTTGATCTGCTTCTGACCGATTATGATTTAAGCCGCACGATTATTGTTGCCAATTCACCATTTACCATTGAATCATTGATTGAGAGGAAAATCCCAATTAGCGAAATCAATATTGGCGGTATTCATTTCAAGGAAGGCAGAAACAAATATTTACCATATTTATATCTTAGTGAAGAAGAAGTATCATCATTCCGGCGTTGTTATGAGGCGGGCGTTAAATTTTCATGTCAGGATATGCCGGAAAACAAAAAAATCCCCCTGGAAAAAATCCTAAATTTGAACTAGTATATAATCATTTTGGAAAAGTTATTACCGAAGGCACGGTTTTCGCCGCCAGATTTATAGCTTGTTTCTGTGAATGACCTATTTTTAAACTTTACCAAAATAGGATAATTGAAAAGTGCCCGGGATGAAAATTTTTTGATTCCGGTCCATATCAGATATTGTCATTATTGAATAAGGACTTATATAATAAATAGCCCGAAAACGAAGAATTAAGGCGTCTTATTTTCGGTGTAAAGTATTGTTGCAATGAAAAATGAAACTGCGTATATTCAGCCACTTAAAAATTATTTTTTGTGGCGCTTTAGCTCAGTCGGTAGAGCAACGGACTGAAAATCCGTGTGTCCGCGGTTCAATTCCGCGAGGCGCCACCAGCAAAAGGGATTACAGGAAAATGTGATCCCTTTTTTGTTTATTAATACTGACCCATGATGAAATTCATCCATGGAAATATTCGAAGATAAATGGCGTAATTTGCTTGAAGAAATGAAACTGTGTTTTTAGTTAACGATAAGCAAAGTATAAAATAATTTATTAAATTGTGGTTTTTAGTAAGATGCTAAAAACAATAAATCAGGAGGCGAAATGAAAAAGGTATTCTGGATCATTATTTTACTGGTTTACATATCTTTTGCTGAAGAAGGTATGTGGATGATGAATCAGCTTGCATCGCTTGGTCTTAAAGAAAAAGGGCTGAAAATTAATATCAAAGAAATTTATGATGAAAGCCGTCCGTCAATCGTAAATACCATTGTAAATCTCGGCGGCGCTACAGCCGAGCTTGTTTCACCCGACGGATTACTGTTAACAAATCATCATGTGGCATTTGGAGCTGTTCAAAGAGCTTCCACACAGGGTATTGATTATATTACCAATGGTTTTCTGGCTAAATCCAAAGAAGAAGAAATCCCGGCGCCCGGCTATATTGCCCGTATTATTCAAAGAATAGAAGACGTAACCGACCAGGTTTTGGCGGATATTGATCCCGCAGTTGATCCTGTCGAAAAGGAAAAGGCTATCGAGAAAAAAATAAAACAATTAACCGACCAGATTGAAGGCGATCGTGATAATATTGAAGCGAGAATAGCGGGAATGTATGAAGGAAACCAATATGTCCTTTTTGTTTATGATGTATTTGAAGATGTGCGTATGGTTTATGTTCCTCCTCAATCGATCGGTAATTATGGCGGTGATATTGATAATTGGATGTGGCCGCGCCA
This sequence comes from Calditrichota bacterium, assembly GCA_003854985.1. Lineage (GTDB taxonomy): Bacteria > Calditrichota > Calditrichia > Calditrichales > Calditrichaceae > Zgenome-0002. Next base: position 15,820 of record RQOG01000053.1, read on the forward strand.
TACCGGTGATTTTTCTTTCTTACGTGTTTATACGGCGCCTGATGGCAAAGGAAGCAAATATAGTAAAGACAATATGCCCTATCGCCCAAAAAGATGGCTTAAAATTGCCAGTGATCCTTTAAAAGATGGAGACTTTACTTTTATTCTTGGATATCCCGGCTTAACGACCAGATATCGTACTTCCGCTTCAGTCGATTATTATCAAAATTACTTTTATCCCAACTCAATTAAAAATTTCTCAGAATTAATCAGTCTTCTGGAAGAAAAAGGAAAAGAATCTCAGGTTTTATCTGCTAAAGTAGCCGGACTTCTCAGCGGGCTTAATAACGCGATGAAAAACTACCAGGGTAATCTGGATGGCATGAATGCCACCGGTTTTCTGCAAAAGAAAAAAGAATATGAAGCGGAATTAGTAAAATATATTAATAGTAAACCTGAACTTAAAAAGAAATACGGTAACGTCCTTGGCGATATAGTCAAGATCTATGAAAAAATAAACAGCAAACGCGATTATGACTATGCTCTTGGACAGTTTAATCGCCTGGCAGGAACATTAAACCGGATTGCCAATAATATTTATTATGTGGCTAAAGAAAGAGAAAAGCCGGACTCCGAAAGGGATCCGGGATTTTCTGAAAAAGACATACAGCAGGCTGTTTCACGCCTGAAATATACCTATATGAGTTATGACGAGGGCGTTGATAAAGCCCTTTTTAAAAGAGCATTAAATATGGCCTTATCATTGCCGGAAGATCAGACTGTTGTTGAACTGAAAGAATTTATGAATCAATATGAATCGGTTGATGCGTTCCTGAATGCTGCTTATACCAATACCAGACTTACCAATATTGATTCGACGGCGGCTTTATATTCCAAACCTTCTGCAATGTTCAACACACTAAACGAACCTCTTATCCGGTTGGCGGCGGTGCTATATCCGCTATTTGAAAAAAACCGAAAATCCGATGAACAGATAAATGCCCGGTTAAAAAAGCTACGAAAAGACTATATTGCCATGTTAACGGCCTGGAAAGGCAGCCATATTTATCCGGATGCTAACGGTACAATCCGGCTTACTTTTGGAGAAGTTGCCGGATATAAACCACGCGATGCGGTTGAGTATAAACCATTTACTACACTTACAGGGGTTATTGAGAAAGATACCGGCAAAGAACCCTTCAATTTGGATCCGGCCTTAAGAACATTATACAATAAAAAAGACTATGAGCGCTGGATCTGTCAAGCATTGGGAGATGTACCGGTGGCATTTACGCATAAATGTGATATTACAGGCGGTAATAGCGGCAGCCCGGTTATGAATGCCAAAGGCGAACTGGTCGGCATTGCGTTTGACGGTAATTATGAAGCTTTGACCTGTGACTGGCAATATGATGATGATTTACAGCGCACCATTTCCGTTGATATCCGGTATGTGCTTTTTATTACGGAAAAATTTGCCGGGGCACAGTATCTGCTGGATGAAATGGGTATAAAATAATTTTGTTACCTGAACCTATAAAAGATTTTTAATACCGGGCTGTTCTGTAAGGGACAGCCCGGCTTATTTAAAGCATTCCGGGTACCAGAATCAAAAGAAAGTAATTTGTGTATCACTATATTTCAAGCTGATATATGGCCTGCCTTTTTCATTCATTGTATTTGACTTCTTTTATTCATATTCCTTATATTGAAACGGTTCAATTTTCGTTGAACATGGATTCATATTACATAGTATTTTTGAGATAATATCAATGTCAGATAAATATGTTTTTCTACCATCAATTAGAACTAAAAGTAATGTCATAATTATACTTTAGAAGAATTAATTTTGATAATATACTTTTATAAAAAAGCGTTTTTAATCTTTATTTATATTTTTGTATTGAATACTCTGTTAGCTGCACAAGAAGCATCCGATATTGTTAATGGCAATTTGATACAGTTTAACGACAACGGCGCCTGGTGCTGGTATCAGGATGAGCGTGCCATTGTGGATACAACAATGGGAAAGTTACTTTTGGGTTCCGATGCCAGTGGCTCCGGCACAGGCGGTTCAAACAGGAACGGCAATATCGAAGGTATTATTTATGATTTGGCGAAAGGCTCTATTGAAAAATCGGTTTTTTGGAAACCTGGCTGTGACGATCATAATGTCCCGGCTTTCTTAATTCGTCCCGACGGGAAGTATATTACCATGTACGCCGAACACTATGATTATTATGATAGTCATTACCGCATATATGACGGTTTGAGCTGGAGCGCTGAACAAGTATTTGACTGGGAGACGATTCCCGGCGGTATCAATTACACCATTGCCTATTCTAACCTTTATTATCTTTCGGATGAAGGGAATATGTATAATTTTGCCCGGGCCAACAACCGGTGTCCAAATTTTATTTACTCCACAGACCTGGGAGAAAGCTGGTTGTTCGGCGGGCAGTTAAGCACCAATAATACAACTTCCTATAACAAAGGATATTATAAATACTGGAGTAACGGCACTGACCGTATTGACTTTATCTGTACGGAAGAACATCCCCGGGACGGTCTTACCAGCATGTATCATGGTTATATACAAAATGGCATGACACATTATACCTATGGTACGGTTGTGGATAGCAATGTTTTTGATGTTGAAAATCTGCCTACTTTTGAAGACTTCACGTTGATATTCGCCGATAATACGATTATCAATGGCAAAGCCATGCGAAAAATATGGATCGCCGATCTGATGCGGTATGATGACGGCATTATAGCCGCTATTCTTACCTGCCGAATTGATAATGCAGTGAAAGGCAATGATACTTCAATCGATCCGGATCATGGTTTAATTTATTGCCGATTTGACGGTGTTGACTGGTCCTATACCTATTTAGGCCAGGCAGGTAAAAAGATGTATAGTTCCGAAGCGGATTATACCGGATTGGGCGCTTTACATCCCAATGATCCAGATAGAATTTATATTTCGACTCATGTTGATCCTCGTACAGACCTGGATATTACCTACAGGGAAATATTTGAAGGCGTAACGGAAGATAACGGCGCAACATGGTCTTGGGAGCCGATTACGGAAAAATCAAATCAGCATAATTTCCGGCCGGTAGTTCCTTTATGGAATGTGGGAAATACGGTGTTATTATGGTTTCGCGGAACTTATAATGCCGCGCAGAATTTTGATGCGGCCATTGTCGGCATTATAGAGCAGGCATCAGATAATGTTAATCAAATGACTTACATAGATGCGAATGCATCAAATACCGCTTTAGCCGATGGTTCTCCGTTAAGTACCACAGGTCCGGATGGCGACAAAGGCCCGGCAGATGATCAATGGCATGAAAGAACAGGATTTGGAAATAGTAATTCTGTTTATACATCTGCAGAAATCAGCGGTGAAAATGCTCCGGCGCTCAAAACAACGGTCAATTTGCCTGAGGAAGGGAAATATGATTTTTGGATTAACTTTTGGGCAAATCCTGAGTATGACTGGAGAATTAAGGCCGGTTTATTTATAGACGATATGCAAATTTTCCGGCAGATGGCCAGTACGCAGGTGGAAGATGGCGACCATTCTTCAACATTGGTACTAACCGGTGGCGGCAATACTTATTTGTATCAGGCGTATCTTGGTCGCATTCAGGTGGAATCCGCTGATTCTGTGGAGATTTTTATTGATGATCATGCTATTCAGACAGGAACCACTGGTACATTAATAGGAGATCAGGCCCGCACCTGGTATGACGGCATCAGTTACGCAAATGTAGATGATATAAATGTGATCGTATCCACTGATGAAACAGGATGGCCTTCAGAATTTGCTTTAAATCAGAATTTTCCCAATCCGTTTAACCCGGTTACGAAAATATCCTATGCGATTTCAACGCCTTCGCATGTGATGCTTATAATTTATAATGTGCTGGGGCAGGAGGTTCATACTCTGGTTTACGCCTTTCAACAGGCTGATAATTATACGGTGGATTTTAACGGCGGCGGTTTGTCAAGCGGCATTTACTATTATCAGTTAAAGATTAATCACAGATGGTCACAAACAAAAAAAATGATATTGATTAAATAACTGACTAAAATATTTAATACCTATAGAATAGAAAATGATAGAAAAATACCTTGTAACAATGGTTAAAGAAGCATATAGTGAAAAACGTAGACTTGTGATGCCGTTAATGGGATTTCCGGGCCTTAATATGACCGGCGGCAACATAAAATTAGCGCAGCAAAATTTTGGCGAGCATTTTAGGGCTCTTAAATCTCTGGTGGACTACTTTCATCCGGATGCTATTTTTCCAATGATGGATCTTTCTGTAGAGGCAAACGCTTTGGGCAGATATACCATTTTCCCCAAGCAGGAATCGGCTACGGTGGTAAAAGATCATTTTTCGATGGAAGACCTCAAACTGGCAAAAAATATTAATATATCATTTGATACCAGGCTTCAGGGATATGTAGAAACAATAAAATTATTGAGTATCGGGTTGCCATCTACAGTCTTAAAAGGCGCTTATGTTACCGGTCCTTATACATTGGCTGCGCTGCTGATGGGTGCAGATGAAGCGGTAATGGCCTCGATGATGAATCCCGATCTTCTACACGAAGTCTGCCAGTTAACCACCGAAAAAATTCTGGAATATGTTCGTCTGCTTATAACAGCCGGCGCTCAGGCGATTTGTGTACTCGAACCCAGCGCGGTGATGCTTGGTCCCGATCAGTTTGAGCAGTTTTCGGGTAAATATGTGGAGAGCATTTGTGAAATTTGTAAATATACCCATGTGGCAACCATATATCACACCTGCGGGAATTGCATGCATCTTATTGAAAAGATGTGTGAATCGGGTGTGAATGCCATAAGTCTGGATTCGCCTGAAATTGGAATTGATATGTTTGAAGCTGCCAGGAGATCACCGGCGGAAATGATCATCATGGGAAATATCAGTCCTACTGGAAATCTGTTAACGGGCAAACCTTCGGATGTTGAGCGGGATGTATATAACCTGCTGGATGTTATGAAACCTTATGCAAATTTCATTCTAAGTACCGGTTGCGATCTTCCCCAGGAGACGCCTCTGGATAATATTAATACATTTATAGAAACAGTCAGAAAATACAGGTTAAAATGAAAAGGAAATATATAATGCAAATTTGGAAATCCGGCAGGACAAGGTATTTATTGGGTTTTATGATATTTTTAATCTCGGTGTGTTTTTATCCGGATCTGGCAATGGGCCAGGATATTGAACAAACAAAGTTTAAAATTAAACTAATCGCAGACGGAATTCTTAAAGACGCCACATTCAAATTTGTGGATAAAAAAAACGGGCAGGTTTATTCTGTTCCGGATGATGCACCGGATAACGCCCAGTTAGCGCCGCAGAGCGCCTATACAGACTGGCGTTACTGGAACGGTGTGCTGAATATTGCCATGCTTAAGTTAGGAAAAATTTTGGATGATGATGCATATACAAAGTTTGCCATAAAAAATGTAGCCTTTGGATTTGCTCATTATAAATATTTTGAAAATAAACACCAGGACGAAAACAAATGGGCTTATCCGTTCGGACAGTTCTTTATGATGGAAGAATTAGACGACTGCGGCGCAATCGGAGCCAGTGTTATTGAGGTTTACCAATTGGATAAGCAGGAAAAATATCGCCAGTATATTTTACAGGCGGCGCAGCATATCATGGATAAACAATCCAGAATGGAAGATGAAACTTTTGTCCGATCTTTTCCTTATAAATGGACTTTATGGGCGGATGATTTATATATGAGCGTTCCTTTTTTAGTCCGCATGTGGGAATTGGAGGGTTCGGATAAGTATCTTGATAGGGCTGTAAAGCAGGTGATCAACTTCCATCAATATCTTTTTGATACGGATATGAGGCTTATGTCACATTGCTGGTATTCGGATCTGGAACAGCGAGGCGTGGCTTTCTGGGGCCGGGCTAATGGCTGGGCTTTGGTGGCACAGGTAGACCTGTTGGATAAACTGCCGATAAATCATCCGAAACGTGAAGAATTGATTTTATTGTTAAAGAGGCATATTTTTGGCATTTCACGCTATCAGGATGCGAACGGTTTGTGGCATCAATTGCTTGATAAGCCGGATTCCTATGCCGAAACTTCCTGTAGCGCTATGTTTATTTATACTATTGCGCGCTCGGTTAATAAAGGATATATCGATAAACGATTTAAAAGTATTGCGGAACAGGGATGGAAAGGTATATTGCAGAAAATTAGTGAGGATGGACAGGTGGAAGGCGTTTGTACCGGTACGGTTGTTAGTGATAATCTGGTTGATTATTACCATCGTCCGGCCCCTCATAATGATGTGCATGGGATCGGAACTGTTTTATTATGCGGCGCGGAAGTCTTACAAATGATGTTAAATCAAAATAACTAGAACAAAATATCATAGATGGAGCTTACATGACAGACATAATTAACCATATGAATCCTGAAAAAACCAAGGTTGGTTATTTCAGGTGGATGATTGTATTATTGATATTTTTAGCAACGACAATTAATTATATCGACCGGCAGGTTATAGGCATTCTTGCTCCGGATTTAAAAAAGGCAATTGGCTGGAGTGAAATTGAATATGGTTATATTGTAACGGCATTCACGGCGGCTTATGCCATTGGTCTGCCATTGATGGGAAAGTTTATTGACTGGATTGGCACAAAAATAGGTTATGCCTTCGCTTTAACCGGCTGGAGTTTAGCCGCTATTGGTCATGCATTGGCCAGATCTGTTTTTGGATTCGGTTTTGCCCGATTTACTTTAGGTCTTTTCGAAGCAGGCAATTTTCCGGCTGCCATAAAAACGGTTGCCGAATGGTTTCCTAAAAAAGAGCGCGCTTTAGCAACCGGATTATTTAATGCAGGCTCCAATGTCGGCGCTATTGTTGCGCCGCTGGTAGTTCCCTGGATTACACTGACCTGGGGCTGGCAGGAAGCCTTTATTTTTACCGGCGCCATAGGCCTGCTATGGTTGCTGCTCTGGTTTTGGCTTTATGAAAAACCCGAGCAACATAAAAGGCTTTCAAAACCGGAATATGATTACATTCAATCAGATCCGGCTGACCCGGTGGTAAAAATACCCTGGCGGACTTTGTTTAAATACAGAGGCACCTGGGCGTTTGCACTTGGTAAATTATTAACCGATCCGGCATGGTGGTTCTATCTTTACTGGATTCCGAGTTTCTTATTCAGCACATATGGAATAAGCTTAAGCGATATCGGTATTCCTCTGATTATCATCTATGTAATGGCTGATGTAGGCAGTATAGGAGGCGGATGGTTATCATCCTTTCTAATTAAAAAAGGCTGGTCGATTAATAAGGGACGGAAGGTAACAATGCTCATATGCGCCATTATGGTTTTACCTATTGTATTTGCTTCGCAGGCTTCCAATGTATGGATCGCCGTTGCCTTTCTCAGTCTGGCAACCGCGGCTCATCAGGGCTGGTCGGCTAATTTATTTACGACGGTATCGGATATATTCCCGCGCAAAGCCGTTGGTTCCGTTGTAGGATTAGGCGGTACATTCGGTTCGATCGGCGGAATGATTATTGCCACGGCAACCGGATTTATTCTGGAATTTACGGGGAGCTACCTGTTTATTTTTATTATAGCCGGCTCGCTTTATCTGTTGGCTTTGTTGGTTATTAATCTATTGGTTCCGGAAATTAAGGAAATTGACCTTAATACTAAGCTTTAAATCTTATTTGATAAATGAAAAGCCGCTTTGAACGCGGCTTTTTTATTTTAACAATCTTTTTATAATCCGGACAATTTTAATAGCCTCTTTGACCTTTTCCGTTAATAAAGCATAGTCTTCGGATTTAATAATTTCTTTAGTAATAAGCCTGGAACCCATGCCAACACAATGCACACCAGCCTTAAACCATGCTTCCAGGTTTTCCTGGGTCGGTTCCACGCCGCCGGTTGGCATAATGCTCGTCCATGGACACGGGCCTTTGATGGCCTTTACAAAAGAAGGACCTCCGACTTCGGAACCGGGGAATATTTTACAGATTTCAGCGCCTAATTCTTCAGCACGATTAATTTCTGAAAGTGAGCCGCAACCGGGAGACCACATTATTTTCCTTCTGTTGCAAACTTTAGCCATTTCTTCATTAAGGATAGGAGCTACGATAAAATTTGAACCCAACTGAATATAAAGAGCGGCTGTCGCGGCATCGATAACAGAACCGGTTCCTAAAATCATATCGGGGTATTCGGCAATAACATATTTATTCAGTTCACTAAAAACTTCATGAGCAAAATCACCCCGGTTAGTAAATTCAAATACCCGGACGCCGCCATCATAGCAGGATTGAATTACTTTTTTACATACGTTGATATCATTATGATAAAACACCGGAACAATGCCGGTTTCCGCCATTTTCATGGCGACTTCAATTCTTGAAAAACGAGCCATTTTTATCCCTGTGGTTAAATGATTTTACTATCTTGAAACCCGGCCGGAGGCATCTCCGGACATGAGTTTTTCGACCTCTGAGACGGTTACCAGATTATAATCACCGCTGATGGTGTGTTTTAAACAGGATGCGGCGACTGCAAAATTAAGCGCTTTCTGATCATCGTTTTTATAGGTCAATAAACCGTAGATTAATCCTCCCATAAAAGAATCACCGCCGCCAACCCGGTCCACAATATGCGTAATGTCATAAACGGGCGCTTTAAATAATTCTTTACCGTTATATAAAACGCCTGACCAGGTATTATGGTTGGCGTTTACCGATCCTCTTAGCGTGGTTATCACTTTTTTGGCTTTGGGAAATTGTTTCATAATCAATTTGGAAACGGATAAATAGGCTTCGGCTTCAACGCTTCCGGCAGTTACATCAACGCCTTCCGGTTTTATACCCAAAGCCATTTCTGCGTCCTCTTCATTCCCAAGCACAACATCGCAACCGGCCACAAGTTCAGGCATTACTTCTCTAACAGACTTACCGTATTGCCAGAGTTTTTTTCTATAATTTAAATCGCAGGAAACGGTAAGACCTTTCTGGTTCGCATTCCGAATGGCTTCCAGACAAACGTCCGCAGCGCCCTGGGAGATAGCCGGCGTTATACCGGTCCAGTGAAACCAGTCGGCGTTTTTGAATACATCATCCCAGTCGATCATTCCTTTTTCAATCTGGCTTATGGACGAATGAGCCCGGTCATAAACAACCTTACTGGCCCTGCTGACGGCGCCTTTTTCTAAAAAATAGATCCCGATTCGTTCGCCGCCCCGCTGAATAAAATGCGTTCCGACACCATGCTTTTTTAAATCCATAATGCAGGCATCGCCAATATCATTTTTGGGCAGGCGGGTAACAAATTCTACCGGAATGCCATAATTGGCCAGGGAAACTGCCACATTGGCCTCGCCGCCGCCGAAAGTGGCTTCCAGGCTGGCTGCCTGAGAAAATCTTTGGTACTCCGGCGTGGCCAGTCTCAGCATAACTTCACCAAATGTTATAACTTTCATATATCAGTACCTGTTTTAGATATTTAACGAACGGATAATTCCGATTTCCATTCCTCTTAATTCGGATAATCCTCTTAATCTACCCATCAAAGAATAACCCGGATAAATGCCCTTTTTATCTTGCTCGGCTGACATCAAATGGCCGTGGTCCGGGCGCATAGGCATTCTGGTATCTTTCCGGCCATCTTCTTTACGTCTTTTTTGTTCCAAAAGTAATATTTTCATAACGCTATACAAATCTATATCGCCTTCCATATGATATGCTTCCATAAAATCACCATCTTCGTTTCTGGTCAGGTTGCGAAGGTGAATAAAGCTGATTCTATGGGCAAACCGTCTGGTCAGTTCCA
>RQOG01000054.1 GCA_003854985.1 Calditrichota bacterium
GAAATAACGAAAAGGTATTATTCTGCCGTCATTTTTTTTACTTTGATCGATCTCGATAATTGCTTCTTTCTTTTCAAGTAAAACACCGCTACGTAATATCCCGGTAATTTTTCCTGAAACAGGTGAAAGAATCGGTATATCATTGATCTTACCAAATATCTCTTTTTCGATAATTATATCATTCACTAATTTATCCGCGGTAAACAGGCCTTCAATAGGAGCATTAACACAATAAATGTTTTCAGAATCATTGTTTTTTCTAACATTTTTTTCTTCGATAGAAAGAAATGGATACAGAACTTTGCCTAAAGTATCCTGATCATCGCTTATGGTATAACTGGCGTGCAATTCTGATTTGTCACTGGAAAACATAATGAATTTGCCATTAAACTCTGATAAAACATGGCTAATAGAATCAGTGACATCATCCGCCGTTATGAAATAGCGAATAATTGCATTAATTTCTTTTATTTCAGTTTCATTGATCACACAAATTTTTCTGTCTTCTAAAACATGTTTACATATTTTTTCATCAGATGACTGATCTGATAATTCATAAAACTGTTGAGCATAGGCAATCGTCATAGCCTCAACTTCTTCAATCACTTTTTTCCCGCCCGTTAAGACGGCGGAAAAATTACGAAGACTATGGATATCATTTTTTTTGGAAGGCGCGCATAAAACCGGCTGAAAACCGCTGCGATAAAGGCGAAGGGCGCAGGCAGTGGCCAGATCGTTTAATCCGTAAATTAAAACAACGATCATTATTTCTAGACTTCCTTTAAGAAATAATCTTGAATATATCCCAAGAAAACATTGCAGTTATAGTCTTCTTTGATTTTCCGGGCCAGGGGAAGAACTAAATTTTGATCAAACATGCTTTTAACCTGACCGATATAACATATTTTATCTTTGGACGATGTAACGGATTTAAAAACAGGACAATTTGTTGCGATAAGATTATTCAGCATTTTTTCAATATTTTTAGAATAAGACTGCTCTTTGCTCTTTTTATTTTTAATTGCTAGCGTTTCGGTAACTTCTCTGAGCAGATTATAATTCACCTCACAGATCATTAACATATTGTCACAGGTTTGTGTCGGGAATTTTGATATTTGATCCAGATTATTAATATAAATAAATACTTTACATTGCTCATAGGATTTAGAAATAATTTCGTTTATCTTCGAAAAAGATAAAGGTTCCAGAAGATCATTAGTTATTGCACCGGCCAGGTAATATACTTGTGGTTCTTTGGATTTTGTGGAGTTAAAGAGAATCTGTGGTTCATCCGCAAGAACAACTTCGCCTTCTATCGGATAGGGCAAATGATGAATCGAAATAATTATCACATTATAGCCCGAGAAAACTGTTTCTTTGGCGAGAGAATTTAACAGCCCCAGTTTGGAATTTCCTGCAAATATCCCTACAAACTGAAAATCCCGGATTTTAAAAGAGTTGAATAATCTTTTTCCTTTCATAATCAATATCCGGGCGCCACAGCCATATCATAAGATTTCCAGGCCGGATCAAAGGAAAATATAATGTCTATTTTTTTCTTTTTAATGGTTTCTATGATGAAAAAGTGCCTTAATTTCAATTCTTTAGATGATGATTTTAAATAATTAAGCAGAGCGTTTCTGCGCATTCTTCTCGAAACCCAATCCATTCGCAGGTTAATGGTTAATATGCTTTCATCAATTATAGTTGAAAAATCCTCTGCAAGTTTTCTTCCCGATTTAATTTTAATCGAATCAATAGTTTCATCTAAAACAACGTTATTCGTAATTATTTTAGCATTTTTTTGCAGAATCTGCTCAAGGTATTCCGATGATTTTTGGTGATTCGGATCATCTTTATCTACAATAGCAATCCAGGCTGAGGTATCTATAAAACAGGTCATAATTTTCATTTTAACTATGATTCCTTAGATAGGTCTAATAGTTTTATTAAAGGGTTTTTAGATATTTTAATATCGAACCTTCTGGACCGAATGCGCTTTATTAATACTTCTACCTTATCGCCCTGTCCCAGTTGTAGACGATTTAATAATTCTGTCGGAATTACAATCTTTCGATCATCCGATAATTCCGCAATAAATGTACCTGATAACATAACTTATCCCTCCAGATACCATTTTTTAAATTCATGGGCTTCAAATACGCCTTCTTCACAAATGACTTTATGTATAAAATCCAGTGGGATTTTTTCGAAGTAAACATTACGCACAGAGATATTCTTACTCTTTGATTGAAATATTTCTGAAGAATCTTCCGAATTAAATCGTATGGATTTTTCAACTTCTAACAAAATTTTTTGAGTTTCAGCAACCAGGTAAACCGGTACATTAAAATATCCGGCAACCGCGCACAAAGGAAGCGTTCCGCTTTTATTAATAAAACCATCTTCATAAATCCGATCTGCGCCGACCAATACAAGATTTACATCAGGCATAAATATTCCCATTTCGGAATCAGCAATTATTGTAGTTTCAATGCCTTCATTTGCCAGGGAATATGCAAATTCAAGTCCTTCATCCGGTGGATGACTCTTCAGGCAAAATACCTCAAATTTCCTTTTCTGGGCATTCGCCGTTAGAAACAACTCTTTTACCATGGAGCTATTACTTATGGTCATTATTTTATTTGAGTTTGCAATAATTCTTGAACCTACCTGAGCTATTTTTTTAGCATTTTTTAAGATATCTGATTCCAATTGTTCAATTTTTGCTATCGCCAGATTTAAAATTTCTGAACGATCTTTATCAGAATTCAGGATTCTTTTAAAATGGAGAAAAAAAGTATTTGTTATTTTTCTCAGGGAGGCCATATGTATATGTTTTTTAAGCAGCCGTTTGACATTGGATTGCAGGTCATCAAATATTTGATCAAGTTCCGTTGAATTTTCCAGTTCTTCATTTAATCGGTTTTTTAAATATTCCAACGCATTTTGAGTAATAGCATTCGACCCTGATTGTCTGTCTTGTTCAATTGTGTCTATGTTTATCTCATTCATACCATTACGACCTGATTTATCCATGATATATATTTTTCATTGCCCTGATATACCGGTACCGCTAGGATTTCCGGCGTCTCATAAGGATGTACATCAAGAATTATTTTTTCAATTGTATTAAAATTTTCTTCCCTTGTTTTAATCATCAGTAAAAATTCTGTTTGATTTTCTATTTTACCTTCCCAGATATAATGTGAATGAATCCCGGGAAGTATTGAACAACAGGCAGCAACTTTTGATGATAATAGTTCTTTTATAATTTTTTCCGATATTTCATTTGAAGGCGATGTACAATAAATAATCACTATTTTACTCATGAGTTAATTGGTCTGTTGATTAAACTGATTAATCTTACAAATTTAAAAAAAACAATGCAAGGTTTAACTTCCATACTTTGTCTAGAGTTAAGCCTATAATAAATAAATAGTAAATTAATTAGCAACACAGGTCCCGCAATGGTTGCCTGCATTCCATAAATTGATTAAAATTTAACTAAAAAAGATTTCTAATATTGTAATATGATGAATAGACCTAAAATATATATTTGTATTGTTGCTTCCCTGATTGTATTCATAAATACATTAATTTCCCAGGAACATCAATATTATTTTTATCATCCTGAATATGAATATGGCACTGAGTTAAGTTTCAGCCCTTTTACTGCACTAGTAAACGGTGGGTATGATGTGCTCAGAAACGGAAGCCATGAGAACAACGGAGGTACGATCAATGTTTTTCAATTGGACTATAAACAAGGATTTCTTAACGTCTGGGATAATATTTCAAACCCATTTTACCATATCAGAAAATATGGTTCGAAACGGTTTATAGAAACTGAACTTATACCTGCATCACTGAATCCGGATGAAGCGCAATGGGTGCCGAATTATATACATCATGTTTTTGGCAGCGGTATGTTATACGTGAGGATGGCTGAATGGTACGATTATCATAATTATAAACTGCCTTATGTTTATTCGATTATCACAACCCTTAGCTATCAATTCCTGAATGAAGCGATCGAAAATAATCATTCAAAAATAACTAATGTTGATCCTATTGCAGATATTCTTATTTTTAATCCACTGGGTATTTTATTATTCAGTTTTAACGGTATAAAATCCTTTTTCTCTCAAAAAGTATGTTTATATGACTGGTCACTTCAACCTGTTTTCAATCCGGCAAATAGTTATCTGGAAAATGCCGGGCTGGAGTTTGCAATAAAATACCGGCCCTCTTCCTGGGAAAATTATTCACTTTTTTGCCAGTTCGGGATTGACGGCCTGTTCGGAGTAAGTTACTCGATAGACAACGAAAATAATATTTCAATGGGAATTGGAACCATCGTGAATCGCTTACAGGAGAACATTGTTAATGATTCACGATTAATTACACCCACAACCGACGGCGCTTTTGGTCTATTTTATGATCGTAATAATTCTTTACTGACTTCCGTAATTATTACCGGGCCACATATGTATAATGCCCGGATAAACATCTATCCCGGTTTATTTAATATCGGCAGAATAAAACCGGGATTTTATCTTGCCTTTGGTGAATGGGACCATTTTCTTATCGGAATCACTGCGGCCAGGATTCCTATTGGTTTATTAAGTGGAATAGACTAAAAGAGGCCTTTCATAAGAAAGACCTCAGGATATAGATTCATTTTAATAATCTAATTTTTTTTGTCGTCATCAACAACTTCATAATCGGCGTCTTCTACTTTTGCTTCATCTTTTTCTTTAGTTTTACCGTTTGTCGGCCCGGCAGTTCCAGCGCCCATATCAGGTCCGGGTTGTCCCTGTGCTCCGGTCTGAGCATATAATTTCTGGGCAATTTCATTCCATGTCTTGTTCACTTGATCCAATGCCGATTTCATTTCGTTTAAATTATTGCTCTTCTGAGCCTCTTTTAACCGGCCGATAGCCGTTTCAATTTTCGTTTTATCAGCGCTCTCAATTTTATCGCCTAATTCACTAAGTTGTTTTTCCGTCTTGTAGATAATCGTATCAGCCTGATTTCTTGTTTCAATTTCTTCTTTCTTCTTCTTATCTTCCGCCGCATGAGACTGGGCTTCTTTTTTCATTTTATCTATTTCCTGCTCAGACAGCCCGCTGGAAGCCTCAATTCTTATACTCTGCTCTTTATTTGTGGCCTTATCTTTCGCCTTCACATTTAAGATGCCATTGGCATCAACATCGAATGTCACTTCAATTTGCGGAACGCCTCGCGGTGCGGGCGGGATTCCGTCCAAAATAAATTTCCCTAAAGTACGGTTATCTATTGCCATAGGTCTCTCACCCTGCAAAACATGGATTTCAACCGTAGTCTGGTTATCGGCTGCGGTAGAAAAAATTTCCGTCTTTTTTGATGGAATAGTTGTATTCGCTTCGATCAGTTTGGTTGCCACGCCGCCAAGCGTTTCGATACCAAGCGACAACGGAATAACATCCAATAAAAGAACGTCTTTAACTTCGCCTGACAGAACAGCGCCCTGTATAGCGGCGCCTATTGCCACAACTTCATCCGGATTTACGCCTTTATGCGGTTCTTTCCCGAAAAATTCTTTCACAATTTCCTGAACTTTTGGTATACGGATCGAACCTCCGACCAGAATTACTTCATCAATATCGGACGTATTCTTTGAAGCGTCTTTGAGCGCGGCTTTACAAGGTTCAATCGTTCTTTGAATCAAATCATCAACCAATTGTTCGAATTTGGACCGTGAAAGCGAAATATTCAGATGCTTCGGACCGGATTCGGTTGCCGTAATGAATGGTAGATTTATTTCCGTCTGCATTGAGGAAGACAACTCTATTTTCGCCTTTTCTGCGGCTTCTTTCAATCTTTGCAGTGCCATCGGATCTTTGCGAAGATCAACATTCTCCTGTTTTTTAAACTCATCGGCTAAATAATCAATTAGTCTTTGGTCAAAATCATCGCCACCTAGATGCGTATCACCATTTGTTGATTTTACTTCAAAAACGCCGTCACCAATTTCGAGAACGGAAATATCAAAAGTACCGCCTCCCAGGTCAAATACAGCTATCGTTTCATCTTTCTTACTGTCTAATCCGTAGGCCAGAGAAGCTGCCGTAGGCTCATTAATTATTCGTTTAACTTCCAACCCGGCAATTTTACCGGCATCTTTAGTAGCCTGACGTTGTGCATCATTAAAATATGCAGGCACGGTGATAACCGCCTCCGTGACCTTTTCACCCAGATAATCTTCCGCTGTCTGTTTCATTTTCTGTAAAATCATAGCGCTTATTTCGGGCGGTGAATAGCTCTTATCGCCCACATCGACATGAACCACATCATTATTGCCACTTTTTACCTTAAAAGGTACTTCTTTAATTTCATTGCCGACTTCATTATAAAACCTTCCCATAAATCGTTTAATCGAAAAAATGGTATTTTCAGGATTAGTTACAGCTTGTCGCTTAGCTGGAGCGCCGACTAATCTTTCCCCTTTTTTAGTGAATGCAACAACCGAAGGCGTTGTACGCGCTCCTTCGGAATTTGGAATTACTACCGGCTCTCCGCCTTCCATAACCGCAACGACAGAATTGGTTGTTCCAAGATCGATACCAATAATTTTACCCATTTTATTTCTCCCTCTATATTAAATAATCATTTTATTTCCAAATGTATTGTCTGTGCCTGCAAAATACATACCAGAATATGGATTATGGCAATAAGTTCAATATTTATAATAAATTATAACAAATAAATATTATAATAAATATGATATATTTTTTAAAAGGCGTCAGATTGTCAGATACGTTTTAAAGCAGCAGAAAAAAAGGCTGCCCTTTGCGAGCAGCCTTTAGTAATTTATATGGATGATTAAGGTATTTTTATATAAACAGGACGATCCATTATTTCACGGTTCTGCTGTCGTCTTACGCTCAGTTTAATTACATCGCCGGATTTATATCCTCCGATCAGCTCATAAAATGTATTGACGTTATCGACGGATTTATTTTCAATTTCATATATTACATCACCGTTAAACAATTTTGCTTCCCCGGCAGGACCATATCGATTTACATTGGTAACAACCACACCGCCATCAAGGTTCAGTGACTTAGCCTGAGCATCGGTTAGATTCTGCAGCTTTAATCCCAGATCCGGAACGTCTTTATCGTTTACCTTTTTCGGGCTTTCACTTGTGCCTGAGAGATCATCCATTGCAGACAGGCTCACATATACTGTTTTTTCTTTCTTATCCCGCCATACTTTCATCTCTATTTTTTCTCCGGG
This sequence comes from Calditrichota bacterium, assembly GCA_003854985.1. Classification (GTDB taxonomy): domain Bacteria; phylum Calditrichota; class Calditrichia; order Calditrichales; family Calditrichaceae; genus Zgenome-0002. Next base: position 7,285 of record RQOG01000054.1, read on the forward strand.
ACGGTGCATACTCACCCTGGCCTGTAATTCATTTGGCTGATCAACTTGAACGCCATCGACTGCCAGCACAATATCGCCTACTTTTAATCCGGCATCATCAGCAGCGCTGCCGGAAAGTACTTCGCTAATATGTACGCCTCTTGGTTTTTCCAAGCCCACATATTCTGCAATAACCGGAGTGACCGCTTCAATGCGTACGCCCAGGTAGCCTCTGCGAAACTCGCCGTATTCCATCAAATCGTCTATCACTCTCTTTGCAAGTGAAATAGGCACCGCAAATCCATATCCCATGTAATAACGGGTCTGCGTTGCTATGGCTGTATTTATACCAATAACTTCGCCTTTAAGGTTTACGAGAGCGCCGCCGCTATTACCGGGATTGATTGCCGCATCAGTCTGAATAAAGTTTTCTATACTTGTATTTTTACCATCATCAATAATATTTAAATCCCGGCCCAATGCGCTTACGATTCCCGCTGTCACCGTAAAATCCAGATGCAAAGGATTACCAATTGCCACCACCCATTCACCAATTCTGACATGATCTGAATTGCCAAGTATTGCTATCGGTAGATTTTCCGCATCGATTTTAATTAGCGCCACCTCGGTCGACTGATCGGATCCGATTATTTTTGCCGGATACTCGGTATTATCAACCAGTCTGACTTTTAATTCATCCATATCATGAACGACATGGTAATTAGTTAAAATATACCCATCTTCACTTATTATTATCCCTGAACCCAATCCTTCCTGTTTCATTTCCCCCTGTGGAAACATATCATCAGGAACATTTTCCTGATCTCTGAAAAAGAAGAAAAACGGATTGCGTTGCACTTTAACATTCTTCGCTGTGTATATTGATACAATGGATGGCCGCACTTTTTCTACCATTTCCACAAACATTGTATTCGGATTAAAATTAGTAACATTCAAGGATTGGGAATCTCCGGAAATCCCGGATTCCGTGTATATTTTATCACTGGCATTCCGGGCATGTGATTTACTATCAAGATTAAAACTTGTAGTAAGGATAATACCAAGAATAATTCCTATACTTACAAGTCCCATAATGACCGCCAGAGAATTTTTATATTTTGACATTTTTTCTCCTTTCCAGTTTAATCTCTACTTATCAGAATTAATCTAATTAATTGTAGTAAGGCCATAGTGGCCGCCGCAACATAAGTAAGCGCAGCGGCATTTAATACCTTCTTTGCGCCATTTATTTCTTCCGTTACAAGCATTCCATGTTGTTCGAGTTGTGCTATAGCCCGATGGCTGGCATTGAATTCGACAGGCAAGGTAACAAGGTGAAAGAATACAACGGCCGCGAAAAATATAATGCCTAAATTGATCAGCAATGGTGTTTGCAGAAAAAATCCTATTAAAAACAACGGAAAAGCCGCCCATGAAGCAATTCTGGTCACCGGCAATATGCTATGCCGCAGCGCCAGGGGAGCATATCCAATATTATGCTGAATTGCGTGCCCTACCTCATGCGCCGCAACTGCCAGGGCAGCCAGTGAAGAGCCTTCATAATTGGCCTGAGATAACCTTACTTTTTTTATACGGGGATCATAATGATCGCTTAATTCACCGGGTGTAGACTCAACCTTTACATCATAAATCCCATTATATTCCAAAATCTTTTTTGCAGCGACCGCCCCGGTAATACCACTCGCCGATCTGATTTCCTTATATTTTTTAAATGTGGACATAACTTTAAATTGCGCCCAAAATGCTAAAAGCAATGCCGGTATGAGAAGCAGAAAAGTAGAATCAAAATAAAAAAATGGCATCAGTTCCTCCATATCAAATTTTTCTAATTAACGTTTTATCAATTTAAAAAGTTCATTCGTTCATTAATTATCATTTATATGTTGTTCTACAAATTATATACCAAAAAGATGTATTTACGGCTTTAACCGGTTGTATAACCGATAATAAACGTTCTTGCTTTATGGGCATTTGAAACAAATGACAACCAAATAACGCCATAATGTCAGAATTTTTAATGCACATATGGCACAAAACTATCAGATATAACTTGTAAATTAAAAAAATAATCGAATAACTCGTGGCAATAAAAATTGTTCATTACATGCTTTTAGCTTAATTTTACTCTGTTTTACTTATGTAATATTAAAAATCAAATAATATGAAAAACTATATCATTGACGGATACAACGTAGGATTTGCCGATAATACCATTGCCGGATGGATTTCACGCGGGGATATTGATCGCGCCATACAAATGATAATAAATAAAATTGAAAGTATCATTCCTGACAACATTTCTAAAATCATATTGGTTCTGGATGGAAAACATGGTTATTATAACAAAAACTTTAATACTTACCGCATAAAGGTTATTTTTTCCAGAAAACCTGAGACCGCGGATGATATTATACGCAGCGTTATCCGACACGAAAAAAAACCCGAGGATTGGATTGTAGTCAGTTCGGATAGCGAAATAAAAAACACCGCACAAGACATGAGGGCGCAATCGTTAAATGCTTCAGAATTCTTAAGATCGGGCAAAAAAAAATCCAAAGATCTCACGAAACAGGAACCGGAAATAAAATACGATCCGGAAATGAATGATCTGAATTATTGGTTAGAACAGTTTCGTAATAAAGATAGTGAAAACGAGTGATTTTGAATTACAGAAATTGCCGGTTAAACGATAATAAGCTGGTTTACTAAACCAAATGCAAGTATTAGCCTTAACGCAACCTAAACATGAGATCGCGTTTAGATAACACTATTTTTTGCTTTAGGCTGATTAAACGTTTATCTTGCCAGCTATTTTTAACGTAAACAACCTCTTAAAAGCAATGAGAAAAAGAGAGGAATTCAAAACTTTATATGAAAAAATCCCGTCTTACTCCTATCAAAAGAATTATATTTTTAATCATTTTTTTTACCATATTACTCTGCCGGCAGAGTATTGCAGACAACAGCATTGAGATTTCAGACATTCTTGTTGTTGGGAATAAACATACCAATGAGGACGTCGTTACCAGAGAATTGTTGTTTAAAACGGGTGATTTTGTAAGCGACTCACTTCTTGAATTATCCAGGAAACGAATCTTAAATCTATGGCTTTTTAACCGGGTAGAATTCCAGAAAATTCCTGATCACGGGAAAACCGCTCTGCTTATTATTGTAACTGAACGATGGTATTTATTTCCCTATCCCGTGTTTCGCATTGAAGATCGTGATTGGGATAAAATCAGTTACGGCTTTGGTCTTGCTCATAATAATTTTCGCGGCAGAAATGAAAAAATGTATTTCTCTTTAATATTTGGCAACCGTCCAGGGTATTATTTTAATTTTATAGAACCATGGATAGGCGAAGAGCTTCATCTCACTATGAATTACCTTTTAAATAACTATTCAAAAGAAAATCGTTTTTACGAATTTGATGAAAAGCATTTTGATAACAGCCTTTCCATCGGAAAATACTGGACGAAACGTTTTTATTCACGAATCCATTTTTCAAGAATTGATTTATCCGTTCCCGAGGAATACAAGATGCTCATGCCGACCAGATCTACTCATGAAGTTAATTATGGAATTCAATTATCAACCGCATATGATACTCGAGACATTTATTCCTATCCGCAACACGGTTGGCTTACTCAATTTGTTATAGGGAACTATGGGTTGTTTGAACCGCTCATCGATTACTGGAAATTTACAGTTGATTTGAGAAAGTATATATCTTGGAATGCTTTTACGCTGGCTATGAGGTTTTATAATATTCAATCCATCGGTAGTTTACCCGTTTATGATTATAATTTCATTGGCTATACCCAAAGAATTCGCGGACATTTTTATACGGTATTTCCCGGAAAACACGCCACCATAGGAGCCGCGGAATTGAGATACCTTCTTATTCCCAAACGCTATTTCAGTATTAAAAGCAGCCTTTTACCAGACTATCTGACTAAAGATTTATTTTTTGGAATGGGATTAGGGCTTTTCGCCGACACCGGATTAGCCTGGGATGCAAAGGAGCAACTTGACCCGGATAATTTTAAATCCGGATTCGGTTTCGGAATTCATTTTCTGATTCCTTATGTGGAATTACTTCGCTTTGATGTTGCTTTTAATGAGGACTTTAAAACCCAGTATATATTTGAAGTTGGAGCAGCCCTTTAAATACGGGATGATTTAGATAGGACTCATCAGGCGGGCCTGGACGTATTTGGTCATTGTTTTCGGATAAAAAACCCCGCGTACAATAAAGATACTGTATTTTTTCCACGATCTGATTTTTTCGAACGCTTCGGCATCGGCAAGTTCATCGCATTGAATATCATTAAGAACCCCGTTTTCAAAAGTAAAAACGCCTTCCAGATGTTCATGCTGGACAAATGTAAAACCATTTAATTTTTCCTGCTCACAAAAAGTGATCATTTCTTCTATGGATAGGTTACTTTCGCTGCCTTCCAAAATAATATTATTTTTAATCTCACTCATCGTGAAATTCTGGATCAGAGCGTCAATTTTTGCCAGAAAAACTTCATTATCAATCGGTTTGGTTATGTAATCGACGGCGCCGGCCCGGTAGGCATCAAGTATAACCTTACGGTCGTTGATTGCAGATAAAAACAGAAACGGTGTGCTGGCATATTTAGGCATTTTTTTCACTTCGGGAAGAAATTCATTGCCATCCATCGAGGGCATGCGGATATCGGCTAAAATTAAATTGATGGCTTTATCCGTGAAGTTCAAAAACGCAACGGCGTCCATGGCGTTTAAAAAACTATGCGCGATATAACCATGGTTTTGTAATAATGTTTTAAGAAATTCAAGATTATCCACCTCATCATCAACAACAAGCACATGATTCGGATTTAATTGCAATATCGATTTCTTAGCCATTCCTTATTCCTGAATTTTGCCGCAAAATTATGCTCATCTCATCATATTATGGATAGGTATCGACCAATTTAGCAAAGATTTTAACTTTTTTATTAATCACGGAATCAATATTTATCGCCAACGGTTATCTGTATGATCTGCTTTATCTTAAAAAAAATTAAAGTATTATATATGGCTGATTAAAATCTCACGAAATGGATTAAAATCCGGTGGTGAAAATACGGCCATTTTCTCTTTTTTCATACACAGGGCCAGAGATTCAGGCAGATCTATTTTAATTTCCAGGGTATTTTCTACTATTTCTGCAAATTTCCCCGGATGAGCCGTCTCCAGGAAAACTGCTTTTTGCACCAAACCGGTTTCTTCTCTGTATTTTTTCAGGGCCTCATAACCTACAGCGCCATGAGGATCGACTATATATTTCAGGCTTTTATAGACTTCCTTTATGGTCTCTATCGTCTGCTGATCCGAAATACTATAACCGGTAATATTATCTGAAATTGATGAAAAATTCTGATTATAGAGCGCAAGTATCCTGCTGAAATTACTCGGATCTCCCACATCCATGGCGTTGGATAATGTTTTGACGGCCGGGTGGGGATGATACAAACCGCTGGCCAGATAATCGGTGAAAACATGGTTGGCATTAACTGCGGCAATATAGTGCTCAACAGGCAATCCCATTTTTCCGGCGATAAGCCCTGCCGTCAAATTACCAAAATTTCCCGACGGCACACATAGCAGCATTTTTTGATCTTTACTGCAATCGGATTGTCCATAGGCCGAAAAATAGTAAAAGGTCTGCGGGAGCAGCCGGGCCAGGTTTATTGAATTGGCGGAAGACATCAGGTATTTCTTTTTAAGAAATTCATCCGTAAACGCTTTTTTTACCAGCCGCTGGCAATCATCGAAATTCCCGTTAATTTCAAATGCCGTGACATTACCGCCGATGGTCGTCAATTGTTGTTCCTGAATTTTGCTTACCATCCCCGATGGATAGAGCAGGCCCACTTTTATCCCGTCCATACCCAGAAAACCATTGGCGACAGCGCTGCCTGTATCGCCTGAAGTAGCTACAAGAATAATCAGTTCCTTATTTTCATTTTGATGATAGCGTTGCATGAGCCTGGCTAAAAAACGGGCGCCGAAGTCCTTAAAGGCCAATGTAGGTCCATGAAATAATTCCAGCACCGAAGTATGATCATCCAGTTCGATTAATGGCGCTTTAAAATTAATTGCATCATAGACTATTGCTTCCAATTCCGAACGGGATAGATTATCGGCAAATTCATTGATTACCTGCAGACCGATTTCCGGTAACGACGTTTTATTTAAATTTTCAATAAAATCTCTTTTCAATCCGGGAATGTTCTCCGGCATATAAAGACCGCCGTCGGGCGCCAGACCGTTCATTACCGCTGTTCTGAAATCAACTATATGGTTTGGATCGTTTGTGCTGAAATATTTCATCAATAATCTCTATGATAGTATTCTTGGACCTTGTTTATTTATCCCGGATATATAGGTATCATAACCGATGCCGATTTTCTTCAATACCTGGCCGATTTGATCCGCAATGTATTTTGCTTTGTTATCGCTTTCGCTTAAAGCAAAGACAGACGGCCCCGAACCGGAGATACTGAAACCTATAGCCTCCGCTTTCAGCGCAGCTTCCCTCATTTCATAATACCGGGGAATCAGCACCGCACGCTCCGGCACGATAATTTCATCCTCAAAGGATCGGTGCAGCAGCTGATAATCATGGGTAAATAAGGCCGTAATACTACCGGCGATGTTTCCCCACTGCCTGACCGCTTTGTATAACGGGATACTTGATCTGAGCATTTTGCGTGATAATTCTGTCCGGATTTCAATGTGCGGATGAATAACCGTGCACCTAAGATCATCGGGAGCCGGAAGTTGAATAACATCAACCGGATCGTTGCTGCGAATCAATATAAAACCACCAAGAAGGCAGGCGGAAATATTATCAAGATGTACGCTTCCACCGCTGGAAATTTTTTCGCCTTCAACGGCGAAAGGTAATAAATCCATTGGTTTTAACGGTTTTTTAAGCATTTGGTTAAGAGCAAAAACACTGACAACCGCACTGGCGGCGCTGGATCCCAAACCGCTGCCGATAGCCATTTTTTTATGCAATTCCATTTCAATGCCAAAATCAGCCTGAATGACGTCTAACATCGCCGATAGCGATACGCCGGCCGTGTTCTTATCGGCATCCAGAGGTAATTCCCCCTGATCGCCTGTAATCTTAACAATACGAACGCCCCTTTCGGGTACGATTTTTAAACAGGCTTCATCACCGGGATTATTCATCGCGAATCCGAACACATCAAAACCGCAACCGACATTGGCAACAGTGGCCGGGGCAAAGGCTCTGATGGTATTTTTTTTTTACCAGACTGCTCATTCTCTTTTTATCCATTCACTAATTTAAGTATATCCGCAAACACGCCGGCAGCGGTTACTTCCGGTCCGGCTCCGGCGCCGCGGATAACCAGCGGAACCGGATAGTAATCCGAGTATATGGCAACGATATTATCACTGCCCTGCAGATTATAAAAAGGATGATCCGGGTTTACGGCGGTTAACTGCGCTTTTAATTTCCCGGCATTTGCGACAGCAATATATCGTAAACGCTGCCCTGATTTTTCCGCTTTAACGATCTTATTTTCCATATCCGCATCATGCTTTTCCAGCGTTTTAAAGAATTGATCCAAACCTTTTACCTGCCTCGCTTCCACAGGCGTGAGATTTTCTACTTCAACATCATTAAGATCCTTTTGCCAGCCGGCTTCCCTGGCTAAAATCAGTATCTTTCTTGCCACATCCATGCCGCTCAGATCGTCCCTGGGATCGGGTTCCGTATAGCCTTTATCTTTAGCCTGCTTTACAATAGCGGCAAACGATTTACCGGAGGCATATTGATTAAAAATATAGCTAAGCGTTCCCGATAGAATACCTTCGATTCTATTAATACGGTCGCCTGAAGCGATCAGATCTTTGATGGTCTGGATAACGGGCAAACCGGCGCCGACATTGGTCTCATAACGGAACTGAATGCCTCTTTCCAAACTAATATTCTGAAGCTGATTATAAAACTCCAGATTCTCTGTATTGGCTTTTTTATTGGCCGCCACAACGTGAACGCCCGCCCTGAGCAGAGTCAGGTATAATTCAGCGGTTTCCGCGCTGGCGGTACAGTCAACAAAAACACTGTTTTTCAGTTTTAAGCCGACTATATCCTCACAATAGCTTTTTAAATCTATCTTTTTTCCTTTTTCTTTCAGCTCCGGTTCCCAATGGGAAACATCGATGCCATTCGAATCAACCAGCATACCATCAATATTAGCAATTCCGGCCAGTTGCATGTTGATTTTATTTCTCTTTAAAAGTTCACGTTTTTGTTTATTAATGATTTTTAAGAGCGTTCCGCCGACAATTCCGGTTCCTAATAAAAAGACATTCATCTTTTTCATACCAGAATCAAAGAAGGCGTCATGAATAACCGTTAAAGCCTTTTTTTCATCCTGCCGCGCAATGACGATAGAAATATTTAATTCGGAAGAACCCTGGGCAATGGCTATAATATTAATATCGTTTTCTCCCAAAGCCTGAAAAACTTTTCCGGCCAGACCTCTTCGGCGGCGCATATTATCGCCGACAACAGCAATAATGGAAAGATCATCTTCTATCTTAATCTCATTGATGATATCATCGCGGATTTCGTATTTAAGTTCTTCTTTAAGCGCATTAACTGCGGCTGTTTTATTCTGAGGCATAATCGCCAGGCAAATTGAATGTTCCGATGAAGCCTGGGTAATCAAAATAATATTGATATGTTCTCTGGCCATTGTCCGGAATATTCTTTCCGCAATACCAACCACACCGATCATTCCGCTACCCTGAATAGTAAGCAAAGCGATTTTACCAATGGAAGATAATCCCGTAATAAGATATGGATTGTCCGGTTTTCCGGAAGCCACAAGCGTACCTTCGAACGCCGGATTCATTGTGTTTTTTATACGCAACGGGATACTTTTATCCAACGCCGGTTGCATCGTCGGCGGATAAATAACCTTGGCCCCGAAATGAGAAAGCTCCATAGCTTCCTCATAACTGAGCCGTTTGATTGGAAAAGCGGATTTCACTTTACACGGATCAGCCGTAAGCACACCGTCCACATCGGTCCAGATTTCTATTTCTTTGACACCCAGAGCAGCGCCAAAGATGGAAGCCGTAAAATCCGACCCACCGCGTCCCAGAGTGGTTGTTTCACCGTTATAACCGGAAGCGATAAAGCCTGTGGCAATCTGTATTTCAGGATGTTCATCAAAATAGGATTTAATGTTGCGGTTTGTCTGTTTAAAATCCACCCTTGCCCTGCCAAACTGTAAATCGGTTTTAATCAACTGTCTTGTATCCAGAAAGGAATTGGTAAATCCGCTATCCTTAAGACATTCGCTGATCGTGAAGGCGGAAAGCCTTTCACCGAAGCTCATAATATAATCCTGGGTGCGCGGAGAAATTTCCTTGACCAGAAACACCCCGTGTAAAATCTCTTCCAATTGATGAAGCTGGTAAGTAAGCTCCGCCAGAATATTACTCTGGCGCTGAATGGAGAGCAGTTCCCTGGCCATAGCAATATGTTTTTGATGAAGCGCTTCATATTTTTCAGAATATTTCTCACTGCCGGAAGCGGCCAGGTTGGCGCATTCTATTAACTGGTCTGTAACGCCCTGGTAAGCGGAAAAGACAACCACGCCTTTTCTGCCGTTGGAAAATGAATGTTTTATTATTTCGACAACGTCCTTAATACGCTGGCAGTTGCCGACGGATGACCCGCCGAATTTCATTACTTTCATTCTTAATTCCGTATTTGATTAAAAGGTTTGATTTTAATGTATTTTTATCAAGAATACAAAATAATTATAAATAAACCAGGCGGCTGTTTTGCCTTTTATAACTATTCCGATTCATTATGAATTTAACACACGGTAGTATCAGAGTTATTTTTAGCTTCAATCTGTAAATAACGAGCTTATAACCCGGCTCAATAATCAGCGTTTAAACAGGTTAATTAGAATGGTTAGCACAATACTGACTATAATCATGGAAGTTATGGGAATAAATATGGTTGTTTTTCCACTCTGGATACGAATATCGCCCGGCAGTTTACCAGACCAGCTTATCAGCCAGGGGGCAAAATGCAGTATCGCTCCTATGACGATCAAAATAAGTCCGGCGATAATCATCCAGCGGGCCATACGATCCTTTACATAATTTATTTCCCGGCGTTAAATATAGAATAGCCGCCATAAAAAATACAAATTTAAATCGGCATTCGTTTATAAATGCACGCCTATCAATAAATACATTACCGGGCCGAACTGCACATCCGTTACGCTATGCGTGCCGCCGTATGGCTGGGTTAAAAACCCTGTTTCCGCTACAAATAAAAAACGCTGAAAAAGAGGATACAGAAATTCCACGCTGGCGTTGAGACCTAATCCTTCCGCTTCCGCGTCCTGATTTTTATATTCAAAAATCCGCAGTATTTTTGCTTTTTCCATATCATCTTCATCAAAATAAAATTTTCTGTAACCGATATTAATCCCGGGTTTTACTTCCCATTTCCCAGCCATTAAAAAACGGGTTTTGAACGAACCGCCGATTTCCCAGACCAGGGCGCCCAGACTATAATTCTCCCTGACTTCCCTGTCGAAAAACACCCATTCTCCGCCTATAAATTCGCCATCGGGTACTATATCGGAATAATGGGCTTCAACCGACGTTTTTATAAGATGAAAATAGGCGCCTGCCGCTAATTTAGGCGTAAGAAAATTATCATAACTTAGTTTGATAAGCGATGACGGTTCTTTATCAAACGTGTAATCATGGAAATCCATTTCGATATTCGCCGTATGAGCGTATCCGACTGCTATACCGAAATCGTGCACTTTGTTGAATAGCGGGATTTCCGTTTGGGCGGATACATTAAGATGAGCTAAAAGTAAAAAGAATAAAATAAACGTAAAATAGTTTAAAACGTTAGTTTCTAAACGAAGTAATACGGCTTTCATTGCATTTTCTCCATAATAGTTGATTAACAAAATGAAATATGATTACAAAAGGCCGTTAGTATAATCAGATTTTGCCTTAACGGCTTTTCGTTGATAAAACCTTATTCGGTAGAAGTGCCGTTTAATTTAATTTATAATTTAAAAAATCGGGCATGCCGGCTTTTAAACAAGGAAAAACATTTAATACATAGCGTTTTCATCCATGGGTTCAAACTGGATGCCGTGATCACCTTTATAGGGTTTATGATGGTCAACTTCGTTATTGAGAATTTCTTCAGGTATTCCATCGGGATAAGCTTTGCAGGTAAGGTTTTTTGCAACACGGTCAGGGTGTTTACATTGATTGCATAAGGGAAAAACAAAATCCGACGGTCTGGAGAGAAATTTCTTAGCGTTAATTTTTGCTATGATAATTTACCCTGATTACTCTTAATTCATGAGAATATAGGGCGCTCCCATTTAAAAACAAAACCGGAAAATGAAAAAAAATATCCATCCTATATCAGAATTATTTAAACTCAATCTACAGATTACACCGAATAAACAGATTAAAAAACTCCTTAATCCGGAACGGTTTGCATTCTGCCATTGCAAGCGATAGCAACGTTTATATTTAATATAGTTACTCAAATAGGGTTACTAAAATAATCCGGACATAAAGTAATAATGAAAAAGTTTCAGAATGTTAATAATAAAAAGATCCCGATAGCGGGCGCTAGCGGGATCAATTGTTAAAACACCTGACCTTTAAAATGAAATGGTTTGAAATTTATTATATAAAAACAGCTTAGTCAAATTTCAATCCTACATTAGTGCGATTCAAACGATATAAAACTGCTGCGCCACGGTCGAATCGATCATTTCAATCCTACATTAGTGCGATTCAAACCGTCCGTTGTGTTTAAATCTTCCTTGACCCAGTCCGTATTTCAATCCTACATTAGTGCGATTCAAAC
>RQOG01000055.1 GCA_003854985.1 Calditrichota bacterium
AATTTTTAAATAAATTTGAATTAAAAGTTGACAATTCCGAATTATGTAAGGTTAAACATGTTCTTATTTAATTCGCACAACGGGTTATTTTAAAATTTTATTAATCATAGATTGGATCATTTTATCTAATTCCGTGCAGAGCATATTAATGGATATAGTGTCATTACTTTCTAGATAATCTAATGCAACAGCAATTTCAAGCTGTGCTATTACCTCATATAGAGAGCCTTTAGAGATTCTGAGAAAGCGGATATAATCCTGTGTAGAATTTCTACCATAACCTTCGGCAATATTACTTGGAATTGATATTACAGCTCGTCTGATTTGTTGAGTTAATCCATAAGCTTCATTTGTTGGAAAACTATTGGTAAGTTTATATATTTCTTTTACTAATAAGATAGCTTTTCCCCATATTTTTAAATCTCTAAAAGACTTTATCTCATCCATTTTCTTCTAATTATTGCCTATCGCCTCATGCCTATTGCCTGATGATTTATTGATTAGGCATTATATAGATTAATTTTTTTTCCGTGAAATAAATGATGCAATATTATTAATGGAATCCAGATTTTCCGGTACTAATTCATCATCTTCAATTTTAATTCCATAACTCTCTTCAAGAAAGGTGATAACCTCTAAAATACCGGTTGAATCCAATATACCTTTTTCCATAAATGAATCTTCATCAGAAAACTGAGTGCTTGTGTCACCAAATAAAAAGTTTTCTATTATATAATCTCTGACCTGCTGTTTTACATCTGCCATTTTCTTTTGCCCTTTTATCTATATATTATAATTTTGTTTAAATCCTTTTAACTCCCTTTGACAAGCTAAGGGAGTTGTAAATTAATTCGGAAATTAATTACTAAATATTAGCCTTTGCCGATTGCCTTTTGCCTATTTTTACTCAATATGCGCCGGATTTGCTTTTAAGTATTCCGTTGTTTTGATTTTACGTTGAATATCATTCTGAATATGGACAACTTTTTCTTCACTGATATCAAGCGCCTGGGCAAGCTCATTTACCGCCACACTTTTTTCCATACCATACCAGACAACATCACCAATTTCATGCGGCACTCTGAAGAAGAATTCTTCCTGAGTACATTCAGCGCTGTAAGTATCCGTTGTCGGCGTACGTTGTTGTATTTCTTTCGGAATATTCAAATAGGCGGCTAACTGATAAACATGCGTTTTAAATAAATGAGCGATTGGCTTTATATCGGCGCCGCCATCGCCGTGTTTAACAAAGAAGCCCTGTTCATGCTCATTTTTATTTCCTGTGCCTATCACGATATAATTCAAACGGTCAGCATGGTAATAAAGCATGGACATACGGCTGCGCTGTTTAAAATTGGAAGCTGCAACGATCTGTAAATATTCCATTAAAGGGATTCTTGCTGTTTTTTCTTCACCTTCCGGAGAGATAATAGTCAGCTGATAAATGCTTAAAGTATCTTTATCATCAAGCGCCGTTGGTAAAACAATCTTTGATTTATAGGTAGCGTCATATTCGGGAAATACTGTTTTCATTGCTTCATCCCGCCGGCGATAGGTACCAAATCCGGCTAAGGGAGCGGTTAAATCTTCCACTATGTATTCAACCCCGAATTGTTTAGCCAACTTTCTTGCTAAAACAGCGCTTTCAGGATTTGAATCGGCCTCCGGCATAGTCAATGCAAATACTTTTTTTGAACCGAAGGCTTTAGCGCTTAAAGCTAAACAGACGCTGGAATCTATCCCGCCGCTGATGCCAATAACAGCGCCCTGTTTTCGATAATTCCGCGCATATTGACGTAATTGTTGAACAATTCTATCCGTTTCTTTTGCGGGATCGATTTTTATGTCATTTTTTGAGAAAGGCATTATACCTCCAATTTTCTATACGCCATGGTTTAATTTAAATTAATAACAGTTTGTTTTTCAGCCAGACGAAAATCATGATCACCAAAACGTTCAATATAATGATAATGAAGCAACTGAACTGAAACAAGGGCGGCAACTGCCATATCGTTTTTGGCACTGATGTTTTTACCCTTTCTTAGAAGTTTATCAACGGAATTGTAGTTAAAATATCCATATTGTTTTATGGCTTGAGGGCGGAGCAATTCTTTGATCAATTCCGGCGTTTTATCACTTAAAAAACTGCTGAGAATGGGCGCTCTGTATGGCTGCTTTGAACGATATATAATCCCTTCAGGCAAAATATCTTTATAGGCTTCCTTTAGAATATACTTTTCATTCAAGCCGTTTACTTTTAAGTGCGGCGATATTTTTGAAGCAAATTCAATAACTTGATGATCTAAAAAAGGAAAACGTCCCTCAACAGAATTTCCCATCATCATCCGGTCGCCTTGCGAAGAAAGCAAATAACCGGTCATGAACAACTTCGATTCGATATACTGCGCCTGATTTAAAGGAGCCATATTCTTAATGTCAGCGTCAAAATACTGATTTAAATCCTGATGTTCCGCAACTGTATTATAATGATGTTTAATGCTATTATTAAAAAATACTCTGGTCTTTGAAGTATTGTCCCAGCGGATTAAATGTGAATAATATGGAAGATGAGTTTGTTTAAGTCCTTTTTTGAAAAATCCCTGCCAGAAAGTATTGAGATGTCTGGCATCTTTTAAAATATAGGGATAAAGTCTGGAAAGCAACAAAGGCCGCCATTCCGAATCCGGCTGACGGGACCAAAATCTTCTAACTAAAGATTCTTTAAAGATATTATAGCCACCGAAAATCTCATCGGCACCTTCGCCGGTAAGCACGACTTTAATATTGTTATCTCTGACTAACTTGGATAAAGCGAATAAAGGCGCTGGCGCTGTGCGCATCATTGGTTTTTCTGCATACCAGACGACATCGATAAATGCTTCGGCAATATCATGAGCGTCGACTTCACACATATGGTGATTTGTGCCCAGATGCGCGACCATTTGTTCCTGATAAGTCCTTTCATCATAATCTTTATCTTTGAAAGCAACGGAAAATGTCGTCAGGTTATTATTATGATTTCTTTTCACTAAAGTTGAAATTATTGACGAATCAATTCCACCGCTTAGATACGCGGCCACCGGAACGTCAGCGCGTAGACGAAGCGCGATTGCTTTATTAATCTGATCTTTTAGTTCATCAATTATTTCCGCTTTTTGTCTTTTATCAAATCCTCCATTCGCGGGAAACTGCATATCCCAGTAGGGTTTTATTTCAGTTCCTTTATGGTTACAAATAAGAACGTGTCCTGCGGGCAGCTCATTAACATTCTTAAACGAAGTCACAGGCGGAATATTCACCCAATAGGTAAATATCTGGGCTATGCCAATCTCATCAATTTCAGGATTTATCGTTCCTTCAGCGAAAATCGCTTTCATTTCAGAAGCAAAAAATATAGAATTGTTATTTAATAAAGAATAAAAAAGCGGGCGGATGCCTACCCTGTCCCTTGCCAGAATCAGTTTTTTCTTCTTCACATCCCATATCGAAATAGCAAACTGACCGTTAAGATATTTTACAAAATCCACTCCATATTCTTCATAACAATGAACAATCGCCTCTGTATCTGAATGGGTATAAAAATGATGACCTTTAAATTCCAATTCCTGCCGCAGTTCAATATAATTGAATATCTCACCATTAAATACAATCCATATGCTTCGATCCTCATTATGAAGCGGCTGAGAACCTCCCGAAAGATCGATTATGCTCAGGCGCGACATACCCATGCCAAAATTCCGATCTATCAGAAATCCGCACTCATCTGGGCCTCTATGATTCAAAGAGGATACCATATGCTGAATTTGATCGAGCTTTACGGATTTATTGGATTGGAAATTATATATTCCGGCAATGCCGCACATTAAAAATAACTATTTAAAATATATTTACCAGTCTTAATCGATCAGTATCTTCTACCAGATTGCAAATAAATGAAATTAGTTTGGATAGTATAATAGGTTAACATAATCGTTGTTGCAAAGGTCAGAATAGGCAAAAGGTCACGTGTATAGTCCCAAAATGTTCTCGCCGGCGAATTAGGAGTCCAAATCTGATCTCCCGATTTGAATCCCATTTTCTTTAATGAAACACCTTTTTCAAAATAGGGTATAATATCGTCGATATCATCGCCGTCCCTTTGCCAGGTAATCTCATATAATCCTTCGTCCAGAGTAACTCCCCCTCCCCGGCGAATCACTTCCCATATACTTGAATTATAATCTACATAATACAAACCGGGATGGAAAAAGCCACCCGTTAGGCTGACCCTGATAAGCGGTTTAATATACATTTCTGTGCTTCTGAGATAGCTTCTGTAAGTTGTTTTGAGGATATCTTTCAATTCAATTATTGTCATTTTGGAAACATTCATTTTTCCTATGATAGGAAACTCGGCAAATCCCCGGTCATCAATAGGATAAGTTCCGTTTAAAAAAGAAGAAGTATCCGGAAAAACGCTAATTAACAATGCATCTCCTGGTTTAAACGGATGAAGTTCGATTTCCGGATCTCCAATCTGCACTCTCGATGAAGAAGATGTAACTGATTGTTGAGAATAAACAATGCCAGGCAGAAGAAGACCACTAATCAACCATGCAAAAAGAATGCTTTGGCAAATATTCAAATAATGATTTTTCATACGGTTATAGTCCTATCTTTAACAAGAACGATAATATCTATATCTTTTTGCTTTACTGTTTAAATCCATTTCTCGTAAAAGTTTTGCAAGCTGGAACCAGCCGATTTTTGTGTATCCGAAATGTTCATGCTTCAAAACTTTTTTTATACCCCATGTACTTAATAATGGATTCTGGGCGATTATATTTTTCACTTTTTCAGAAACCGGCAGTTGATGAAGTTTAATTTCGGATGATACCGCTAATGAAGTAAGCTCATTAACCAGTTTCAGCTCTTCTTTTTTCCGGGCTTCTTCAACGGCCGGAACGAAACTTAAAATTTCTGCCGCCTGTTTTTTGGGTTTTGTTTCGCTTTCTTGATTATGAACCATCTGTTCCGAGTTTTCTATAGAAAGCTCTACTTCTTCCTGCTCCTCGCTTTTCGTTTCAGTTACCTCTTCCTGTTCATCACTCCCGTTTACAACTAAGTCCAATATATCATCTTTTTTAAACGCGGATAAAGCCTCCTGCACAGATACATAATCCTCCAAAATATGAAAAAATTCCAGCATCTGAAAAACATCCTGGATATCGGGATTCATATTCGCTAATTTTATATCGCCGCCATTTTCACGGAATCGTTTTATTTCACCTATAAAAACGCCCCAACCGGCGCTGCTCATGTAAAATAGTTCTTTAAAATCCACAACAACCTGATAACATCCGCTGGTAATAATGTCATCAAACATTTTTTGCAACTGATAACTATTGCTTTGATCGATATGGCCGCCGAGTTCAAGAATCATTATCTCGCCGTTTTTATCAGCAAATTTGGATTGACTTTTTATTTTATCCATAACAATTCAGTTATATATAGCTTCGCCCCGTCACTTACAGCCATAAAAAATGACAGCAATTTGGAGCATTGTTATACTAATGAATAAGGCTTAAAAAAAAA
>RQOG01000056.1 GCA_003854985.1 Calditrichota bacterium
AATTTTTAAATAAATTTGAATTAAAAGTTGACAATTCCGAATTATGTAAGGTTAAACATGTTCTTATTTAATTCGCACAACGGGTTAACTTTTAAATTCACCGTTTGATACACAGTATCGGTTTGAATAACGAGTTAAAAAATTAAATAAATTAAATTTGGTTAATATTTGCTTTTTCTGCTTCTAGTGTATCTAAAATTGATGATACTTCTCTTGCTTGTTTATCGTAATCACGTTGTCTTTTTCAATTCCTTATCAATTTGTTCTTTTAGAAAAATTTTAATCAGAGATTGATATGGAATATCTCTTTTATTGGCAAGCATCCGAAGTTCTTCTAATAAAAATTCCGGTAATCTAAGGGAAATTGTTTTTGTTGACGGTCTTAATTTGGAAAAGAACGCCGGTTTGGATTTACGCCAGTCGATATATTCCGTTGAGTCTTTTTCAGACCAGAAATCTCTTTCTTCAGCTTCCGTATTAAATTCAGGAATATTTTTTATTTTGTTCATAATATGCATCCTTTTCTTTTTTATGCATGTCCCGTGCAGAGATTACCCGGATCAGATTTTTCCTGACGGTAAATACAACAAATAAAAGTCTGGAAGAATCGGTTTGACCAAATAAATACCATCTTTTTTCTTTTGTTGAATGTTTCGTATCATCCGCAACAATTAAAGGTAAATTGAAAAAGACCTGTTCACACTCATTTTGTGTTACTTTATGTTTTTCCCGGTTCTTTTCCAAGTTACCTTCATCCCATTGAAAACCTGTACATTTATCGGGAATCTCATTCATGGATGTATATTATAAAAATATACTTGTTATTGCAATAATAATTATTAAAATTTTTGACACTATACCTGAGAATTATGCAATAGGCGCAGTATTTAATATCTTATTGTGTTAGCTTTATTTAAAATCAAAGTTGCTAACATGATTTTTGGTATATTATTTTTTTATAAATTATCTATCTGGGGCCATTTACTGATGTATATGATAAAACAATATCACCTCGCTGAATATCAATGCATGTGTTAATTACTAATGGAGGACATTGCGACCCCCATTTTACATAAGAGAATCGTTTGCATAATTTATTATTTATGCCGTAAAAATCATCATTTTCTATATTATCAAACTCCACCGATTCACCAGAGGAAACCCAATGATTATAAGCAATATTTTTTAGTTCTTCATCAGAAATCATTTGTCTAATAACGTCTAAGTTTAAATACCACCTGTAAATTTCCATATAATTTATTCTTGTTGTATCACCAGCTAATTCTGCTTCTAATTTCGGCCATAATTTTTTGTTTTGATACTTTTGACCAGCTTCAATTTGGAAATAATTTCCATATCTTTTAGTGGAATTAAAATAATCTTTCCCTGATACCTCAATTCCTAATTTTTTTACAGTTGATAAAAAAAGTGAATCCGCTACATTTTTTTCATATGTGAATTCGTTTGAGTTTCCATATCTTGCAAAATTATAAATTATTTTCTGGGTCATATTTAAGCTATCTGTCCAAATGGAAAGTTGTGCACCATCACTTGTGGTATACCTATATTCAATACCACTATCATAAGAATTATTGAGCGTGTCGATTGCTGAAACAGGATAAACATTTAAAACATTGGCCACTGTGACAGCTATGGAGTTAACTGGTTGATTGAATAACTCAATGTACTTAAGTTCAATATACCCTTCCTCTATTGGATCTATCGAACGCTTACAATTATAATTTATAAATAACAAGAATAATAAAACAAGTTTTAGTATACTTTTCATATTATCATTCCCCAATTTTTAAATATAATAGTAAGAAATCTCTCAAAATATATACATATAAAAAACAAAATCAACTGACTAAGAAGAAATAGTTATATTTCTTCTTTGCGCTTTCTATAAGAAAGGCGTTAATATCACTTAAGATCGTTAAAACGATTAGAATTGATGTGCCTGCTCATTGAGTTGAAAGTTATTCGTCATCGTAATCGTTATTCAATAGTTTTTCTTATTTCACCCTTACAGGGTTATCCGGCAGTGGGATTGCGCTTATTTTATCCCGGGGTTTCCACCCCGGGCTATAACCATTTCGTCCCTGCGGGACTGATAGCATCCTTGCACGTTTGTCGTGCCCGGCCATATGTAATAATCTCTTTAACCCTTCATACCTCATTATTTCATTCAGAAATTTTATTTCGACAAAGGTTTAAATATGGCGATCAAATCAGAAAATATGTAAATAATCCTTCGGACCTATTCATAGGTTTCATATAAAAAAAGGCGGATGACTAATAATCCCATCCGCCTTGCACTGATATCGCCATAATCGAATTTTAATTGGCTATTTCTTTAAAGGATTTGCTTTTTCCAATTTTTCCTTTTTCTCTGCCTAATCCGTCTTTTTTAATTCCTTAACTTCTTTAACCGTCTTTTCCTCTGCGCTTTTAAGTTCCGGTTTATTTGGTTTCGTTTCCTGTGCTTTCTTCTCCAATGCCTTTTTAGAATCTTCTGCTTTTACCCCGGATTCAGGTACTTCGGCTTCCTTTTCTTTCACATTTGATTCCAACGCTTCCGCTTTTTTTTCTGCATTCTTTGCAGGATCCTTTACCACTTCCCCTGCCCCTGCTTCAGGCGCCTCAACTTCTTTCTCTTTTACCTGTGCTTCCAGTTCCTCTGTTTCTTTCTTTATTTTTTGTTCGGCGCCTTTCACTTTTTCTCCGGACTCAGGTAAGGCGCCTTCCTTTACTTTTACATTTCCTTCCAATGCTTCTGCTTTTTTCTCTGCCTTCTTTGCAGGACTCTTCACTTTTTCCCCGGATTCAGGCAGCGCGGCTTCCTTGTCTTTTAACTTTCCTTCAGCTCCTTTTAATTCTTGTTCGCTTTTCTGTTTTGCTTCTTCAGCGCGTTGTTTGCCGAATTCTTTACCACTAAGGTCTCCTTTATCTTTTCCGAAGCCATGCCCCTTGCCCGGCAATCCCTCTGCCGCCTTAAGTGAATCAGCGCCTTCTTTTTTGCCTCTTGTAATTTTTTCCTGCTGATTTTAGATTTGTCATCCTGTGCTTTTTCCAGCTTCTTGCTCCCGGTCTCACCCTGAACTTTTACTTCTTTTTTGAGCTTCTTCTCAATCTTTTTAGTGGTATCAGCTTTTAGTTCCTGAGCGGCAGCCTGCTGAACGGCGAAGAATGATAACAAACAAATAATAAACACAAACTTACTGGATAAAATCTTCATAGTATACCTCATTTCTTTAATTTATTGATTTCTTTTTCCACCTCTTCGGCTTTTTCCTTAAGCGCATCGGCGCTTTCTTCCAATTCTTTTAATACGGTATCCACCGATACTTTTTCCGTAGATACGCTTTCGGTTCCGGCTTCTGCTTTAGCCGGCTGTTCTTCTGTCTTTGAACAGTCTGAAAGGAAAAAGCCAAAACATACAATTAATAACATTTTAAAGACATTCATTAACTTGTCCTCCTTTTATATAATCAGTATATATGGGAAATAGGTTTTAAACTTTGGCAAGTTTAAGACATGTGAGAGGGAAATACAAATAAAATTTTAAAATTAGTTGTTTTTGCTTTATCAATGCCGCCTGATCAAAAATCGTGATTAATACCAATGAACATCGTTGAACCTTATTCGTCATCGTTATCGTGATCGGTCATCCATTACCAGTAAAAATTCCTTCGCCGATCGGCGTTCGGCATTGGAAATTCCTCCATAAAGAGCCTCTTTTGGGATGAATTCCAAACTCTTTCCTGTCATTGCCCCATAAGGGACGGCTTACGCCGCAAGGAGTCCGCAAAATGGCGGACGTTGAAGCAATCTCTTATTGGACAGTGATATAATAAACATTGAAATCGTTAAAACGATTTTAGTTTATTTGTTTAGTCGTTCAGCCCCATGATTGAAATCATGGGTTATCCCATCGTTGAACGTTGATCGTGATCGTGATCGTTGTCGTTATCGGATCAATTGCTAAAATAAAGGTATAGTGAAAATAACATAACGATCAGCTCATCCGCTTCTGAAAACGAACAGCGGCGGAAATGATAGTCGCCAGGCCAAAGGCAAGCATGGCCAGCGCTTCTTTCCATAAATATAAAAGCTCGGTGCCCTTCAAATAGATTTCACGGATAATGACCATAAAATATCTTACCGGATTTAAATAAGTTAATGCCTGCACCCAATCGGGCATATTTTCAATTGGAATAAAAAATCCGGAAAGCAGCAGTGCAACAATCATAAAAAACCAGGCAATAAACATAGCCTGCTGCTGCGTTTGTGATACGGTCGAAGCGAAAATTCCGAGCCCTAACGTGGATAACATAAATACAATGGCCATTAAGTAAAGCGAAAAAAGATTGCCTTTCATCCATAAGCCGAAAACAATTCCCGCGCCTAAAATACCCACATTGAACAAAATAAAGCCCACGATCACCAGCGGCAGCACTTTACCTAACATCAATTCCATACTTGTAATCGGTGTAACCATAAGCTGTTCCAGGGTGCCATTTTCCTTTTCACGTACAATTGTCATTCCGGTTAAAAAAGCGGTAATCATCATAACCAGTACGGCAATGATACCCGGGACAATATTATTTACGCTTTCGAGGCTGGGATTGTACCACATGCGTGTTTCAATTTCCACCAAACGTAAATCCTGATTTAGGGCGTTTGAAACCCCGGTTTTCTGCATCCATTCCTGCTGCAATTTACGGGATATCTGGCCTATATATGCCATCGCAATACCGGCGGAATTGCCGTCCACGCCGTCTATAATAGCCTGCACCTGCGGCTGACGGCCGTTTTTCAAATCTCTTTCGAATTGCTTAGGTATCACGACAGCCAGTTTGATTTTCCCATTATCCATCTCGCGCAGCGCTTCTTTCTCCGAATCCAATATGCAAACCAGATTAAATGATTCCGTGGCAGAAAGGGATTCGATCAGGCGGGCGCTCATTGAAGAATGATCAGCGTCGACTACGGCCAGGTTTAAATTCCTTACATCCGTTGTAATAGCAAATCCCAGAATTATAATTTGCCCTAAAGGAGCCAGGAAAATAAGACTGATAAATAATTTTTCCCTGAGAATTTGTTTAAATTCCTTTTTCATCAGATAAAATATCCGCTGCATCAGCCCTCCAGGTTCCTGCTGAATTTTTTAATGCTAAGGGCAATAAGAAATGCTGTTAGAATAAAAAGATAACCTAACTGAATATATAATTCTTTCAGACCGATGCCTTTAAGCATAATACCGCGTATAATTTCCAGAAAATGCGTCGCCGGAACAATTAAACTGAGATATTGAAAAATAAGCGGCATACTGGCCACAGGAAAAATAAACCCGCTGAGCATAATTGTGGGTAAAATCGTCGCCAGCAATGCGGCCAGCATAGCTACCTGCTGGGTTTTAGAAATGGTTGATACCAGCAATCCAAAACTTAATCCCGTAATGATGTATAAAATCAGGGAAAATCCCAAAAGCAGCACGGGACCATTTAAAGGAACGCCAAACCACAAACAACCAAAGAGAAGAATAATAATGCTGTCTAAAAATCCCAGGGCGGTATACGGCAATGTTTTTCCAATAATGATTTGAATCGGACTTACCGGGCTGACCAGAATCTGCTCCATGGTTCCTCTTTCTTTTTCGCGTACAATGGCGATGCTTGTAAGCAGGGCGCTGATCAGTAAAAGAATTACGGCAATCAAACCGGGGACAAAGAAGTAATACGATTTTAAATCCGGATTATACAGCATAACCGGCTCAAAAGAAAACGGAATAAAAACATCCGCATTATTTTTAAGATTGAATTTCAGATTTAACTGATTAACATAATTATTAATAAAATTGGCGGCATTGGGATCGCTGGCATCAACCAAAAGCTGAATTTTAACCTTTTTGTTTCTTTGCAAAGCAGATGAAAAATCATAGGGTATAATAAGAGCGCAGCGCGCCTTTCTTTCTTTAAAGATGGTTTCAATTTGATTGGATTTCACATCTGCTGAGGTTATGCGGAAAAAATCGGTGGCCATCAACTGTTCAATGAAAGCCCGGCTTTCGTTGCTTTTCGCTTCATCGATTATTGCAGTTTCAATCTGTTTCATCTCCAGCGTAATGGCGTAGCCAAAAAGAAATAACATCATCACCGGCATAAAGATAATAATCGTAAGCGTTTGCGGATCGCGCAGAATATGGTGGAATTCTTTTTTTATGATACTTAGCAGTATTAAATTCATCTTTGTTTTATTTACTTTTATGATTTCGTTTAAAAACTTTTACATTCAATAATACTTTAATCCTGTCCCTTACCGCCTCTTACGATTTTCATAAATACATCCTGCATATTTTCGGCATTATACTTTTTCTTTAATACACCTGGTTTATCTAATTCAACAATCAGACCGTCGCGCATAATACTGAGACGATGACAATATTCGGCTTCATCCATAAAATGGGTGGTTACAAATATGGTTTTCCCCTGTTCGGCTAACTCATAAATCAGCAGCCAGAAATTTCTTCTTGACACCGGATCAACGCCGCTGGTAGGTTCGTCAAGAAATATTATATCCGGATCATGAAGAAGCGCCGTGCTTAATGCCATGCGCTGCTTCCAGCCTAACGGCAGCGATTTGGTTAAATCGTCCGCGTGATCCCATAATTTCAGATAATCCATTAAATAATCTGTCTTTTCCCTGATTTCCTTACGTGATAGCCCATAAACGCCGCCATAAAATTCTATGTTCTCCCGTACCGTAAGATCTTCATACAAACTGAATTTCTGGCTCATATAACCGATATTCATTTTGATTTTCTCATATTCGGTATAAACATCAAATCCCGCCACAGTAGCCTGACCGGAAGTCGGCATAAGCAGACCGCATAACATCCGGATAGCCGTTGTTTTTCCGGCGCCATTGGCTCCTAAAAATCCGAATATTTCGCCTCCGGATACCCGGAAACTTATGTTGTTAACAGCCGTAAAACCGCCAAATTTTTTAGTAAGCGCTTCTACAATAACCGAATGCGAATTATTTTTTATTTTTACAGTTTCCATTACAGGGAATTCTCATTCATTAGTTTTAAGAAAACATCTTCCAGACCAGGATCGATTTTTTTAATTTTATGATAAGAAACAGCCATCGTGTTTAAAATATCTTTTATCGTTTCGATTCCTGCTTCATCAGAATCCGTTAAATGAACGCCGTCGCCGAATAATTCGCATCCTTTAAATTTCCCTGATTTACTGACTCTGTCAAACAACAAATGAGGCGCATCGGAATTGACTAAATAGATCGAATCCCTGATTTGCGATACCAGCTTATCCGGGCTGTCCATACCCAGGATACGGCCGTTAAAAATAAACGCTACACGGTCGCAAAGCGCCGCTTCATCCATATAGGCGGTTGTAACCAGAATACTGGCGCCTTTTTTTGCCAGAGATTTAAGTATCTCCCAGAATTCGCTGCGGGAAACCGGATCAACGCCAAACGTAGGTTCGTCAAGCACGATAACATCCGGTTCATGCATCAGCATACAGGATAAGGCCAGTTTCTGTTTCATCCCTCCGGAAAGAGCGCCTGCCCGGCGGGATTTAAACGGTCCTAATCTGGAAAACTCATATAAATTGTTTTTTCTATTTACTTGGATATTCTTGGGTACATTGAATAAATCGCCGAAAAAATCAAGATTCTCTTCTACGGTAAGATCTTGGTATAAACTGAATCTTTGCGGCATATACCCAACCTGCGTGCGCACAAATGACATATTGCCGGCAATCGGGGTTCCCTTGAACAGAACCTGTCCCCTATCCGGATTCAAAAGTGAAACAATGATACGGATAATAGTCGTTTTGCCCGCACCGTCCGGGCCGATCAGTCCAAATATTTCGGATGGTCTGACTTCCAGATTGACACCGTTTACGGCGGTTACCTTGCCATAGGTTTTATACAGATTTTCTATGATGATCGGATTCATTTTGTCCTGTTTTGTCTGTTCATGTTTCAAGCCTGTGTTAAATAATTTATTCAGATCAAACCTGTTTTTATTTATATTCTTACATCCACCGGCATACCGATTTTGAGTATCCCTTCGCCGTTGGGCACGGCTACTTTAACCGCATAAACCAGGGTGGTGCGCACTTCCTTGGTTAAAATAGTCTTCGGTGTAAACTCGGATTCGCTGGAAATCCATTTTATCCGGCCCTTCATAGTTTTTTCATCTTCGCCCGCTATTACCTCCACCTCCTGGCCTATTTTTATTTTGCTTAAATCGGCAAAGGAAACATAGATCATTACATTCATTTCGGAAAGATCCGCCGCTTCCAGGATGGGCATACCCTGACCGACAAGCTCACCCTGATGCCGGAATTTATTGATAATTATCCCGTCTATCGGCGAAACAATACGTGAATCACGTAGGTTAAGCTTTGTTATATCTATAGCTGCGTGGATCTGTTGTTTTTTACTTTCGGCCGCTTTTAACTGAGAGCGAATTCCGGTTATCTGCGCTTCGAAGACTTTTACTTTGGTTTCGAGTTCGTCCCTGTTCTGAATTGTGGCGGCGCCATCCTTAACCATTTTTTTTGTTTTTTCATAAGTCTCTTTAGTGAACTGATACTGATATTCAACCTGGTTTAGCTGAGCCCGAAGCCCGATAATGCTTTCCTCTATTTCCCGCAACTGGGCATTCTGCTGCCGTAGCTGCGCTTCCAGGCGCTCAGTATTAATTTTAGCCAGCACCTGGTTTTTTCTAATCTGCTCGCCCTCATCAACGGCCAGAGAATCGATAATTCCAGCGCTCTGGGCCGAAAGACGAATGATATCCACATCGGCCCGGCCATAATAAATGCTTTGCTCATCAGAATCTGAAAAACAACCGTTCAGCGTAATTACGATCAAAAGAATAATTATCTTCTTCATTATAAATTACTCCACTCGCTTAATGGTTTTCCGCTTAAATAATCTAATTCATTCACTTTAATCAGCATCATAATCAGATGCCGTTTTTGTTCTAATTCCTTCATCGTCAGTTCCAGGTTGGTATCATTAAATACAGTCACGGTTTCCATGCCTTCCTGATAACGGGTATCGATGATCTTCATTTTTAATTCGGCCAGGCGGACGGAGGCTTCGATGACGGATAATTGTTCTCGCATCATCTCATAGTCCCTGGCGGCATTTTCATAATTCAGATAAGCCTGATCTTCCATGAATTGTTTCCGGAAAGTAAGGCGGTTTAATTCAGCTTCCTGCTCCTTAACCGCTTTTTTATCCGCTCCCCATTTGAAAATATTCCACGATAAACTGGCTCCGATCACGCCCCACCCTACCCATTCATTGTTTACAATATCCACGCCCGGTTTGCCGTATTTATACCCTGCAAAAACACCTATTCTCGGATAATAACCCGAATAACGAATATTCCTGGTTTCCCGGATAATTTTTTCCTGTATGTCTAGCGCTTTTATATCTTCCAATCCGCCGGGATTATAGACGGCCGGTTGGCCCTGAATATTACCGGCTTCCATCAGCTCAACGTTTATATACTGACCTGCAAGCGTTTCAAGACGCTGTTCGGCTTTTTCCAGTTCGGCCTTCAGGCGCAATATTTCATGCTCATAACTCATTTTGGAAAGCGCCAGGGACAAAGTATCTACTGCCAGGGCCATGCCCTGCCGCGTAAGCGATTTAATCCGGTTAAGCTGTAATATGGCTCTTTCCCGGGCTTTTTGAACGGTTTCCAGGCTAAGTTTCAGGTTTTGAATGGAACGGTAAACCATAATCGTATTGTAAGCAATGTCTTTTTGCGTTTTGGACAGATTGTTTTCATTCAGATATTGTTTCTGCCGGCTGATCGTAATGGCCGACTTTTCGGCAAATCCGGTAAACAGCGCATACTGCGCGGTCAATCCCATCTCATAGTTATGATTAGCGCCAATACGCGTTGCGGGAATAGTAATCGGAAGAGGCGTTTGAATTCTTTCCGATAGATTAAGTTCAGGTACTTCTGACTGATAACGATAGGAAGCGTCAAAGCTAAGCGAAGGCAGTGAACCTGAATAAACGGAACCTGCGGCATATTCCGCTGATTTAACGGATTCCTTTTGCGCATTGATCGCCGGGTTATTTTCAAGCGCTAAATTCACTGTTTCCCTGAGTGATTGCCCTGACAAACCAATAACCAGGACTGAAACAAAAAGAACGGTTACATAGATTTTTTTCATTTATTTTCTCCTCTCGGAACCAGACCATAATAGACAATATCAAAAACCGCCTTTTTTCGTTCCTTTATAAACTGATCACGATCAAAATTATTCTCATCAATTAATATGGTGCGGATAATAGGTTCGCCAATAAAATAGAAAAGACAGGCGCCGATGACTGTAATAATGATCTGCCGCGGATCCATGGTCACAATTCTGCCTTCCTCCATAGCGTTCTTAAAAATACGTATCGCCGGAAGTTCTTCCGTATTTTTAATATTGAAGACATTTTTTACAACTTCTTTGACAGTATTTCCGCCCGAACTCAATTCCTTCATAATGAACAAGGGAATCCTGTGATTTTTATGCACAATATCTATATACTTGGATATGAAGTTCTTAAGCAGGTCTTCAAAGGGCAGATTTGAATTAAGCAATTCAATAATATCACCGGCGCTTTTTTTTAAGATAAATTGAAAGATATGACTATATAGTCTTTCTTTGGTTCGGAAATAATAATGAAGCAGGGCTTTGTTAATACCGGCCCGGTCGGCAATTTCCTGCATTCTGGCGCCAAGAAGGCCTTTTTCTACAAAAACCTCCATAGCCGTATGCAGAATTTTTTCTTCGGTATTACTATCCTTGGGATTATTAACCATTTGACTTA
The DNA here is from genome assembly GCA_003854985.1 of Calditrichota bacterium. Lineage (GTDB taxonomy): Bacteria > Calditrichota > Calditrichia > Calditrichales > Calditrichaceae > Zgenome-0002. The sequence goes on from RQOG01000056.1 coordinate 10,882, forward strand.
ACCATTTAATTTAACCAAACGGTTAAAATATATGGTTAATTATTTTAATTGTCAACTGATATTTTAAAATATTTTTAATTTGGTAAGATAATTATAAAAAAACAGACAGTGAAGAATTAAATCAAACAAGCCTCTTGTTATTGGGTTTATCAGAATGGATCAATTATATGGTGTTATTCTGTACTTTTCTTGTCTTGATCCCTTAAGGATTCAAAGAAGTCATACATCAAGGCGGCGCATTCATCTTTCATAATACCGGGCACCACTTCTATCCGGTGATTCAAACGCGGATCGTTTAGCAAATTAAAAAGACTGGAATGAGCGCCCGTTTTAACATCGGTTACGCCGTATACAATTCGCTTCAATCTGGCCAGCACGGAAGCCCCGGCGCACATAGAGCATGGTTCAACGGTAACATACATCGTGGCGTCTCTTAACCATTTTTCCTGCATTGTAGCCGTTGCAGAGGTAATGGCAATCATTTCCGCATGGGCTGTAGGATCTTTTAAAAGCTCTACCTGGTTATAGCCTCTACCGATTATTTTTCCATCTAAGACGATCACGGCGCCAACAGGAACATCACCATTAATTAATGCTTTTTTTGCTTCCTTGATAGCTTCTTTCATGAAATGTTGGTCTGAAGTGATCAAAATTGAATTCCGTTTGATTAAGAGAAAAGGAGTATAAATATTGTAGCGCGTACGGGATTCGAACCCGTGTTACCGACGTGAGAGGCCAGCGTCCTGAACCACTAGACGAACGCGCCATAGAAAATTTTTATTTTAGATTTTGGAATTCGGATTTATTAAATATTTTTTACATATTATTCCGGAACCCAAAATTTAAAATTTAATCATTTGTGGGAGGATTCTCCCTAAGCGCCAAAGGCCTGGCTTCGCCAGGATGTCTGTCAGGCTATGCCTTACCAGACTGACCTTACGGCAGAACCCCCAACCTTTTAGCCTGTTTATCAATCATATTCCTGATTAATTACAGGTAACTTCATTGTCAAAGAATCACGCTTTAAACGTATTATTTACCTGAAACACCCTAAAACCAAAGTACGCCCGGGAGGATTCTCCCTAAGGGATGCCTTACGGCAGAACCCCCAACCTTTTAACCTGTTCATCAATCATATTCCTGATTAATTACAGGTAACTTCATTGTCAAAGAATCACGCTTTA
>RQOG01000057.1 GCA_003854985.1 Calditrichota bacterium
ATTACTCCCGTAAAAAATCTCTCGATTTTTTAAATATATACCATCAATTTTTTCCTTGAACCATAATTGACAAATAGCATCTGCCTTGTTGATATCCTTTGGACACAACAACCGTCCAAACATCCCGCATCAAATGCGGGACAGGCTCTTTACGGGCCTGTTCTTATAGGATTTTACTATAAGAATTTCAAATAAAATATGTGATTATCCCAGATATGATAAAGGCACAACGCCTGGCTTCCCAATCAAAATCGACGCTCTGGATCGACCAAAGCAGTTAGGCGTCGGGGCAGGCTTTGTAAGCCACGAAAAGTTTTGTGGTTTATCGAGTGGATGCAGTGCCACTTATGCTCAGCCGTTAGTATTACCAATGGTTTCAACTGAATCGCATGAATAACCAACTTAAAATAGTTCTAGTTTTCTTTGTTGGTATATTACCTTTTCTATTTAATGGCCTTTTAAATAGTCAATTGTTACCAAATTATATTATTATCTATTGGGTTTTTGAGTTTATTTTTTGGATCTTTTTACCTTTTTTTGTTTTTATATATTCTCTAAGAAACAACCTTATTGATTTTTCTATATTTGGATACTTTAACACAAATAAATTTGTTAAAGAAATTACTTTCATTGTATTTGTATCAATAGGATTTTTCTTAATTTATTTCATTTCACAAAAATTATCACATATTATTTTTATGGAAAACTATTTTACACTGTCTTTCCAGTATCACGATACGATTCCAAAGAATCAATTTCTCAAACTAGTAGTTATAACTTATCACTCCATTTCAGCAGGTTTTGTAGAAGAATTTTATTATCGTGGTCTATTAGGTGTTTCCATTAAAGGGAAAAAATATATTTTAATATCAAGTTCTTTTTTTTCGATAGTGCATTGGGAAAATGGAATTTATACTATGTTTCCCGCTTTTATTGTTGGAATACTTGCAGCTTGGATTTATTATAAATACAAAAAATTATGGCCTTTGATTATAGGCCATTCAATAACAGATTTTATATACTATATAATTTGGTAAAAGTAATAAAATACTTTAGCCGGTTCGTGGCAAGTATTAACGTTTAAATTTCCTATCAGGAGGGTTTAAATGATAAAGAAATTAATATTATTCATAATTGTTAGTTTTATGTTTGCTATTTCAGATGATGGTGCATTTATATCACAGGGAGAATCATTAATTCCTTTTTTCCCCACTGATATTGAACTAAAAAAACAATTTCTCTCACTTAATTTAAAAGATATGGGCAAGATGAATGTATATGTGGAATTTGAATTTTTAAACTCAGGTGATGAAAAAGAATTAACAGTTGGCTTCATTACACCACCTATAAATTTGGAGGAAGAAGCAGATAGTCTTGGAAATCCCAATTATAGAAAACCTGAAATAAAGAATTTTAGAGTTTTTATAAACGACGCGGAATTTGGATATTCAGTCAATCAATTAGAGAATTTAGGATTTAATTCCTTAAAAGATTTTTACAATACTAAAAATTATGTTTATTATTTTACAGCGTTTTTTAATAAAGGTAAAACTGTAATAAAACATACATATACTATTAGCGAAAATATTACTGGAGCAGGAAATTTGTTTGAATATGTTTTATCAACCGGGACATATTGGGCTAATAATGAAATTGAAGATTTCAAGTTAGAAATAAATATGGGATGTGATGCGGCCTTTGAAGTGCCTGCATTTTTGGAAAGTGATGGTAAATTAGATTATTGGGAAATTGAGGGCATTGGAAAAAGAAAGACTGTAAATGATAAATTTCTAAATGTTTACATGAAAGGCGGAAAACTAATTTACACAAAGAAAAATTTTATCCCTGATGTCGAATTATACATAAAGTATATTTATCCTTTAGGCTATGGGAACAGCATATATGATATTGATTACGACCTATATCTTATTCCTGAAAAAGAATTACAAAAAATGAGTTATGAAGATCTATATATTTTAAGAAATAAATTTTTTGCTTTAGGTGGATATAAATTTAAATCCAATGAGCTATATAAATATTACGATCAATTTCTTTGGTACTGGCCCGAAGAGACAATAACTTCTGAAAATCTGTTTAATACTTTTCCTGAAAATATTAAGACCTTTATTCAAAGTATTAAAAACTTAGAAATTGAAAAAGTATCTCAAAGGAAGAAGCAAATTAGTGACAAATTCAAATTACAGAAATTTTAACCTTGGCATCATCTTGGCCAAAACAGCCGGACGGATCAAATGTTTTTGTTGGTATTTTTTAAAATCGTAAATTTCAGAAAAAATAAGGTGAGGTTTCAGCAGGTTAACACCAGGTCGTTATGGCAAATAATCTATTTCAATGGTAGATGTCCATAAAATTGAAAATTATAAATTCCCGTTTTAACTAATCGATTTTAAAGGAGATTGATATATTGTTAAAAAAATATAAAAAAACTGCTACTAATAGTGGAATTTATTTTATATGAAGTTCTCTATTGGATTTAAATATATATTTCTACTTTTTTTCATAATTTTATTTAGTCTTTCATGTGATGATGAAAAAAAGATTTATAACTGGTATGTAGATGTCAATAATATGACAGATAATTTTATAATATTAGAATATTCTAAACATATAGATATTATACCTGATAGTCAGATTAGCGATACATTATCCTCTAACCAAGTTAAGTCAATCCATGTAAAGTTTGAAAACGATATGGCTTCGATACTTACAAAATATAAAGACAAAGAAATTTCATATAATGTTTCAATAGAATCTCCGCTCTTAATCGTCTATGAGCATGATTTTGATTGATAACAAATATTTATGCCCTAACCAGGTGTTTAAGTTCCCCGAAACAGCCGGACGGATCTTTGAGTTTTATTTGTCTAAATTAGTACGTAAGTTTATTGAAAGCCACTGTGCATTGCGGTTTGTGCACTTTATACCTAGACCGTTAGATAACTACCTGTTTAGATTTAGAAAGGAATCGTTAATGAAATTTTTCAACCTTATTATTATCTTAGTAATTCTATCATCGTGCTATTCATCAGACAAGGGAATATTATTTGAAGTCATCCAGAAAGAAAACAAAATATATCGAACTACAACCAAAATATTATCAAAAAATACAATTGATTATGAAGCACCTAATGAAATTTTAGATCAAATAAAATCTAACTAATAAGTAGGTATTATAACCAATCGCTTAAGACATTATGTTAAAAATTGATTGATGATACACGCACTCCTTTCTTACTTTAAAGACAAAAAAGCATTTAAGAAAGGAGTTATCATGCGAACACAAAATCGTTCTTTGAATTTTAGCGGTCAGACTTTTTATATCGGCCTGGATATTCATAAAAGAAAGTGGGTCGTTACAATCCGTAATAATAAAACAGAGCTAAAGACCTATTCTATGGATCTCTTCCCCGAACAACTTAAGCAGTCCATGAGTAAACATTATCCCGGTGGCAGGTATGTGAGCGCCTATGAGGCCGGTTATTTCGGATTCTGGACACACCGTAAACTTACGCAACTGGGATTTAAAAACATTGTCTTTAATGCGGCAGATAAACCCACCAGTCATAAGGAAAAAGTAGTTAAAACCGATCCGATTATGGCCCAGACTTATCTTGAAATGCGCTGTGAAAATAAACCAGCGGAAGTCATTCTGAATAAGAAGCCGGCGAAATTCAGTTTCAACGAGGCATCTAAGATGATAAAAATGCCATTGCCCAAAAATGTGCCGGTAGAATTGGAAATAAGTTATTAAAACAACCTGTTATGATGATCAAATGTGTATATATGTATTTTAAGTTTTATTAAACTCCATTGGAGTGGAATATTCTTTTCACTTTTCCGACAACGACAACGAGCACGTTCAACGACAGTGTGGCTAATTTAAAACAGTCCTATTTTTTGCTCAGTTTTAATTCTTAATTAAAAATTATACTTCCAATGGCAGCCACCGTCCAAAAGTTCGTGCACGTTGATCCTTGTCGTGATCGTGATCGAATTGCCGGAATTATTTTAGTTCATTAATCCATTCAATTTTAATTCGTAATTCCAAATTCGTAATTCGTAATTTCTAAAAAAATGATTTTGATAATGACAACGACAACGGGCACGTTCAACGCTCAACGAGAATAATGAAGATTAATGAATAATTTAATTGACAATATTCGCGTTATGCTTTATTTTTATTCCTGCCATTTATTCATTTTATCTTCAGGAGACGTTTTATGCTGATAAAAAAAGTAATTTTATTCTCGGTATTCATCTATTTTAATCTGCTCATCGGTCAGCCCATCCCCAAAATTCCCATTGGCATGAACATTGGTTCCAATAATTATTATTCCGAATGCCTGGTCTTTAACGATGTGATGAAAACCGCCAGTCCCTGGATCAGCTTTAATGCCGAAGGAGAATCGGAATGGAACACCGGTTTAGCCGATCAGATTCCACTGGATTCCGCCGGTTATCCGTTGGAAATTCCATATACCCCCGCCGGCGAAGCGCCGCAAAAATTGCGCACGCTGATCAATAACAACTATCCCGGCGACTATATCCTGTTATTCGACGGCGCCGGGCAAATTACAATAAACAACGAGGCGCATGAACAACTGGGACCCAATAAATACCGCATCGAACTGACCGGTTACACAGAAAATATCTGGATTGATATTGATCAATCGACTGAAGGAAATCATATTCGCAACATGCGTATTATTCCCGAAGAATATGATGGTCATGAGGAGGAAATGCCTAAATTTTATGCCAAATTTTTACAGGGCTTGACGCCTTTTCATGCCCTGCGCTTTATGGACTGGCATAATACCAACAATTCCGAACAGGAAGAATGGGCTGATCGAACCATGCCTTATTATTATTCGCAGGGCTTATCAACCGGCATGTCCTACGAAGACGCTATAGAGTTATGCAATACGCTTCAAACCGATGCCTGGTTCTGCGTGCCTCATCAAGCCGATGATGATTATCACACCCGTTTTACCGAACTGGTGCGCGACAACCTTAATCCAGAATTAAAAGTGTATATTGAATACTCCAACGAAATCTGGAACTGGGGATTTGATCAATCCCATTATGTGGGTGAAAATGCACCGGGGCATAATAATCAATATGTAATCGATGATCTGACTTCCATCAATCCGACAGAATATCAGCATCCGGAAAAAGACGCCTATATGATGCAGAGAACTTTCAGGCTTTGGAGCGATGTGTTTACGGGCGCGCATAGCGGTCGTCTTATTCGCGTGGCAGCGGGCCAGCATTCCTGGATGGATAATACCCGGCGAATTCTGGAATATTTATTCAAAAAAGACATGGAAGGCAATCCGCATACGGATCCAATATATAGCGCCAGTACCGGCGCCGGATGCGACGCCTTTGCCGTGGGCGGATATTTCAACTTTGAAGAGCGGCATCATCTGGAATGGAACAGCATGGACCCGGCGGATGTTACGCCGGAAATGATTATCGATACGGTTATGGCTATTTATGATGAAAGATCCGGCTACTGGAGCGATGTGACAGCCGGTTTTGTGAACGCTTTTGATGTGGACTATCTGGTTTATGAAGGCGGCCAGCACATGCAGCCTTATTTACAGGGTGAATACGAATACAACCAATCCGTGTGGGATGCACAGATTCATCCAAAAATGTATGACCTGTATATGAAGAATTTCAGAAAACACGCCGAATCGGAAGTGGATTGCAAATTATTTATGGCTTTTAGTTATGTCAGCGAAAGAGAATCACGCTACGGGTCCTGGGGACATTTGGAATCTTTAGAGCAGGTTGGCGCCGGTAATTACATGGAAATCGCTCCCAAATATCAGGCGCTGCTAGATGTCAACACAACATCATCGGGCATAACCGTTAAAAGCGCCGGGCAACCCGCATATTTCGTTCTTGAACAAAACTATCCGAATCCTTTTAACAATATTACAATGATCAGTTATCAATTATTAAAAACTGATAATGTGGATTTAATTATTTACAATGTTCTTGGCGAAAAAATTACCACGCTTGTTTCCGGACGCCAATCTCAAGGCGTATATCAAATAAAATGGAACGCAGAGGGACTCTCTTCCGGTATGTATTTATGCATTTTAAAATCCGGAAATACTAAACAAGTAAAGAAGATGATGTACATCCGTTAACGAGCAACAGGTTATAAGCGTATCAAAACAATGAAAGCGCCAGTTAAGTAATTTTTACACATTATTTAATGAACAGCATTTTCCTTGTACTTATAATTACGTTTCTCAACTCAAGCCGGTAAAAATAAACGCCGGCCGGCACGATCATACCATTTTTATTCCTGCCGTTCCAAATAGCGGTATTCAGACCTGTCTCGCGCATTTCTCCATCAACAAGCGTAGCCACTTTTTGACCAACAGAATTAAAAATAATAAGCGTAACTTTCTCCGGCTTTGCCAGAATATAGCTTATATGAGTTGTCGGATTGAAGGGATTTGGATAATTCTGAAGCAATTGAAAATCGCCGGGCATCGTATATTTATATTCATTAATAGAATTTGTGAAGTCGGTTTCGAAAGCGCCTAAATCCGGCGCTAATCCGTTAAATGGAAATCCTAAATCCACTCCGGCATCGATCAGATCGCTGCCTTCTGCAAGATGTAATAAATCAATATCCGGTAATGAGCCATCGGCCTGACGGGCAGCTGAGGCTAAATCGGTATCGAGGCTTAAAAAATCATCGGCGGTTACTTCAAATGCCGGAAACCAGCTGTTAGTCTCCTGGATGGCAAAATCGCCTAATTGAGCAAGTCCGTCGTACGACAAACAATTCTTTACGATGACTACCTGCTCAGGATCGATAGCGCGCTGAATTCTGTAATTCGCAGTCTGATTATTATAACCAGTGCAATTATACAGAATCATCGAGCCCATATTATTGTTCTGATCGAAACCTTTGGCTTTATTATTAAAAGCCACGCATTTAATCAGGGTAAAATGATGCATCAGCGAATCGCTGTTACTATTATCGCCGCCGCCCATTTTAAATCCGTTGCCATTGGCCTGTGAACCGGGATCGGAGCCGTTTTCAAGATAGCCGTTGCCCCAGGTCCAGCAGTTTTCCAGTGTTGTGCTCACATCATCCGCTCCGCGCAAATAACCGTCCCAGCCGTCATCGCAATTACCCCAGGCCCTGCAGCCGTAAAAGTAGTTGCCGCTGCCAACGGTAAGCTTAGGAGCAAAGCCATCCGCATCGGCGTAATCCGGCGGATCAGCATTGTAGTATGAATCGCAGTTGATAATCTGGTTATTCGCCGAACCAGCGCTTAACTGTAAACCGGTATCATTATTTCTGTAAAACTGGCATCGTTCGATAATATTATTCGAGCCAAAGTTAATATCCATACCGTTATCGCCGGCTTTAGTAATATTCAACCCTATAATATGCCAGTAATTGGACTTTAAACTGATTCCTTTGGATCCAAGCTCCTGTTCAGAAAAATCAAGAACAGGCACTTCGTTATTATAAGCTGTCATAGTGCACATCTGACTATCCGTGCCGCTTTTTACGGCTGTGATTGTTATGGTCGTTGTCAGATTATAGGTCCCGCCACGGACACAGATGGTATCGCCGGGCGCGGATTCCGAAATAGCCTTTGTAAAAGTCGCATATGGTTTTTCTTTTGTCCCGAGACTATCATCATTACCATAGGTGGCAACATAAATCTGAGCATAGTTATGATTTACAGCAAACTGAAAAAACAAAAACAGAAGAATTAACTTTTTCATAATACAATCACTTATCCATCAGAATCGTTTATGATTAAAAACCGGCCGCACGAAGCGGCCGGCTCAACAATTACTAATAAGTTAAAAACTATTATTTCATCATAATAAGTTTTTTCACCGATATAAAATCCCCGGCCTGAATGCGGTAATAATAAATCCCGCTGGCATACCCTGCGGCATTCCAGACAATTGAATATTTTCCGGGGCTACGTTGATTATTCACTAATTCCGTAACTTTCTGGCCCATTAAATCATAGATTGTTATAATAACCTGTGCCTGTTTTGCCACATCATAGCGAATGGTTGTGGAAGGATTAAACGGATTTGGATAGTTCTGGAACAAGGCAAATTCATTAGGCATTTCAGGAATCTGATTATCGATGGAAACCGGATGTAATAAGCTACCGCCTTCATAGGAGATCGAACCGTTTGGACCAAGTGTAAACGGAATTGTGTTATCAAATACACCGGCAACCAATCTGAGCACACCGTTTATTACCGTCTCCTTTGACAAGACTACACCGGCTTCATTATCAATGGTTAATCCATTCACCGTATCGGGCATCATCAGATTTGTTACCTGAGCAGAGGAACCATTAAATACAAAACCGGCCTCTTTACTTAAAGTGATATCCCCTTCTGTTTTCAGAGTGGAATCAATGCCTCCCGGATTTGCCGTTAAAATGGTTGCTCCTCCATCCAGAACAAACAAACCATTGCCCTCAACTTCGCTCAGGCAAAAATCAAGCATGGCGCCATCGGCCACCTGAACAGGCAATCCGCCGCCACCGTAGCTCACATTGGTTAACGTAATTGTTTGTAAGGTATCTTTATCAAATACAAACCAGGCATTGGTCGGATTGGAATTTCTCGTCTGGGCATTAGCTATCGAAAAATTCCCTTCATGCATAAACCAGCGGGTTGAACCTGATCCATCGCCCTGCGAGCCACGGGAAACGGCAAAGGTCCCTCCGGTTACGTTAACATCACCATAATGATGAACCTCAAATACCGTTAAGGCATTACTGGTACCCTGTGTTTCAAATGATCCGCCTTCAACATTCATATCTCCCATAATAGTAACAATAGCCGTATCTCCCGCTGAAGCCGATGTTAACCGCCAGCGCTGACTACCAGTGTTAGTGATTGTTATATCTCCACCGATAGTAACTCCTTTCAGACTCAGATCGAGATTTGAAGCCAGATCGGGTGTATTAATCATAATGTTATAATAATTCTGATTTCTATTTCCCGGCGCAGAATCTGTAATACCGCTTAAGAATAAAGTTGATCCCTCATTCCAGGCACCATTTGGAATGCTTCCGCCATTTCGGGCATGCGAATAAACGGCTTCGTCTTCAAACGCTATTGATCCGGCAGCTTCAAGTACGCCTTTATTTGACACAGCGCCATATACTTGTCCTGTAAGAGTAGTTATATGACCGGCCGTATCAATTTCCATAATCGCATTGGCCGATACAATCAATTCTGCACAAAATAACGTATCATTAAACACCACATTGTTAGGCGTAACGCCGCCAGGATTGGTAACCGTCAACACGCCGACTGAATCGGGTAAACCTTTTGCCGCCTGCATATCCTCGCTTCGGTTAAAAGTAAAATTAGCCTCAATACTTATCGAATCTTTACCCGTAGATTGCAAGGTGCCTTCCAGACCATCGGCATGCGCTGTTGCCAGAGTTGCGCCGGCGTCCATAATAAACAAACCATTGCCTCCCAATTCGCTTGAGCCAAAATCCAGTGTTGCCCCGCTGTCAATTTCCATAGCCAATCCGCCGCCGCCATAGGATACATTATCAAGCGTTATATTATGCAAAGTATCACCGGCAAAGACAAACCAGGCATTCTTTGAATTGGAGTTTTGGGTCGTGGCGTTCGACATTGAAAAACTGCCTTTATGCAGATACCAGCGCGTGGAACCCACGCCGCTGCCTTGTGAACCTCTGCTTACCGAAAAATTACCGCCGGTTACAACGACATCGCCATAATGATCAACGATTACGTTTGTGAGGCTGCTTGTTCCCTGAGTGGTAAATTGACCGTCCTGAACAATCACATCGCCCATTATCGTTACCGTTCCCGATGATCCGCCCACTAATTGCCAGCGATTTGTACCTGTGCTTATAACCGTAACATCTCCGCTGATGGTATGACCATCCATATCCAGATCGCGGTTGGAAGAAAGATTTGGCG
>RQOG01000058.1 GCA_003854985.1 Calditrichota bacterium
TTAAACTAAAAGGATTGAGTCCCGTTCAGTTCAGAACTCAATCCTTTTTTTCTCCATAATATGTCTAACTATTGGGGTGCACTACAGTAAGGGATGACGCTTTTTGGATTCCCAGGTTTATGGTGTCGGATGAAGAGTTTTGGAAATATGAAACAAAAATATTGATGATCGGTATATTTTCTATGGGACGCTTATAAGCATTTTGAGATCGGTTGGTAATGAAACAATAATTCGGTTGTACTGAAGGATTACAAGTGAGTAGGATCGTACAAGGTTGTAGTCAGTGTTACTTTGCGGTATAGTCGAGCAGATTTCGGGATCTTTGGGGCGGTTGCTCTCTCATATTGATTGCCTTTCAGCAGTATAATAAATAGGTGGTCGGCTCATAGCAACACTACCCTAAATAACCAACTTAATAAGTAGCTACTATCTGACAAACGGACTTCTCCTGCAACGGGAAGCCCGTTTGTTTGCCAAAGGTGATACTTGACAAAAAATTAAATATACCTTATATTGCAATAAGGTTTGCGTAACAAATCATATTGTATAACAAGGAAAAGGCCATGAATGACATAAAAAAAATCCGGTTTGTTGCCACGAATTTTTCCAATCTACAAGGACTAAGGTCCGTGCCGCTAGGGTTGTGCATTGTGTTAATTTGTCTTTGGGGAAATGGACAGGATGGCCCAGCTATAGGGAAGGATTTTCTTGTGCCCGTTGCGGGCATTGTTGGTATGTTGATACTTCTTTTTGCAATTGACCGATATTACTTGCATGCTTTTGGTCGAGTGCAACGCACTCCCGAAAGCCGCCGCCTTGAATGGTTAATTTCAATAGTAGGCGGAATCCTTGCTTTGGGTGCGTTTTGGTTGGATGTAACAATTAAATTACCTGTCAGTTTGCTGGGCTTAGTGTTTGCTGCCGGGCTCCTGGCTGATTACATCCGGATAACCTGGTTGGTAAAGGGGCGCGTTCTTCTCTATTACCCGCTGGGAGCTATTATGATGGCAGGAATGAGTATTTTACCTTTGCTCGGTTTTTTAAATTGGTGGCAAGCGTGTGGTCTAAAGAGCCAAATGCTTGGGATAATCATGACAGTCGGTGTATTTACGATCATCGCCAGTATTTGGGGACATATTTTCTTGGTGTGTACACTTCCAGCTCGAACGGAGAAAAATAATGACCACCCCATTTGAAGAACTGGCTGGATTGGATCGGCTAATTCATGAACCTGCCCGCTTATCAATTTTGACTGCTCTTACTTCCTGTACAAGCGCTGATTATCTTTTTCTCCAGCGGTTGACGGGTTTGACAGGCGGCAATCTTTCCAGTCACCTATCCAAGCTTGAGGAAGGTGGACTGATACAGATTGAAAAACGATTTGTTGATAAAAGGCCAAATACTCAAGTGCAGATTACAAATAAGGGGCATATTGCAATTGAGCGTCACTGGATACAACTAGAAAACCTTCGCAGGGACTCTCAAGAGTGGAAGCCTTGAAAGTAATCGCCAATGCTACCCAATACCGGCTGTAGCGGACAAGCGTGGGACGCTGCCCACACTTTCGGGAAAGCGGTCCCAAACAGCGGCTTCGTCGTCTGGTAACTTTATCCGCCAAGTCCCCGCCTTTGCTTGTAACGCAAACGTTTAGATCGACCCGCTCACCTCCCCCACGCGGACCGAGGTGTATGTAAGGGTACACGTCTGTGCGCCGTTGGCGTAAGTTTAGACCGGTAATAAGATAGTAGTATTAATAATCAATAATACGCCCGCTATAAGTCGGGCGCATTTTATTTGTTGTATTTTGCTATAATAAACCAAGTATCATAGAAACGAAAAGCTACTATAAAGTAACAAGGTTGGAGGGACTATGGGATACTATTTGAGATATATTTCTGATGATGACCGTGATATTAATATCAATTTATTGGAAAATGCCCTCAGGGCTATTGACCAGCGGTACATAATTACGAAAGAAAATCCAACATCTAATGTTGGTGATTTGGTATATGGTGATGAATTATTCGGAATAATTGAAGTAAATACAATCGGAGAGGATATATTTGAAGAAGAAATCGAGGAATTAAAAGAGAATATCAACGATATAAATAGTAAGAATACAGTCACAGTACGACAGACTTTAACAAACGCCCGGACGATTATAGCTATCCAAGTATTATTTCAAGGGCGATCCATCGAACAAACGTTATGCAAGATAGATCCTTTATGGAATTGGTTATTTGGCAATCGGAAAGGCCTTTTACAGGTTGATGGAGAGGGTTATTACGAAAAATCCGGGTTGATTTTAGAAGAACCGTAGACTTATGTAGTGCACCCCGTTTGTTGGACGGAAATTAAGTAAGGAAA
>RQOG01000059.1 GCA_003854985.1 Calditrichota bacterium
ACAATTTTTAAATAAATTTGAATTAAAAGTTGACAATTCCGAATTATGTAAGGTTAAACATGTTCTTATTTAATTCGCACAACGGGTGAATTATTATTATTCTATAATATGCAAATTCGCAACTAAAAAGCAGTTATCGTTTGCTATAAAAAAGGCATTTTACTAATTTCAAACATGCACAAAATTGAATATTCTATTGTAAGGATTCTTTACGGAATATTTTCATCTATTTCATTTAGAGCGGGCAGAAGCATTGCTTATATTTTATATTTAATCACCGCACATATTATCCATTACCGGAAAAAAACCATTTTAAAAAACCTGAAATTAGTTTATGGTGACAATCTGCCTATGCCGCAAAAGGCGCTTTTGAATAATATTTATAAAAATTTCATATATTTATGGATGGAATTTTTACAGACATCAAAATTAAGTGCGGATAATATTAATGAACATTTTAATATCCAAAATTTTGAATTGATTGATGAGGCATTATCCGGGAACAAGGGCATGATTATCCTTTCGGGACATTTTGGCAATTTTGAATGGCTGGGCCAATTAGTTGGATTAAAAGGATATAAATTATCAGGTATTGCCAAAAGACAAAGCAATCCATATGTTAACGCGCTAATTGAAAAGAACCGCACCCGCTTTGGCGTTGGTGTTATTTATACAAAAAATTCCGTAAAAGTGTCTCTGGAAAAGCTGGCAAAGAATGAGATCATTGCCATTGTAACTGATCAGGATGCTCGTGATCGGGGCATTTTTGTGGATTTTATGGGCATACCTTCTTCAACTGCCGTGGGACCAGCGGTTTTATATTTGCGCAGCGGTGCGCCCATACTTTTTGTAATTTCTATCAGAAAAGCGTATGGAAAGTTCGATGTATTTTTTGAAAAAGTATGTGATGGGCCGGCCATGCAGACGACCGATGAATTAATCAGAGGAATTACTCAGCGTCATACTCTCATTTTAGAAAAATGGGTAAAAAAATATCCGGAACAATGGTTCTGGATGCATCGCCGCTGGAAAACCAGGCCTTATGAGGAAACGGATATTTTATGAAACTGGTTAAAATCGACCCGGACAAACCGGATGATAAGGTTATAGAATATACGACAAGACTGCTCAGAAAAGGCGGTGTGATTATTTATCCCACCGATACTCTGTATGGTTTAGGCGTTGATGTTCAGAATGTCCGGGCAATGGAACGTTTATACCGCATTAAAAACAGAAATTATTCCATTCCGGTGTCTTTAATGGTTTCATCACTTGATCACATTGAAGATTTAATCGGGTTGTTGCCAATTGAACAACACAGCTATTTGAAACGGTTATTCCCGGGACCGGTCACCATTATTTTGTCGAACAGAAGAAGAGGACGACTGCAGATCATTCACAGGGCGCTTGATATGGATACCATCGGTTTTCGCATTCCGGATCATCCTTTTTGTATACGTCTGGCCCAGAAGTTAGACAGACCGATAACGACCACCAGCGCGAATAAAAGCGGCGAAGATAATATTGTTGATATTAAGGAATTGATTAATACCTTTGGATCGGAAATCGATCTTATACTGGATGGTGGACCGTTAAAAAAAGCAGCGGGTTCAACAATTATTGATTTCACCAAACAGCCCTATCTTATCCGCAGAGAAGGGGAACTTAAAATAAAAGATCTTAAAAGAATTCTGCCAAAAGTAAAATTTGAAATCCGTAAAACCAAATTCCGGGTCATTTTTATCTGCAGCGGCAATATCTGCCGTTCTGCAATGGCCAGAGTGATGATGGAACATCTCATGGCTAAGTATGGCCTTTCGGAATTTGTTGAAGTAGATTCCGCCGGTACGCTGCACATGCCGGTTCAACCTGCGCATATCTACGCTGTCCAGACTTTGGAAAAGAACGGTCTGGATTTACATTTACACAAATCAAAATCCGTTTCTCCGAAGATCATGGATGAGTCGGAATTAATCATCTGCATGGCCAGAAACCATTTTGATGATCTGAACAATCATTTTCCCCAGTATAAAGATAAGATAGTGCTTATCAAGCAATGGGGACGCAAAGAAAAATTAGCCAATCCTTCCATTGCGGATCCCATCGGGCATGAACCGGAGTTTTTTGATTCTACTTTTAAAGAAATTCAAAATGAGTTGAAAAGAATTTTTCCGATATTTAAGGAAAAATTAAAAGAATTTGCCGTTTATAATGATCTCGATTATTGTCGTTCGTGACGCGAAATATATAGTTCGGAATTATGTTTAGAATATATACACGGATTCGGCAGTCCATCAGGCGCTCACCTTGCGCCATTTAATTATTTATAGTAGTTTTAGCCTTGTTTGAAACTGAAAATGAAATTGAATTAATAATCAAATATGGAATTGTATTTCAAAATATTATCGCTTATTAAACCATACTGGAAACATGTTGTTGTCGTTTTTTTCCTAACCATTTTTTATGTATTATTTAATAATCTTTCTTTATGGATTTCCGTGGATTTTGTACAGGAATTATTTGATCCAACCATCGTAGAAACAGAAATCGATGCTGATAAAACAGCTGATGAACAGGCAAAAGGCAAATATGATAAAATAAAAGAATTAATCGCCGGGGATGAAAAAGAAGGCATATATATAAAAGCGAAAACTTTTATTAAAAGCCTGATTATCCAGGAAAATCGCTATGATACTTTATTAGTTGTTTGTTTCGTTATTTTTCTGACTTTCCTGCTTAAAAATATTGTCCATTTGGCTCATCAATTGATCTTAGAAGTTATCCAACTCAACATTATCACAACTATACGTGTCCGGCTTCATAAAAGTCTGTTAATGATTCCTATTTCCTTTTATCATAAACGGCATACCGGCGATCTGACTTCAATTGCTTTTAATGATGTTCATGCGCTTAACCAGGTATTGAATGCCAGTTTTAGCAAAATGATTATTTCTCCGGTTCAGATAATTACTAATATTATTATCCTTTTTTCCATAAGCGTAAAATTATCGCTTATAACCCTTACCATAATTCCTGTAACAGCCTTTATCATGGTAAAAATCGGTCAGAGTATGCGCCGGAAAAGCAGGCGTGTTTTTCAGCAGATATCAAATGTGGTGACATCATTTCAGGAATCTGTTTCGGCTGTAAAAATTGTAAAAGCGTTCACAAATGAAGAAAAGGAGATAAAAAATTTTAAAGATGCAAACAGAGAATGGTATAAAAAAACCTTCCGTGAACATAAATTGAATTATATGACCTCTCCGATGAATGAAATGATGTACGTGACGCTGGTTGCAGTATTATTATGGTATGGCGGCAGTCTTGTTTATTCGCATACCGATCTTACAGCAGAAGACTTCTTACGTTTTTTAATATTTCTTTTTACAATGATCCAGCCGATTAAAGACTTATCCGGTGTGAATAATACCATTCAAACCGGCATGGCGGCCGGAGAAAGAATATTCGGTATCTTGGAATCGGAAAAGGAGATTTATGATAAGCCGGGAAGTATTGAAATTGAAGAATTTAAGGATAGGATAGAATTTAAGAATGTAGACCTGCAATATGATTCTGTCGAAACCGAAGTGTTAAAGAATGTTAATCTCACCATAAAAAAAGGCGAAATGGCGGCTATTGTGGGGCATAGCGGCGCCGGCAAAACTTCCTTGATTAACCTTTTACCCCGGTTTTATAAACCGACCCGGGGAGCAATTTATATCGATGGAAACAATATTGAAGATATCAAACTTCAATCGCTTCGAGAAAAAATGAGCATTGTCACTCAGGATACTATTCTCTTTAATGATTCATTACGCATGAACATTGGTTATGGATTAGAAAATGTTAGCGATGACGATATTATTCATGCCGCCAGATCGGCCAATGCCTGGGAATTTATAAAAAAAATGAAAGACGGTTTGGATACGCATATAGGCGAAAAGGGCGTTCGTTTATCCGGAGGACAAAAACAACGGATTTCCATTGCCCGGGCTATACTCAAAAATCCGCCTATCTTAATTCTTGATGAAGCCACATCTTCGCTGGATACAGAATCCGAAAAATTGGTACAGAAAGCGGTGGACAAATTATTAAAACACAGAACAGTTTTGGTTATAGCTCACCGTTTATCCACCATACAAAATGCCACAAAAATAGTGGTTTTGCACGAAGGATGTGTTAATGCTATCGGGAATCATAAGGAATTACTGGAAACAAATATGCTATATAAAAATCTTTATGAGAACCAGATACTAAACCAGTTTGTACAAACATAGTTTAATATCAGTTTATTAAACTTTAGATGATTATCTACTAATTATTGCAAATATGAAACTTATAAAACTGCCATACAAAAACAGAATTAATAATTATTTTAAAACCAAATTTCAAAAGCATGTTTTAATATCATATATCACTGCACCATTTAAGAAGGGGATAAGTCTTAGACACACAAATACTAATGAAGCTTTGGCAATGGCGGAAGTATTTCGTGAATTGGAATTTAATGTAGATGTTATAAGCTACGATGATATAAATGATATTAATTATGAAAAATACGATATAATTATTGGTTTTGGAGAACCACTTGTAAATTATTTTTATCAAAATAATAAAAGATTAATCACAATCTATTATAGCACTGGAATGCATACATGTTGGCAAAATACTGCAACCTTAAAAAGAGTAGAAGAAGTTTTTTTGAAAAAAGGAATATGGATTCTAAAATCTACAAGGTTAGTTGAAAAAGCATGGTCGATACAATCTACCCTTGTAGATTACATAATAACTTTAGGGAATTCGACTACGATTGAATCGTATCGCAAATTTTTTGATCGGCCAATTTTTAATATTCCCGTTACATACTATAATTTTTTTAATCAACAAGATATTTTGGAGGGTAAAGACTACAAATCTGCTAAAAGAAATTTTTTATGGTTTGGTGGTGATGGATTAATACATAAAGGTTTAGATTTACTTTTAGAAATATTTTCCGAATCAAATGATAATGTTTTACATGTTTGTGGTCGTATTGATAAAGAAGCGGAATTTAAAAACGCTTATTATAAAGAGCTATATCAAACATCCAGTATTCATACCTATGGTTTTGTAAGTATCGATTCAGAAATATTTCAAGAGTTATTAAAAAAATGTGGATTTATAATTTTCCCCTCTTGTTCAGAAGGAGAGCCAAGTTCTGTTATCAATACGATGTATTATGGTTTAATTCCAATAGTTCCATCTACAGCAGGTATTAATGTGCAGGATTTCGGGATTCAAATAAAAGAATTGACACACAGCAGTATAAACCAAGCTATCTGTGAAGCTGATAGTTTAACAATTGATGAATTATCGAAAAGGAGTTTAAAAACTGCAAATTATACATCAAAACAGAATTCAATTGATAACTATAAACTTAATTTAAAAAGTGTTTTACAGCGTATTATTTCAGATAATAAAAATACTTATTTAAATAAATAGAAGACAATTTATGAAATGTAAGATTTGCGAATCAACGGCTGAGCTTTTATTTAGCGCTAAAGTGCTTGGGAAATACGATGTTGAGTATTTCCAATGTAAGGAATGCGGTTTTGTGCAAACGGAAGATCCATTCTGGCTGGAAGAAGCTTATAAAAATCCTATTAACCTCGCCGATACAGGCTTAGTAAACAGAAATATTTTTTTAGCGGAAAAAACCTCTGCCTTACTTTATAAATATTTCAATCTGGCAGGTAAATATCTGGATTATGCGGGCGGATATGGATTATTTACACGTTTAATGCGGGATATTGGATTTGACTTTTACTGGAGTGATCCATTCACAGTAAACATTTTTGCAAGATACTTTGAATTTAACGAACAGTCAGAACAAATTGAATTAATCACCTCTTTTGAGAGTTTTGAACATTTTGCAGATCCGATGGAACAGATTGCCAAAATGCTGGAAATAAGTCCCAATATATTTTTTTCAACAACTTTAATTCCAATTCCATATCCAGCACCTGATAAATGGTGGTATTATGGTTTTGAGCATGGTCAGCATATAGCATTTTATTCTCCTAAAACATTGTATAAAATTGCGGATATTTTTGGATTAAACATTTATACAAATAATAGTTTTCTTCACCTTTTTACAGAAAAACCGTTAAATCAGAAGCAGTTTTTAAAGACGCTTAAAACCTCTAATCAAATTATTAATAAAGTAAAAAAGCAGAAATTATCTTCAAAAACCGAATCCGATTCGGAGATGATAAAGCAAATTCAATTGGAAACTAATCAATGAAAATATTATATGATCCTCAGATATTTATGGCGCAGAAATATGGAGGAATTTCGAGGTATTATTATGAATTGATTAATGAATTAAACCGGATTGAAGATATCCAAATTTTACTGCCATTAACTTATACGGATAATGATTATCTTCAAAAAACTTCATTCTATGCAAACCGCTTTTCATTTCCCTGGAAAAAATTTCCTTTTAGGAGAAATATTGTAGAATCTCTTTATAAAAAAAGTTTAAAGAAATGCTGTGAGATAATGAAAAACGGGGGAATGGATGTATTTCATCCAACTTATTATGAACCTTATTTTTTAAATTGTATTGATAATAAACCTTTTGTTTTAACTATACATGATATGACTCATGAAGTATTTGCTGATAATTTTGATAAAACGAATACAACTTCGGAATTCAAAAAAATTCTTGCCGAAAAAGCCAGCCGGATCATTGCTATCTCCAATCATACAAAAAATGATATCATCAAATATCTTGGAATAAAGGAATCAAAGATTGATGTCATTCATTTAGGAAATTCATTGCAATATAAAGAATCTCTGCAAGCAGACGATTTACCGGAAAAATATATTTTATTTGTAGGTAACCGAACCATATATAAAAATTTTAAGGTTTTTATTAAAGCGGTGGCGCCTTTGTTAAACAAAGATAAAGAATTGAGCGTAATTGCGGCTGGTGCCAAAAAGTATGACAAGGATGAATTAAGTTTGTTCCAGGAATTGGACATTCAGCATCAGGTATTTCACAGAATTATTTTGGATGATGTTACATTAGGAAAACTTTATAAAAATGCCAGAGCTTTTGTTTTTCCATCCTTATATGAAGGTTTTGGTATTCCTGTGCTTGAATCGTTTGCCTGTCATTGCCCGGCAATAATCAGTTACTGCAGCTCTTTGATAGAGGTTGGAGGCGATGCAGTTAAATTTTTTGATCCGGAGAGTATGGACTCCATCAGAGAGGCTGTGGCCAGCGTATTATACAATGATTCATTACGTGATGAACTTATAAAAAAGGGAGATGAAAGAATTAAATTATTTTCCTGGAAAAAGATGGCAGATGATATATTAAAATTATACAGACAGGTTTTATGAAAACAGAAGTTATAACAGGAATACAAACTAATTATCCGGTACTATATGAAATTTAGTATTATAACGGTTTGTCATAACGCTGTTTCTACGATTGAACGAACCATTAAAAGTGTAATCGGTCAAAACTATCCCGATTTTGAATATATTGTTATCGATGGCGCTTCTACCGATGGAACTCTGAATATTTTAGACGATTACCGGCAAAAAATCACTCATCTGATAAGTGAAAAAGACCGGGGTATTTATTCGGCTATGAATAAAGGAATAAGGCTGGCCAACGGCGAAATTATTGCTTTTTTAAATTCCGATGATTTCTATATTGATGAAAATGTGTTAACGACTGTGAGAAATCGGATTGAAACTAGCGATAAACATGCGGATGTTTATTACGGAAATCTGATTATTTATAATAAAGGAACCGGAGAGGGACGTTTATGGAAACCTGGATTGTTAGACCGACTTTTTCTTTACCGGGGTACATTACCGCATCCGGCTATGTTTTATCGCAGAAATGTATTTGATACGGTTGGAATATTTGATGAAAGTTTTGTTATTTCAGGTGATTATGAATGGGTGACACGGGCTTATTTCCATAAGCAGGTTAAATTCAGCTATATTAATGTTCTTCCTGTTGTTTTTATGGAAGGCGGAAAATCAACATCGCCATCAGGATCAGCAATAGCGAAAGAGGAAAAAATAAAAATAAGAAATATGTATTATTCCGATTTTTCCGGAAAAATTTATTATCCCATACGGAATAGGATTAAGAAGACTTTTGGATTTTAAAAAGAATAATGAGACGATTCAGATGAATACGATTACTGATAATAAATTATCAGTTATTATTGTTGTATACAATCAAATTAAGCTGATCCGAAAGACGCTGTTATCCTTAAACAGACAATCAGTTCTACCGGCGGAAGTAGTTTTATCAGATGATGGTTCTTCCTGCGATATACCCGCCGGAATTAATGATCTGCTGCCTGAATTGCAGTTCAATGTCAAATTTGTACGCCAGGAAGATAGGGGATTTCGTGCCGGAAAATGTCGAAACAACGGCATAAGGGAATGCTCGGGAGAATATCTGGTATTTTTTGATCAGGATATTTTATCAACTACCAATTATTTAAAAGTATTTTCTGATCATCAAAGGAAAAACAGTTTTATTGTTGCCTTTCCTGTTCTTTTGAGTGAGGAACAGACAAAACAAATTACCGAGCCATCTGTTCGTAATGGCCGTTTTTTGGAATTAATAACCCGGGAACAAAAGGCTCAAATGTCCCGGCAGTATGTTAAGGATATGTTTTATTATTATCAGAGAGTTTTGGTCCTGCGTAATGATCACAGACCAAAATTGAGAAGCGGCATATTTGGTATTTTCAAATCCGATTTAATTAAAGTTGATGGATTTGATGAAAACTACCAGGGCTGGGGTAATGAAGACGATGATCTGGGCCGAAGATTATATAAAGCCGGTGTTTATGGCCGAACGGAGTTTAAAAATGAATTTCCCATTCACATGTACCATAAACCGCACCGGACTGGAAAAGAACGGGTGAACCAGGATTATTATCTGCGCCGGATCAGGGAGATCAAGGCCGGTGAATATAAAGCCGTAAACGGGCTGTCAAATCCTTTGGGCGATGATAAACCAATTATAAAAATACTGAAATAGTATGGAAAAATTATCTGTTGTTATTATTACAAAAAACGAAGAAAATAATATCGAACGGTGCCTGCAATCGATTTCGTGGGCGGATGAAATTATTGTGCTTGATTCGCATTCAACCGATCGCACAGTGGAAATCTGCCAGAAATATAACTGCCGCACTGAACAAACAGAGTGGCTCGGCTTTGGACCGACAAAGCAAAAAGCCGTAAATATGGCTTCTAATTCCTGGATACTTTCCATCGATGCCGATGAAGAAGTGAGCCCGGCGCTGAAAGACCGGATTCAATTGATTCTGAAAATGGATAACCTAAGACGAAAAGACGGTTACCGGCTTAAACGACAAAGCTGGTATCTGAATAAATGGATTAAATTCTCAGGATGGAATAAGGATTATCCTTTGCGCCTTTTTAACCGCTATAAAGGCGGATTCAATAATAAATTGGTACATGAATCGGTGCAGGTCAGAGGATCGGTCGGTAAGTTGAATGAAGTATTATATCATTATGCTTACCAGAACCTGAAAGCACATATTGATAAAATAAAATCCTATGGAGATCTTACGGCAGGGCATAAAATAAATGAAGGGAAACGTGGTTCAGTTGCAAAAGCGCTATTACATGGTATAGTGAAATTCATTCATATGTATGTTATTAAGGGCGGTTTTCTTGATGGGAAGATGGGCCTTGTACTTGCGATAAATTCTTCTTATGGCGTTTATTTTAAACATTTACTGCATTGGGAAAAAACATGCCTGAAAAATAAGGGGATTTAACGAAGTTATGCATAGGAATAAATTTATTGAATTGCCAAACCGGAGAATCCCTCTTTGAGAATAATGCATATTGATCCTGTTAAGGAATGGCGCGGTGGTCAGCAACAGGTTATTTATCTGCATGAGGGACTTTTAAAACTTAATCATCAGAGTGTTCTGGTCTGTGCGCCGGATTCCGAACTGGCCGGTTATTGTCAAAAAAAAAATCTTCCGTTTTATACATTAAAAATGCGCGGTGAATGGGATATCTCAGCCATATCCGGACTAAAAAAAATAATTAAAAAAGAAAATCCGCAAATTCTGCATCTGCATTCCGCTCCGGCGGTAACGCTTGGTTTATATTTAAAATTGTTTATAAGGGCATTAAAACTTGTCGCTACCAGAAGAGTCGATTTTCCCGTAAAAAAGCCGCTGATTGGCGTATGGAAATACAGTAATCACTTTTTGGATAAAATCGTTTGCATATCGGACAATATCAAAAAAGTAATGCGGCGGGACGGCGTTCCGGTGGCAAAACTGGAGGTCATTCATAGCGGTATTGATATCGGTAAATTCGAGTTGGAGAATCTGTCCTTTTCATTGAAAAACGAATATAAAATTCCCGCAGATCATCTAATAATCGGAACAGTCGCCGCTTTGGTGGGGCATAAAGATTATCCCAATCTGATAAACGCAGCCGGCATTGTTTTAAAATCATTTAAAAATGTAACCTTCTGCGCCCTGGGCGATGGTCCTGATAAAAAAGACTTGCAAGGTCTTATCGATGGGCTGGGATTAAATGATAATTTTAAACTATGCGGTTTCACGAAAGATGTTACAAGTTTTCTTAAACAACTAGATATATTTGTTTTGGCTTCCCGAATGGAGGGTATGGGCACTTCCGTTCTCGATGCGGAAGCATGCGGTTTGCCGGTTGTTGCAACCAAAGCCGGAGGAATTCCTGAAATTGTAATGCACAAAAAAAACGGAATATTGGTTCCGCCTGAGAATCCTGCAGAATTAGCGGGTGCTCTGCTTGCATTAATAAATGATCAGGCATTACGTCATCAATATGGAAAGGAATCCAAAGAAGTTGTTAAAAAATTTGATAAAAAAGTTATGATTGCAAAAAATCTGGAATTATATGAGAAATTGTTAAATGGGAAAAGCTGATCTGGATAAATATAAAAAAATTCTTATTGTTCAGACGGCATTTCTGGGTGATGTTATTCTGATTACACCGCTTATCCGGGCAGTACACGAACTGATTCCAGCGGCCTTGATTGATGTCTTGATAATTCCCCAAACGGTTGGCGCTCTTAAAAATAATCCACATCTGCATCAGGTACTGACTTTTGATAAACGTAAAAATAAGATTTTAGCGTTCTGGAAAATCCTTAAAATTTTGAGGAAAAACAGATATGATCTGGCTATTACGCCGCACAGCTCTTCTACCACCGCCTATTTACTTCGGCTGGCCGGAATTTCGGAACGGCTTGGATTCGACCGCTGGCATGCTTCAAAACATCTTACGCTAAAAGCACCGCATTACGATGATCGCGGCTGGCATAAAATTCAGAAAAACCTGCATCTGCTTTCTGTTTTTACGGAGCGGGAATTCAGCATGCAAACGGAATTATTTCCTTCCCGTGAAGATAAATTACAGGCTCTGCAATGGCTTTCGGAAATCAAGTACCCGGAAAAGCCCATTATCGCTCTGGCTCCCGGTTCCGTGTGGAATACCAAACGCTGGCCGGAAGAATATTATGCCGAATTATGTCGTCTTATTTCCAAACATGAGGTGAATTTGATTTTTATCGGCGGACCCGAAGAAAAGGACATTTGTGACCGGGTAATTCAGTCGGCAGGAATTACCGGATTGAATTTTGCCGGCCGCACAAAAATCCTTGAATCCGCCGCTTTGATTGAATTGTGCGATCTGTTGATCTGCAATGACAGCGGCGCAATGCATATCGCCAATGCGATGAAAACGGACGTCATGGCTTTTTTCGGTCCGACGGTGCCTTCAATCGGTTATTACCCCTATAGGGAAAAAGACTTTATTTTTGAACTCGATATGGACTGCCGGCCATGCAGTTCTCATGGCGGGAAAAAGTGTCCTTTAAAACATCATAATTGTATGCGGAAAATAAACCCGGAACTAGTGTATGATGCGGTAAAAACCAAATTCTCTCTATAAAAGTCCTGTATTGCGACATGTATTTCCGGTTGCATATCGGTCCGCATTAGAGTAAGTTTAACGCCTTTAAAATAACAATGGATGATTATTGAAAAAGATTAAAATACTATTTCGGATCGGCTATGCTTACCATAAAGCGGCTTTTGATCCGGTAATAGAATTATTACTAAATAACCCTAAATATGATGTCTGGTTTTCGCTTGATATGGAAAAGAAACGTTATCTCCTGTTTGATGTTCCTTATCGTGCTCCGATAATTTCCGATTGGGAAAAACTGGGCTATCGATTCACTAAAGAAACGAAAGGATTCGATATTGTTATTGCCGGGGATACCTTACGAAACTCTGCTGATTACGGAAAAGTTATGCTCATTTTTCTTAATCACGGCACCGGTATCAAAAACATTTTGTATCGCAATCTGCGCGATGTGCCGCACGATAAATACCAGATATTTGTGGAAGGCCGGCATCGGGTAGACTCTTTGTTAAATTCTCCCTGGCTGGGTAAAAACGAGGTGCATTTAATCGGGTTGCCTAAATTAGATTTTTATTTTCAGGGCAGATATAATGATACGCATAGTCTTTTGCAAAAATGGGGATTGGATCCGGCAAAAAGGACGGTAATGTATGCGCCGACCTACAAACCTACCAGTATGTACAAAGTAAAAGATGATATTTTTGAACAAACAAGGGATTATAATCTGATTATCAAATTGCATCCTTACAGCTGGATGGGAAAGTACGCGTCGCACAAACAACATCGGATTTATGAACGAAGAGTAAAGAACTATAAGCACGCGGTACTGCTTCCTTTTACGGAATATAATATTGTTCCTTATTATGCGGCTGCCGATGTAGTAATGAGCGAAGCTTCCAGCACGGTTTTTGATTTTCTGGCCTTCAGAAAATTTGGTATCATCTTTGACTTACCAAGTGACCGTTTAAAGCATTCTGACGGTCAACCTTTGTTGGAAATTGATAACCGCGAATTTCTGAAAGATGCCTTTGTGCATATTAATGATGGTAAGCAGATCAAAGATGCGGTTGAGAAATGTCTGAATCCTACAGAATCTATGCGGAAAAAAGCGGATGAATACCGCGAAAGATATTTTTATGAATTAGATGGCAGGGCAGCGGAAAGATTTATTCAAAAAATGGAAGAACTGTATGAACAAGGCGGACATGAAAACGAACCCCAAAATCAATAAGGAAAACAGATGAAAGCCGTAATTATTGCAGCCGGAATGGGCAATCGGCTCTGGGCAAAAACTGATAAAATTCCCAAAACATTATTACCCTATAAAAACGGCACGGTTCTTTCCACCATAATAAACAATCTCACACAGGCTGGTATTGATGAAATTATCATCGTGTTAGGTTATAACAAAACGTATATCGAGAATTATCTAAAAGAAAACCGGGTAACCGGAAATAAAATAAGCTTTATGACAAATAGCGAATGGGAAAGAGGCAACGGTCTTTCGGTTTATCTGACAAGAGAACTAACAAATGATGAACCATTCATGCTCAGTATGTCCGATCATATTGTACCGGTATCGGCCATCAAACGGGTAATTGAATCCAAAAAACAAACCAATCTGCTGTTGGTAGATCCTAAAATCGATGCAATTTTTGATATTGACGATGCCACAAAAGTGCAGTT
Source organism: Calditrichota bacterium (assembly GCA_003854985.1). Taxonomy (GTDB): domain Bacteria; phylum Calditrichota; class Calditrichia; order Calditrichales; family Calditrichaceae; genus Zgenome-0002. Next base: position 13,675 of record RQOG01000059.1, read on the forward strand.
ATCCGGTGAAAAAATCATCAACATTGGTAAAGAAATCAGGGATTATAATTACATTGATTGCGGTATATTTCGTTTAGACTCCCGTTTTTATCAGGCCATGGAAAATACATTAAAAGCCGGGCAGGAATCTATCAGCGCAGCGGTGAATCAATTAGTTGCATCCGATGATATGGAAGGAATTCCGATGCAGGATGATGAATTCTGGATAGATATCGATACTCCTGAAGCCTACAAATATGCTATTGAACAAAAGGATAAACTGTTAGCCGGTTGCTGCTAAAATCAATCAGAGCGTTTTATATCGTAGTTAACGAAAACTATCAGAAAACAATCAATTTAATGCCCGATGTATTCGCTAAATCAATATAGTTTTTTTTAATCATATCTCTTTAACAGCCATTATAAATAATTAAGTATTCAAACTTCTTTCCGAAAATATACGATAGATTTAATCAGGCTTATTAATAAATAGGCTGAAATTATAAAAAAGGAATTTGATATGAAGCTTATTTCTTTCATCGGTATGATTATCTGGATAATTTTTGCCGATGCGCTATATGCCTCCCGGCCTTATACGCCTAAAATTGAAGACCCCATTCTTGAACCATGGCGCTGGAGACATTTTTATGAATTGGACGGTAAAGGCGTGCGCAGCATACTTGAAGATCAAAATCATACCATGTGGTTTGGCTGCGATGTAGGCGTTATCCGGTATGATGGTCTGAACTGGGTGGAATATGATACGACAAGCGGTTTAATCTCTGTTCCCGTTATTGCTCTTCAAGCCTCTGATAATGGGAGTATCTACGCCGGTTCAGCGGGCGGAATAAGTATCTTTAAGGAAAATCATTGGACAGCCTTATTTCCGGAAAAGCCGAATCCTGAGCTTACGATTACTAAAATCATCCAGCTTAATGATCATTCGGTTTTGGCCGCCGGGAATAAAGGATTATTTCATTTTAAAAATGAAAGATTGGAAGCGGTTTATACTGTTCCAAATCATATTACGTATTTTCAGCAACAAGCGCCGGACAGCCGGATTATTGAAATATCCGAAGATTTTCTGCAGAATAACTCCTTTCATGTTTGTGATGTATATAATAAAAACGATTCCACGCTTTGGATCGCGGTGGGCTATGATCATGGCACGTCAGGGAGGATAATAAAAGCGGTTTACTGCGATTCAACCAATAGTTTTAATATGGAGTTATTTCATAAAGAACATCCTAATAAAAAGTATTATAACGGAACAAAATTATTTATTCCTGCAAGCGGCGCGCTATGGAGCGTTACAGGGCAGGTCGATCAGAGCATTACTATTTTTACAGATTCAACCTCCCTCGATTTATGGCTGGGTTCAAAATTCGGTGTAGATAATATTTATTCTGATGTCATTCAGATGAGAGATGGAACCATTTTTGTCGGAGGCTTAGGCCGTTTTTTTGCATTTAGAGAGGGAATATGGAAATTTTATGTTTCACCTGCCGTCCCGGTACCCACATCAAACAGAGTGCTGTTCTATGAAGACTCCAAAGGTGATTTATGGCTGATAGGCAAGCAAAACGAAGTGTTTATGATTGAGTATACGTCGCAGAACTGGGCGACTCATAAAAATTTAAATTTTCATGTAACCGACCATGATGGGAACCGGTGGTTTATTAACAGGGAAGGCCGGGTCATTAAAAATGTTGATGATAAATGGATATCGTATGGGCAGGAAGATGGATTAATTTCTACACCGGTCAGAGTATTTTGTACAAGTTATGGTGAGCTCTGGGTGTCGGGAGGTCACTTATCGAATGCGGCGGTAGCCTATCTTTCAAACGGAAAATGGGTTAAAAAGATTTTTCCAAAACTCGGCTGGGGTATAGACGCGCGGTCCGTCTTTGAGGATTATTCAGGCGCTTTATGGTTTGGATGTAATATCGATATAAAACCCGAAAAAGGGCATCAGGGCGGCATAATCAAATTTCCTGATCCCAGGCATAAAAAAGATGAATTTATCCATTATAAATTACCACAGACGGAGGTCGGCGTATACGGCATTGGCCAGTCTAAAGACGGTATAATCTGGGTAGCAGGTGTTTCCGGCTGTTATTTTGACAGCGAGCAATGGCATGCCACCCATTTTCCAAAAGAATTTATTTATCATACGGATTGTATTTATACCAGTGAAGACAGCATTCTGTGGGTTGGATCGCGAAATTATGGTCTTTTTCGTTTCGACGGCAGGGAATGGCGTAATTTCAACATGAGTACGGGTTTAAATAGCAATTCCGTTACCAGTATTTTTGCCGAATCGGATACCTGTGTCTGGATATCCACCTCAAAAGGTATAAGCCGTTATGACGGCTATAGCTGGACTACCGATATTTTTCCGCGTCAGTTAGATATTGTTAATGAGGGTGGCGAGATAAGAAAAAGCGGCCTTCGTAGTTTATGGATCAATAAATCTTCGCGTATTTGGAACCGTAGAGGAGAAAAGAATATTTCGGAGACGCTTTTAAATGAACAACCTTATTGGACGGTTTACTATAAACAGGATGAACAACCACCGGAAACAGATATTGTTCGTTACGAAGAAGAAGTATCGCAGACAGGAAATACAATTATTACCTGGAGCGGAAAAGACCCCTATTCCAGAACAGCCGTTGAAAATTTACAATATTCTTATCGTATTGATGAAAATGAATGGACATCGTTTTCATCAGAAACGAGTCACTTTTTTTCAGAATTAAAATCCGGTCTGCACACACTGGAAGTCCGCGCCAGAGATATGGATTTTAATATTGATCCAACGCCGGTTAAAATAGAATTTGAGGTAATGTATCCGATTTATCTGCGCCGCGAATTTCTTATTCCGGTCGGTTTATTAACGATGCTCAGTATATTTTTATTAGTCCGGGTTGTCCGGAAAAGCAGGCAGTTACGCCAGGCTAAAAGAGAAACCGATAATATTCTGCAAAATGTGGAAGAAGGTTTATTCCTGTTAGATAATAAATTTAATCTGGGTTCACAGTATTCGGAGTTTTTAAAGGGTGTTTTTAATGAAGAAAATATGGCTAATAAAAGTCTTATCCAGTTGCTTTCAGGCAAGATAAGTCCCGAAGAGCTGGATTCCGTGCAATCTTATCTGAATATCATGTTCAGAAAAGATACCGACGAAAATATGCTGGAGGAATTAAATCCTTTAAGCAATATCAAGTTTGATTATGGAAAAGACCTTACGCCCAGATATTTCTCATTCCGATTTAGAAATATTCCCGTTTTGGATAAAAACATTTTGGAGCATAACCTGATCGTAGTGGTGCAGGACATTACCGAACAAATTAACCTGGGTAAAAAATTACAAAAAGCCCAGCAGGACGCCGACCGGAAAATGAAATGGTTGCTAAGTATCCTTCATGTTGATCCGGCTATGCTGCAGGAATTTATAGCCAGCGCAGATAATGAACTGGTATACGTATCGGAAATTCTGAATGCAGGAAATGTTTTGGATGATTTCAGTGCAAACATGGAGAAAATATACCGTTCCATGCATCTGATGAAAGGTAATGCCAGCCTGCTTTCCTTAGACTTATTTGCCGAAGAAACCCATAAATACGAAGATAAAATATCCGAATTGCAGAAAAAAGAAAAACCGGGAAAGGATGATATAGAAGCGCTCAAAACCGATTTGGAATCTATAAAGGCTTCGATTGTGGAAATAACCAGTTTGCTTGACAGGATCAGTGAAATTCATAATCAGATGCGTACCAAAAGGGGTTTTGAAAAGAAATTACTGGTTCAGTCACTTAAAAATCTGATTGATGACGCATCAAAAAGCGAACATAAAAAAGTGAAGCTTAAATATGATCAGTTCAATATAGAAGAAATTCCTTACCAGAAAAGACTGTTGATTAAAGAATTTCTGATCCAGTTTATCAGAAATTCGATTGCACATGGTATCGAACTACCGAAAGACCGTAAAAAGAATAAAAAACCGGAATGCGGTGAAATTCAGATTTCCACATTTAAAAATGAAAATGAATATGGCATTATTTACAGTGACGACGGTCGCGGTCTGCAACTGGATAAATTAAAAGAAAAAGCGTTGAAGTCGGGAAAATGGAAAAGCAGCGAAATAGAATCCTGGAGCAGAGATCAACTGGCAGAGTTAATATTTATATCTGGAATATCGACCTCTGATGCGGTAACCATTGTTTCAGGCCGCGGCGTTGGTCTGGATATGGTTAAACACAAACTGGATCAAAATAACGGCGAAATTATTATAGATTCCAGGGAAGGGCAATATTGCCGGTTTACTGTTAAATTTACGGCAGAAGCTGAAAAGGAATAATTAATTCGCAGATTTATTTCATGTAATTCTTTGCTGATTACAAAAGCGGTTTAATATTGACGTTATATAGCCGTGCAAACTATTATAACTATAAATATAATTGACCGCTTGGATTTTTATTCTATAAATCTTCTAAAAATATAGCCACTGGAATCAAACATTAAAAAATTGTAACTTCACACCCTTAAAATCAATTCGGGATATAAATACAATGGCAGTGATTTTTTAAAGAAGACTGTTATATACCTTAATTAATCCAAATATACTAATCGAAAGAAGGATAAAACAGATATGACAGAAGTTGTTGTCGGTATTGATATCGGAGGCACTAATACTGCTTTTGGCATAGTTGATCATAAAGGTAAATGCCTGATTAAAAATGAAATTGAGACGAGGTCTCAGCAACCGTGTAATAAATTTTTCGATAGGTTATTTTCCAGTCTGCAAGAAATGTTCAAAGATCATGAGTATCAAATCAAAGGCATAGGTATAGGTGCGCCTAATGGAAACTACTATACGGGTAAAATTGAAAATCCTCCGAATTTAAAATGGGGTAATGTAAATCTGGTTGAAATGGTTAAAAAATATTACAATGTTCCCATTGTCGTTACCAATGATGCCAATGCAGCCGCGTTGGGAGAGATGAAATTCGGCGCAGCCAGAAAGATGAAGAATTTTATCCTGATCACCCTTGGAACAGGTTTGGGCAGCGGGATAGTGGTTAATGGAGAATTGCTGTATGGGCATGACGGATTTGCCGGAGAACTCGGTCATGTGATTGTCGAAAAAAACGGCCGCTTATGCGGTTGTGGAAGACGGGGATGTCTGGAAACCTATGCGTCGGCTACCGGTATACGCCGCACGGCCTTTGAGAAATTGGCCGAATATGATGAAGATTCTCTTTTAAGGCATATTTCCTGCGCAGAATTAACAGCCAGGACTATTTATGAATTTGCCCGCAAAGGGGACCGGATCGCCATCGAGTGTTTTAATTATACGGGGAAAATTTTAGGCGAAGCCCTGGCTGATGCCGTTGCCTATCTCAGTCCGGAAGCTATCATAATTTTCGGCGGGCTGGCTAAATCCGGCGATCTTCTTTTGAATCCGGTACGTGAGCATTATGAGAAAAATGTTTTAAATATCTTTAAAAACAAAGTAAAAATAATGACCTCCCAGTTAAAATCGGATGAGGCAGCTATTCTTGGCGCGGGCGCCCTGATCTGGCATGAGATGAATCACCGGAAATAAAAAAATCATTTTTTATAATAATGAAATTCGAGATAAAACCATATAAATTAATCAATACAATTCAGCATTATGACTGGGGAACCAGAAACGATGAAGCCTTCATTCCCCAACTTTTAGGCAGGAAGGTTGAAAAAGATGTTCCTTATGCCGAATTATGGATTGGCGCTCATTCAAAAGCGCCGTCGGTAATCGATATTGATGGTTCCAGAATTGCTTTGGATTTATTGATAAAAAATTTTCCTAAAATAATATTAGGTGAAAAATATTATCTGAAATATGATTATAAACTTCCTTTCTTATTTAAAGTATTATCTGCAGGCGAAGCGCTTTCAATTCAGGCGCATCCGAATAAAAAACAGGCTGAACTTCTGCACAAACGGGATCCGAAAAACTATCCGGATGATAACCATAAACCGGAAATTGCCATTGCGTTAGACCGCTTAGTCGCTTTGATAGGTTTTAGACCGGTTATAGAATTGATAGAAAGTCTCAAACGATATCCGGAATTAACGGAATTTATTGGTCAGGAAGAAACCGAAATAATTTTAAATTCACAAAAAGATTCTGATGAGCATTTTATCCGATCATTTTATACGGCTTTGATGAATAAATCATTATCTCATGAAAAGGAACTGGAAAAGTCATTATCAAAACTGGAAAAGCGCTTAACATTAAAAAATGATCTAAGCCCGGAAGAAAAATTATTTCTTCAGTTAAGGAGAAAATATAAAACCGATGTCGGTTTGTTTTCGCTTTTTATTTTAAACTATATCGAATTAAGCAAAGGGCAGGGCATCTTTTTGTCCGCAGGCGTTCCGCACGCCTATCTGAAAGGGAATATCATTGAATGTATGGCCAATTCAGATAATGTTATCCGCGCGGGTTTAACGCCAAAATATAAAGACATCCGGACTTTAACGGAAATGCTGAATTACAAACCGGGTAAATATCCGGTCATAGAGCCGCAACCTGAAGCCGGCGCTTATATTTATGAGGTTCCCATAAACGAATTCTTCTTACAAAGAACAGCGCTGGAAAAACGTGAAATAGTGGAAATGCCGGATATAGAAAGTATAAGAATTATTCTGGTTATGAACGGATCAATAAAAATCCGTTGGAAATCCGGTGGTAAAAACGGACTGATGCAGGGCGTAAAAGGAGAGTCCATATTGATACCAGCAGCCCTGCGTGATTGTCGAATTGAAGCTCTGGAAAAAACTTTATCGTTCACGGTATCCATAGGAAACTCATAATCTGCCTTCATTTATCTTAGTTTATTGATTTAGTATGAAATAATTCATTTAAACTGAGTCAAAGATCAGATTGTAAGCCTATCAATATCAATACAAATTGAATGTAAAAATTATCTTTTTATTAATGATTTATTTTGTATTTTATACACAGTTTTAACAAAAAAGGAAGCGTTATGGAACTTGCCCGGGTTGAAGGCACGGTTGTATCTACAATGAAAAATGAGCGGCTGGATGGTTATAAACTTTTGCTTGTGAATCTGGTTGAACCCGATTTGAAATCCACGGGACAGTATCTTGTCGCGGTTGATTCAGTAGGCGCCGGCGAAGGAGAAATTGTTATTGTCGTCAGGGGAAGCTCCGCCAGACAGTCGGCAGAATTATCCAATGTGCCCACGGATTCCAGCATTGTGGCTATTGTCGATGTGATCGAAATGAAAAAGAAAACGATTTATAAAAAACACGGCGCCGGAGAAAAGAAAAAATGAAATTGGGCAGAGTGATCGGCAAAGTCTGGGCAACGGTCAAAGATCCCAAGTTAACCGGTGTTACGTTATACCTGATGCAGCCCGTAAACGAACTTGATGAACCGCTTGGCAGGCCGGCAGTAGCGGCTGATGTCGTGGGTTCGCGGGAAGGCGATCTGATTTACTGGGTGGGTAGTGCGGAAGCGACTTTTGTTTTGGAAGACAGGCAGATTCCCAGTGATGTCAGTATTGTAGGTATTGTCGATGATAAAAGTACGGGCGGTGACTGATGTATCTGGGCAAAGTAATCGGTAATGTTGTGGCTACTGTCAAGCATCCTTCCTACAAGGATCAAAAACTGATGTTGGTGGCGCCCATGCAGCCGGACGGGTCTTTGAAAAAAGCAACGATGTTGGCCGTTGATACGGTCGATGCGGGTATAAACGATGTGGTTTTAGTGATTTCCGAAGGCAAGTCGGCCAGTGAAATCTTGGAATTCGAAAAACGAGTCCCGATCCGGAGCGTTATTATCGCCGTGGTGGATCATGTTGATATTTCGGAGCAGGATCAATAACTATCTGTGAAGTTATGTCATTGCAAAGGTTAATAAGGTTATTTTATATAATTGTAAATTATAGCAGAACCAGGGGATTGACTGATGGTTTCTGTTGGTTTACTGTTTATTAAACAACAGGATTGGAAGGAAAAAAATTCGCAATTTTACTTATATTTTTATATACTTATCCGACGATTCTCTTAAGAATATAAAAATTCCATAAGAATAGGGAGGTGACATGGGTAAAAAAATTACGTTATTATTTGGATTAAGTTTATTTATTTTTGGTTTACTTTCATGCGATAGTTCTACATCGCCAAAGAAAGTTGATCCTGAAATAAACTTTACTAATGTTTATTGGAGCGATGCGGTGGATGCCGATGGTGATGATTATGCATCAACTGCCAGATTAAACTTCGAAACAAAAGCAGATAAGAACATGGATATTTATATTCTGGTTGGTGTAAGATATGCTGCGGAAGAAGATACAGCGAAATATTTAATTTATTTTCAGTCAACAGTGTATAACACAGAATTGACCGATGCAAAATATGTAAATATCGGTCTTCCTAATACTGAATTGCCACATGGTAGTTTTGATTTTGTTATCCAGATTTTTTCAGAAGATAATACTGAGGATGTGAAAGCCGAAGCAAACATTAAAAGTTATCCAACCATGCAGGCTGTATTATTTGAGCCTCAGGCGGAAGACGCTTTACCGGTGATGAGCGTTTCGCCTTCCAGCCTTAACTTCGGGACCTCAACTACATCTATTGGATTTACTATTTCAAATACAGGCGGTGGAACCCTGAACTGGACGATCACCGATGACCAGTCGTGGCTGTCCGTATCTCAAACTTCCGGGAGCACTGCTGCTGGCAATACTTCCAACCTAACCGCTTCTGTTGATAGAAGCGAATTGAGCGCCGGGGACTATAGCGGAACCATTACCATAACGCCCAATGCCGGATCAAGCTATACGATAAATGTTTCTATGACGGTAGAAGATGCCTTACCAGTGATGAGTGTTTCGCCCGCTAGTCTGGATTTTGGAACTACAACCACATCTATGGGATTTACTATTTCAAATACAGGCGGTGGAACCTTGAACTGGACTATTCCCGATGACCAGTCGTGGCTGTCCGTATCTCAAACTTCCGGGAGCACTACTGCAGGTAATACTTCCAATCTTACTGCCGATGTACGTAGAAACAGTCTGAGTGCCGGGAATTATAGCGGAGCCATTACCATAACGCCCAATGCCGGATCAAATTATACGATAACGGTGTCCATGGAAGTGGAAGAAGAAACCGGATTCACCCTGGTTTTTAAGAACCCTCTTTTTACAAATATTGATGTTACGCCAACAGGGAAATATAAGCAGACTATAGTACCGGGTGACAGCGCTGTCTATTATTATGATTCCAATCCCGGCACCGTGGGTTTTTTGGCGACAACGTGTGGCAAAACAACCGGAGGAGATCAAATCGGATTGTTGATGGAATGGGATTATAGCGGTTTGGATGTTTCAGGTTTAGTTAGAAAGAGTTATAATCTGGTATTAAACTCATCATACTTTTTTATTTATATGCGAAATAATGGCGGAGCTAATTTAGCGCCCTTATATGTTAATTATGGAAGAACAGAACAAACCATGGATAATATTGTGATTCCTAATGATAATGTGAATTATAGAACAGGATATTACCAGGCTTTTACTAATACCCAGGTACGCATGTATTTCCAGGGTCTACAAAGTTATGTTTACTGGAACCAGGGAACACATTTTACACTTCCGTGGACACAAAACCAGTATGTTTATTTATATAACAGTAATTCTCCGGGAAGTCCGGGTGTGCTTGAATCTCCTGAAGAAATGCCGAAACTTAAAGCAGGTGGACACCTTATTCCTGAATATAATATTCCTCAGAATACCTTACTTCTTAATGGTGAGAACATAGAAGGCAAAGCGGCTGAGTAATAATCAGCGGAAACAAGTTAAGCCGGATGGTAAATACAATACCTTCCGGCTTTTTTATTAATCAAATATTTTTATGATTTTCGTAGAGGTTGTTTTCAATCACGATAAACGGAATCATAACAGGTTTGTTTATCTATGGTTAATCATAACAACAAGTCATTTACCTGGTTAATTCGTTATAGATTAATACTTCCCGGTTATAAGCCGTTTTATCAATGCCGACTACTCGGAACAAAATTTCAAAATATTGCGGCATTTCACCATATTTTTGTTTGAAAAGATTAATTAAGTCCATCCGGCCCTTATTATCAGTTAAAAGGTTGGCGATTTCCGGCGCGCCCAAAGAATGATAGGAAGCGATAATAAAAATGGAATTGGATGCGGGTCCGGGCAATTTTAATACTAAAACAAGGTCTTCATTCGGACCGGTCGAATGAAGGGCTGTTGTATATTCCCTGGTAATTCCGCTGTCGGGAGGTGTATAAATGATTCTGTGCGGTGCGATTTCATAATCAAAATGAGATTTTGAAATGGTATGTTTAAGCGCATAAAGCGTTTTAATACTGCCCAGAAAAATTATATTGTATTCATTAAGCATCTGAGGATTAATCGCTGAAGATTTTCGCATAATCGGCGATTGATTTGCTGAAAAAAGAATGGAAAAAACAGGCTGTAAACTCCAGATGCTGTGATAAGGGAAATAGGGTTCATCCGTGGCCTGAAGTTCGCTCTCGTTATACATTTTCTTAAAAGCTTCCAGATCACTTTGGGAATTAATGGTAACATCGCGAACACTGAAAGTTCTTCCGAATTTTTCAACCGGAAGATAAAACATAAAATGATCGCCCGGGATGATCAAAATGGGTAATTCCGATTGCAGGTAATCGCTCCAGATGGCGTCGTCGACATGGACGATATGATATTTACTGAGCTGCTTACTCAGGAATAAACTGTAAAAAAAGAGTATCAAAGTAGTAATAACAAACAAAGATGCGACCAGATATGCTTTATGAGCAATCAACCATCTTAGCAGGAAGAGCGGCGTATATCTTTTTTCGGTCGCCTGAACTATACTGACCTGATAATGTCCTTTTGGTATGATAATCTGGTAGGCATCGTCCCGGCCTTCCGTAAAATAATAACGTTCTAATTTTTTCCGAAGTTTATAAGTATGAGAACGGACAATGGTGTCTTCAGCCGGATTGAAATCAGCGTCTTTCTCGAAAAAGTCGATCGCAATGGTTGTTTCTTTTAGAGACTGACCTTCTGAAGAAGCCTTGACGAGATATCTTAAATAATTACCATAAATTGAAGAATTACAGAATTCCTCACTGGCAAGTATTTTTTCTAATAATTTTTCCAATGCCGATTCAGATAACATTTAAATCTACGCCTCATCAATGTGATCCATTGAATTATACGAAATATTTTATATAAATATAAAATTCAAATTAATATTTTATTAAGTGTTCTGCCAATTGTCGCATTTTATTTAATGTTTTCTTATCATTTTTAAATTATTAGAAGCTGTCAATCATTGTTATCCACTGTTTTTCACATTAATTCACTTAATATTTTATAATTTATCAGTTATACTTAAACACTATTGTCAATAAAGCAAAAATTAGCATATTAGTTATTAAAATTTATATTAGTTGAAATTCAATAAGAACCGATTGCACGCATACAACTAAAGGGGTGCTATGGAAAAGATTACAAATACGATAACATCAACAAATCTTCAAACAACCTGCCTATTGATTATTTGTTCTATCTTAACAACCGTCGTTGTTTGGGGATGCGGGGAAACGAAATCCAGTCTCGCCGAAAGAAATATCCTTGTATCGGATACGCTGAAAATGTCTCAGAGAATTGCTGATTCGGAGATATACAGAAGAGGTCTTTCATTGGATTATAATCCCGATAACCCGTCGGTGAAATGGAACTACCAGACTGGATTATTCTTAAAGTCCCTGCTGGATTTAGGGGAAGCCTCCGGCAGGCAAAAGTATTATGATTTTGCCAAAAGAGTAACAGATTCATTTATCCAAGAAAATGGAACTATAAAAACTTATAAAATTGAAGACTATAATATTGATCATATTAATCCAGGTAAGGTTTTGCTAAAACTATACAAAACTACCGGCGATACGACATATAAGAAAACAGCCGGATTATTAAGAAAACAATTGGAAAATCATCCCCGAACCAAGGCAGGAGGATTCTGGCATAAAAAACGTTATCCGTGGCAGATGTGGCTGGATGGCATTTATATGGGAGCGCCATTTTATACGGAATATTCCCAACTATTTAATCAACCGAAAGGTTTTGAGGATGTAATAAAACAAGTATTGTTAATCGATGTTCATACCCGTGATCCAAAAACAGGTTTGCGCTATCATGCCTGGGATGAGAGCAGTCAACAAGAATGGGCCAATCCGGAAACAGGCTGTTCTACCCATTTCTGGGGCAGGGCCATGGGCTGGTATGCTATGGCGTTGGTAGATATTCTGGACTTTTTACCGGAAGATTATCCCAAAAGAGATAAACTTTTATTTATTCTTAATGATCTTATGATAAGTGTCGCCAAATACCAGGATGAAAACAGCGGTTTATGGTTTCAGGTTCTTGATCAGGGGGAGAGAGCAGGCAATTACCTGGAAGCCTCGGCGTCATCGATGTTTGTTTATGCTCTGACCAAGGCGGTTAATAAACAATATATCAATTCATCGTATAAAGTTGCTGCAGAAAAAGGGTATAATGGAATTCTGAAAAAGTTAGTACGGATTGATAAAAACGGCCTGGTAAATTTGACTCAGATATGCAGCGTTGCCGGTTTGGGCGGTAATCCATACCGTGACGGCTCTTATGAGTATTATCTGAGTGAACCCGTTGTCGAAAATGATCTGAAAGGTATTGGCCCGTTCATTTTAGCCTGTCTGGAAATGGAAAAACTGAATAAAATAAAATGATGATGAACGGTTATTTTCATTAATTGGTTTTAAAACCTATATTTGTAAAATTAGGATATTAAACTTCAGGGGATGAAAAGACTAATAAAATAATAAATGAAAGGAACAAAGTTATGATCAATCGTATCTGTTGGATATTTTTAGTCGTTTTTCTGGTGTGGATGACCAGTTGTACCCGGGAGCATCCTCTTCAAAAAGAATTTCCAAGTGTCATCAAGATGCAAATTTCCAATCCTCTGATGATAAATCGTGCTGATGAACCTGTGACAATTCAAATTAAATCGCTTACGGAAACGAAATATCCGGATTTCAATGCCGGGGCATTTGTGATACTTGATGGCGATCAGGAAATCGCCAGTCAGGTAAATGATTTGGATGGCGACAATGAAGCGGATGAGATTGTGTTTATCTGTGATCTTTCGGCCGGTGAGACAAAAATATGCACCCTTCTGTATGCAGCGGAAGGTAATAATGCGCGGACATATACAAAGCGAACCCAGGCAGAAATTGCCCATAAAGTAAACGGTAAATTTGTTAAAAGAGAATATATCGGCGGTGAATTTAAAAATGTTGATTTTCTGCGTGTTCCGCCGGAACATAAAGATCATTCCTGGTTTATCCGTTACGAAGGTCCGGGATGGGAATCGGATAAAGTCGGTTACCGTTTTTATCTTGACTGGCGCAACGCCGTTGATATTTTCGGTAAAAAAGCGCCTGAAATGATATTGCAGAATGTGGGTCTGGACGGATTTGATTCCTATCATGAAATGTCTGATTGGGGAATGGACGTTCTTAAAGTAGGCGAGTCTCTGGGCATTGGTTCTATTGCCATGTGGTTAAATGATAAAGCGGAAAGAGTTGCCGAAACCGATAGCGTTACCTGCAAAATAGTGATAAATGGTCCTATTCAGTCCAAAATAAGAACTAACTACCACGGTTGGGCAATCGGCGGTTTAAAAACCGATCTTACTTCCTGTCTCACAATTAATGCCGGCAGCAGGCTGACGAAATGCGACCTAAGGATGTCTGTAATGCCTGAAAATATTTGTACCGGTATTGTTAAACTTGATTCTTCCAATATCATCCTTTCTTCCGATGAAAACAGCGCATGGAAATATCTAGCGACTTATGGTAAACAAAGTCTGGCAAACGACAAATTAGGCATGGCGGTTCTGTTTAATAACGATGATTTCATAAAACTGACCGCGGATAATCACAGTCATGTGGTTGTGCTTCAGCCCAAAAACCAGAGGTTGAACTATTACTTTTTAGCCGCCTGGGAAAAGGAACCGGCTGGTATTAGCACAGAGGAACAGTTTGTGGAATATCTTAAAAAAACCATTGAAAAACTGAATGTTCCTGTTGATGTTACTATTCTTTAGCTGAACGGCTATAAAGGCATAGGACACCAGATAAAACATGTATATAAAATACTTGTCGTTGGTGATAGTTATTGGGATATTGTCCGGTAAATTTGTTATAGCTCTTAATTTTGAGCCGGATTTTATTATTGCTCCCGACAGCAGCGGTGATTATCAATCCATTCAACAGGCTATTGACCTGGTGCCTGAAAATAATTCCGAGCGGATTATTATTTATATAAAAGCCGGGAAATATGAAGAAAAAGTCTTCATTGATAAAAACTGTATCACTATAATCGGAGAAAATCCCGGGAATACAGTTATCGAACTGGCTGTACTTCGCGATGATTGGGTTAACAAGAATGGGAACGATTGGGGTGCGGCCGTTGTCAATATCCGGGCCAGTGATATAATTATAAAAAATCTGACCGTTTATAATTCCTATGGAGATTTACATGATATCCACGAACATCAATTTGCCGTCAGATTGATGGAAGGGACGCGGATTATCTTTGATAACTGTCGGTTTATTGCCGGCGGTGGTGATACGGTAAGTCTTTGGGATAAAGAAAAAGGTATGTATTACCATCGTAACTGTTATTTTCGGGGCTATGTGGATTTTGTCTGCCCGAGAGGCTGGTGTTATATCACGAACAGCCGGTTTTATGAAGATAAAACAACGGCAGCCATCTGGCATGACGGGGAATTGAACAGAAACCAGAAGTTCGTTATAAAAAATTCTGAGTTTGACGGTACTAAAGGATTCAAACTTGGCCGCCGGCATTATGATGCCCGGTTTTATTTACTAAACTGTTCCTTTTCCGCGAATATGGCCGATGAACCGATTTATCGGGTAACCTATCCCGAAGAACCGGAACGCGACCGCCCAAATTTATGGGGGGACCGTTATTATTTTTTTAACTGCCATCGCAAAAGTGAAGACTTTGCCTGGTACAGGGATAATCTTCCTTCGGATTTATCTCCAGAACAAATAACCGCTGAATGGACCTTTGATTATCGCTGGAATCCGAAGAAAGAAACGCCCTTATTCCCTGAAGCCTGGTCGGTTGAAAGTAATCAGATACAATTATTTTTTAATGAAAAAATCAGTGTAAAAGGCCAGCCGGAATTAATGATGCGCTCAGGCGTTAAATGTTATTATTGCGGCGGAGGCGGTTCAAAGATAATTCGTTTTAAAGCGGATGATAAAATATCTATTCATGATAAACCTTTAAAAATAATTTCAGATACCGGAATAATAAGTGCCAGCAGGGCGTATTTGTATAATCTTCCGGTAGTGATCGGAGATAATCTGTAGTTTCAATAATATGTTAATGATGATTCTGGAAGGAAAGCATTCCTGCTTCTGGAATTGTCATTATTAAGGATAAAAAAATATTGATAAAGGAGGAAAAATAAATGGAAGAAAGATATGTAGCGGATCAAATCCGGTATCAGACCATGACCACTGACGAATTGCGAAAGACGTTTCTTGTGGAGAATTTATTTGAAAAAGGAAAGATTACGCTTTTATACACGGATGTGGACAGGGCCATTGTTGGCTCAGCGGTTCCGGCTCAGAAAGAGCTTAAACTGGAAGCCAGCAAAAAAGAAATGGCTGCCGGTTATTTTGCGGAAAGGCGCGAAATAGGCGTAATAAATATCGGCGAAAAAGGCTCTGTGATTGTCGATGATAAGGTATATAAAATGGAAAACCGGGATGGATTATATATCGGCCGGGGCAGTAAAAACATAGAGTTTGAAAGTAAAGATCCCAAAAAACCGGCCAAGTTTTATATCCTCAGCTATCCGGCGCATAAAAGCTATCCGGTTAAACATATAAAAATGTCAGAAGCAAATCCGGTTCATCTTGGGTCGAAGGAAGAAGCCAATAAACGCACTATCTATCAGTATATTCATGAAAAGGGTGTGAAGAGCTGTCAATTGGTAATGGGATTTACACAGCTTGAACCGGGCAGTATCTGGAATACAATGTCGGCACACACCCATCAGAGACGAACGGAAATTTACCTGTATTTTGACATTGGTAAAAACGATCTTGTATTTCATTTTATGGGCAAACCCGATGCCACCTGTCATCTTGTGGTGCGAAACGGCCAGGCTACCTTATCGCCAAGCTGGTCCCTGCATGCCGGAGCCGGAACAAAAAACTATGCGTTTATCTGGGGCATGGGCGGCGAAAACCAGGAATTTACCGACATGGACGGCATCGCAATGGATGAATTGAAATAACGAAATATGAATTAAAAACAGCGAGGTAAAAATGATATTAGATCAATTTAAACTTAATGGTAAAACAGCAATTGTAACAGGAGCTGCCCGGGGATTGGGTCAGGGGATTGCTGTAGGTTTGGCGGAAGCCGGGGCCGATGTGGCCCTGGTCGATATTTTGGATACCGATAAAAGTAAGGCGTTGATAGAAAACCTTGGCCGAAAGGCGATTGGTATAAAAGCCGATTTGTCCGATAAAGGAAGTGTAAAGACTATCATCGATAAAACGCTGCAGGCATTTTCCAGAATTAATATTTTATTTAATAATGCCGGGATTATCCGCCGGGCGCCCCTGACGGAATTCAGTGAAAAAGACTGGGATGATGTGATAAATATTAATCAACGCACTTTATTTTTTCTCAGCCAGGCTGTGGCGAAAGTATTTATTCAACAAGGAGCAGGAGGCAAAATTATTAATACGGCTTCCATGCTTTCGTTCCAGGGCGGGATATTAGTGCCATCTTACACCGCTTCAAAAAGCGCTGTTATGGGACTGACCCGTTTAATGGCTAATGAACTGGCCGTGCATAATATTAATGTAAACGCCATTGCGCCGGGCTATATGGCTACAGACAATACCGCTGCTTTAAGAGCCGACGCCGCAAGAAACAAAGCCATCCTTGACCGCATTCCGGCCAGCCGCTGGGGTGAACCGGAGGACTTAAAAGGTATTGCCGTATTTCTGGCATCCGATGCTTCCAATTATATAAACGGATATACCATAGCGGTTGATGGGGGATGGTTAGCCCGTTAGGTGATTTGTCTTTTTAATCACTGTACGATAACATGTAGAATACTTAATCTGTTAAGTAAAAAACATGTTAATATTAATGTTAACTGATGTTATTCACAGTTATTCACATCAGTTATCTTTACTTTCAAGGAATAATTTTTCTATACTTATACTGAGCAATAAAGACAATCCTAAAAAAAATAAAATTTTTAAATAAGGATTTGCACTTATGAATATGAAAAAAAACATTTATTGTATTTCGATAATTTTGCTTTTGTTGCTTTCAATTAGTTCGGTTTTAGCAAGCGGGGCGATCATAGGTGTCATTTCTGATTCATTGTCAGGAAAACCACTGGTAGGCGCAAATGTATTTATCTCAAACACCTCTTTGGGGGCTTCCACCGATTTAAACGGCGAGTATCATATAAGCGGATTAGCACCGGGATCATATATTCTGGAAATAACCTATATCGGTTACATTTCGCAGTCTAAAATGATATCAATAGCAGGCGATGAAACAAAAGTATTACATGTTTCATTGGTTGCAGATATTATCGAAGGCGACGTCATAGAAGTAACCGCCCAGGCCAGAGGCCAGATAGCGGCAATTAACCAGCAGATAAGTTCAAATACCATAATGAATGTGGTCTCGGAAGAAAAGATTCAGGAACTGCCGGATGCTAATGCGGCGGAATCTATAGGAAGGTTATCAGGTGTTTCGCTGATGAGATCAGGAGGTGAAGCAAACAAAATTATCGTTCGCGGCCTGGAAGATAAATGTACGGTTATAACTGTCGATGGCGTAAAAATACCGCCTACAGATGCCACCAGCCGCGGCGTGGATTTAAGCACATTATCACAGAGTTCCTTGGCTGGTATCGAGCTATATAAGGCCATAACTCCCGATAAAGATGGTGATGCTTTAGCTGCAAGCGTTAATCTTGTTACCAAAAAAGCGCCTGAAGACAGAATGATTAAAATGAGTATAAAAGGTAATTATAATAGCCTGATGGAATCTGCTGATCAGTATGATTTATCGCTTCGTTACGGCGAAAGATTTTTCAATAACATTTTTGGCGTTCAAGTCGCAGGAAATTTGGAAAGGCGAATCAGAAGTAATGAAAGAATAAATGTTGACTATAACCAAAACCCGACTGCATCGGAGCAAGGTTATTTTATTGATGATTTTTTGCTTGAATTTACAGATGAAATTAGAAGCCGCAACGGATTTAGTATTCTGTTGGATTTAAATACACCCGATAATGGCACGATCCGGTTTAACAATGTTTTCGGCAAAACCAAAAGAGATTTTTTCTGGTCAACCAGAGACTATCCCGTTTGGGGCGGAGGGGAGCAGGAAGGCAATCCTGTTTATCATTATCGCGATAGGGAGCAGGCGATAAATACATTCAGCAGTTCCCTGCATGGCGATAACAATTTTTTAAGTTTAGGTTTAAATTGGGGAATTTCATTTGCAGAGTCCAAATCGGATTTTCCTTTCGATTATGAAATGATTTTTGTCGAACCAGGCGGAATGTTAGTTCCGGATGCGCGTATCACCGATGGGCCGGAACAATTAATTCCTTATGCGGTCAATGATTATTCGGTTTCAAGTTTATACTGGACATATTACCGGGATCAACATAACTATGACAAAGAGCGCACGGCATTTTTAGATATCATCAAGCCATACCAAATAAGTAATTCAATTGCCGGCGAGATAAAACTTGGCGGAAAATATAAAATAAAAGACCGGACAAACCTTAGAACAGAAGATTTTACACCTTATTATTTAGGCAAATGGCAGCCGTACGAAATAGCGCCGAACGGATCGATAAGACCAAAAGATTTTACCGGAACCTATTTTGAAGACTGGTTTAACCAGGGTGGCGGAGGTTTTATATCCATTAATCATTTTTTTGAAACGCCAAAAACAAGAGATGTTTACAATTCATATTTAATTCAACCATTAATCGATAAAGACCGACTCCGTCAATGGTATGAACTGAATAAAAACGGCGTTGATATAACGGGAAATATTCATGAAGTCTGGCCTAATCCATTAATCCGTTATGATGATTACACAGTAACCGAGCGGGTTGGCGCCGGTTATATCATGAATACAATCAACATGGGGCAAAAGTTAACGGTAATTGCCGGATTTCGCTTAGAAACAGAAGTTAATGATTATATTTCCACCTATATGCCAAAACCGGTTTCTGGTTTTCCTGTTCCGGCCGGTTCAATTCGCGATACCACATCATCAGCTTCTCAAACGGTATTCCTCCCGAATCTTAATATTGCTTATTCGCCTTTGGATTTTATGAAAATGCGCGTAGCAGCTTATAAGGCCTTAGCCCGTCCTGATTTTAACATGAGATTAGACAGGTATATTGCCGGGCGTCCTGCAGAAGTGGGGACGCAACATATGGTTGCAGTAGGCAATTCGGATTTAAAAACAGCGCAGGCATGGAATTATGAAGTTAATACATCATTTTTTGGAAATACTATAGGGCTTATTTCTTTATCCGTGTATTATAAAGATATAAAAGATATGTACCATATGCTGAACAGATTTAATGCTGTTGGCGATACGGTATTAAATACATTTGGAATCGGATGGACCAGCCAAATGGGCAGCACACCTTACTTTTTATCGCTTCCGTATAATTCGCCTAAATCCACCAAAGTATGGGGATTTGAATTTGAACATCAGATCAACTTTCATTTTCTGCCGGGTTTATTAAAAAATATTGTATTGTCATACAATGTTTCAGTGGTACGCTCCGAGGCATTTGTCTGGGGAGCTAAAATCGATTCAGTATTCTATGATCCTCCAGGACCAAGCCCGGCAAGATGGAATAAATTCTATATTTTAGCGGAACAAAAACAGAAACTTGAAGGAATGCCCGAATTCTTCGGAAATATTTCACTCGGTTATGATATTGGTAATTTTTCGGGTCGTGTTTCTCTTTTTCATCAGGGAGAGTATAATACCGCTTATTCTGCATCCGGCTTAAGCGATCAGATTACCAATGCTTATACGCGTATCGATCTGGCTCTTAAGTATAAATTAACAAAGAACCTGTCGGTATTTTTTAATGGCAACAACTTAACCAATATTGAGGACGGAAGCTCGATATATAATACTGTTTATGATCGAACGTTATTTAATGAAAGCGAAAAATATGGCGCAACCATAGATTTTGGTGTTACAGCAGAGTTTTAAAACTAATTGATTTAAGGAGGTGATGTCTGGCGATATACGTTAATATTGAGAAAAAGTGTTTTATGGCAATTAACAAGAGGAGGTTTTAATGAATTTTTGGAAAGTATTGGGTAGCGTTTTATTTATTCTTCTTTTTGCGGTTTCTTTGTTTGCCCAGGATGTGGTTGTTTTACAACCATACAATGGCAATGATGTAACTTTTATAAACGCGCAGATCATTGCGGATACATCCGCAGGAAATGATTTATCCAGTCGTATTTACGAATTGCAAAGAGATGAATATTATGGTCATAATGCGGTTTTTACAGTGCCCAACGGCCAAACCCTGCGCATAAAAGCGCAAGCCGGCGAAGGAGAAAAACCCATTATTCATTTATATCCAACCGGTACGGGGGAAAATCCCCTTCGTCCGCCGGGAAATTTTGTAGTTCTGAATGGCGGTCATTTGGAATTAAAGGATATTTGTATTGCCGGTTATTATGAATATGAACCGGAAAAACTTGAAACCGTCCAAGGCGGTTTAATCAATACAACCGGCGCCGGGGCGTCAATAGTTTTAGATGGCGTTGTTTTATCCAATATCGCTGGCCAGCATGTTCGCACGGGTCAGAGCACAACGAAGGTACAGGTTACAAATTCAATCTTTGCAAATATGGGCGCATTGACCACTTCAAATCTTGGCGCTGGTAAAGGTTTCGATTTACGTGAAGCAACGTGTGATTCATTTATTGTAATGAATAATACATTTGTTAATTATCAGGACCGCGCCATTCGACATTATAATTTTAAAGAACCCACCACAGGCACAGGCGATATCTTGTACGGACGTATTGAACATAATACATTCATAAATGGTATGGGCTTCCATGGATTATTATCTCTCGGTAATGTCGGACCGAAAATTATAATTGCCAATAATCTCTTTATGGATGCTTTTGCCCTGGGAGAAGATTCCACCGATGTTACCAGGGCGGCGGAATGGGCTAACACCGGCGAATATTATCCGAATGGAAATAACAGGATTACCTGGATATTTACCACGCCAAATGATTCAACTGAATGGGAAATAAGTCATAATTATTACGCCATAAGTGATTCGGGCTGGGCATTTTTAAATGATTTCCAATACGGCGTTGCTTCTCCGCTTTCTTATCATATTAACGGCAGACTGGGCGCAGATTCCGTTAATGCATTTACTATGATAGAAGATTTTTCACTCACAAAGACGCCTAAATTAATGACCAATATGATGCGCTGGTACGAAGATCCGCTTGGCGGAAACAGATTAAAAGATCAAACAAATTTTGTCGTGGAACGCGATGATTATGACCGGCGCATGATTGAATATTATCGTGATACTCTGGATGCTTCTTATTCAATCTCAGCAGCTGCATATACAGGAGCCCAGGGAGGATTTCCTGTTGGCGATTTGAATTGGTTCCCTGAAAAATATGATGAATGGATTACAGCTATTGAAGATAATCATACTCATAGTAAAACAGTTAATTCATTCAGGCTGGAACAGAACTATCCCAATCCGTTCAATCCGGAAACAAAGATTGAGTTTGAACTTAAGAATGCAGGTCAGGTAAGTCTGGTTATCTATAACGTTGCCGGCCAGAAAGTAGCTGTGTTGGTCAATGGCAAAATGAACAAAGGCGTTCATTCGGTCAACTGGAAAGCCGGCAACCTGGCATCAGGCGTTTATTTTTACAAATTAAAGACAAGTGATTTTACCCAGACGAAAAAAATGGTTTTGATGAAATAACACCGGGACATATACAAATCAGCAGGAGGCGTGGGGCTTTCGGCTCACGCCTCTTTTAAAAAACATGTTTTAAAAGAGTTAATTCCGGATTGATAGATGACTTCTAATAACAATATAATTCAACAGATAATAAAATACGGTATTATACTTGGCATAAGCCTTAATTTAATCTCATGCTCCTCCTTTACCGCTGAGACAAATGGCTGGCAAAAACTGCCAGCCATTTTAAATGAAATTAAAGCGCCGACATTTAATAATAAAGAATTTGATATCACGGATTATGGCGCCATCGGTAATGGGAATTTCGATTGCACAGAAGCATTTCGGAAAGCTATTAATGCATGCAGCGAAGCCGGGGGAGGTAAAGTTGTTATTCCCAATGGAACTTATTTAACCGGCGCCATCCACTTAAAAAGTAATGTCAATTTATACGTCAGTAAATCGGCTGTTGTTCTTTTTATGAAAGATGTAAAGCGTTTTTTACCCGTTGTTTTTACGCGATTCGAAGGGATAGAGTGCTATAATTATTCGCCGTTTATTTATGCCTATGAACAGGAAAATATCGCCGTCACCGGCAGTGGGACCATAGACGGTAATGCCGGAACCGATAACTGGTGGATTTGGAAGGGAAGATCGGAATACGGCTGGCAGAGCGGAATGGTCAACGGCAATGATCATACGGAATTGTTGTATAAAATGCCTGAGCAGAATATTCCGGTTGAAGAAAGAGTCTTTGGCGATGGATATTATCTTAGAACAAACTTTATTCAATTCTATAAATGTAAAAACATCCTTATAGATAGCGTTACGATTAAAAGATCGCCCATGTGGGTGGTTCATCCTGTTTTAAGTGAAAATGTAACTATCCAAAATATCCGGGTCATTAGTCACGGGCCCAACAACGACGGTTGCAATCCGGAGTCTTCCAGGAATGTTTTGATTAAAAATTGTTATTTTGATACGGGCGATGATTGTATCGCCATAAAATCCGGCAGAAATGCCGACGGTCGCAGAATTAATGTTCCCAGCGAAAATATTGTCGTGCAAAATTGCACCATGAAGGATGGTCATGGCGGCGTGGTCATTGGTAGTGAAGTTTCGGGAAACATTCGCAATATCTATATCGAAGACTGCCTGATGGACAGTCCGAATCTGGACAGGGCTCTGAGAATTAAAACAAATTCCATGCGCGGGGGAATAGTCGAAAATATCTATATGCGCAATTGTATTATCGGCGAAGTCAGCGACGCCGTCATTAAAGTTAATTTTTTATACGGCGAAGGCGATGCGGGAAGTTTCACCCCGGTCGTCCGGAATATTTTTGTAACGAATATCCGTAGTAAAAAAAGTAAATATGCCATTCACTTACAGGGATATGAACGATCTCCTATTGAAAATTTAATTATTACCGACTCTGTTTTTGAAGATGCGCTTGAAGGCAGCGTTTTGAATCATTATAATAACCTAAAAATGAAAAATGTTATTATTAACGGTGCATTTCCATAATGAATGGCTATTATAAGTTGATATCTTTTATACTATTTTTGTTTATAAGTTTGTTTATTTATTCTGTCTATTCTCAGCCTGCTGCATTTCCGGGCGCCGAAGGATTTGGCGCTCAAACCAGCGGGGGGCGCGGCGGAGCGGTTATTGAAGTAACTAATCTCAAAGATGATGGTCCCGGCAGTTTTAGAGCGGCAATCGAGACTAAAGGGCCGCGAACCATAATTTTTAAAATTTCCGGAAATATTATATTAAAATCTCCACTTGAAATCAAAAATGACAGTCTTACCATTGCAGGACAAACCGCGCCCGGCGATGGAATATGCCTTCGCGATTACCCGACGGATATTGAAGCCGATAATGTAATCATCAGATTTCTTCGATTCCGGCTGGGAGATATTAACAAACTACCTGAAGATGCTTTAAGTATTACCGGAAGAAAAAACATCATTATCGATCATTGTTCCATGAGCTGGGGAATTGATGAAAACGCCTCCTTTTATGATAACGAAAAGGCAACGGTTCAATGGTGCATGATAAGCGAAAGTCTTCATGATTCTTATCATCACAAGGGCAAACATGGTTATGGCGGCATATGGGGCGGGAAGAGCGTTTCTTTTCATCATAATTTAATTGCCCATAATGCATCCAGAAATCCCAGATTCAACGGCAGCCGTTATCATGGTCAGCCCGACCGCGAAATGGTTGATTTCAGGAATAATGTAATTTATAACTGGGGGGAAAACAGTGCGTATGGCGGCGAAGGAGGTCAGCATAATATCATCGCCAATTATTACAAAGCAGGTCCGGCGAGTAAACATAAAAACCGCATTGTACAACCCTGGAATAATTTGGGCAAATGGTATATCGACGGCAATTATGTGTACGAATTTCCGGATATAACAGCGGATAACTGGAAGGGAGGCGTACAACCATTAGAAAAGATAATGGCTCAAAGAATGGAAAAACCTTTTATGGTTCCCGGGCCGCAGACCCAAAATGCGGAGTGCGCATTTGAATTGGTTTTAAAATATTGCGGGGCCGTTTTACCCAAACGCGATACGGTAGATGAACGGATAGTTATGGAAGTTAAAACAGGTTCGGCGACCTATGGAGGTAAATGGGGAGAACATTCAGGCATCATCGACAGTCAGCAGGACGTCGGCGGATGGCCGGTATTAGATTCAACTGAACCCCCGGTTGATTCGGATCATGATGGTATGCCGGATGATTGGGAAGATAAAAATGGGCTTGATAAACATAATCCGGAGGACAGGAACAAATATTTACAGGGCGATGGATATACCGCCCTGGAGTATTATCTGAATTCATTGGTTGAACTGAAATAAAACCAGACTAATTGATATGAAATCCATAAAAAAGCCGGAAATCCGTTGACCTCCGGCTTTTAATTTTAAAAAAGTCCGCGATTTCTTAAAAGCGCCTTGATATCCGGCTCCTTACCCCGAAAGCGTTTATACATTTCCATTGGATCGTCGCTATAACCAGCGGAGAGAACATGTTCTCTGAACGCTGTGGCTGTTTCCTTATCGAATAATCCTTTTTCTTTAAAAGCCTCAAAGGCGTCCGCATCCAATACTTCCGCCCAGATGTAGCTGTAATAACCGGCAGAATAACCGCCGGAAAAAATATGCTGAAAATAAGGACTGCGGTACCGAACTACAATTTCCGGAATCAGGCCGATTCCTGCCAGACTTTTATTCTCAAAATCCAGCGCATCCCGTTTTTCAGAATCAGTAAGGGTATGCCAATCCATATCCAGATAAGCCGCGGCCATATATTCCACTGTGATAAAACCCTGGTTAAAATAACGGGCTTTCTGAATTTTATCGATATATTCATACGGAATCGGCTGGCCGGTTTGATAATGCAGTGCGTATGATTTTATAACTTCCGGATCGGTTGCCCAGTTTTCCATGATCTGGGAAGGTAGTTCTACGAAATCCCTTGGTACGTTGGTGCCGGTAAGGGATTTATAGCGCCCCATTGCAAGAAGACCATGCAGAGCATGACCGAATTCATGAAAGAGTGTTTCGACTTCTTCCAGACTTAATAAAGCCGGTTTATCCCCTGTGGGACGGGAAAAATTGCATACATTGCAAATAATCGGCCTGATTTCAATATCCCCTTTATAATACTGCTCGCGATAATTATTCATCCAGGCGCCGCCTCTTTTACCCGGTCGGGGATGATAATCCACATAAAGAATCCCGATGTGCGAACCATCCGCTTCATTCACTTCAAAGGTTAATACTTCTTCATGATATCTGGGTATATCATGACGTTCGGTAAACGTAATGCCATATAGTTTATTTGCCACATCAAAAGCGCCGTTACGAACATTTTCAAGTTTGAAGAAAGGCCTTAGAAGTTCATCATCAATATTATATTTTTCTTTACGGATTTTTTCGGCATAATACCACCAGTCCCAGGGCTGCAGCTTAAAATTTTTATCTTCTTTGTCAATCATTTCCTGTAAGGCTTTGGCTTCTTCTTTTGCCTTTAACAAGGCCGGTTTCCATATTTTATCCAGAAACTCATAGACCTTATCCGGCGTTTTGGCCATATTTTCTTCAAGAATAAAATCTGCATGTGTCTTATAGCCTAAAAGATTAGCTTTTTCAACCCGTAAGGCAGCCTGCCTGGAAAGAATTTTTTTGTTATCATAGTCATCATTGTTATTTCCTTTTTCGATATAAGCCTTAAAAATCTTTTCCCTTAGATCGCGTTTGGCGGAATACTGAAGAAATGGAATTAAACTCGGTTTATGAATCGTAAAAACCCATTTTCCTTTCAGACCTTCCTGCTCAGCCGCCTGGGCGGCGGCATTAATTGCCGATTCGGGTAATCCTTCCAGATCATCCGGCTTGTCGATTATCATTTTAAAGCGATTATTTTCTTTGAGAACGTTTTCTCCAAAACGGATGGATAAGACAGACAGCTCTTCGTTGATTTTCCGTAATTTTTCTTTGTCTTCGGCACTTAAATGGGCGCCGCCCCGGATAAAACTTTTATAAGTTTCGTCTAATAGGCGCATTTTTTCTGAAGTTAAATTTAAATTGTCTTTATCATCATAGACCAAGGCGACACGTTGAAACAGTACTTCATTCATTAATATCTCATCGCGCAGGTTGGATAATTTCGGCGCTATGGTTTTGGAAATTTCCTGCAGGGTATCGTTGGTATTGGCCGAAGTAAGATTATAAAATACACTGCTGACTCTGGACAGTAATTCTCCGGTAGATTCCAGGGCTTCAATTGTGTTTTCAAAAGACGGGGAAGCTGTATTATTGCAGATTTCCTCAATTTCCTTTTTCTTTTCTGCAATGCCTGTTTCGAAAGCAGGCAGAAAATGCGTTTCTTTGATTTTGTTAAAATCCGGTGTTTCAAAAGGTGTATTATAAGCTTGGAAGAATGGATTATCGTCCTTTTGGGAACAGGAAAAAAACAATGACGTTATCATAATTATTTTTATAAACCCTTTCATTAATGGAACCTCCTGTTTAACTTACGAGTAAATTTGAAAAATCAATATAAGAAATATTACAAATCAATGTTAAACAATAATCTGTCTGTTTATTGTCATTAAATCAATTATCGGTGAGGTTAACAATGAATCCATACCGCCATTTTATTCCTTCTTTTGTGTTGATTTTTTTATTTGGCTTTTCAACGCTTGCAGCTCAGGTTATCTCTGACGATAGTCTTGCGGTGGCGCCGGGCGAATCCTTATTAACAATGCAGAAAGATACGATAGCGATTGATACGGTAATTATTAAAAAGAAGCCTGAATTAATTCCTCCTAAACTCAATGTAACAGCTTTTGACATAGGTGAAAAACTGATCTTCAAAATAAGATATGGTTTTATCAAAGCCGGGAATGCCGAAATGAAAGTGATGAAGAAGACCAGGCTCCGGGGACGGGAAGTCTATCATCTTCAGACTACGGCCAGCAGCGTACCCTTTTTCGACGCCTTTTACAAGGTACGCGATGAAGTGAATTCATTTGTGGCGGTGGATGGTTTCTATTCTTTACGTTTTGAGAAGAAACTAAGAGAAGGCGATTATTATGTTGATCAGTTTGTTGATTATTATCAGGAAGATTCCCTGGCTGTTCTGGAATTTATCCGATATGAGGACTCGGACTTAAACATACGCGATCGCAAACAAAAGGATATGACGGTGCCGCCTTTTATAAACGATATTTTGTCGTCATTTTATTATGTAAGAAATCTTGATCTTCAGGTGGGTAAATCGGTTTATATTTCCAACCATGAAAAAGATAAAGTATACGATCTGGAAATTAAAGTTTATAAAAAAGAGACTATCGATGTGGAGGCAGGTGAATTCAGGTGCATTGTTGTTGAGCCTCTTTTAAAAGGAGAAGGTATTTTTAAGCAGGATGGCAGGCTTAAAATCTGGTTGACTGATGATGATAAAAAGATACCGGTTCAAATGAAAACCAAAATAGCCATAGGTTCATTAACCACAGAACTTATTAAAATAGAAGGCGTGCGGGGCAAAATATCCGCTAAAGAATAATCCGTTCCGGATTTTTACTTTATTCTTGGAATAAATTTGACTTTTTTTCGTTATATAGCGGCAAAGATTGAATTTGAATGAGGATAAAAAAAGG
>RQOG01000060.1 GCA_003854985.1 Calditrichota bacterium
CCGCTTCCGTATAAATCCGGGAAAAGGAATATCAATGATATCCGGATCATTAAAAATATTAAAAAGATAAGGCTCTACCGCTTCCAATGAATCAGGGCCGCCCATATTGGAGATGATTACAGCTGTTCTCATTTTAAACCGTTCTTGAAAATTGTGGTTTTTCCGTTTCTTTTCTGTTCAGATAATAATCAAAACACATGGCGATATTACGTATTAAAAGACGTCCGGACGGCGTTACGCGCAATTCATCCTTACTGAGTTTAATCAGGTCGTCCTCCTGAAATGCCGCCAATTGATGCAAGACATCGTCAAAATAATCATCAAAATCAATGGCATATTTGCGGTTAATTTTATTTTTGTCCAGATAAAAATTGCACATGAGTTGCGTAATTACTTCGCGGCGTAAAATATCATCCTCATTTAGTTCTATGCCTTTTGAAACCGGTAATTTACCATCATTTAACACCTGATAATAGTCCGGCAGTTTTTTTAAATTTTGCACATATAAACGGGACAGCATACTTATGCTGGTAATTCCAATGGCTATCAAGTTTAAACCGGCATGCGTGGAATACCCCTGGAAGTTACGGTAAAGCGTGCCTTCTTCCATGGCTCGGGTTAATTCATCGCCGGGTTTGGCAAAATGATCCATGCCAATGTACACATAACCATTGGAAGTCAGTTTTTCTATGCTCAGTTTCAATAATTCCAGTTTAACATCGGGTCCGGGCAGCCACTCCTCTTTAATCAGTCTTTGATGTTTAAACATTTTCGGTAAATGGGCATAATTAAAAACAGCCAGCCGGTCGGGATTCAAACGGATTATTTTATCGAGAGTTTCTTCAAACGTGTTTACGTTCTGGTGTGGTAAACCATACATCAAATCCAGATTAAGGCTTTCAAAATTCAATGCTCTGGCCCATTCTATTGTTTTCCTGGTCAAAGGTTCGGGCTGAATACGGTTAACCGCTTTCTGAACTTTTTCATTAAAATCCTGCACGCCCATACTGCAGCGATTAAATCCCATATCCCTTAATGCGATCAGATGATCTTTAGTCAGTTCGCGGGGATCAATTTCCACGCTTACTTCGGCATTTTCCGTAAAATCAAAATAATCATGGATGACGTTTCCCAGGCGACGAATCTGACCGGGATCAAGATGCGTAGGCGTTCCGCCGCCCCAATGGAGTTGTATGACTTTGCGTCCGGGATTCAGATGTTTTTTCAGCAAAATTATTTCTTTTTTCAGATAGTCAATATACATATCGATTTTACTGCGATCCCGGGTGACCATCATATTACAGCCGCAGAAATAACACAGCGTATCGCAAAACGGCAGATGGAAGTAAAGCGATAAATCCTCATCGCTTTTTAACTGATTATCCCGCTGCAGATGCTTTGCATAATCTTCGGTGCCGATGCTATCATGAAAATAAGGCGCTGTGGGATAACTTGTATAACGCGGACCGGGTCGGTCATATTTTTTCAGCAGATCAATATCTACGGCTATTTTATGGTCAAATTTCATTTTCACCTTTACTGATTATGGATTTCTGATCGCTGTGCTTTTTTCCCAAACATAATCGACTAAAAAAGATACATTATCAACCGGCGTATCAGGCAGAATGCCGTGCCCCAGATTGAAAACATGCCCGCTTTCCCTGCCAAAAGCATTTAGAATCCTGTCGATTTCCCCGCTGATAATTTCCTTACTTCCATACAAGGTAGCCGGATCAAGATTACCCTGTAAAGCGGCTATATCGCCCGCTTCTTTTCTCGCTTCAGCTATATCCGTTAACCAGTCAACGCCTAACATATCGGCGCCGCTGTCCCTGAGTTTTTTCAGCAGACTAATGCCGCCGCGACTGAATAATGTTACCGGTACATTAAATGCCTTAATCTTCCCGACAATTCTTTTCATATAGTCAGCGGAGAATTTCTCAAACAAGTGTATGGGTAAAATGCCCCCCCAGGTATCGAATATCTGTATCGCCTGTGCGCCGGCTTTAATCTGCATAATCAGATAGCGGGTAACTGCTTCGGATAGTTTATCCAAAAGATTTATCAGAAGAGCGGGTTCTTTGTAAATTATCGATTTTATATATTTGAAATTCCGGGTCGGTTTCCCTTCAATCATATAAACCGCAAGGGTAAAAGGCGATCCGCTGAATCCGATTAAAGGCGTGTTCACCGGTAATTCCCTGCGCAAAAGTGAAACGGTTTTTTCCACATAACTCAAACGTTCTTCAAGATTGTTATCATCCAGATTTTGCACTTCAGTTTCCGAAAGAATTTGCGGACTTAGTCTTGGGCCATGGTTTTCGAGAAACTCCAGCTTTTGCCCCAGCGCTTCCGGTACAACCAGGATATCGGAAAACAGGATTGCAGCGTCAAAACCGAATCGGCGGATAGGCTGCAGGGTAACTTCCGCAGCAAGTTCAGGCGTTTTACAAACGGTTAAAAAATCATAGTTATCGCGTACTTTTTTGTATTCAGGTAAATAACGACCGGCCTGGCGCATAATCCACACCGGTGTGCGCGGCACAGGTTTCTTAAAAATAGTGTCTGTATATAAATAAGCCTGTTCCGTCATTTGCCCGCTTCCACTTCTGAGTTTTGTTTAAAATACCGGGCTAAAGCCTCTATCATGCTTTCATCCGAACTTTTTTCGGGAATAATGTTTACCGGCCATCCGTAATTGCGAATAGCTTTAGCAGTTGTCGGCCCGATCGAAGCAATAACCGTATTCTGTCTGATTAGTTTCTTTACTATATCATCTCCGGCCAGCCGATAAAAACATTGTACCGCCGAAGGGCTGTAAAATAAAACAGCGTCAATCATAGTATTTTCCAGATTTTTTATAGCTTTACCCAATGAATCTTCTGTATTGCATAAGGTTCTGTACACACAGACTTTGCATATATTTGCGCCGCGCTTTTCAAGGCCGGTTATTAATTCTTCCCTGGCAATATCGGAAGTCGGTATCAATACTTTCTTATTGTGTATATCAATAGCTTTAAAGGCTTCCAGCATGCCTTTAGCGGTATATTCCAGGGGCATTAAATCTTCTTTTAAACCAACTGATTCCAGCGCCTGCTTTGTTTTTTCTCCTACCACGGCAATTTTAGGCGGAATTATCTCTACATCAATCGCTCTGGCTCTGTTTATAAAAAAACGGACGGCATTCTCGCTGGAGAAGATGATCCAGTCATAGTCTTTTATATGTTTAAGAGCCAGATCGCATGCTTCCCAGTTTTCGGGATCACCGATACGAATCACGGGGAAGGAAACCGGTTCACCGCCAGATTCCCGTATCCTTCTGATTAATTCTTCGGATTGATTCATATCCCGGGTTATGAGTACTGTTTTATTTTTTAAGGCATTGTTAATCATTATTCAAATCTAATTTTAAACTTTAAATTACTTAAAGCTTTCTATTCAATTTGCATCTGTTTTTCGGTTTTATTTAATCAATAATTGATCTGCGCCTAATCCTTTAAATTTTTGTGCCAGTTTTCTGCCTAACTCTTCCGCCTGTTCAGCCATGCCGGATATAGTCTCTTTGTAAATTGTTTTACCGTCTTCACTGCCTATAAATCCATTTAAAACCAGTCTATCGCCTGTAATCTTTGCAAATCCGCCAATGGGAAACCGGCATCCGCTGTCCAGTTCGTTTAACAAAGCCCGTTCGGAGGTAATCTCCCTCAAGGTGTTCAAATGATTAATTTCCTCAACCAGGCTCATTGTTTCTTTATCATCTTCTCTGATTTGCACGCCGATGGCTCCCTGGCCTACAGCCGGAATCATATCATCGGTACTGAGAATTGCATAATTAATATCCTTTAATTCCAGCCGCACAATGGCCGCTCTGGCCATTATAATTCCATCCAGGTTTTGATTATATAACTTATACAATCTTGTTTCGATATTTCCTCTTAAATCGGTAATAAGCAAATCCGGTCTTAGATTCAGAAGCTGGGATTTGCGACGAATACTGCCGGTGGCAATCCTGGCATTACGGGGTAAATCGGACAGCGTATGACCGTCTGCAGAAATAAGAACATCTTCTGCCGGCCCCCTTTCAGGCACAGCTGCCAGTTGAAGACCTTTTGTCATTTCGGAAGGTAAATCCTTTAAACTATGCACCGCCATGTCTATTTTATTGCCGAGCAAGGCATTTTCAATGGTTTTCGTAAAAACGCCCTGACCGCCTATTTTGCTTAACGATGACCGCTGGTCCGTATCCCCTTCCGTTTTAATAATTACGCGTTCCGTTATAATATCTGGATATTTTTCATGGAGCAATTTTTCGATATACTCTTCCTGCCAAAGCGCTAACCGGCTGCCTCTCGTTCCTATTTTAATCGTCTTCATAAATCCGTTTAATCCTTATCAATATCATAGAGATCGAATAAAAAATCCACCTGTTCCTGATATCGCTCAGGATTCGAAGCGCTTTTCTTAAGCGTTTTTATATGCTGATGAATCAGTTTATTAATAATGCTTTGCGTAAGGTATTCGATTTCGGCCTTCCCGTTATCCGGTAATTTATTTTTAAGACGTTTAAATTCGTCATCGCGCAGATTTTCGAAATGCTTTTTTAATCTGCCGATAACAGCGCCCATAGAATGAGACGCATTCCACTTGCGAAAATCTTCCAAAGATTCATTAATGATTTTCTCGGCTTTCGGCAGTTCATTTTTCCGCTTTTCGAGATTTAACGCGACGATATTATTCAAATGATCCAGATTGTAAAGATACACGCCATCCAGCGTTTCGACTTCCGGATCAATATCGCGGGGCATGGCCAGATCAATCATGAACAACGGTCTGTAATTCCTGCTTTCGCAAATCGGCTTTAAAATCTCCTTTGTAATGATATAGGCATCACTGGCCGTGGCTGAAATAATAATATCAACGTTATTAAACGCCTCTTCCAGATGTGTAAAAGCAAAGGCCTGGCCATTCAGTTTTTTTGCCAGTTCCTGCGCCCTGGATGCCGTGCGATTGGCTATACGAATGTTTTGTATACCTTTATCAATAAAATGTCTGGCCGCCAATTCTACTGTTTCACCGGCGCCAATCAACAAAGCGGTCTTGTTGTTAAAATCGCTGAAAATCTGCCGGGCTAATTCAACGCCGGCAAAACTCACGGAAACGGCGCCATCGGAAAGATACGTGTCGGTCCGAATTATTTTTTCCGCATGAAGACCGTATTCAAACATTTTATTTATAATGGTATCCGTTGCCTTTAATTCAAAAGCCCGGCAATAGGCCTCTTTAACCTGTCCGGTGATTTGCGGCTCGCCTATAATCTGCGAATCCATTCCGGAAATTAACCTGAAAAAATGAGTAACGGCATCAAAACCAATATGTTTGTAGGTCAGCTTTTCATCGGTAAAATAACTGCATTTTTTCAATTGGTTCAGCAGTATTCTGATCTGATCAAGATTGTCATGGAAATTCTCACCACTGATGTATATTTCCGTGCGGTTGCAGGTTGTAATGGCCAGTAATCCATCCGCATCTACTTTTTCCCTGTATTCCTTTAATACCCGGAATTGATCTTCCTCTGTCAACACTACCTTGTCCCGTATTTCAACGGGTGCGGTTTTATGAGAAATCCCTATAATGCCGATGGGGATATAATTGGTCATAATCAATAGAACCTGTGAAATGATTCCGCGAAAAGCATTACCATTACTCCGATGATCATCAGGAAGGCAAAACCCGATACCGATAACCAGGCCATCCATTTGCCGCGCCATCTCATTATTCTTGATAAAACATAGCCGGCCAGGTAAAAAAGCCATATTAAATCGCTTACAATCACTTTTATATCTATCGGATAGTAAGTGCCAAAAGTGCGATTAGCCTGGATGTGACCGTGGAATATGCCTAATCCCAATAGAATAATACCAATAACCACAGACCGGATACTCATCTTCTCCAGATAGGTAAGCGCAGGAAACTGGGAAGATAACCGGCCTATTCTTTTTAATTTCAGGTTCCGGTTCTGGTAAATATACATCAGCGCATAAATTGCAGAAAGCGATAAGGCCGTGTAGCCCATAATGGACATCGAAGCATGTATGGTAAAATAAAAATTTGTCAGCAAAGCATTGGTTTCTTTTTCCCAGGACAGGTTGAATGATGAGATCAATTCCAGTAAAAAAGCAAAGCTGAGAACAAAGAAACCCGAAGCCTTGTTATTAAGGCTGATCTCAATAATAAGATAAACGACAAGAATAGAAAAGGCTAAAAATGAAAACGCATCATGCATGGTGGACAGCGGCATAGTGCCTAAAACCAATTGTCTTGTGACTATTTCCGCCAGATGAATTAGGGCGGTTATTATCAAAAAAACGGTGGTTTTGGAAGTCAGCGATTTATATTTTCCCGTAAAAACAAGATAATAAACATAGATAAGACCAATATAAAAGAATGGTAACAGATAGCTGAGAATCACGCTGAACAACTTCATACAGGTTTCCCGTTTTATTTCAAAACAGTTCGAAAGATAATTTTTTTTACATATAAAATCAAAGGTATAAACAAATACTCGCCGGCCTTTAATTCCATATTATCCAATATTTTTAAAGTTTTATCAGATTAACCGAGGAGATGATAAATCGCTTTCTGAAACGTACGAGTTTGAATCGATGCAATGTTTAAGTAACTTTGTGAATTTCAATTAACATAGCATCCTGGCCGATAAAATCAATGTCATTTCATAGTTCGGACTGATGAAGTATGAGATTCTTGATTTACATATTTTTCTTTATGATTTCTTTGAGAAACGTCATAAACTCTTCCTTAAACTCAGGGCGTTTTAAGGCAAAATCCACAATGGTTTTCAAATAATCAAGTTTATTACCGATATCATACCGTTTACCCTGAATATTACAGGCGTAAATTGCTTCGCGTTTGTTTAATATGCGCAGGGCATCGGTCAGCTGAATTTCATTATTAATTCCGCGATTCGTATCCTTAATCGCCTTGAAGATTTCCGGGGTTAAAATATATCTTCCTGCAAAAGCCAGATTGGAAGGACTTTTATCCACGGCCGGTTTTTCCACCATTTCATTAACCCGCCAGAAGTTTTCGGAAACTTTTTCACCACCGATTATTCCATAACGATAAACCTTCTCCATCGGAACTTCTTCAACGGCCACTATGGTTTGTTTATACTGCTCATAATAATCCACCAGCTGCTGTGTTACCGGAATGATGGAATCGATGATCGTGTCGCCCAATAAAACGGCAAAAGGCTCATTACCAACATGCTGAGCCGCATGATTTACGGCATCTCCCAGGCCATTAAGCTCTTTCTGCCGGATATAATGTATATTGGCCATTTCACTGATCCGGCGGATTTCCTGGTACCAGTAATTGTCTTCTTTCTCGGATAAAATCTCTTCCAATTCCCTGTTTCTGTCAAAGTGATCTTCTATGGCGCGCTTTCCCTTTCCGGAAATGATCAGTATATCTTCAATCCCCGAATCAACCGCTTCCTGAACAACATATTGAATGGTCGGCGTATCGATTACCGGCAGCATTTCTTTGGGCTGCGCCTTGGTTGCAGGTAAAAAACGAGTGCCCCATCCGGCGGCGGGAATAACGGCTTTTCTAATCATTATTGGTCTCCATATTAAGAAATATAAGGTCTTATGACTCTGGCATTAATTTTTTTCATTTCAACAATAAGGCGGGTAAGCATTTCATTGTTTTTGTACAAGCCTATAATTGATCCGCCCGAACCGGCAAATTTAGCCGAAGCCCCGCATGCCCGGGCGGTTTCAACCATCTGCATATTGCTTTCGCTGATATTCATTATTTTACTTCTTAAATCGAAATTTTTGTTGATTAATTCATGCAGGCCTTCTGTCTGGCCGGATTTAAGAATTTTATATCCTTCTTCGGCACACCCGGCAATCTCGTTCAGGGTATCGATCACAAGCTTCTCCCCTTTATCATAACGGCTTCGGATATCATTCAGCACCACTCCCGAGATTTTACTCAATTCGGTTTTATAGGCGATATATAAATTAGTAAGCAGCGATGGATTTAATTCCTTATACCGGCCATAATGGTTCTCAAGTAAATGAGCTTTTTCAAAATCCATATAAACACAGCCTTCATAAACCTGTATGACCCGGTCCTGCAATCCGGCATTAATGCCGAGTTCCTGTGTTTCTGTGTTTAAAATTAAAGTGGGTAATATTTTTTTAGGAATCTGGATGTTATAAAATTTTATAAGGGCCCGGAAGGTAGCCGTGATGATTGCGCTCGATCCGGCCAGACCCACCTGTCTCGGAATATTGGAATGATACCGGATGGTAAAATTCTTATTTTCCAGATTAATATCGTTTTCTTCGCAATACAGGACAAATCTTTTTATGGCCGCTTTGATCAGGCGGTCTGCTCCGTAATAGCCGTGCTGCCTGATGCGTTCAATCATGGTATATACATTTGGATATTCATGGGAATCATCGGTCGGAAGTTCTATACGCAGTTCGGGACTCTCGTAGAGGGAAATCCTGGCGCCGAAATTTTTAACGCTGACCGATATCGTTTTACCGAAATAACCATCGGAAGGATTCCCTAATAATCCGGCTCTGGCATAAGCTCTTTCTTCTATAATCAACAGTGTTCTCCGTTTTGTCAGTCATTCATAACCGCATTGAAGATAAGAAAAAAAAGGTTAAGTTTGAAGTGAATTTTATTCGTCTGAAAAGCTGCTTTTTTACTGTTTTTTCCAACGTCTGTTCCAAAATAGAATAAATACGCTTAAAATGATTTGTGAGGATGATAATTTTTTTTAAATTCCTTACAGACTTATCTGCCGGAAAGCCTATGATTAAAACAGTAATTAACGATCTGATTTCATTTGTATTTCCCAATCTGTGCATAATATGCGGTAATGAACTGCCCGAGAACCGGAAACTGCTTTGTGAATCCCACTTCAAAGAGTTTAAACCGGTTCCGGAAAAAGCAATACGCGATCAGATTGCAAGGATCGACACGTGCTATTTCTCCGATTTGTCGATACTCTATCAATATGATCAGAATCTCAAAACAATCATTCATCAGTTAAAATACAATCACGGTATAACCTTAGCCACCTATTTTGCCGAACCTTTTCTGGAGCTGCTGACCGGTAAAAATTTCGATCTTGTTACCGGAGTTCCTCTCAATACCGCACGGGAACGGGACAGGGGTTACAATCAAAGCTACCTGCTAGCCCAGGCAGTTTCCGAAATCATGGGAATTCCGTTTAAAAAGATTTTAATGCGTAACGCCAACACAAAAAGCCAGACAAAACTGACGCGCGAGCAGCGCCGGAAAAATGTTGCAAACGCTTTTGCCTGCATCACTTCTGTGGCTAACCTGCATATTCTGCTGATAGACGATCTTATCACCACAGGCAGTACCATCAACGAATGCGCTTCGGTATTGATTAAAAACGGAGCGAGAAAGGTTCATGCGGCGGCAGTCGCTACGCCGGTTTTACCCGAAGAATATGAATTGGAAGAGGAAGAGTTTACCTTTTTAGACAGATTGTAATTTTCCGGATTTGGAATTTGGAATTTAAGATTTGGAATTTGGGATTTCTATTTCTCTTCTCTTTTATCACAAAACGGTTATGATTATTCTTCAGGATTTATTTCATAAGAATCCGTAATTTTTACACTATTCCTTAACATTGCGGTAACGGAACAGTATTTTCCCGATGAAAGCGATATGGCTTTTTCGATATTTGAAGTATTTAAATCATCGCCCCAGATTTTAAATTTTAAATGCAGACTTGTATATACTTTCGGATGTTCTTCAGCCATTTCACCATCCAAATGTACTTCGAGCCTGGTGTAGCGCTCGCGCATTTTGGTTAATATGGAGGCAACATCGCTTCCGGTACATCCGGCCAGCGACAGAAGAAGCAATTCTTTTGGTCTGATGGCACCATCTGATCCGCCAAATTCTTCCGGCCCGTCCATTGCTACCCAGTGTTTACTTTCTGTTAGTCCGTTAAAGGTTACACCGCTGATTTGTATTACTTTCGCGGATACTTTAGCCATAAAAATTCCCTTTCTATCTACCTGTCGCGTTGTAAATAATCCTATCAATTTAACACGAAAAAAAATCCAAAATATAAACAAAGAACTATATTTTATTATAAATCTTTCAAATACTCTTAATTTCCGGTATGGTTTTTTTCCGCATTATCTCTGCTATATCTTTAATATCCATAAGCGCAGTTTGAGATATCGGGACGCTGATTTCTTCTTTTGAAAAAGATACACCCTTCATCCTGGATATCTTAAAAAGCAGTTTTACTGATTTATCCATCTCTGTAAACATCAAATTGTCTGCCGATTTCTCCCATAATTCAATTTCATCTAAAAATACGGTTGTGCTTACGGAAAAGATGTAAGTTTTACTTTTGTCATTTTTAAGTATATTATCTATATTTTCAACAACGCTATTTTTATATGTGGGAGAGAAAATAAGCAAATTCAGAGCGGATCCAAAAACCATTGTGCCTATATTTCCCTTCTCAATCATGCTATCCGCTTTTTCAACAGCTTCGTTCCATACTTCTGGTTTTACTATGTTTGCTTTTATAATATTATCCTCTAAAGGTTCAAGTCCGTCAATATGCGGATCAAGCTGAATCATAGCCACTTTGCTTTGATAATCCTTCAGATCCACATTGTAAAGTTTGTTCAAAACTGTTTTTACAAATTCGATGGTAGGATATTGTAAAGGCACGCCGATAATAGAGCCACCAGACTTTAACCACGATGCGACAAACGCAAACTCAATTAACGGCTTTCCCGTTCCCCCGGGACCGCTTATCAAAGTTGATGTAGGGTAAGGAAAACCTTCTGGCAATAATTGCTTTAACCAGTCATTTTCTACTTCTATAGTATTCATGTATTACACCTCACTTTTTTCTAACACCATCATGATAAAACTTATCCTGCCGTTTACTGACCTCATCAACTATTCCTTTTTTCCTAGGCTATCATATCGGTGTAAATTTTTATATAATATTGTAAAATAAAAGCCACTGATTTTCGGATTAGAGATCAATGGATGTCCGAGTCCAAACTTCGTCATATATTTCCCGATCAGGTATCCGATTAATTTCTGATTAATAACATCGTAAATGCGTCATTTATTCCCTGTTTTTAAGAATATTTGATGAATAGAATTTTCGAAGGATACAATTAATATTCTTTAAGATTTTCCTCACCCCTCAAAATACGAAGAGCGCCCAGAGCAAGCGCTTCCATTTCCTGTTCACCGGGATAAATCATTACCGGCGCAATAAAAGAAATTCGTTCCCTTATAAGATCGACGAACCGTTCACTTTTAGCCAGACCTCCGGTTAGTGCAACCGCATTCACCTTCCCGGAAAGAACCGCCCCCGCCGCTCCTATTTCCTTGGCAATCTGGTAAGCCATGGCTTCGTAAATCAACCCGGCTTTTTCATCCCCGTTAAGCATCATTTCTTCCGCTTTCCGCAGATCGTTCGTACCCAGATAAGCAACCATTCCACCATGTCCGGTAACCAG
This sequence comes from Calditrichota bacterium, assembly GCA_003854985.1. Classification (GTDB taxonomy): domain Bacteria; phylum Calditrichota; class Calditrichia; order Calditrichales; family Calditrichaceae; genus Zgenome-0002. The sequence goes on from RQOG01000060.1 coordinate 11,583, forward strand.
TTTTTCCATATCTTTTAAGGTATAAGCGCCCGAATATGCGGCTTTAACAAGATCGCCGATCGGAACCGAACCACTTCTTTCCGGGCTGAACGGCCCGTCGCCATTTAAACCGTTGTTGACATCGACAACCCTGCCCTGTTGATGGGCGCCAATGGTTATTCCGCCTCCCAAATGAGCAACAATAACATTTATTTCGCCGTAAGGCTTTTTTAATTCCTGGGCGATTTTCCGGGCAATGGCCTTCTGGTTAAGAGCATGAAATATGCTCCGTCTTTCTATCAACGGCATACCCGACACTCTGGCTATCGGTTTTAATTCATCCACGACGACCGGGTCGACAATACACGCCATGCAGCCCAGCGCCTGCCCGATGGCATAAGCGATTAAACCACCGCAATTGGATGGATGATCTCCTAATAATCCTTCCTTAAGATCATTTATCATTTGCTGATTTACAAGATAAGTGCCGCCTTCGATCGGCCTTAGCAATCCACCCCTTCCTACTACGGCTTCGATTCGTTCAACCGGAAATTTCTGCATCTTTAACAGGGCCAGAACAAGTTCCATCCGGAACATATCCTGATCCGAAGCTCTATTAAAACGCGATAAATCTTCAATATTATGCGTGATTATTTCCGTAAACTGTTCTTCTTCACCCTTATAAATTGAAATTTTTGTGGTCGTCGATCCGGGATTGACGGCCAGAATATAAGGCATATAATCATTTTTCATAATACATGTTTCCCCGAACTGATCAATAATGCGGTAGCTATCGATAAATATTTAGAATTATCAGAATCCGCTCTTGAAGTCAGTACGACCGGAGCGGAAGCGCCCAAAATGACTCCGGCAACGGCGGCTTTACCAAGAATGGTTAATGCCTTATAAAAAATATTACCGGACTCAATATTGGGAACGATACATATATCGGCGTCGCCGCCCACTTCAGAAACCAATCCTTTCACCTCATTGGCTTTAGGAGATAAAGCATTGTCCAGCGCCAGCGGCCCGTCGATTATGGCATTTTTAATTTGACCGCGGGCACCCATTTTCGCGATAATTGCCGCGTCTGCGGAAGATGGAATATGCTCAAAATTAACTTTTTCAACCGCCGAGAGAATGGCGACTTTTGGTTTTTTATAACCCAATGAGAGCGCGGCATTGATGGCATTTTCGGTAATCGATATTTTATCCTTCAGATCCGGCTGGGTATTCATAGCCGCATCGGACATAAATAACAGTTTATGATAATTCGGACTTTCGAAAACGGCTAAATGGGAAAGCACCTGAGCCGATCTGAGACCGTTTTCCTTATCCAGAATACCTTTCAGAAAATTTGCGGTACTACAAATGCCTTTCATCAGTACCTGAGCGTCTCCCCTTTTTACAATCTTCACCGCTTCTCTTATGGCAGAAATTTCATCATCAATATCAATCAGTTCATAATTTTTCAGGTTAATCCGGTTATCCGCCGCAATTTTTACAATTTTTTTCTTTGCGCCGACCAGTATGGCATCCGCAATGCCGGCGGTCAGAGCGGTATTAAGCGCATTTAATACATCGGCATCCTGAGCCATTGCCACCACAACACGATTTTTTTTACTTTTTGAAAGATGCTGAACAAGCTGTTTAAAGTTTTTTAGCATTGGATATCCCTGTCAATTATTCAAATTTATCCGGAATAACTGTTACCTTGTTGATACTTCCTCTTCTTTTTGCTACAAATAAAGCTGTCCTCACCGCCGTTAACAGGCCATCTAATGTATCCGCATTATCGGGATAATTTGCCATGCCGGCATACGTATTTATCACCAGATCATTTTTAGTATATTTTTTATTCTCCATCAGCTTATATATTTTTCCCGCCGCTTTAGATGCCTGTTCAACAGACGTCCCCGGCAAGGCAATCAGAAATTCATCGGCGCCATAACGACAAATGCCGTCGTATTTGCGCAGACTCCTTTGAATGAGAGATACCATATCTTTAAGAATTTCAATTGCCGCGTTTATCCCGTGTATTTTTACGATCTTAGCGTATTTTTCCACATCAACCAGAATAACCGTCATCTTTTCTTCCAGCCGCTTACTGCGCTCAAACATATCACTGAGCTTCGGATAGAAATGCTCAAAACGCAGAGCGCCGGTTTCTTCATCGGAAGCGTCAAGTTTTTCAAGACGCTTGGTTATGCTTTCCACGAAAAGAACCATGCTGATCAATTTGGCATAAAGCTGAAGCATAAGTCTCGATTCAGGAGGAAAAGCATCAACTTTATCGCTGTCGACATACAGCAGTCCAAGTGGTTTCTGATTGGCGATGAGCTGCAGGCAATAACTGCTGACAAAGTCATTTTCCAACTGAAACTCCAACGCATAAGAAGATGCAAATTTCTTATCCGGAATATAGACTTCACGGCCTTTCAGGATTAGTTCAAGCAGCATCGGACCTTCGATTCTCCTGTGGAAATTTTTACAGAACATCCAGGACAGATTTTTCGAATTTCTGATTTCCAGCAAATCTGTATCCGGATTTATCTGGATAACAGCGCAGGTTTTACAATTCAAATCGGTGGTCAGCATGTTTACGATATTATGCAGGGTTCTTTCACTGCTTTTAATCCTGTTCATATCATCAAGAACAGGAAGCAGATCGGACATGCAATTAATCAATGATTTTTTTACTTGTGTTTCCATTTTTAACTCCTATTTGTTATAATTAATCCGTTTCCTTCAACTATAACAATCAACAGGAATTCTATTTCATGATTATGATAACATATCAATCATCAAAAAACAAGCAAAGAATAAAAAATCCTAAACCCTGCATATTTTCCCTTTTAATCAAGCGTCGATAGCGGCAATGGCGCTCATTCTCACTATTGTATCCACATCACAGTTACGCTGCAACACATGCACGGATTTATGCAAACCGACTAAAATCGGTCCGATTGCTTCCGCGCCACCTAGCCGGGCCATTAGCTTGTAAGCAATATTTCCGGCGTCTAATGTTGGAAAAACCAGCAGATTAGGCCGGCCCTTAAGATCGCAGAAATCATAGCTTCTAAGCCTGAGTTCCTGATCAAAGGCCAGATCAACCTGCATCTCGCCATCAATATTTAGATCCGGTCTTTTTTTCTTAACCAGCATGGTGGCTTCGGTAACTTTTTCCGAATAAGGATGCCTTGATGAACCGAAATTGCTGAATGATAACATGGCAATGGCCGGTTCCATATTGAACGTACGTTTAATGGCATCAGCCGATAAGATAGCGATTTCCGAAAGCGTTTCCGCCGAAGGATCAATATTTACGGTTGTATCGGCAAAGAAAATAACTTCGTTTTTAAACACCATACCATAAAGTCCGGCCACAATTTTCTTTTCTCTTTCCACTTCCAGAATCTGGAGAGCTGGTTTGATAACTTCCGGGTAATAGTGGTTAACGCCTGATAAAAGCGCATCGGCATCGCCCATTTTAACCATCATTACTCCCAAAGCATTGGGATACTGAAACAGCGTTCTGCGGCAGGCAGCCAGCGTCATGCCTTTGCGACGGCGCAAACGATGAAATTCCTGGGCATAAGCATCGAATTTATCAAAAGTTTCAATGTCGATGATTTCGGCGCCTTTAATTTCCAGGTCATTTTCCTGGGCTATTTTGTTTATTTTTTTCCTGTCGCCGATCAATATGGGCTGAGCGATCTGATCATCCAGCAGAATCTGCGTAGCGCGCAATATCTGTAATTCCTCGCCTTCCGGAAGAACAAGTCTCTTATATATTTTTTTAGCCCGGTTGATTATCGGCCGCATAATTTCATGAGATTTTCCGAGCCGGTTTTCCAGGCTGTTTTTATAAGCTTCCCAGTCGGTAATCGGTTTACGCGCCACTCCTGTTTCAACGGCAGCTTTGGCAACCGCTAAGGCTTCCCATGTTAATACGCGCGGATCAAAAGGTTTGGGAATGATATATTCTTTGCCGAAATGGATCGGTTCGCCGCCATAAGCCTTGATAACCGAATCCGGTACATCTTCTTTGGCTAAATCGGCCAGAGCTTTCACGGCAGCAATTTTCATTTCCATATTGATCGTTTTTGCCTGGACATCCAGGGCGCCGCGGAAAATAAACGGAAAACCTAAAACATTATTTACCTGGTTCGGATAATCGGAGCGGCCTGTGGCCATGATAATATCATCACGTACGCTTATGGCTTCCGGATAAGTGATTTCCGGATCGGGATTTGCCATAGCCATGATGATCGGTTTATTCGCCATTTTTTTAACCATTTCTTTGGTAACCATGCCGGCCACCGAGACACCGGCGAAAACATCCGCGCCTTCCATCAGGTCATTAAGGGTCTTCGGACTATTACCATTGGCCAGTTTTTCTTTATATGGATTCATTCCTTCCTTGCGTCCTTTATAAATCAGGCCCTTGGAATCAACCATATATAAGTTTTCTTTTTTAACGCCAAGATTAAGATAAAGATTAGCACAGGCAATTCCCGCTGCTCCGGCTCCGCTGAACACGACTTTAATTTTATCAATTTTTTTATTCTGCAGTTCGAGAGCATTAAGCAAAGCCGCTCCGGATATAATAGCCGTGCCGTGCTGATCATCGTGAAAAACAGGTATGTCCATCGATTCCTTTAGTTTTTCTTCGATGTAAAAGCATTCCGGGGCTTTTATATCTTCCAGGTTTATGCCGCCAAATGTAGGCTCCAGCATTTTTACGGTTTTCACTATCGCTTCCGGATCCTTCGAATTCAGTTCGATATCAAATACATCAATATCCGCAAAGCGTTTGAACAATACGCCTTTTCCTTCCATAACCGGCTTTCCGGCTTCCGCCCCGATATCCCCGAGACCTAAGACGGCGGTGCCATTGGAAACCACCGCAACCAGATTTCCTTTGGCCGTGTAATCATAAACCTTATGAATATCTTTTTCAATTTCCCTGCACGGCTCCGCAACCCCCGGCGTGTAGGCAAGGCCCAAATCTCTTTGCGTTAAGCAGGGTTTGGTGGACACGACTTCGATTTTTCCTTTTCTGCCCTCAGCATGATATCTGAGCGCATCTTCTTTACGGATCATATGATCCTCCTAAAGTTTAATTGAATTACTTAATTTTTAATTCATCTATTTTTCTGTATAAGGATGATAAACTGATATCTAATATTTCCGCGGCCTCCTCCTTATTATTGGCAGTCATTTTTAATATTTTTGAAATATGTTTTTTTTCAAAAACGGCTGTGGCGTCTTTTAAACGGTCTGGAATTTCCTCACCCGGTTCCAGATCCATCATATTAGGCGGCAGATCGCGCCGCGTTATATAATCATCCTCGCATAAAATCAGCGCCCGCTCAATGACATTCTCAAGCTCCCGGATGCCGCCTTTCCATGAATAGTTCATCAAAATGCGCATGGTTTCATTATCCGTACTTATAATTTTACGGTTTAACGCCCGGTTATATTTATCGATAAAATGCCTGACTAAAAGAGGTATGTCTTCGCGCCGTTCATTCAGTGAAGGCAGTTTGATTTCCACTACATTAAGACGATAATAAAGATCATCGCGGAAGTTGCCTTTTTCCATTTCTTCGAGCAGATTCTTATTGGTGGCCGCGATTATTCTTACGTCAATTTGGATGGGGGTCGTTCCGCCAACCGGCAAAATTTCAGATTCCTCAATGGCCCGCAGAAGTTTTACCTGCAGATGAAGAGGAATATCGCCGACTTCATCTAGAAATAAGGTACCGCCGTTGGCCATTTTAAAATGTCCGTCCTTATCTCGTACAGCGCCGGTAAACGATCCCTTCTTATGACCGAAAAATTCACTTTCCATCAAAGTATCCACAATTGCCCCGCAGTTTATCGGCACAAAAGGTTTATCTTTCCGGTCGCTGTTGTGATGAATTGCCCTGGCCACCAACTCCTTGCCGGTGCCGCTTTTGCCTGTAATCAGCACATTTCCCCGGGTTCGGGCGACTTTTTCAATCAGGTTAAAAACCTGTTTCATTTCCTCGCTTTGCCCGATGATATTATCAAAATCATAGGTTTCGTTTAACTGGTTGCGCAAAAGCTGGTTTTCCAGCACCAGCTCATGATGTTTAATAATCCGGTTGATTTTAAGCAGAATATGCTCGAAATCGAACGGTTTCAGCACATAATCGTATGCGCCCAGTCTCAGCGCTTCTATGGCGGATTCCAGGCTGCCATACGCGGTTATAATAATCATCGCCGTCTGCGGACATATCTTCTGGCATTGCTGTAATAATTCCAGCCCTCCCATTTCAGGCATTTTTAAATCGCTTATCAGGACATCGAAATCAATTTCCCTGACCAGTGCCAGCGCTTCATTCCCGTTTGAAGCCGTCTGCACAGAATATCCTTCGTCGGTTAAAACCGTTTCCAGCGATTCGCGTATGGTTCTTTCATCATCCACGATTAATATATTAGCCTTCATTAGATTTCTCCGCTAATTTCACGGGCAGCGATATCTTAAAAACGCTTCCCATGCCCGGTTCACTTTTTACATCGATTGAACCGTCCAGATTTTTAATGATTCCGTAACTTACCGACAACCCGAGTCCGGTGCCCTTGCCCATTTTTTTGGTGGTAAAAAAAGGCTCAAAGATCTTTGAAAGGTTCTCTTTTGGAATACCCGTCCCGGTGTCTTCTATTTCAACAATAAAATTTTCTTCGGTTTTAAAAGATCTGATAATAATATTATCATCCTCATTTTTCAACGCATCGACAGCATTAATCAGAATATTTAAGAATACCTGTAATAACTGGTCTGATACCAGGAATATCGGCGGAATATCGGGATCCAAATCCATTTTAATAAAGATATATTTGGCCCGTTTATCATATTTAACAATACTAACCGCATTTCTTATAATATCATTCATATCAACAAAGGAAGACTCATAATTGGATGGCCTGGCGAAATCAACCAATTCCCTTACAATTTTTGATATCCGTTCGATATTTTTAAGTATGGTATTCAGGTATTCGATAAACTGCTGGTCCTTGATCTTCCTTTTTATCAGCTGGGCCATGGATGAAATACTTGTTAACGGATTGCCTATTTCGTGGGCAACGCCGGCGGCTAACAATCCCAGACTGGCCATCTTCTCCTGGTGAGAAATCTGGAATTGCGCTTCCCGCAGGGCTTCGGTCCTTTCATCAATAATCAGTTCCAGACCCGTATAGGATTTATTCAGTTTCTGCCGCATTATTTCGAACTCATCGGCTAATATTTTAATTTCGTTTTTACTATTGACTTTAACAGGCTGGGATAAATCCCCCTTACCTATTTTCTGCGCCGCATCCAGAAGAATTCTGATCGGGTTGGTTATTTTTTTTGATAAAACCATGACTAAGAGGAGTATAAACAGTCCGATGAACAAATCGGCAATAATGATCTTGTATAAAAAATTACGCAACTCATTGTAAAGCTGGTTTTCGGATCGCTGGATAACAATATTTAAAGATGGTCCTATGGCAACTTCCGAAGTCAGGTAACCCCGATGCGAAGCTTTTGCATTACCGGAAAAGGATGGTATACACAGATTGAAAATATCGTTTTTCTCCCTTAGCCGGATTATATCAATATTTGAAATAGCGGGTAAAATTTCCTTTATTCCGCAGGAATCCACCAGACCGATCACCCCGTTTTCTTCATCGGACTTATAACTTATGGCCAGGTACTTCCGGCTGATGATGTTTTTGTGATTCAAACCGATTGATAAATCGGCTATAGCTGATTTTCCGAAGCTAAAAACCGGATTGTTTTTATGTATTAACGAAATGCTATGAAATTTGGAAAGGAAATCATTAAAAACCGTTTTCAGTGACTGGGTATCCTTCGAAACCGATGTATAAAACCTGTATAATTTTTGCATATCCGCTTTTTGATATACCTGATACGTTTTTATATTCCGGGCGGATAATTCCCCGATCTGGTCAAGATACTGCTGGTGGGCATTACGAATAATCTCCCGATGCAATACATAACCTAAAATGCTGAAAAACAGCAACGGGACGTAGGAAAACATCAGAAAATAAAATACAAACTGGAAGTTTAATCCCGAGAATATGGAATTTGGTTTAGTGAATTTCCAACTGGATTTATTCGAATTTATCATTTTTTTCAACGGTGATTTTTCCTGAATTTAGCTTTATAAAACTATGACTTTAATAAAAAACTTGCAACACTAATATTAATTGATTTTTATGTAAATTTATGACATTATGAGCTAATATTTTTCATTGGACGGTTCCTTTGCCGGAATAGTTTACGCAATTCAGTTATCCTGGTCCTTAACCATAAAAAGATTATTCCTGTAACGCCAAATATATGATTTTAATTTGCCAGTTGCCGGATACATGGTTATTTTAAACCAGGTTAATTATCTGGAGAACGAAATGACTAAAAGAATAATTCTTATCCTCATGTGTTTCTCACTATTAGGTTTTCTCTTAGTATTAAATGCGGAAAGTCCTTTTAAATACGTCGGCGCTAAAAAATGCAAAACCTGTCATAATACCAAAAAAATCGGCAAACAATATGAAATATGGTCGCAGGGACCTCATGCCAACGCGCTGAAAAGTTTAAGCAATGAAGCATCCCTGAAATACGCTAAGGAAAACGGGATAAAAGATCCGGCCAAAGAAGCAAAATGTCTAAAATGTCATGCAACGGCGGCGGCTGTGGATAAAGAATTAATCGACAAACAGACCACACTTGAATTAGCTGAAGGCGTTTCCTGCGAATCCTGCCATGGCCCGGGCAGTCATTATAAAACAAATGCGATCATGAAAAACAAAGAAAAAGCGCTGGCCAACGGATTAATTGAACCGGTTGAAAAAGTTTGTATTACCTGCCATAATAAGGAAAATCCGTTTTATAAACCTTTTAATTATAAAAACGCTGCGGCTAAAATTGCCCATCCGATTCCGGGTAGAAAATAACCGCGTCAAATCCGGCAGGTTTGGCATAGATTACAAACAAAACCTGCTTATGAAATCGGTTTTTAGACGGTAAACAGAAAGTATTAAGTTTTATGCCGGTCCGTATGGATAAAAATAATACCCGAAAAAAACTTGATGCGCTTCAATCCGGCAAAGGATTATTGCTAATTTACCTTTTTCTGGCCGTACTGATGGTGGCCAGTGCCCTGCTTGAACTGCGGCAAAGCAAAGAAGACCTGTTTCAGTTGATGAGAGCCCAGTCGCATTCGCTTCTGGAATCCCTGCTTATCGCTTCCGCAAATATATTGCGAACAGACAGTTATCTGAGCGAATACCACCGTGAAAAAACGCTGGATCAGGCTTATATGATTAAAACCTTGTATGAGAGCGATCGCTTAACCCGGAAAAACCTGGATCAGATTGCTGAGCAGAATAACTTATATTCCGTCTGTATCATCGATCCTGATGACGGTGAGTTGCTGCGCAGCCCCGCCGATTCAAATCCGGTACAGTATTCTATTGAAGCGTTGTTCCCTGTTTTTACCGGTGATGTGGATACGCTTATCCCCGGTTTCTACAAAGAACGAGCCGGTACGGATTATTATTATTCCGTTGCGCTGAGCGCTGCGAACAGGCGGGCCGTGCTGGTTACCGTGGAAGCCACATCCATAATAGAAGCAAGGCGTCACGGCGGATTCGGCATTTTGCTCAGAAATATTGCCGCAGATAACCGGAATATTGTTTACGCCGCCCTGCAGGATACATCCGCCATTTTAGCCGCTTCCGGCAATGTGTCCGAATTAGGCACGCTTTCGGAGAGTATTTTTCTCACCAGAGCCTATCGTGATTCTCTTTTTGAGACCAGAATCACCCTGTTTGATTCAACGGAAGTTTTTGAAGCCGTCCATCCGTTTGTTTTCGACGGACAAAAACTGGGATTATTCAGGCTGGGGCTCTCGCTGGATGCACTGGACGTTATCAACGACCGTATTGTCAGGCGTCTGGCGATTATCACTCTTATCCTGATCATACTCGGTTCGGTATTTTTCACCTATGTATTTCTGCGCCAGCGATACCGGATTCTGCACCAGGAATATAAAACCGTTGAAACGTATTCCGGGAATATCATTGAAAATGTGAGCGATGTGATTATTGTGGCCGGAGAAAAAAGCGGCATCCGAATCTTTAATAAAGCCGCTGAAAATTTATTTAAGAAAAGCAAAAAAGAGGTCTACGGGAAAGCTCTTCCCTCTATAATTCAGGAAGAATTCTGGAACACCATCCGTAAATCAGGTCAATCGATGGTTAAAATAGACTATCCGGTTAAAGGCCGGTTAAAACGCCTGCTTGCTTCCCAAAATAGTTTTCAGGATGCAAACGGAGAAACCAATTATATTGTTTTATTTCGCGATTTAACCCAGGTATACCAGCTTGAATCACAGATACAGCGTAAAGCCAGACTTTCGGCGATGGGCGAACTGGCCGCCGGCGTGGCGCATGAAATCCGCAATCCGTTAAATACCATCGGCACGATTGCCCAGCAATTAAAACAAGATTTTATCCCCCTGGAAGGTACTGACGAATATCAGCAACTTAATGTGCTTGTCATCGAGGAGGTTAAACGAATCGATCAGACCATCCAGGATTTTTTGAAATTCACCAAACCCCAGCCGCTTAAAAAAGAAGCGTTTAAATTTTCCGAATGGCTGAACCAGATTACGTTGCAGTTTAAAAAAATGCTGTCCGAAAAAAACATCCGTTTTAAGATTGATAATAACTTTGACGGCGAGGTAGACTGGGATAAAAACCAGATGCGCCAGGTTATGCTCAATCTTATTCAGAATGCCGTTGACGCCATTGATACGGACGGCTCTATCGCGCTGACGGCCGCTATAACCGATGATGCCAGTCTTCAAATAATCATAGAAGATAATGGCGCGGGTATCCCGGATGAAATTCAGGATCGTATTTTTAACCTGTATTTTTCGACCAAATCAAACGGTTCAGGTATCGGCCTGAGCATAGTTCAGCGCATCATTCAGGATCACAACGGAAGCATTCAGCTGGAAAGCAAACCGGGAAAAGGCGCAAAATTCATTTTATTGTTACCCTTGAAATAGAATGAATTGAAACCGTTTCAGAAATACTGTCAGGCTGCTACAGAAGGACAGGACTAAAGGTTAATTATCTGACGCAGCATTCTCATAAAAACATCTAAATGGCGGGGCGGCGTTATTTTACAGCAACATTTAAAAATACCTTTATAGATTTCTTCCCCGTTCAGTTCAGGAAATTCTTTTGTTATTACATGAAAAATATAATCCAGGTCATTTGGCCTTGTGAGGGAAATAAGCTGATAATGAATTTTGTTATGGACTTTTTTTTCGACGTTCTCCCAGCCCATATTTTTACCCTTTTCAATCTTCCTGCGGTTTTAAAGCCAATATTTCGTGCAGGGAAAAACTTAAATAAATTTCTCCGTAACTGTTTTTTATCAATCCTTTTTTCATAACGCCTTCTTCGCCATACTCAAAGGCAATATTAAAGATACTCGTTTGGCCATAGGGAATTCCTATTCCAGTTATGATGCTTTTCGAATCAATAGGTATATTTTTAATTTTCAGATAGGAATTTTTATAATTTGCCCCGATTCTGTAAAAAAGTTTTTTAAACCAATTTTTTCTTTGACCAGGAGAATATTCGAAACCAATTGAATACCGCTGACTATTTCTTGTGTCAATATTCTGATCAGAAAAATTTATATCAGCCCAATTTCTCCATTCATAGTCAATTCCTGCCCTGAATTTCTGGCCATTAGTCAAGGCAATGCCAACGCCGAATTTCCGTGGTATTTTTAAAAACGGTTGTTTATCCAAATCAATGGCAACTGTTGTGCTTTCATATTCAAAATCAGCCTCATTCGACGTATTTAAAGTTTTGCCGCCTCCATATATCAACCCGATTGTATAAGAAAAATCATTATAAATTATCCTATATTGTAAGCCATAATCCAAATAAAAGGTAGAAGCAACGCGCTGGTTTGTCAGCGCGTATCCGTCAAAACTTCCGCTGCTAACCGCAGTTTCAGTTTGGCTGAATTTACCAAAAAATACAGACGCATTAAATCCAAAAGATAATCCTTTGTATATCTTAAATGAGTTTCCTAAAAATATTCTGTTTAATCCGCCGCTCCCCATATAAATTTTTTCATAGGAAGTAAATTCTCCCACAATCTGATCGCTGGAAATAATTTTGTAGTCAACAGAACTATAAGGCGTCACGCCAAGACACAACGCCCACCAATCGGCTAAATAAAATGCTGAAGAAAAATAACTAAGATTAAGATCAGCGTCCGTTTGAATGGCGCTTGTAGTTTTAGCCGTATTGTATAATCCATAGATACCTAATTCTATATTAATTGAATTCTCTGCAATGCCCAGATAGGACGCGGGATTCAAATAATTCACGGATCTGCCGGACTGGAAAGCAATGCCTGTGCCGCCAAGCGATTTGTTAATTCCATAATCATTATCTGTTAATTCTCCGATCCCGAATAATGAATAAACGGATTTTATCGCCTGGGCTTTTGATGAATTGGCGGAAAATATAATTAAAATAATTGCGCTTATGTAAATGATATAGTTTTTATTTGTCATATAGCATAATCAATAAGTTAAATAATAAATTTTTAGCATTGGTTTCAGTTCCCGGGAATCAATGATTACCCGGTTAAAGGTAGACATCAGACCTGATGAAGGTAGCGTAATCAACAGGCCGTATTCGGAATCAACATAAGAATCCGCTATTTCATTTTTAATATAATACGTCAGGTCAAATGAATAAACTGTTTCTTCGTTATATAATTCATCTATTGTCAGAGACGATCCTGCAATCGCGCCCTCATCGGCGAGTACTTTATTGTACTGGTCCGCTTTGTAGGCAATCAGATAATCCGGAAGTTCAAATTCATGATAGCTGTCTCTCGAAGGTGACAAACACAGATGGGCTTTGGTTATAGTTCCTCTCTCCAGGAGCAGAATATCTTTGAGGGAGGGAAAGTCAACTCTGATTAATAATCCTGTGCCTCCCTGTAAATAGGATAAATCATTCGTCATCCCGGCCGGCAGCATTTTTCGCTGTTCTTCCAAACCGCTTAAGCGTGTCAGAGTGAAGTCATGCACAATATGGTTAAATTGTCTGGTGGTGTTCTGCAACGAAAATTCATAGGCAATCTTTTGCCGGCTTTCGCCAACTCTGGTTGTGTAAAGAACTAATCTGGCATCATCGGCTGTGGCATTAAATCCAATGACTGCGTCCTGATATGCTCCATCCGAAGCCAGTGCTAAACCGTGAAAATAGTCGATAAATCTTGTTGAATCAGTTAAAATATCGGATACATCCTTCAGTTTTAGAAATAAGTCATAACCGATGTCATCACTGATCGCAATGGAAATAATGCCGCCGGTTTTATTTGGCGTAGGCAGATAATTTATAGAACCTATTGGGTCAGGATTATAATTAAAAGAAGTCATTCCGCTGATTTGATCATCATCATTCAGTTGTATGTTCTCATTTAACTGGTAAACCGTTATGTTCTGTTCCTTGGTCGTATCCCCATAGAAATAGCCGTTATAGGTGAGTTCAAGTCTTAGCGAATCATAGATATCATCTTCATAAACATCAAAATAAACCGAAGGGCCAATCTGGAAATAACTTTGACATTGCACCTTCCCAAAAATGGTATCACTATAACCTCCTACCAGAATTTTCCCGGTACCGGAAGTAATCACCGAATCCAGAATCGCCGTTGCCAGCGTTACTGAGAACGTATCAATCAGGCTTAATTTCGTTTGTGATTCTACAAATTCCCCGCCTATGCTGAAATCCGTTGAATTTTCTTCACATGTATTTATGATAAATCCGGCAGAAAGAAGAATAAAAATCAGCCCTGTATTAAAAGCAGAAAATAACTTTTTAAATATAAACATAAAGTTTCATCTCTTCAGTTTTGTATAGCAACTTGTATATATTCCAGTATAGAGCCATTATAATTGTTGCGATCATCTGATAATTTTAATTAACAATAGCGTTAAAAGTATCATAATCCACCTGCTCTTTATCCGGTTCAAAACCCCAGATATCATCCAGATAATAACTTCCGCTTCTACCGGTGAGAATAAAACCCATGTCTTCTATTGTAAAACCAACTGCTTCCATTCGGGCCGAAGCCTCTAAAGAGGTTCTCTCAACCCATAAATCGTTAACCGGATCATATTCCCATACGGTTATTCCGGTCGTGCTTTGACCTCCTGTGGCAAGATAACCTTTACCATTCATAGTAAAAGCTACTTTATTTGTGCCTGTCATGCCTGAATAATCATCGTCATAACTGTCGCTGGATATATCCGTTATATAACGTTTTCGTGCCCATGTGTCCGATGCCGGATCGTATTCCCAAAGGTCATTTTCATAAGTGCTGTTATCAACGCCCGTGCATATATAGGCTTTACTGTCGATAGTAAACGCTACGGCATCTCTGCGTTTTCCTCCTCCCAGGCTCAATTTTTTAGTCCATTCCTGCGCGACAGGGTCGTATTCCCATAAATCCTTTAAAGAATTGCCATCATAACCTGTACTGACGTATCCTTTATTATTTAAAGAAAAAGCCACGGCGCCGTATCTGGCTGAACCGCCGAAATCAGGTATCTGAGTCCAGGAATCCGTTGCAGGATCATATTCATAAAAATCATTAAGCTTATTACTGCCATCATATCCAGTTCCGATATATCCTTTTGTATCGGTTGCAAATCCAACAGCTCCGTTACGGGGAGCGCCCGGAAAATCCGCCTTTTTTGTCCAGCTGTTAATTTTAGGATCGAATTCCCAAAAGTCATTCAATCTGTCCGAACCATCGTAACCTGTGCCAATATAGCCTTTGCCGCCTATGGAGAAAGCCACGGCGTCTGAACGCGGAACGCCTTCGAAATCTGAAAATTCTATCCAGTTCCCGATAAGTTCCGTTTCATCGGAATCTTCTTCTTCGCACCCAGTTATCATAAAAATAGACAGCATAGACAATACAAGTATTAGTAAACGGCCTTTGATTGATTTTTTATAAGAATCATTTGGCATTTTAAATCACTCCTTTTTTAATATTAATTTGACTCAGTAAAATGAATTAAACAGTTAAGCCCTGATGCCGACCAAAATCTCTAATTATATTTTTTAAAGATTACGCGCCTTGCCATTTTATTTATAATGATTCGCCGCGTCCAAAATCTTATAGGCTAACCGCCCCTCTGAAAATGTTCCATCCTTCAATTAAAGCGCTTTATACTTTAAACTTTTGGGATTAGACAGAGGAATTTTTCTTTTATTCCAATAGGTTTAAAATTTTTAATTTTTATTTTGCAGGTAAAAAATAAAAGCGGCGGTAAACCGCCAAAGAAATGGTATATCCGCGTATTAAAAAAACAAAGCTTTTACGCAAATACTGTCTCAGCCGTCAAAGAGGCAATGAAGTTATATGATAGTATCCGTGGTTAAAACTTATTTTACCGTCTTTACGCCGGAAGCCGTTTTATTACTAAGCGCAATTTCACTGATACAGGTATCTTCATATTTTGCTCCCTTATATACAGCAGCTATTTCTATCTTTAAAATGATTATCTCCGATAAAATAGGCGTGTCTGATGTCTTTTTATAGGCGGTAACAAATTCTTCCAGAAATTCTTTTAATTCCCTGATTTCAAAATCGAACTTAAAGCTCTGCATCGCGAATTTATCTTCAAGTTCGATATAAGATTCTTTAGGAAATTTTATTGCCTTATAGGCGTCGGCAATTTCCGTTACATCATCTGCACGGTGTATTCCTGCGAAACAGGCAAGCTTAAGCTTTTTTACTCTGCCGTTATTTTTAAATACGTATTCGCTTTTTCCATACCCGCTAAAGATTTTAATGCTATCGCATTCATCAGGCAGCGCCATAAATACCGCTTCTCCTATTCCATCGCCTTCAGCGCCCTCAACCCAGGCCGTGGCAATGTTCCCGTCAAAGAGATTCTGCACGCCGTATTTTTTATTGATCGCAAAATAATCTTCCTCATCAGCGTTATTTTGATCCGGGTCCAGGAGCTCGGAAGTCGCGGAACAATCATCCCGCAAGACTATTTCCATTAAGTCCGTATAGGAAAATGCCGTACAGACTACCACCATTATTGCAGTTAAAACACTTCTGCAAATAACCGTATTTAACCTGAAGATTGATGCTGTCCTGTTTTTCATTTTGCGCCTCAAGGCATTTAATTTAACTAAAATTTTAACCTGCACGATTAAATATAATAAAAAACCGATAACACAAATCGTAAAAATGATGCCGGAACAAATCCGGTATAGTCACAAACAGAACATTAAATAATTAACGGGTATAATCCTCACTTATATTTTCCATACTGTTTGTTCCAGCCATCGGCTATTTCCAAAAAAGCGCTATAGCCCTTCTCCCTGATAAAGCGTGTGGCTTCTTCGTATTTCCTGTATTTATAGTGGCGTTTACCATAAAAGCCCTGAAGGATAGCACATGTGGAATAATTATCACAGTCTGCGCAGGTGTTCAGGCCTTTCTCCATACAACAGACTTTCATTTTACACCTGGCTTTTTTGATATCTCTTTCACCATTCTCATAGCCGGTCCTGCATCCCGGGCACCTGGTATTTAGAAACTCAGGGCAGGTTTTACAATAAGCGCCGCAGCATCCTATCTCTAAAACAGACATTTTTTAATTTTCCTGACGGGTTAACCATACACGATGATAACGGTTCGCTTCACACACACCACTGGCGGATCCGGCTGAAATGCCGGTCAGATGATCGTTATTTTTTTTCAAATTCTCCGCACTCCCAGACCGGCAAAACAATGTTTTTTTCCGCGGCGAGACTAAGAACGGTTTTTATAATTGAACACCCTTTGTCTTCTGTTTCCGGTTTGAATTTCCTGCAGTCCCAGCACATACAGAATTCCTTTTGTCTTCCTTTTAAGTCAGAGCGAACCCATGCCTTTTTGCCGTTGCAATCATATTTTTCGAACATTTTACTTCTCCTTTTTCATCTAACAAAAAGTTATAACTTGCTGAAAACTCTCCTTAAATTAAAAGTTTATGATATTTGTTAAAAATATTTAAAAACTTAAGATCCGTGCCAGCCCTTTGGTCAACTTGAACACTTAATTATCCATCTTTTGTATTGAAAAGATAAGGTATTATAGTATAAAAATAAAAAATTAAAGTTATTATTGAAAAGATTATGTTTTTAATTTTATTACTCTTTGAATCATTGTAATTGAATCCTTGATAAAGATAAGTATACTTTTCGTTTTCATAATAAGTTATAAAAGTATCTAAAATGTCTTCTAAATTAATTAATGGTTGTATCCTACTTGTTGATAGATTTTTTGTTAAAATATCTAATGGATTTAATAAATTATTAAAATGCAATTTTTTTACAATTTTTGAAAATTCTTCTTCTAAAATATTTAATTTAAAAATATCTTTTGAATATAGTCTTGGTATTAGTCTATCATATTCTTGTATCGTTTTTTCTAATTCCACACGTCTATTTTCTAAAAGGATTGCGCATCTGTGTGTAATAAGGCTATCTGTAAATTTTATATGTACGATAAAGACAGGATTATGTGTTCTGTTGTATTCAATTAATAAATCATCATATTCATTTAGGTATAAACGGAATGTCTTGGTTACAGATTTTAATTCTGTTGCATAATCGATTATAGATTCTGCAACTCTCTTCCGTTTTTCCCATGTTTTTTGTTGGTTTTTAAGATTAAACAGTTCATATGTTTCCCATAAGGATATATACAATATGATTAAACCAAATAAAACTGCTGAAAACCGTTTAGTAAAATTTCTTGACAAAATTTTATTAGTGATAACCAGAATTTTAGGTATTTTACTTTTTTTTATAATATGCTTTTTATTCTTCATATTTATAACTTATAAAAGAAATTTTAAGTTTATATAGTTGGTTAACATTTATTTGTAAGAATTTTTTCTTAATATATCAAACTATACTCTCGTTATCAATCTTTATATAAATAGCTAGTTAACCTGTATGGTTTTTAGAATAAAATCACTTTATCAGGAAAAACTCCCCTACCGGTTTCATGTGGTTTGCCCCCTTAAACTCTATTCCATCCGTACCGGGCGAGATTGTCAAATAATCTGCTAAACAGGCCTGACGAGCGTGATCCAGTCTGGTTAAACACCGGGTTATTAGTTGCACTATTTATGAATACCAAGAGTTAGCGCTGCGTTTTTTAATGTTTTATCCCTTGTCCAGAGTTTAACATTTTCTATTAAAGCTGAAGCTAAAAGATGGGCATCAATGAAGCCAAGACCAATGCCATAAAGCTTTTTATTCTCTATAAGTGTAAATACTTCCTCATCCAGGGCGGAATCAACTTGTGGAAGAGCTTTTAGAAGTGTAAGAATTTCTTTACGATTGGAAATATTGCCGCATGATAATTCACCAATGATAAATGGATGTATGCAGACTTCTCCGGTATTTAATAAGTTGATCAATTCATTATCGGATTTATTAAAATGATCAATCCAAATGGAGGTATCAACCAATATCATTGAGCTAATGATTTTCTCCTGGGTATCTGTTTAAGATCTTTTTCAGATCCACCCAATAGTGCTAGTCTTTTTGCACTTTCTTTTGAAATTAATGATTCAAGACCAAGCTTTACCAAAGCAGTTTTTTCAGTAATACCAGTTAATTTTGAAGCTTTTTCCAGAATTTGATCATCTATGTTTAATGTTGTTCTCATGTGCATTAATATGCACAAATGATATGACTATGTCAATACTATTTTACAACTTATAACGCATTCGATAACCCGCCAGACAGGCAAAAAGCAGTCCGCAATATATGATGCATAATCAGCGTCGAAGACCCGGCTTTTAACGGACCACCGACGGATTGAAGATCCGCCCCCTGACGGATACTTGTTACCAACCACAATCGTCATTCATTATTTGGCATTCGACATTGGACATTATTCCGAAAAGCCCGTCTGGCAAAGTGCAGCCCGATAGGTTTATTTGGCAAGGCGCAACCGGACAGACATCCCATTTGGGACGTTTCTTTTTGACATACTAAAAACCACGAAGACCACGAAGAGCATGAAAAAAAACTTGCACAAAAAAACCCTTCCCTTTTGATTAAGGGCAGGTGCCAGCCGCCAGACTAACGGATGGGGCAGACAATCCCAGCTACAACCCGATACGCGCGCATTTAACCATAAGTTTGTCATTCCTGTCCCGCATCGAGTGCGAGATAAACTTCATAAGGGAATCTGCTTTCCTTTTTGACTGGATTCCGTGGCAAGCACGGAATGACATGTTGTGGAAAACCGCCGGATGCGCAGGTAAATAAAATACCAGTTAATTTTAGGAAATTTGTTTGATAGACCACATACAACGAGCTACGCTTCCGCATTCAGCCGTTTGGCAGATCCGCCCTCCGACGTGTTCCCAAATCCCCTATTCTGTTTTAAAAATGGCCTATTAAAAACCAGCGATCAGAAACAGACAAAGCGTAACGTATAAAAATAAAAACTGTCTGAACGAGCTGAAAGCGAGTGAGTTTTTTTATTTTAGTGAAGCGGAGTCTGTTTCCGCCAGGTTTTTAATCAGCCTTGATCTTTTGGTTCTTTTCTATAAAGAGAAAAGAACAGAATGAAGTAAATATTTCCAATGCCTATACATCTTCAACTAAAACTAATTATTGCACAATAAAGACATTTCATCATTCGGCATTCGACATTGGACATTTATCTAAAAAACCCGTCTATCGACGGACAGGTTTATCTGGCAGGCACAAGCCTTGACGGGCCCGG
>RQOG01000061.1 GCA_003854985.1 Calditrichota bacterium
ACCGCCGCTTCCCGCCAGGAACGGCTGGACAGCAAAAGCAAACGCGGACAAATAAAACAATTAAGAGGAAAGGTGAAAGATGATTAGTCTGATCAGTATTTACACCGCGGGGATTTTAACACTGTTCATGACCATATTCCATGTGCAGTTTTATAACAAATTCGGCTGGGCGAAAGACTTTAAAAACATCAGGCCGCTTAATCAAAAAATATTATATACCATCCACATGGCCCTGATTATTCTTTTCATATTGATTGGCATTATCACGCTGATCTATTCCAAGGAATTAGCGCAAAGTAGCGGCCTGGCAATGGGAATAAACCTCAGCCTGGCTATTTTCTGGTTATGGCGGCTGGTATGGCAGATTTTATATTTTGAAAAAATCAACGCGCTGGCGGTTGTATTGATTGTCTGGTTTTTGCTTTTAAGCGCAGCCTATATTCTGCCTGTCGTTTTAGTATTAGTCTGAATACCTCTAAGCGGTTTAGAGAAATCGCGTACATAGTAGTAATGAGGGGATAAAAGGTCAAATTCATTGCCCATCTATATTAATGATGAATAATGAATATCGAACCTCGAATAATAATTTAAAAAAGTATTAATTCCCCTATCGTTGAACGTTGATCGTCATCGTGATCGTTATCGATATCGATATCGCAATCGGTATTCGTCGTTCGGCATTCGGCATTGGAAATTCAAAACAATGCATCATTTAAGCATTCTATGATTGTCAAGGTAGAAAAAGTAAAATCGTTAAAACGATTTCAAATATGTTTTGCTACCGTTTAGCCACATGATTAAAATCATGGGTTACTAACATTTAAGTATCGTTGTTCGTTATCGATATCGTAATCGGTTATCCTTATCCAATAAAAAATCCTTCGCCAATCAACATTCGGGCAATTCTACTTTAAAAAAGGCCTATTAAAAACCGGCGATCAGAAATAGACGAAGCGTAACGTATAAAAATAAAAACTGTCTGAACGAGCTAAAAGTGAGTGAGTTTTTTTATTTTAGTGAAGCGAAGTCTGTTTCCGCCAGGTTTTTAATCAGCCTTGATCTTTTGGTTCTTTTCTATTCCCGAAGTTGTTCAAATCTTTAATTTGATTACAAATTCGTGGATCCATGAAATTCTAATATCGATAAATTCATAAGAATTTAAGGACAAGAGAAAAGAACATAATAAAGTAAATTTTTCCACTGCCTTTATATCTGGTACAAAGCATTATTTGTCTGAAATAAACTATTTCATTAAAATTAAAAGAAATGACTTGCACAGCGTCAGCAGGCTGACTGAGAAGCAATCTTTTATCAAGTTAAAAGTAATAAAATCGTTAAAACGATTAAAATTTATCTGTCTGCTCATTCAACGCTTTGCTCGTGCTCGTCATCGTTATCGATATCGATATCGTAATTGGTATCGGCAAATAATGCTTTATTTAACAGGTGACCATACAATCCCGAATTGCCAAAAGACAACGATTTCTACCCTGCCCTAAGAATTAGGGAAGGGGATCAAGGGGTAGGGTAATTTCTCGCCATTCTCCGATTCGCCTGCTCATCCTGCCCCATGATTAAAATCATGGGTTAGCCCATCGTTGATTATTATCATAATCAAAAAATCCACAAAAAACCGTTATCGCAAAAGTATAATGAAAACAACAGATTGCATTTATTCTCACACCTTATTACTTTTCCCTGTGCAAAAAACCAAGTCAGGACGGATATCATGAGAAAAACTTTAATTGCAAATTTCATTGTAATATCAATCATTTTTATCTCCGGATGCAGCAACGGCACCTCAAAACTACCGTCGTATCACGCCCCGGATAATCCCGCGTTCAGATACACAGGCCGAATCGATTTTAACAATCCGCTGAATCCAAAACTTATCAGCGCAGGTTCGTACATTCAATTTGGTTTTAAAGGAACCTCCTGTGATCTTAGGGTAAAGGACCAGCATCTGTATAATGAAAATTACAATTATCTGTCCATTGTTATTGACGGCGAATATAAAGGCAGGATCAGCCTGAAGAACGACAGCGCCATCTATAAAATCGCCGAAAATCTTGAGAACAAAAATCATACGACTTTAATCTGTAAAGCTACGGAGGCGTCTATCGGTTATGTGGAATTTTCAGGCGTCAACTGCAGCGAACTTATTCCGGTTTCAAATATCCCTGCCAGAAAAATCGAATTCATAGGCAATTCCATTACCTGCGGAATGGGACTGGATTTAACCGGCGTGCCCTGCGATTCCGGCAAATGGTTTGATCAGCATAACGCATATCTGGCATACGGTCCGCTGGCATCCCGCCGGCTTAACGCAGACTGGCTGTTAAGCTCTGTCTCCGGATTAGGTGTATTCAGAAACTGGAACAGCCCGGGACCTACCCTGCCGATGGTGTATCAAAACCTTTATTTGAATACCGATTCAACAATGCGCTTTGACGTCCGGACCTTTAAACCAGATCTGATCTCCATCTGTCTCGGCACCAATGATTTTTCCGACGGCGACGGCAGTTATAAACGCACGGAACTGGATTCAGCGGTTTTTGTCGAACATTATATCAACTTTGTTAAATATATACGCCATCATAATCCACAGGCCCGAATCTGCTGTTTAACCAGCCCGATGAATTCCGGAGAGAAAAACGATAAACTTAAAAGCTATATTTCTGCGGTTGTAAACCATATGCAACAAGCGGAAAAGGATGAGAAAATCAATATGTTTGCCTTCACCACGGCCTATATCAACGGGTGCGGTTATCATCCCGATGAAAGAGATCACCAAATGATGGCCGACGATCTGATCCCTTTTTATAAATCGACCATGGGCTGGTAGTGTTTGGAATTTGTCCCAAAGGGACTCCTTACGGAGGAATTTGCCCCGAAGAGACTCCTTACGGAGGAATTTGTCGCTAAGGAACTTCTTGGGAGGAATTCAAAGTACAGCGCATATATTAAAGGCGCAGGTTGTGTAATTTACCTTAAGATTATTTTGATCAACGCTTCCCTGGTGAAACCTGTAAAACAGTTCAACTCTGAAATTTTCATGCAAAGACAGGCTTATACCGCCGCCAAGATAGACGCCGCCGGTTATTGAATTTTGTCCCCGGTAATAATTGTTTGCGGTAAAAAAATTATACCCGGCGTTAATAATCAAAGCCGGATTCATGGCGGCATGTGGTAAGAAATTGATTTCGCATAAGGCGTAAACGGGAAAGAAGGAAAACTTTTTGCCTGTTTCGCCTTCTATCAACTGCTCGCGGGGAATCTGGTAAGCGATGCCAAATCCGTAGCGGATTAAATCCGAATGGTTAAAATGCAGTTCCGAAGCCAATGAATAGCTTATTTTCACATCGGTTGTCATACCGTTTTCAATTTTATGATCGCTAAAAAAATCAATGCCGGCCTTGAGAGCTATATTCTTTTCTCCTGCCTGAAGAGAGCCGCCGTTAAATATGCTGACTAAAAGAATCGGAATAAGCACGAAAAGTCTGTTCTTCATTCGTTATAATCCTGATTACGCTTAAACACCAGGCTGCCAATCGGAGCGCCAATACGATTTGCCGTCAAATTACATTTCACCTTCAATAGATAATAAATCAAGCGCGTCTCTTCATCAAGCGTTTCGTAGTTGCCCATACCCTTTGATATTACAATATCGGCCTTTTTGTAATGCGCAAGCGCCCGTTTTGACACATTGCTTAAAATAGTCGCAGGCGCATTATCGCCGTTGTCGATGACTTCCGCAATCTTATCCAATCCGATATAGTGAGCGTCTTCGATAGTGGCGTCATTGATGATCGGAGCGCCGCGCACCACCACCGTAATATTCAGATTCCGCTCAGGATAAAAACGTTTGAGTATCTCGATAAACAGGCGGTCAAATACGATTTCGCCGGCGTTATCGGCTAAATACAGAATTGATTTAAAACGCTTAATGTCATAAATGAATTTATCAAAATCGTCTATCTCAAACTTCCGGCCTGAGATACGCTCAAATATTTGGTTGATGTCAATGCTGCTGGACTCAATGCCAAAATCGATAATATTTCCGGCCACGGCTAATTTTGCGGATGTCAATACCGGATCATCGCTCTGATAAACGATCTGTTTTAACCGGTCATATATTTTTAAGGCGCTTTCGTTATAATGTTTTTTTATTTCCCTATAAGGATCGGGATTGCCGGTCACTTCGCGCAAAATCCTGTAAACTTCTTTAGCCAGCGCCGGAGGAGAAAGATTGTAATCGGCTTTTTCTAAAAACTGCAAGACGGCATTGACCGTTTCCGTGCGAATTTTATCATCGGTAACCGCCAGATTTACGGTTTCAACCGTCTGGCGTAAAAGGCAGGGTATACAGGAAAGTTCGGTTTTCATTGAAGCGGTTTAATCACTTTTAAGATTGACAATCTGGTCCCAGTGTTCTTCCTGCAGGCGTTTCCACTCCATTTTAAACCAGGGCGTAAATTCACCGGGATTTTCTTCCAGAGCCTTATTCAGATTATCCCGGGAAATGTATTTCCAATCGTCGATTTCGGTGGGATTGATCTGCGGAGAACGATCGGTTTTTCCGATATATACGGAGCATAATTCGTTTTCCGATCCTTCCGCGCCGAAACCGGCCTGATATTGAAATTTATATAAGTAGATCATTTTGGCGGATAAACCGATTTCTTCTTTTAACCTGCGGACCGTTGCCGTTTCGTAACTTTCGCCCTTTCGCGGATGACTGCAGCAGGTATTAGACCAATAATTTCCCCAAAGCCGCTTCGAGGCGCTTCTCTTCTGTAAGAGCAGTTCATTTTTCGAATTAAAAATAAAAATGGAAAAAGCGCGGTGTAATATACCGCCGCCGTCATGACATCTATTTTTATCCTCGTATCCCAGCACATTATCATCGCTGTCGACAAGGATCAGTTTTTCATCGTCAAATGATACGATAGTATTATTCATTATACCAATCTACTTAACTGCTGATAATTTCCTCTTTAATCATTGGCACGGAATTTAAAGACAGGTCTCGGATAAAACAAATTTATACCGGAAACGAATTCCTGTAACCGGTTAAATAATTTATTTAAGATCGGTGACGAAGGCCCGGTAGCCTGCATTTTGTATGGCCGATGCCACCGCTTCCGCGTTATCCGGACAAAGTGCAATAACCGCGCCGCCGCCGCCCCCGCCGGTTAATTTTGCTCCCAGCGCGCCGTTATTGCGGGCGATATCCACAAGCTCTTCAATTTCCCTTCCCGAAACCTGAATGGCGTTCAACAATCCCTGATTGAAATTCATCAACTCGCCCAACCGGGCCATGTCACCGCTCTTAATATATTCCGCGCCCTGCAGGGTCATTGAATTAATTTCGTCAAACAGACGCTCATACAGTCTTTTATTACGCGTCCAGGCTTCCCGGACGCGGCCGACCGTTTCCGCGGTCAGCCCTTCCGTCCATGTCAGTCCGACTACCATGCGGATGGGATTTTTTGGATGCAGCTCGGTTATCTGCGGCGGATCGCCTTTTTTATACAACAGAAATTTCCCGTACGTGGCCAGCGTGTTATCGATACCCGAAGGACTGCCATGCACAATTTTTTCCGATTCAAAGGAAAGTTTACGCACCCTTTCATTATCCAGATTCAGGTTAAAATGCTTAGACAAAGCGCGGATAACAGCTACCGCCAGAGACGCCGATCCGCCAAGTCCCATAGCCCGCGGCACATGCGGAAACACCTCGATATTCATGTTTTTACCGGCTAGTTTCAGTTCATCCAGAATCATTTCCAATGATTTATAGAAAGAATGTTCGTGCTTTTCACCCTTAACAATTGTTTCTTCCACGTCCCACTGCGGAATAATCAGATGAACGCCTTCTTTTCCGGCGTCGCTGACTTTGGCCTGCACGGCCAGAGGAATAGGCGCGGCGATGGCATGGCTTCCGTAAACCACGGCATGCTCGCCAAGCAAAATAATTTTACCAAAACCTGTGGACAAATTTTCTGTGGAAGGCGACTGAATTTCAGCGTTTACAGCGGTTCCCTTGCCGGATTTTATTTGGGCAATGATTTCTTTGGCTTTCCAGATTTTAATTTCTTTGGAATCGATTAGTTTCTCTACCACAGATTCAAAAATTTCCGGTTCGGCGCCGGCGGCCAAAGTAACGCTGCGGGCATGCAGGCTCATATGTCCCCGTTGAATCCCTTCCGTGGCCAAAGCGCGGATAGCGGACATATTTTGAGCCAGCCCCACGGCGGCGATGAGTTCGGCCAGTTCCCGGGCGGATTTTATACCGAGAATGCGGTGAACGATAGGAACCATCGGGTTACTCTCCAAGGGTCCGCCCACAATCCCCACGCGCACCGGCAATTCTATTTCCCCGGTCAGATCGCCTTTTTCATTTTTGCCCCAGAGAGTAAGCGCGCTGTATTTTCCGCTTCGCGCCGCATAGGCATGAGCCGCGGCTTCCTGCGCCCGCCAGTCATTGCCTGTGGCAATGATTAACGAATCTATCCCGTTCATGATGCCTTTATTATGCGTCGCCGCCCGGTAGGGATCGGTCAGAGCAAAATCGTTGGCCAGGATAATCCCATCCCGCACCTTCCCGCCCGAATAGCCTTTTCCTTCCAAAAGATCAACCGGAATAACGCATTTGGCTTTAACGATGGACCTGTCCGCTAAATTAGAAAGAATTCTAAGAAAAACTTTACCGCCGGTTATTTTTTCAATAAGCGGGGCCGCGCCTTCGCACATGCTGTTGACCAGGTTGGCGCCCATGGCGTCCCGCGTATCAACCAGCAAATGAACAATAACCATCTCCCTTTTTTCGGAAATATCCGGCAGAATTCTAACCTCCACATCTTTCGCGCCTCCGCCTCGGGCGGCCATATGGGGATGCAGGCTGTTGGCCAGGTTAATGAGTTCATTCTTTTTTTGCAGAACAGCTTTTTTTGCTTTTGCAGGATTTTTTACTTCCATAACCTGGATTTGTCCGATAAGAACGGGATCGCTGCTTTCGGCGCTGAATCCTCCGGCGCTGCGCACTACTTTGGCGGCGGAACTCACCGCGGCGACAATTGAAGGTTCTTCGACAACCATCGGAACGATGTAATCTTTTCCATTAACCAGAAAATTCAGACCAAGGCCGATCGGCAGGCCAAACACGCCGATCACATTTTCAATCATTTTATCAAAATCTTCGGGTTTCAGAATGCTTCCGCCCTTGCGCAGTTTGGAAAAATCTTCCTCATTCAGGATTTTTTTACTCTTTAAAACGCGCAGTCTTTCCTGCACGGAGAGTTTATAAAAACCGGGTATTCTGGAATCGGGCATATAAATCCTTTTATCAGTGTTCTTTTTTAATCTTAGCTTGAAAATAATTTAAGATATTTTGTTTTACATTTCCTGTCTAAAAAACAAAACCTAAACCGCCTATCAGGAGCATATCTTTATATTTGCGATTATATTTGGCGGTTGCTTCCAACAAAACCATTTTAAGCAATTCATAACGCCCAGTAAGATAAAAATCCGAGCCGCCTTCGCCTCCGGCTGCTATTCCGGCGCCGATTAAATCTAATTTAGAACCAAACTTGTAATTTACGCCTATGGTAGACCTTGAAAATTTGGATTCATCGATAAAATCAGCCGAAACATAAAATTTGTCTATTCCCCCTAATCTGACTCCCGCTGTGGGCAGAGGTATTATTGGAAACACTGGGTTGCTTCCGATAAGAATTCCTAAACCCAGTCTTAACCTAAGGTAATCCCAGCCCCACGAAAAACGGCCGATAATTCCGGCTGATTTTTCTATTCCTCCTTCCTCGCCATAAACATAGTGTTTTTCCGTAAAAACGGAAAATTCAAAACCCGTTTTTAATTTATGAACTTCATATACAAGATTTACCAGTTCGGAAGGGCCGTCATCAGGATCGAAATTTGCGTTATCCGAATACCGAACCAAAAAAACATTTTTGGCTTGAAATTCCGATTGTAGTTTTTTCGATCCATCCTGCTGCTGTTGAGTATCCGTTGACATTTCTTTCTTTTGCCAAATTCCGATATATTTCTTCGACGCCTCCTCAGACAATTCACGATATTCTAAATTGTCTTCCAGCGCGTCCGGTTTAAAGTATTTGGCAAACCCTTTTTTCAGATACAATTCATTTACGGACTCAAGACTTAATGGAAATTTTAAGTACAAGTGTACCAACATTGTATCATCGATTTGATAAACATGTCTATACCTTAAAGCATTAGAAGCAATATTGGATTTGAGAACCTTCATTATTTTTTCTGTCAGATCTGTTTCACCGTCCCGTATTGAAAGACATTGCAGGTAAGCCATTTTAAAATACTGGGAATCTGAAGAAAGAAAAAGATTGCAATCAAGAATTTCGTCAATATCAATTTTTTCCAGGTTTTCTGACCATAATAATATCGGCCAGAGAAGTAATAATGCTACCTTCATTAAAAAATTCATGCTAATTTCCTTAAAGTTTGTATGACCTGTCTAATAATGGGTATAACATGAACTTTCATAATTAATACTAATTTTAATTTACATCCTGATGCAAAAAAATGGTTTAATTTCTTTATGATTACATTCGATTTATAATTCTCATAAGACTAATTCAACGTTTAAGTTTTTTATTGATAATTAAACTTAATTACTCCAATTACCTAATGCTATTATAATCGTTGCCCAACCATATGAACATTCTTTATCCTTGCTCCAATTATAAGTTAATTCAAGACCCATTCCAAAAACATGTTTAAAATGAGGCAGAACCTGCCCTTTAAATATAAGGCCCATATTCCCTTTTGATTTAATGATATCATGATTTTCATTTTCAGTATAATGTTTCCTGGAAGCTGAACTTACACCCATACTCAATGATGCATCAATCCAATTAGAATTAGCAGACAGACCAAAGGCCCCCCAAATATTGCTAAGCCTATTAACAGAACCAGAGAATGCATCATAGCCAAGGGAAACAACATATTTATTCATTCTATAATGCGTACTTAATGTAAATAATCCTATTTGAATCCATGCTGCTCTATTTACCGGTTTATTAATTTCAGCCTCTTTATTCTCCTGTACCTGTTCATCTATGAACTTTTCTTCAAAATCAGGGTCTATAACTTTAGGTGAATAAGGCAAAGGATTATTAACGGCATCTTTATAAGCGATCAGATCGGGTAAATCCGGCGGCTTAAAGTATTCTCCGCATTGCAGCCTTAAATAGTATTCATTAATATTTTCAAGATTTTCTTTTTTACCTCTGTATAAATGAACATATAACGTATCCCTATTTAAACTTGAATAAACAGGGATATAATACAAAGGCCTGTTTATTAATTGCACCGTCGCAAATTTTTTTATCCATAACGTCCACGATGTTTCGCCATGAATTTTTGCGGAAGGAGACTTAACGTAAGCCAGTTTGATCAATTGGGAATCAGAGGAAAGGAAAAGATTGCAATCAAGAACTTTGATAATTTCAATTTCCTGCAGGTCCTGGGAGAAGGCGAAAGACGAATATATGAGCATCAAACATAACCAGAGTTTTTTCATTTCATTCTACCCCTATTGTATTTAAATTTTTTTGATTTGTTTGGTGACCCTTTTCTTCAATTTTGATTCCCAAAGGGCGATAACCATGAAAATTACCGATTCATAATACATAATAAAAGTATCATTGTTTCCTTGCTTAATTTTTCCAGCTTCCCAACGCGATGACAAGCGCCAGTGAATTATACGAAGCCTCCTTACTGGCATTAACGGTTAAAACCAATCCCATACCAAATCCCGTGGGGAAATGCGGTAAAGCCTGAAACTTAAATATTAAACCAATATTTCTAACTGACTCATTATAACTTAAACCCGCACTAAATGAAGCGTCGATCCAGCGTGAGTTATTAGAAAAACCATAACAGCCCCAGATTGTTTTTAACTTCCCAAAAAAAATATACCTAAAATTATCTAATCCAATTGAAATTATATTATTTCTAAAACGATAATTCATACTGAATTGAAATTGCAAATCGTCGTACTTCGTGATCATGTCAACACCCAGCTGAAACCACCTGGCTGAATTTAAGGATTTATTAATTCCAGCCTCTTTATTCTCCTTTACCTTTTTATTTATAAAATTTTCTTCAAAATCAGGATCTGATA
This sequence comes from Calditrichota bacterium, assembly GCA_003854985.1. Lineage (GTDB taxonomy): Bacteria > Calditrichota > Calditrichia > Calditrichales > Calditrichaceae > Zgenome-0002. The sequence goes on from RQOG01000061.1 coordinate 10,184, forward strand.
CTTTAGGTGAATTCGGCAAAGGATTATTAACGGCATCTCTGTAAGCAATCAGATCGGGTAAATCCGGCGGTTTAAAATATTCTCCACATTGCAGCCTTAAATAGTATTCATTGATATTTTCAAGATTTTCATTTTTACCTCTGAATAAATGAACATATAACGTATCCCGATTTAAACTTGAATAAACAGGGATATAATATAAAGGCTTTTTTATTAATTGCACTGTCGCAAATGTTTTTATCCATAAAGCCCAGGATGTTTCACCAGAAGTTGTTATAGAAGGAGACTTGACATAAGCCAGTTTGATCAACTGGGAATCAGAGGAAAGGAAAAGATTGCAATCAAGAACTTTGATAATTTCAATTTCTTGCTTGTCCTGGGAGAAGGCAAAAGTCGAATACATGAACATCAAACATAACCATAGCTTTTTCATTTAGCTTTATCCCTATTATATTTTAATTTTTTTGATTTGTTTGGTAGCCTTTCCCTTCGATTTTCCTTTCCAAAGGGCGGAAGCCATAAAACTCAAGGTCTTTGGCAACATTAATCAACCTGTCTTTGTCGGTTGAAAACGCCGTGCCAATATCACCGCCGCCGGCGCCGGACGGTTTATAATGAACGCCCTGTTTTGAGCAAACCGCCTGTATTTTCCGGTGAGCTTCCGAAACAATGGGCATGCCGCTTTGTTCGCCTAATCCGGCCAGCGTATCGCGGAAGGTGTCGATACATTCCAGGAAGGCTTCGGCGCTGCCGTTCTCATACGCGTTACAGCCTTTTTCTGAAATCCGGATTAATTCGTTCATCATTTTATCATAAAGCCGAGGCTGGTTCTTTTTCAATTGTCCTACACCGCCGACCATTTGCCGGGTATTGGCCGACTTCCCTGTCCAAACGGGCATCATAAAAATATCTTGCCGCTCTTTCAATCGTCGTGGAAAAATAAAATCAGCTGCATCCGGCTTATTCATGGTATAAAGCAAGATGCCGCCGTAAACGCTGGCCGCCACATCAATACCGCTGCCCATCTCGCCCTGGGCAAAATGATGCGTCTTAAGCGTCGTTTTAAAAACCGGTTCCGGATTATCCATCGCGCTGCCCTGCAGAAAGGCTGCCGTTAATGCAACGGCCAGCGCCGCGCTGGAACCAAAGCCGAATTTTGCCCGCCATTCCGCTGAATAAAACTGGCTGGTATCCAGGTCAATATCCGCCGGTTTAATTTCGATGTTATACGTCCCGGCTTCCTTATAAAGGCATTCAAAAAGCGATTTAAAAAATCCTAATTTTTTAACAGTCTCGGCCGGCACGCCGGGATGAAACGTGATTTTACCGGTTTCGGAGATCACAAAAGGCGATATATTTGCGCCAATGACCGGGGACGTTACCGAAAACTCCCTTTGCCGGTTGAATTGTTGTTTAACAAGAGCATGACAATCGACGGCGCAGACCAGCGCCGGCGCGCCTTCCAGCACGGCGTACTCGCCCAATAAAATCATTTTCCCCGGCGCGGATGCTTCAATCAATTTTCTTCCCCGATTATTCTGATGCCCGGGCCTAATTTAGTGTGCATAACCTGTTTCACGCCCGCCAGAGAACCAAGCGCTTCTTTTACTTTGTTCACGGCTTCCGGCAGACAGATGGCTTTGACCTGCGGTCCGGCGTCGATGGTAAAATAAACTTCCGTTCCATGCCGCCTGATTTCGCGAAGCAGATGAATTCCCGCCAATGTGGTCTCATTCCAGTAAAGCATGCCCGGATTACTGGCTAACGCTAAGGCATGCATTTTAAGACAACTGAACTCGCTGATTTCGCCCAGTCCGGTAAAATCTTTATGTTCAAGGGCTTTTTTCATTCCAACAAGATCCGCCGGATGCGAATCCACCCAGGCTTTATAATAAGGTGAGGTGTTTTTTGATAATGTCATCCCGTCGGTTGAGCCGATGGATTTTTTTGCCTCGGAAGTTACGGCGATAAGCAGACGCAAATCCCAGTAATCCGGCGGATAAAGAGGTTCGGCAAAGGAATCGGAGCCGTCCGCCTTTTGGCCTTTATGCATTTCCACGATGCCCCCGAAAACAGAACGCGCCGCCGAACCCGAACCCAGCCGGGCTAAAACGGAAAGTTCTCTATCGCTTAAAGACAACCCGGCCGCTTTTGACGCCGCCGCCGCCAGCGCGGCAAACCCGGAAGCGGAAGAAGCCAGGCCCGCCGCCGTGGGAAAATTATTTTCGCTTTCCACCTGCGCCTTTGATTTTTGCCCGCTTCTTGCCCGGATTAAATCCAAAAATCCGGATATACGTTTTGTTTCCTTTTCTCCCGCTTCTTTGCCATTCAGAAATAACGTATCGGATTTAAATGTTTCATCAAATTGAACAGAAGTGTGCGTGTGCAGAGCGTCCAGGGTAAGCGAAATGGAGCCCACCGCGGGAAGATTGAGCCGGGCATCCCTCTTGCCCCAGTATTTAACCAGGGCGATATTGGAATGGGCAACGGCGGTAATTTTCATGGTTCATTTATTCCGGAATACGTTTCCGTTAATTTAAGAGGAAATGAATCATATATCTACATTTTATTAGCAGAATCCTGGCTTAAAGTAATTCAATTTGAATAATGTCTGTCATCCTGCCATTTTAATGGGTTATCACGAATATATTTCCGAATACGGTTCAATTCATGTTCGTTGCGAATTATATGTTCGTGATAATTACGTTGCCATAATTTTGCACCGGGGGTGTTATGCAATTGATTTAAATGTTTGGTTGATACCGTTTTAAACGCGCCGATCAATCGACCGATTGGTTTACGTTTCATCGTAGGGGCGGTTCGCGAACCGCCCCTACGGTCACGAATTATAATAATGCCGTGTAAATGATTTGGCATAACCGTCCATGCATCCAATTCTACGTAATGATATTGTTTTGCCAACCATTCCCATGCCACGTATATCATCCGCCCGGTATCATTTAATTTCATTTGACCATTTACAATTTCCCCAAATAACACTTCCCTTTTTTGGGTGCAAATGGTTATAAAATACCAACCGGGTTGTGTATAATCATATTCTTTTAACCGAATGGATTTCCGATTCCTTTTATACAGGCTCATGTCTGAAAATTATATTGTTTTAATATAAAATCTGCAAATCATTTTTAAAGGAATATTTTCCTTTCAGCAGATCACTTCTTCTGAGGATCCATGTAGAAAACTTCCCACAAGTGCCCGTCCGGATCCTCAAAACTCCTGCTGTACATCCAGCCATGATCCATAGGATCACCGGAAATTTTGCCGCCGGTTTTTAATGCTTTGTCCGCAATTTCATTAACCTCTTCCCTGCTTTCCATGGATAGGGCAACAATAGCCTCTGTGCTTTTAGCGGCATTGACGATCTCTTTTTTAGCGAAGGTTTTAAAAAATTCCTCGGTTAGCAACATTACGAATATTTTCTCGCTGATAACCATGCAGGCGGCATTTTGGTCTGTATATTCCGGGTTGAGCGTTAACCCTAATCCTGTAAAAAAACCGATAGCTCTGTCCAGGTTTTTTACCGGCAAATTGACAAATATTTGTGTATGATTATTCATAATTCCCCCTTGGTTTATGACTATATATTTTGTATTGTTTTTAAAACAGAGTAAGGGGACTTAAAAATTCCGATTCGGACAAAAAAGCAGTTGGTAATTAATTTCATACATAGTATATTTTTGTTATTCATCGATATTTTGCATCAAGCCACAACTGACGAAGGAAAATATATTTGTAACGCTTAAATTGTTATTCATCGATATTTTGCATCAAGCCACAACATTACAATAATTCATATTTTTCAGGCTATTATTGTTATTCATCGATATTTTGCATCAAGCCACAACGACAGCGCGTTTCAATACTATAAATATATATTGTTAGTTATCGATATTTTGCATCAAGCCACAACTCAAATATCTGCAGCGTATCGCCGCCCTTGATTGTTAGTTATCGATATTTTGCATCAAGCCACAACGGTATTAACCCGGAAAATGGTGGAAATAAAATTGTTAGTTATCGATATTTTGCATCAAGCCACAACTGAGCCCGGATGCGGATATCATGGAAATTATTGTTAGTTATCGATATTTTGCATCAAGCCACAACAGCTCTGTCTGGCTGTCATTATTTCGGCTTATTGTTAGTTATCGATATTTTGCATCAAGCCACAACGAATTAACCCGTAAAATGGTGGAGGTATAATTGTTAGTTATCGATATTTTGCATCAAGCCACAACAAAGCAACAAAGGAGATGGAAACGGCAACGATTGTTAGTTATCGATATTTTGCATCAAGCCACAACCTGATTCCCTTTGCCATATAGCCCCTTTTATTGTTAGTTATCGATATTTTGCATCAAGCCACATCTCTAAACCCTTTAACCTGTTCAGTAACTCGATTGTTAGTTATCGATATTTTGCATCAAGCCACAACCAGATGATTTAACGGCAATTTTTGAAGATATTGTTAGTTATCGATATTTTGCATCAAGCCACAACAGCGGTGTAGTGAAGGACTCCGCGCCATGAATTGTTAGTTATCGATATTTTGCATCAAGCCACAACATAGGTTGGCAAAAACCCGGTATTTTCAGGGTTTTACAGGCAAATTTTAATTTTAAAATCTGCCTTTTTTACATCCCATGAAGCGGCCGGACGGCAATTTTTTAATCCTGATTGTCAAAGAGCATTTAAATATAACAGGAAAACACGCCTGTTCAAAACAATTCTAATTGAGCGCCGATGCGTGTCTGCGGCGGCGATTTGTTGCCCCAAAAATTAATGATACTGCCATATTGTTTATCCGTAATCATCAATATACTAATCTGCCCCTTTTCCGGGATCATTGTTCGCACCCGCTGACTGTGCACTTCGGCGTTTTCTTTGGAAGCGCAGTGCCGGATATAAACGCTGTACTGCATCATGGTAAATCCGTCGCGCAGCAGGTCGTTTCTAAATTTAGAGGCCGCCTTGCGCTCCTTTTTCGTATTTGTCGGTAAATCAAAAAAAACAAATAACCACATAATTCTGTACGCGTTTAATCGTGTTTGATTCATAACAGCCTGGGATAATCAATTTTCCTGATTTCTTTGGTAAAACAACGGGCCAGGGATGAGCTGGTCTGCGATAAGCCCACCATTAAAGGTCTTTTAGTTTTTTTAAAGGTAACATCGACGGTAAGCACCTGCAGAATACGGCTTTTTATTTCTTTATTCAGCTCATCCCATTCATCAAAATCATTGATAATCTCCAGAACGATTTCATCCACGAAGGGCCGGTAAGGCTCCATGATGTCGTCTGCTAAAGCAAAAGCATTGTATTGGTTACGATGATGGATGCCAAAAGTCGGCAATAAACCGGATCCGCTTAATGATCTTGCTACGGCGGCACGTAATATGGCATACCCGTAGTTTAATAAGGCATTTGGGGGTCCGCCTTCACGTCCACGGTGAAAATCATCGCCCATTAATCGCGGCCAGTACAGCCGCGCCGCCCAGGCTTCCATATTCCCCTTATCCCCGGATTTAACCGTGCCGACAAATAGTTCCAGGTCGCGATAGGGGCGTTCCATCTTTTTCAATAATCCGGCCTGGTTACTTAACTTTGCCTGCACGGTCTGCTGCCATAAACTATTTTTAAGCGCTGCGCCCGCTCCTATCTGGTTGCGAAACAACGCGGCCTGTACCTGGTTAGTCTCTAAATGCAGCAGCATGGAAGACGGCATAAACCTGTTATTGCAAAAAATGACAGCCGTATTGTTCTCAGCCAATAACTGCATGACCATCTGGGTAAAGGTAATTTGCGGATGTTCGAATAATATAAAACCGATGTCTTCGATAGGAACGGTTTTTATTTCTTTTGTATTTTTATCATCGGTAACCAATTGGGCGTTTTTAACGCTTAAATGATAGGGATTGGAAAATAACAGCGTGCGTTTTAACATAATAGTTTTCCCGAAGCTATTAAATTCGTTTTGAAATTTTACCGGTTGGCGAAACCTTCACTTTAATAGGATTAAAGGTTTGCCAGCCTGTTTTTCCTTTACCAAAACTTTGTATTCTAATATAATATGGTGCATACTCTCGGGACTCACTAGCCTCTGTGTTTAATCTAAATTCATAATATTTTGAAGAAAGTGCTTCAACTTTATATAATTTAATTGATAAATTATACTGTTCTTGATTTTGTAAATTTAAATTGCCCTCATTTACTCCTAATAGAAACATATCGTTTATTTGCAAAGTTGTAACAATTTCTCTCCCGTCTTCCGGTAGTTGTACAATTTTTTTGCCATTTATCTTTCGCTGAACAGCGGTCCAAAAGGTAACCACTTCTTCTTTTAAATTTCCATCAAAATCCTTATAAATAAGTACATGATGATTATTACGCGGATTTACATATTGGTTAATATCTTCTTTCAATTGTTCTGCGCCGCCTATATTTTCCTTCATACGTATTTTTTTTACAGGAACCGGTTCTCCATGTTTATTGGGTAAAAATATTTGCGGAATTTTTTTTCCAATTTCATCGGTAATAAAAAACGTATTTGATGGAATCTTATCGCCTTGTTCAAAGCCGCCGATGTCTTTAATCCTTGAATAAATCAATTTTTTTATGATCGGGTCAACTACTTTTTCAATATGTTTTTTTGTAGTAAGATTATCGATAGGTTTGCGAACATGATACGCTTCTTCCTGCTCAGGCGCTTTTCGTTTTCCATAAATCGTTTCTTTATGCAACGGTCCGCGCGCGGCGATTCCTTTGTTTTTATAAACCTTGCCATTCTTTTTGGTGGTAAATGTTCTACAGGTTAATAAATATCTGCTTTTCGATGTGAGACAAGTATATTAAAGACAGAATAACGGGCTTCCTCTAAAAATGTCTGCCAGGGCATAGGGAAATCCTTTAGCTCTGAAGACCGGCGGTATCTATTCCATCTGCTAAGTTCCTGCAAATGTGAAACCGTTGAACAAGCCATCACCAGTGCGTCAATGGCATGGTGACGATGGTCGCCCCTGGTTTTTTTATCTTCATCACTTAGTATACTGTTTAACCCCCATTTCTGTCTTAAATTTGCCGTCATTTGTCCCGGGGCAACCATAACTTTATCACATATTTTCGATAGATAGGTTCTTGCTTCTCTGCTGATATATCTTGTGTCATTAAGCTGCCTGCTTATAAAATCATCATCAAATGTCTGTTTAACAAATTGCTTGAATTTATTGTATGCATTAGGGTAATTAGGTTTATTTTTAAAACAGCTTAAGGCCTGGGCTTTTACTAAATTCCATTTTTCTTCACCATATTCATTAAAGTAGTATTCATAAGGCGTTTTGTCCCCTTTAGCCCTGTTCTCATCAGCAAAACAAAGGGTCTTATTCATAAAACTGTCATTTAGTGATCTACTCCACGGATGAATATGTTCAATTTGAACATCACCGTTAAAAAGCTGACTCAAACCGATTTTTCTGCCCGTATAAGGGCAGGTCCCATTGCATTCTTCCCATAATTTATATTTTAGAATATTATCATGGGTAAACTCTTTTCCTAAATTCGTAAGCTCTTTTTTTATCCGGTCATTTTCAACTTCCAGTCTCTTTTGCTCACGTCTTATTTCACCGCGCTTTGTTTTGGAAATCTTTAAATCACGGGCCAGTTCTATTTTTATCTCATCAGGCTTCCCGTATAAATCTATAATCTCATTGATCAATTTACGAAGCTCGAACAAAGCGGCTATTACAACAGGATTTCTGATATTTTGTATTTCTTTGTCAGCTTCCTTACCGGTTGGTAACTTTTCCAGAATGGTTTTTACTTCAATATTTGAACTGTGATGGTATAACTTTTTTAATTCTTCTTCCTGCAACTCAAATTCATCTTTCAAAAACTCTCGTAGTTTTTCAATAAAACCACCTTTCCACCGGCCTCTTACTATACTGACGACATTATCTTCAATTAATCTTATATGATCATCATCTAGTGTATTCCATTTCTTGTTAAATGCATTTTTTATCCCGCCAAGCGCTACGGCAATATCGTAAGTATAACCTTTTTTAAGAAACGGTAAAATATTATTGATCGCTTTTCGTGAAAGATTAGCATATCCATCGGCTAAGTTAAATTTACTTATCTGTTCTGCCTGTTCCTCGTTAAATCCCCATTTACTCATGGCATATTGTTTTAATTTATCCTTGTCTTCAAAAAAGAACAGAACATGCCATATTTCTTCCTGCTGTTTTTCGGGAAATGCAAACCACTGTTCGCCAAAAAATTTTTTAGAAGATAGATGACTTATTGTATGCGCTCCCATTATTTTGTCATCATCCTTATAGTTAAATTGATAATAACTGTCCAGCTTATTAATAGCCTTTCTTATTTTTTTAAATTCTATTTTTTCGCTTCTTAATAATAGATTTACAACTTTTTCTCTTTCTTCTTTAGATAGTTTCTTATCATTGTATTCAATTGTATTTACCCATTGATGGATTCTAAATAGCTCGAAAGGGATTGCGCTCTTAGGGCATTTTGTTTTTTTATGCTCAAACGTACATTTACCAATCAAATATTTTTGAGATCTTAACGGACGCTGATGGAATAAAACGCCATCTTCAGGATATCCATCTTTTTTCCTTCCGCCAATTAGTGTTTTCAGTTCGGTTGTTAATTCAGGATGATATTGTTTTTGTCTTTCCCAAATGGTTTCAAACTCGTCAATATACATTTTTCTCGTCGTATATCGATTTCTAATTCTTTCATTTCTATTTTTAAATGGATAATTTTCTGCAGGATAAAGGCTATATAAATAGGTGCCTAAAGTATTATTAGATATTTTTTCCTGGGTTTTAATTATCCCTATTTTTCCTTCTTTATCATCACCTTCATAAATTTTACCTTCTTCTTTACCTGCGCTTCGGCTGTTACTCTGGAATCCTCTGCGTTGTATCATGTGGTAAAATATTCTGCCAAGTTCATTCAGTTCAATTTTCTCATTAACTGCTTTTGCCCTTAATTCATAGGGATTAATTTTAAACCATTCTGTTAATTCTTTGTTTTTGAATATTTCAGAATTTGATGTTTTAACCTCATTCGTATCCAATGGACAAAGTTTATTTTTAGAAAGAATTTTAAGTAAATACAGCTTTCTGATCTTTTTTCTGAATATTTGTCTTCTGATTCCCCGGGCATTTGTACGGCTGGCATTCTTGGAAATTTCCCTTTGTCCCATTCCTAAATCCACCACACCTTCATGAAATATTCTGCTGCCCATTCCTATTATCTTTTTTTCTTTATCTTCAATAATTGCCCAACCTATGGAATTTGTACCTAAGTCAAGTCCTAAAATCTTACCCATTTTATTTCTCCATCTTTATAAATATTGCATTGTTTTAATTTTTATTGTATTATTTAAACGCATCTTGTCACAATAAGGCTATATGCCGTAGACATTATGTCTTGAGCCCCGCTTAGGTGGGGCTTTTTTTATACCAATTTATTTTTTTTGCTTAATTTTTTAGAAAACATCATAGTTGTTTCCTAAGAAAGGATTTTATAAAGAAGTGTATTTTGCAAAAAAATGTTATATCCTCTAAATCTAAAAAAGGTTTTATAACATTTTTTAATTATTATAGAAATGTTTTACGTCCATCGCAAGTAAAATTAATAAAGTTTAATATGCTTTTAAAACGAGTTGCCTTATTTTTAGTCCATGCTTCTTCCATCGTTGTTCCTAAAGTCTGTTTAAAAACCTTATTTGGTTTCTTATACATTCTGTATTACAATTTTCTTTCTGCCACTTTCCATTTTAATTACTGATTTAATAATTTAAAGCCACCTGCCGCTAATTTATCGCCTCCTTCCCGTTCTCAGACGGATTCTTCCTCTTCTCAAGGCGCGCCGCGACATTTGAGCCCGTGACTTTGCTCTCCGGATACAGGTATAAAAGCAAAATTGGCTATTATGAAAGCATCAAAGATGCGTCTATAAATTTCTTTTTTGATTATTTGCCGCAAGGAAAACATGAAATCGAATATTTATTATGGGTAACTCATGGAGGAAATTTTGAAAACGGGGTAGCCACCGTTCAATGCATGTATGCGCCGGAGTTTACCTCTCATACAAATGGTTTAAAAATTCAAGTGAGCTATGAATTAAATTCCAAACCAAGTTCGGAATGACATATTCTTGTCATGCTGTTTAAAGGACTCCTTAATAATCTCTATTAATGAATTCAAAATGCCTTTATTTGTTTTGAACTAACCGGACTATTTCATAAATTTTTCCCGTTTACATTACTAATACGGAGAAGTACTATGCCTCAGAACCTGATCGAAAAGATCGTACAGAAATACGCCGTAAACTGGCCGAAAGATAAGGAAGTTCATGCCGGCGACTATATCACCATCCGCCCGGCTTATGTGATGACCCACGATAACACCGGCGCGGTGATCCCCAAATTCTATTCCATCGGCGCTAAAAAAATCGCCGATCCCGATCAGGTTGTGCATACATTAGATCATAATATCCAGGACACCAGCGAGAAAAACCTGGCCAAGTACCGGAAAATCGAAGAATTTTCCCGCTCCATGGGCTGCCATTTTTTTCCTGCCGGCAGAGGCATCGGCCACCAGATCATGATCGAGGAAGGATTCGCCTTTCCCGGAACGCTGGCCGTGGCTTCGGACAGCCATTCCAATATGTACGGCGGCGCGGGCTGTTTGGGAACGCCTATCGTGCGCACTGACGCGGCGGCTATCTGGGCGACAGGTAAAACCTGGTGGCAGGTTCCGCCCGTAGCCAAGGTGGAACTGACCGGAAAACTGCCTGCCGGGGTTACCGGCAAAGATGTAATCATCACTCTGGCCGGATTTTTCAATAAAGATGAAGTGCTGAATCATGGCCTTGAATTCTGCGGCGAAGGCGTAAAATCGCTTACCTTCGATCACAGGCTGAGCATCGCTAATATGACCACGGAATGGGGCGCCCTGGCCGGAATATTTCCGATCGATGAAACAACCATAAACTGGCTGAAGGCCCGCTCGAAGCGGTTAAATCCTGCTGGAAAACCGGCGCATCCGCGCATTAACATGCAACGGATAGAAGCACTTCAATCCGATATGCCCAAAGCCGACGCCGGCGCTTTTTATGCAAAAACCATTCAGCTGGATCTTGGTTCGGTGCGTCCCCATGTGTCCGGCCCGAATTCGGTTAAGGTTATGACGGCGGTCAGTGAAATCCGCAAACAAAACATAAAAATCGATAAAGCCTATTTAGTGTCGTGCGTGAACAGCCGGCAGGAGGATATCGCCGAAGCCGCCGCGATTATGAAAGGTAAAAAAGTGGCGCCGGGCGTAAAATTCTATATTGCCGCCGCCTCGAGCGAAGTGCAGGCGGACAGCGAAAAAAGCGGCGACTGGCAGGCGCTTTTGGATGCCGGAGCCATTCCCCTGCCCCCGGGCTGCGGGCCCTGCATCGGCCTGGGCGCCGGTCTTTTGGAAGACGGCGAAGTCGGCATCTCCGCCACCAATCGTAATTTTAAAGGCCGTATGGGTTCGCCCAATGCACAGGCTTATCTGGCTTCTCCCGCGGTCGTGGCCGCATCGGCCATAAGCGGTAAAATTGATCTGCCGTATGAAATGGATGATCGGAAACCGGTGGGCAACATAACGGTTAACGAACAATCCCCTGTTGAAAAAACCATCCTGGAAATAATCGACGGTTTCCCCGGACTGATTTCCGGAGCCCTGATTTTCTGCCACCAGGATAACCTGAACACCGACGGCATCTACCCGGGAAAATATACCTACCTGGATGATATTACACCGGAAAAGCAGGCGGAAGTGGTTATGGAAAACTACGATCCGCAGTTTTCGCGCCTTGCTGAAAAAGGAGATATTCTGGTCGGTGGATTTAATTTCGGAACCGGAAGCTCGCGCGAACAAGCGGCCACAGCCCTGAAATATAAGGGTATTCAGGCGGTTATTGCCGGATCGTTCAGCGAAACCTATAAACGCAACGCCATCAACAACGGTTTTTTAATCATTGAATCGCCGGAGCTGGTCAATGATCTTAAAAGCCGGTTCGGAACCAGCCAATTAACGGTTAAAACAAATATCACGATTGTAATTGATTTTAAAAACTCCATCATTACAGCCGATGGTAAAAAATATCCGTTCGGCGCGGTCGGCCGGGCGGCGCAGGAGATTATCGTTGCCGGCGGGCTGGAAAACTGGGTAAAAATCCAGATGTAAAAACGGCTTTTTAAAAGGATCCAATATGATATTCTATATTTACCTAATCAAAGCGGCTTTAATAACCGTTTTCGTCTTTTCTCTTATATCCTGCAAAAAGGATCAGACCGGGCCGGACGTAAATGCCGTTCAGGTTATCAGCGACACCCCATCTTTTGTGGAAGACTTTAATGATCCTGACTGGGAAAACAACAACGGCGCGACGGTCTGGCACCAGGCGTCCTGGATGCAGAACGGAACGCAAATGGACGTTAACCGCTGCCAGGCCATTGACGGAAAACTTACGCTCACCGTTTTACCCGGAGAACCATATCGGGGCGGTTCGATCCAGACCCGCAAAGACGACTGGGGATACGGCCGCTGGGAAGCCCGCTTAAAACCGTCGAATGTGCCGGGCACCTTGAATTCCATGTTTACCATGGACTGGAACGGTGCAACTTATGAGGAAGTTGATATTGAATTTCTGACCTATACTTTCGGCGAAAATGAAGGTGAAGTTCATTTTGCCCTGCATGAGGAAGGCCAAACCAATTACTGGTGGCAAGATGCGCCGCTTGATTTTAATCCATCGGACGGATTTCATATTTGGGCTATCCAGATACTGCCCGATTCCGTAAGCTGGTATGCAGATCAAAAACGGATACGGACAGTTGTTTATAATGATCAGTTCAGACTGACGTCGCCTTATCAGTTCTTTTTTAACGCCTGGACAAAGGAAACCTGGATTTACGGCCCTCCCGCCGATACCGCCATTTATGAAATTGACTGGGTCAAATTTTATCCTGCCATAGAAAATTAATCTTTACCGAAACTTATCATAATTTCCTGAGTTTGAGATAACTGATTTTTATTTAATTACCGATAAAAATTAAGAATAAATATCAAACTGGATCACAACCGGGAAAAAGCGCTTTTATAAATTACGCCAGTGTAATCAACGACATTTTAATATCTGATTATGAATTCAACCGAACCATTATGCGCTGCCGTTTTGAGGTTATGGAAAATATCGCGGCTGTTCTTAACCGTTAAATCAAAAGTTCCGGGTAAATAATGTATCTGTCCAAACCAAATATCTTGTTGTTTTCTGCCGGCCCTTCTCCGGAAAAAAGGATTTTAAACGTATTTAATAATGCTCAATTTCAACTGGAAACGGTGCATTCTAAAGAAGCCTGCCTGGAAGCCCTGGAAAACGGCCAATTTGACCTGTTTATTTTTTTTGCGCAAAAATCTGTTCCGCATCTGACTGATTTTTTAAACAATATACATAGTTACTCCCCCACTATGTTAACCTGTTGCCTGGGACCATTTGAAAGCAGTAAAAATATCTCCATGGATTTTAACCTGGATTATAAGGTGATTAAAGAGGGTAAATATTTTGATCAGTATATGCGCAACATGGCTTTCCTGGCTCATAAAATACAGACACAGTCTGATCTTTCCGCTATTCTGATCCATGATTTAAGATCGCCGACGCAGAGTATCATCAATTACCTGGAATTATTGAATAACCAGGTATTCGGCGAAATGAATGAAGGCCAGTTGAGAATGATCGGTAACGCTCTTAAACTAGGGGAAAACCTTATTCATTTGCTTGAAGAATTAAGTCTGGTGCATGTGTTCGAAAGAAAAGAATTTGTACTCTACAAATCGCCTTTGAATCTAAAAGAGTGTTTAAACCGCGTATTAAAATCACTTTGGATTCAGGCGGATAAAAAAGAAATAAAATTTGTGCCGCAGATTCCGAATGTTTTACCGGAGATTACCGCCGACGGCCCGCGGCTGGAACGGGTGCTGTTTAATCTGATCACCAACGCTATAAACTATACGCCGCAGCGGGGCGTCATTCGTATTATCGCTGAAACCGGCGAATCCGCAAAACACGAATCCGGTATTATCTTCCGGGTGATCGATTCCGGACCTGGTATCCCCGAAGAAGAACTGGAATACATTTTTGACAAATATTACCGGGTGCTTGGAAAAGTCCGTAAACACAAAGGATTCGGATTGGGACTCTACATCTGCCGACTGATTGTCGAAGCGCATGACGGCAGGATCGGAGCGGTTAACAACCGTGAAGGCGGATCAACCTTTTATTTTTCCCTGCCCGTCTGACATAAAAACACTATCCATTTAACTGTAATTTATATCCCTCCCCAACCGCACCTATCAGTTTTTAACCACTTTTATTTTCCTTTTAAATCATAAGATTTACATACCGATTATAGAACTATGTTTGATAAGGATTTATACAAAAAAAATAAGAATAGAACAAAACCAATCAGGGGGACACATGTTTACAATTTCCAAAACCATTTGTATGCTGACATTATTTGCAACTTTCATTTATGCTCAAAGCTTTTCTCCGGAATTCACCGCAGGCCCGGATATGAACATAGCCAGAATGGGCCATTACACCGTAACTTTTGATGACGGCGGTGTATTGCATGTCGGCGGTCGTGGAACCGGTTTTACTTCACTTAATACCAGTGATCTTTTTACCACCGGTCCGGATACTTTTGTCATAGATACAATGAATTACCCGCATGACTTTGGCGCCGTAGCCCGTTTGAATAATGGTAAAATTCTCATCGCCGCCGGTGCGGCAAATTCAGGTGTGGCGCCGGGGTATAACACAGCGGAATTATATGATCCCGAGACTGAAACCTATACGCCGACCGGCGCTTTAGTTTATGCCCGGATGAATGTGGCCGCCGCCACGCTGAACAACGGCAAAGTGCTGATTGTCGGCGGCTGGTATAATGTAACAAGCAGCGCTTACGGTGAGATATACGATCCTGAGGCCGGTACTTTTTCTGCAACCGGCGCCTTAAATACGTCAAGAGCGAATCCGATTGTTCTGCCTGCTGAGGACGGCGGCGCTATTATTATCGGCGGAAGCCCAACCTACGGCGGAAATACCATCAAGCAGGTCGAATATTATAACCCGGGATTGAATACATTTACCGTCTTAAAAGACTATTTATTTTCCGAGCAGGATCCGAACTGGGTTCCGATGAATAATGATTCCTATAACCGCTTAATGGATGTACAGAAAATCGATGATAATAACTATTTATTAATGGCGTATGATAATTCATCAGCCGATTCCACGTGTTACACCTTATTTACAGTGAATACGGATGATAAAACTATTACTAAATTTAATACAAAAAATAAACTGGCCAATTCCAAAACCCATAGTTTTTATGCGCCGGTTGTCGACAGGATTAACAACGTAGTCTATTTGCCGGCAATAAAAGCAGGCATTGATCCTACGGAACTTGATCTATTTGCTCTTAATTTATCCGACAGCACGGTTACCATGTCTGATACAACCTATACTTTTCCTGCTGCGTATTACCTTACTTATTCATCGTTCCAACTTTTAAATGATGGCAGAATTCTGAACAGCGGCGGGCATTCTCAAACCGGTTATAACACCAATTTTTCACCGATTCCTAATACACTTTTTATCGAGCCAAAATGGGAATCTACCGTTATTCGTAATAACAGCCGGACTGCCGGTAATTTTATGCTTATCGATAATTATCCCAACCCGTTTAACAGCAGCACAACGATTCAATTCAGTCTGGCAAAAAACGGATTGGTAACCATAGATATTTTAAATATTCTGGGCCAACTGGTAAAACGGCTCGATATGGGAGAGTACACCAGGGGAACCCATACCTTACAATGGAACGCCGGTTCTCAGCCCTCAGGTATATATTTTTGCCGCCTGGCTACGACGGAAGGTGTAAAAGTGCGCAAACTTTCCCTGATAAAATAGGAAATAAAATTAAAATCTTTAACACTCCTCCAATGATGGTGCTCCGGAAAAATTTATTCCGGAGCATTTTTATTTTAAAATTCTTTGCACGTTGAAAATAAATAACTAATAAGATGCGTTATTTTTGACGAGCATTGAATTATAGGTAAAGTTTTAAATTGTTTTAATCAGAGATAAAAAATGAAAATTCAGATCATGGCGGAAGACGGTGAAATCTTAGAGACCATTGAGAATGTTCAGAATTACCTGATGTCGCAGCATTCTATGGGTGTTTTGATGGATCAGCTTCTCGAAATATATAAAACCAAATACGCTCAATACATGTACGAAAAATATAAAAGAGACCGGAGAAGCGGAGAAGACCGGCGTCATATATCTCTCTCTACCGATGCGCTTGATCGACGGGAACAATAATCCGCCCTTTTCCGATTCCATGTCAGAGTCTTTACGCTGCTTTTTTACCGGGGAATCTGATTACACAATCCTCACATAATTCATCTTTGATTAACTTCATTTTAATAAGCAGACCGTATAATTTACACCCGGCGCAAAAACCGAAGGCCGATTCAAGAAATGAAAAAAAAGCCAAAACCGCTAAAGTAATATTCATATATCCTGTAAGGTCAAATATATGAAAAATCAGGGTGGACAGGCTGAGCAGAAACCCGATTAATGCGGCGAATCGTTTAGGATTAACCCTGTTAAAATTATTAATAAATGACAAACGAGGCGCAATAGTTTTACGGGCAATAAGGGCCAGAATGCTTATTTTAAAATAACCAAGCGTTCTGATTAAAAAGTCATAAGCAAGCAGGCCGATTAATATATAGGAATTGTAAATCATGGCCGCCAGACTCAGGATAAAGACCAGGAATGCCGTAGCGCGCACCCCGGAAGCAGGGATGGTAAAAAATTTATTTTGATGTTTCATGGTTTATCTCCGACTATTTTTGTTCAGTTTTATAACGGCAATTACCGGTAACGCCCTTCAAAGATTCTCATAGTTTTATCTCATTCTCTGTGTGACTGATTAATTGTAACCCGTACCCGCGAAGAAATATTTCTTGCCTTGTTTGTTGGAAAACATAAATTGAATAAATTGCAGACAACACATACTGATGATAACAGATAACCAGACAGGATAAAATTTATGCGGACACCTGAACGTTTTCTTCTTGTTATTTTCGGAGGTTCAGGGGACCTGACCTCCCGGAAATTAATCCCCTCCATTTACAGTCTTTTCAGACAAAATCTTTTACCGGATCAATTCGGCATTTTAGGATTGGGAAGAAAGGATTTTAACGACGATAGTTACCGCCGGCATTTACGGAATGGCATTAAAGCGGTCGGATACAGGCGTCAGGAGGATGAAGAAAAATGCAACAATTTTCTAAAGTCAGTTTTTTATCACCGGTTCGATATGGGAAAAGATGATGATTATCCCGGTTTAAAAAAGCGGATAGAAGAAACGGAAAAACGACAACATATCGATGGCAATTATATGTTCTACCTGGCCGTTCCTTCCGAATATTATATACCGATTACAACCAACCTGGCCCGGCATAATCTGCACAAAGCACCGGATAAAGACAACTGGCGCCGGGTGATCATCGAAAAGCCCTTTGGTAGTGATTTACAAACAGCCAAAGACCTCAACCGGCATTTATCAGGCATTTTTAATGAAGAGCAGGTATTCAGAATCGATCATTACCTGGGTAAGGAAACCGTACAGAATATTCTGGCCTTTCGTTTTGCCAACGGTATTTTTGAACCCTTGTGGAATCAAAACTATATCCATCATATTGAGATCACTGCGGCGGAAAATTCAGGCATCGAAGATCGCGGCGGTTATTATGATTCCGCCGGCGCCCTGCGGGATATGGTACAAAATCATCTGTTGCAGATTGCCGCCATTGTGGCCATGGAGCCTCCCGCCCTGTTTAATGAAAAAGCGGTGCGCGATGAAAAAATGAAAGTATTTCAGTCTTTCCGGCCGCTTACTAACGAAGATACCCGGAATTCTGTCATCAGGGGTCAGTATATCGAATCCCGGGTACGCGGGAAAATGGTTAAAAGCTACCGGCAGGAAAAAAGTATCCCCGCCGATTCGATGACCGAAACTTTTGTTGCCGTAAAATGTTACATTGACAACTGGCGCTGGAACGGTGTACCATTTTTTGTTCGCACCGGCAAAAGATTGCCGGCAAGAGTGACCGAAGTAATTGTGCACTTCAAAAAAACGCCCCATCATTTATTTAAAATGATTGCGGATAATTTAATAATCGAGAATCAACTGATTCTTAGAATTCAACCGGACGAGGGAATATTATTGAATTTCGGAATGAAAATGCCCGGCGCAGGTTTTAAAATTAAAAAAGTCGGCATGGATTTTCATTATTCCGATCTCGCCGAATCCACTATTCCCGAAGCCTATGAAAGACTTTTATTAGATGCTTTTGCAGGCGATAACACGTTATATGCCCGGGCTGACGCGGTGGAAGAATCCTGGAAAATTATCGATCCTATTATTTCTGCGTGGGAAAATGATCCTGAAATTAAATTATACGGTTACCCGGCGGGAACATGGGGACCGAAAGAAGCCAGAAATCTATTTGATGATCCTTCCATGGACTGGCGTTATCCCTGTAAAAACCTGACCGGGGAAGAAACCTATTGTGAATTATAAGTGAGTTTATTCGGGATAGTTATGAGTGATTCAAATATACATGTATTTGAAAATCAACAGGCATTAGTCAGAGCCATTGGCCGCCAGTTTTTAAAATATGCCGCCCAGGCCTCAGAACAGCAGAAACCTGTTTATACCGCCTTGTCCGGCGGAACTACGCCGAAAGCGTTATTTGAGCATCTGGCCTGGCGCGGTCAACAGGTAGACTGGCAGAATTTTCATTTTTACTGGGTCGATGAACGGTGCGTTCGACCGGGGCATGAAGAAAGTAATTTTGGTATGGCCGAACAATTATTTTTTTCAAAAATCAAAATCCCCGCGGTTAACCTGCATCGAATCCGGGGAGAATCGGATCCGGAAACTGAAGTAGAACGGTATACCCGGGAAATTGAACAGCATGTGGAAAAAATATCCGGCTGGCCGGTGTTTGACTGGATATTACTCGGATTGGGCGAAGACGGCCATACCGCTTCCCTGTTTCCCGGCGATGACAAAGCGCTCGATGCGCAGAGTATCTGTGTAACGGCAAAACATCCGCATAGCGGACAAAACCGGATTTCATTGACCCTGCCGGTGATCAACAGAGCCAGGCATATTTCCTTTATGGTCAGCGGAACGGAGAAAGCGAAAATAGCTGATCGGGTCATAAAATATAATCATCAAAACCCTGATCTGCCGGCCGCCAGAGTAAAGCCGATGGAAGGCATTATAGAGTGGTATCTGGATGCACGGGCCGCTTCCCTGCTCTGAATAGCTTTCTTTTGGATATACATTTAAATATTATCAAAAAGGAAAAATGATGAACGATCTGCAGAAGAACATCACCTTGTCCCTGGACGGAGAACAGACGGAATTATTTAACTACTTCCCCTATCTGATGCAGGATTTATGGGAAATCGGTTCTTCACCGGAACAAATAATAAAACTGATGTGTGAGCATGGTCTGGATAAACCAACCATACGAATACTCGATCTGGGCTGCGGGAAAGGTTCCATATCTGTCAGAATCGCCAAAGAATTCGGCTGCCGGGTGCACGGCATCGACGGTATGGAAGCATTCATTGATGAGGCCAGACAATGGGCGGTAAAATACCAGGTGGACCATTTATGCCGGTTTGAAGCCGGCGATATCAGGGAAGCGGTTAAAAAACTGCATAACTATGATATCGCCATTCTTGGCTCCATCGGTCCGGTTCTGGGCAATGTCCGGGAGACCCTGGAAAAAACAGGCGCCTGTCTGAAACCGGATGGTTATATCATTCTTGATGACGGATATTTTCCCGACGGATATGCCGCAAATGAGGAAGACATTCCGCCCCGAAGCGTTTATTTTTCTCAGATTAATCAGGCCGGATTTGAGACGGTGGCCGAATATATTCCCGATGATGATGATATGAAATCGTCCGATGCGTTTATTTATCACCATATAGAAAAAAGAGCGCAGGAATTAATCCGCGAATATCCGCAGTATGAACTATTGTTCGAAAACTACCTTAAAAGCCAGAGAGAAGAAAACGAACGACTGGAAAATGAAATTATATGTTCCTTGTTATTGCTGAAAAGAAATAAATCATTGAACATTAATTATTATCGATATTGTTAAGGTAAGGATAAAGATTTCCATATTTCCCCTGCGGGATAAAAATATTGGCGGTGAACATTGATATTATCCCCGAGCTTTGTCCGCGCTTTTAATGTATTGTCCTTTCAGGGGATGATTTTATTTCCGAATAATTATATTGGTGTCTTCGCCATTGAATCTTTTTTTACTCACCAAGACGCCGCAGTTCCTTTTCCGCCTGTAATTTTAAACGAAATGAATCCGTATCCATGGCTTCTGTGTAATGCGTTCGGGCCAGCGCTTTATTACCGGCATCGCGATAGGTATGGGCAAGATAAAAATGCGTCCAGGAAATCAGCCATTCCGGCTCTTCAATACCCGAATTCAGAACAAGATGAAACGCCTTTTTTGCATCCTCGTATTTTTTCTTTTGTAGATAAATTTTTCCGTAATAATGATGAATTTTACCTTCCGTAACCTTCTTTTCATCACCGGATCGATTTTTCAGCCCGGCCATGAGTTCATCTAATAAAGCTTTTGCCCGATCAGGCTGATTGTTATTGGTATAATTTTCAGCGATAATCATTTTTATATCTTCGGGAGAATAAGGATTTTCCAGTCTTTCCTGCGCTTCTCCATAAGACCATTCGCTGTAATTTTCTTCAATCTGTTTGTAATATTTAACCGCTTCTTCCCTGTTGCCGGTAATTTCCAAAGTTCTGCCTAAGTTTAACAGACAGTTTGAATAAAACCAAGACCGGTCTTCTTCTTTCTCTTTGCTGTTTTCGATAACCTCTTTATAATATTTAACGGCTTCCTTAAACTGATTTCTCTTAAAATAGATCTCGCCGGAATGAAACAAGGCCTGGTTGGTAATAAGCTGAAAGTCCGGATCCCTGTTCTTTAAGATTTCATTAAAGATTTCCAGAGCCTGATCATCCAGGCCCATATGGGCATAAACCCAGCCAATGGATATTTTAAAGGCAGAATTATTGGGATACTGGCGGTTAAGTTCTTCGACCAACACCAAAGCTTTTTCATATTCATGCTCAAGGCGCATATAAATGGTGCTTAAAAAAATCCGGGCTTCATTATTGGTCAGAAGGCCTTTATCAACGGCTAAATGCAATTCCCGGAGACCCTGTTCTTTTTCGCCTTCAATACCTAACAGAAAAGAGAATATTTTAAGAAATCGGGGAACGGTTGCCGCATAGTAGTGATAGATGCCCAATCCCAGGTAAGCATCGTAATACTGTGGATTGATTTCCACCAAATCTTCCAGATAGTTTTTACCTTTCTTCCCATTCCAGTAGGCGCTCCAGTAATTTCTTTTGATGGCGTAATAACGGCCGAGATTCCCGTAAATGCCGCCCAGATAAAACAAACCATCCTGATCATTTTTATTTTTTTCATGATATTTTTCCGCAATTTCCGCGGCATGCAGGGAAACGGCTTCGAATTCATCCCCCAATTCTTCGGACCGGAAATTCCTGGTAAATTTCCAGAATAAAACCGCCGTCTTCATAAAATACCCGCTTGGATGAGATGGATCCCTGGCAATTAATTTATCAAACTGCCGAACCGCTTCGTCGAATTTCATATTGAAGGTAAAATCTAATCCTTTTGTAATCAGCGTATCAATGGTTACGGCTTTTACCGATGAAACGGAGAGACAGAAGAATAAAATCATTAAATAGCTAAGTCTTATTATCATACCAGGCATTCCAGTTGTTATCCTGTTCTGTTTTGTCAGGCTAATTTATACAGTTCCCTTCACAAACCAAAATCAAATACTATATTAATTGAACGGCAAAATTAAATCATTTATTCGCTTAAAGAAAGTAAAGGTTCAGGAAATTTAGAAACTCCTTGTATTACTGCTGATTAATTCATATAATTACGGACATTATCGGTATAATTTGCTGATTTATTCGTTCAGACGAACATGGAGAAACCGCATGTCAGAGCCATTGATAAAAAAAGTCTTTTCCCGTTCGGGTATGTTTTCTTTATTGGTTTTATCATTGATATCCCTGTATTGTTCGGGATGTTCACCCAGGCATATTATACCTCCCAATCAGCCTGATTATGGCTCCAAACATGCCGATTTTTCCGATGTTGAATTATTCCTGACCAAATTCAATGTTATCAATAAAAGCAACAAAGACAACGACCGCGATGTGTATCTGCTGCGCAGCGGATTTATTTCTTATATCGAAGCGCAGAATAAATTTAAACGGGTATACGATTCCGAACAGACCATAAGAATGCCCGAGAGCAACCGCTACCTCTTGCTGGAAATCAATATTGATCCGTCCTATTCCAAATGGCGCACCTGGCTGCTCGATCTTCCCTTTTTCTATCCCGCGTTAGGCATATGGCCGCTTACGCCCATGTGGGGCACGGCGAAGGTATCCGTCTCCGCCCGTTTAATAGGCGCAGACGAGCAGGTTATAGATGCCACATCAATGGATGAAGAAGACGGTTATTTCGTTTTATTTTATTCATGGTACAGGCCGGGCATTATAGAAGACGCCCTGCAGACTTGCTATGAAAATGTTTTTAAAAAACTCAGCAAAAAATTAAGCGAAAACCGCAATGCCATAATCGCTTATATCGATAACCTGCCCGTTCAATACCCCGCACGCAAATCGGATCAGCTTGTATTTGTTAAAAATGATCAGGCTTCGAGTATTGCCATTCTGGAGTTGGATGGTATCGGTATCGCCGAACCGGACGCTTTTGCCTTAAGCAACCGGCTGATCACGGAAGTCTTTAAGACCGGTTATTTTAATGTCCTGGAACGGGAAAAAATGAATGAAATCCTGAAGGAACAGGGTTTTCAAATGTCGGGCTGCACCTCTTCCGAATGTATGGTTCAGGCCGGAAAACTGCTTAATGTCCAGCAGATACTCGGCGGCAGCGTCAGCAAGGTCGGAGGTTACTATTCCGTCGAACTCAGACTGATTGATGTGGAATCCGGACAGATTTTAAAAGTCTCCAACGAAGATGTGCAGGGTAATATTGAAGATGTGCTGATACAAGGTCTAAAACAGGCGGTATATAAACTGATTCAGTAATTCTCAGTATTTCTGTTAAAATTCTTATTATTAAATTTAATAAAATCGTATATTGAGACGGTTTTATTAGATACCGATTACAATCAAAACAATTAACCAGCGGACGCAGGATGCAATCACTTACCGGGCAGTTATATCATTTTTTTAAGAACCGGATAAGCCAAAGAAATTTGAAACTACTTATATCATTTGTTATCAATCTATCCGGCCTAATCATTTTTAACGTTATCCTCTTTATTTATCTGATGAAATTAGAAGGACAGGATTATAGTTTCTGGAATGGTCTGTACTGGATTCTGACTATTTTTACAACTCTGGGATTAGGCGATATTGTATTCACATCGACTTTGGGTCACCTTTTTACCATATGGGTATTAATCAGCGGAATGACGGCTTTGTTTGTATTGACGCCCTATGTTCTATATCAATTCTTTCAATCAGAAACCAGGGCGCCGCGTAATTTATATTCGGGAACTAAGAACCATATAATCGTTATCGGTTACAACATGATAACCCAGGCCTTAATTGACTATTTTATGAGAACCGGACAATCTTATGTTTTAATTATTTCCGAGCTTAAAGAGGGTCTTCAGCTTCATGATAAGGATCTGTGTGTTGTTGTTGGAGATATATATGATGCCGAAACCTATAAAAATGTCCGGATTGACCATGGTATAATGGCCGTCGCGGCAGGCAATGATATGGCCAATTCGAATATAGCATTAACCATCAGAGAAACCAATGAAACCATTCCAATCATAGCCACATCATCTCCCGGACAGGAAAAAATTTTAAAAGCCGCCGGCTGTACCTATGTAATTCCACTGGATATGATGATTGGTAAAAGTCTGACCAGAAGAATACTCACGGGCAATGCCATTGCCCATCCGGTTGGCGTATTTGAGAAATTTATAATCGCTGAATCCTCGATGGTGAATACGCCGGTTATCGGCAAAACATTAAAGGAAGCCAATTTACGGGAAATTTGCGGGATTAATGTAATTGGAATCTGGGACAGAGGCCGGTACCATCATGCCGGAGCAGATACCATAATCAGGAAAAATTCTATTCTCGTGCTGGCCGGCACCAGAGATCAAATTGATACCTATAACGCCTTATTTTGCATTTATAATGTCAGCGATCCGGCGGTAGTAATAATCGGCGCTGAAAACGTAAGCGCTTCCGTGGCAAAGGAGCTTGAAAAAAGACAAATTAATTATGAAATCCTTGATATTCCTCTTATAGACTCAGGATCAGGAAATGAAAAACAGAACCAGGTTTTTGAACTCGAAAAAATGTTACAACAAATAAAAATAAAGAAATTAAACACCGCGATTATTACTACGGAAAACGATGATATTAATATTTTTCTAACTCTGAGTCTGCGTGAACTGCGGCCCGATATTCAGATTATCAGCCGGACGATTTCAGAAATGAATGTATCAACATTATACAGGGCCGGCGCAGATTTTGTGATTTCTTATGCGACCCTGGGCGCCAGCGCCATAGCCAACATCATTCGCGGCGGCGATTTACTGATCCTTACGGAAGGATTGAATATTCTCAAACTGGATACGCCTGCTAAACTAGCCGGAAAAAAGATTATGGAAAGCGCTATCCGCCAAAAGACCGGATGCAGTATTATTGCCATTCAATACGATGACTCTTTTTTAGTTAATCCCGGGCCGGAAGAAATTCTGCCTAAAAAAAGTAAAATTTTCATTATAGGAAACATAGAAGCGGAAAAAGAATTTTATAAATATTTTAAAAACTAAAAACGATATCATTTATGAAACCGATGGAAAAATATCTGGCAATTTTCCTGCTTTTAACCGGTTCCGCCATTATAGTAATCCGGGCTATTTTATTAATTGCAGGAAAAACAGATGATCTAACAATAAACCTGGCAGGCTTTCTTTGCCAATGGCTGTCGGACATAATATTACTTGTCCTAAGTTTTAGTTGCGCCCTTTTACTGTTAAGGAAGAAGTTAAAAATCAAATTAGTCGTCTTTTTAAATCTAGGATTGCTTTTATGCTCGACCTTTCTTGCGCTGAATAATTATGCCGTCGTCGTATCTGAACCGGTTATATCAGCGATTATACTTCTTTTATTCCTGTGCGGTCTGTTCTTTACAATAAAGGCGCTGCAACAGTATTATGTAATTGGTATGTCCAGAGGACAGGGTAAATTATTCAATTACCTGTTTCTGTTTTCGGGCATTATGATATATTATCTGCTCAATCTTACGGGTAATCATCTGCAAAACGGGCAGACAGGATATTTGATCACGGATGTATTTATCCTGGTCAATCTAATTTATTTTTCCATAGCGGGACTGAAAAAAGCCGCTTTTACCATTGGCTGAACATATTTTTTCCGCGTTTGGCAAATATTTTTTCTGTTTATTCAGTTGATATATATAAATCGAAAAACCGGAGCAAAATATGAGTAACCTTAATAATACATCAAATAAAGTTTTAGTTGTCGGCGCGGGTGCGGTAGGCTCTACTTTCTGCTATGCCCTGGCCCAGAGCGGACTGGCCAATGAGATTGTGTTAATCGATAAAAATATGAATCTGGCCCGCGGTCAGGCGCTTGACCTGGTTCACGGTCAGCCGTTTTTTCCCAACGTGGACATCCGGACGGGCACGCCGGCCGATTATAAGGACGCCAGTGTCATTGTTATTACCGCCGGAGCGGCGCAGAAACCGGGAGAAACCCGCTTACAGCTTCTGCAGAAAAATACCGCGATCATGATAAGCATTGTGGATGAAATTAACGGTCAGAATTCACAGGCGGTATTGTTGATTGTCAGTAATCCCGTTGATATTCTTACCCATGTGGCTTTAAAACATTCGGGTTGGCCGAAAGGGCGGATTATCGGATCGGGCACGGTTTTGGACAGCGCCCGGCTGCGGCATCTTTTAAGCCGCCATTGCAGTGTGGACGTACATAATACTCATGCTTACATTTTAGGCGAACACGGCGATAGTGAATTTGCGGCCTGGTCCATGACTAATATCGCCGGAATTCCCATCAGGGCATTCTGTGCGTCCTGCGGTCGGTGCGCAGACTGGAAAAAGGAACTGGATGATATCGAAACCGCCGTAAGAAAATCCGCCTATCATATTATTGATTATAAAGGCGCCACCTGTTTTGGCGTGGGCATGGCCCTGGTGCGTATTGTTTCCGCCATCCTGAGAAAACAGCGCAGCGTATTAACCGTTTCCACTTATCTGGACGGGGAATTCGGGTTAAGCGGGCTTTGCCTGAGCGTTCCGGCAATTGTCACAGAAAACGGCGCGGAAAAAATCATGAATATTAATCTTACCACGGAAGAAATGCAGGCCCTGAACCGCTCGGCGGAAATATTGAAGGAATCCATGGCCCTGCTGGAACATAAATAAAGATCAATAACGAATACCGAATATCCAATGATGATGTTAGAAATAACCAGAACCAATCGTGTTCGTTGATCGTCATCGTTATCGTAATCGGCTGTTCATCTCCGGCAAAAATTCTTCCCTGATCAGCGTTCGGCATTTGATATTTGAAATTAAAAGATGCTTGTCGAATATCGATTAGCTAATAATGATTTCAGATTTAAACAGACCTCATCGTGTTAGTTTATCGTACATGTCATCGTAATCGCTATCGGGATCGGATTATATTGATAACTTTCTATGCATCATCCACATCCAGTCCCATATAGTCAAAAAACAACGATTTTTCCCCTGCCCTAAGAATTAGGGAAGGGGATTAAGGGGTAGGGTATTTTATCGTCATGCTCAGATTTGCCTGCTCATTTCGCCCCATGATTAAAATCATGGGTTACTAACATTTAAGTATCGTTGATCGTTGTCGTGACCGGCAATGCGCATCAAAATGCGAAAAAAAATCCTTCGGTAATCAGCGTGTATTGATTCAGCCAAAATAATTCTTTGAGTAAACCGGGATAACTACCGGTCAATACAATATTATACCTGTTAATATTAATCACTTATTTATAAATCATAGTTGACAAATGTAATTATATATGCTATCATTTAACCATGATTGTCACAGTTGATACCAACGTTATTTTTTCAGCGCTTTATAGTAATAAAGGCGCTTCTCATTGTATTTTAAGATTAATCCTTGATGAAAAAATAAATTTAGCGATCTCAACGCAGATTTATTTCGAATATTACGATGTTTTAATCCGTAAAAGCAGTTTAAAGCAGTTAAATTTATCGGTTTCTGAAATAGAAGACATTCTGGATTTACTGGCTTTGCTTTCTCAGAAATATCATATCTATTATTTATTAAGGCCCAATCTTCCTGATGAAAGCGATAATATATTTGTGGAATGTGCATTTGCCAGTGATAGTAAATATTTAATTACCGGTAATATAAAAGATTTCAAAAAAAGTGAATTAAAGGGCTTTAACTTTAAATTAGTAATGCCTGGCGAGTTTTATAAACTATGGAGTATAAAAAATGAGTAATACTCAGGTAGTAACCTTGAGAATGCCTAAAGAGCTAAAACGTCGTCTTGACAGAGAAGCAAAATATCAGGGTGTATCGATAAATCAACTTGCTAATTATTTGGTAAATATTCAATTAACACATTTGGAATCTGTTTCCCTGTTAGAGTCAAGGCTGGAGAAGAAATCTATCCGTTCTTTAAAAAGGAAGGTAAAAAGAACGATTGATAATGTACCCGAAAGAAATGTGCCATCCTGGGATTCGGTCAATGAATGATGAAGTAGTTGGTTTTGTGGGCTTCGAAATTCTGAAATCAGCATTAGATATTGGAAATTAAAAAAAATGAATGTCGACTATCGATTAGCGAATAATAAATCATGAGGGAATGGAAAGCTTGCAAACTTCGGCATTCAGCGTTAGGCATTTGATATTTGAAATTAAAAGATGAATGTCCAATAGCGAATATCCAATGACGAATAATGAAGGCGGATGACCTCATAAAGCTGGTCCAGATGTTTTTTACTGAAAATTTGATTTTATTATGAAAACCTTACAGGTTATTTATTTGTTTATATAAGGATTGATAATACAAAGGTGTTTTGATATATTAAGAAAAAATTCTTACTAATATAAGTTATGTGTTTATTTTCAAATAAATATTTACTATTACATTTCTTAAATATGAAAATCATATTCACATACTTAATGAGGTATAAAATGCAATATTTTAAATTCTTTTTTATTGTTTTGGTAGTATTTATAGGCTGCCAGCCAAATACCAAGACTGAGCCTTTTGATTTAGAGGCTGCAAAAAAGGTTGTCAACACTCAATTAGACAATCTTCACCAATCTTCGAAAGCCAAGGATATTAGTTTCTTAAGAAACATGTTCACTGATGACGGCCTTTGTTTAGGAACCGATCCTGGAGAATTTTGGGACAAAGAACAAGTTATAAATGTAAACTTGCATATGTTTGAGGATGAATCTATGGTATTCGATTACTCAATTGATAAACGTGAAATACGATTTAATCCGGATGGGAACTCAGCAATTTGTGTGGAACAATTTACTTGGAATTCGTTTAGTCAGAAGATTCCCCTTCGTTTAGTAACTCATTTCATAAATATTAACAATGATTGGAAGTTGGATTTTGTCAGTTGGAGTTTGATACCTCTAAATGCTGATTTAGTCAAATTAAACAAGGCACTGGAGTAATAGTTACATTAAATACTTTTATATCGTGTAAAAACCTACGCATCATTTAATTCAACCTTGAATTAAATGAATGTGTTGGATTTTGTTTTTACGATCATTAACATCAATTAAAATTTTTAAGCATTTAATGCACACTAAAACCTTGTTTACAGCGGATCGCTAAAGCGCTCCGCGAATTCCGCGTGGACGCGGAATTCAAAAACACAACATTCGGGACAGTCGTTCTTGTCCCGTGGCCGCTGAAACAGACGTTAGCAGTTTAAAGAGGGCGGAAATGCAAAATTATAATTCAAACATTGTAAAAGGAAATCATGCTGAAGAAAATGATCTCAGAACATTTTTAGATGGCAGTGTACGTTCTACCGTTTTACTGCGGTCCTGTGCTGTTGGCTTAGGGACTTACAACCCGGGGTGGAAATGGAGTGCTCATGCCGGAGCACAAACAGGAAAATCTTCAGAGAACCACATCGGGTATATTTTATCCGGAAACATGATAGTAAAAGATTCAAATGGAATTGAAATAGAAGTCGGTTCTGGTGAAGCTTTTGAGGTTGGCCCCGGGCATGATGCATGGGTCATCGGTAATGAGCCTTGTATCGCACTTGATTTTATTCCAATAAAAAACTGCTAACAATGCAGTCAAGAAGATTTGCTGTTTTTCTTGCCGATTGAAAGTCTATAGTTTTAATAGTCTTCACACCCTATTGTCTATAGGCACCATTAACCCGCCAACCCTTTATCGTCATCGTTGTCGTGACCGGCTGCACTTATCCATAAAAAAGCTTTCACCAATCGGCGTTCGACATTTGATATTGGAAATTAAAAGATGAATGTCCAATAGCGAATATCCAATGACGAATAATGAAGGCGGATGATCTGACGAAGCTGGTAAAATAATTTTTTTCTTCATATTATTCAAAGTAGTTATTCCTGATATGATTTAAATGGTTGAACGACATAAAGATAAACAACTATGATTACAGGATATATTAATAATATTTTCCTGAAAAAGTGATTTTATTATGAAAACCATACGGGTTAAGTACCTATTTATTTTAAGATTGATAATAAAAATAGATTTTGATATATTGAGAGCAAATTCTTACTAATATAGGTTATGCACTTTAAGATTATAATTTTCAATTAATAAGAACATTAAAAGTATAAGTTTCATTCTTTTCTAAAAGTTACATAATTCTTAAAACAAAGGAGAAGACATGAATATATCGTCGGTTGACAAGCCCCGTTTAGAACCGTAATTCTAAGCGGAGCGGAAAAAGGCTTAAGGCTGTATCATTATCGTGGGACACGGATCCCGTAAAGGAGACTGGTCAGGCCTTGAGCGTCTGTCGCCATAGGGCATGTTAGACCCTGAATAGGAGTGTGGCACAACCGACAAGAATTCTGCTCTAATATGATAAAACCAAAACAATAGGAGGAGCAGAGACCATGAGTTATATAGGAGTTGATTTACACAAGAATAATTTTCAGGTATGCTATATTAATGGTCAACAGAAAAAGTTTTCTCATTATAGTATTCATGACCTGGAAAAGTTTAAAGAGACGTTAAATAAGGAAGATCACCTGGCGGTAGAATCGACGGGTAACACGCGTTACTTCATGAATCAGGTAAAAGAGGCTGTAGGGCGTGTTGTAGTGGTAAATCCCCGCCAGTTTAAAGTAATTAGTAATTCGGTAAAGAAAACAGATAAACAGGACGCGGAGCAGCTTGCACTATTTCTGAGCAAAGATATGCTTCCGGAAGTACGCATGAAAGATGAAAAACGCAGTCAGTTAAAAAGCCTGGCCAACACACGTGATAAGTTGGTAAAATTACGCACGGCGTTAAAAAATAAAGTGCACAATATTTTGAACGCCCATGGCATTGTTACCCCGCGCGAAGCGTTTAGCAGCAATAAAAGTCTGGATGGTTTAAAAGATTATGCGGTAAATGAACTGGCCCATCTTGAGATAGAAGTGATAGTCAGCCAGATTCGTTCTTTAAATGAAGGTATAAAAAGACTGGATAAGCAGATTGAAGACGCTGGTAAAGACTTAGACGGTTTTGAAAACATCACCAGCATAAAGGGTATCGGTAAAAAAAGTGGAACGATTCTATTGAGTATCATAGGCGACATAAATGATTTTGCCGATCCGGGTAAACTGGCCTCCTTCTTCGGTGTTGTTCCGCGTATAAGCAATTCCAATGAGAACATTCATCAGGGACGCATAACCAAACAAGGCAGCAAGCTGGGTAGAACAACTCTTGTCCAGTGTACGTTAATCGCCATAAGATATTCGGATTATCTGAGAAGTTTCTATGAACGGCTAAAGCTAAAAAAAGGAAGCGGCAAGGCCATAATAGCCACAGCCCGCAAGTTTTTAGATATTATTTATATGACCTTAAAAAATAAATTAATCTTTGAAGATTTCCCTAATTTCGTGTTGAAATCTTCATAATACTAAAGATTTTATCATAGGAGAATATTATGGGTAAGCATTTTAGGTATTTTACTATTTTCATTATTTTAATAATTGTGGAATCCCATGCTACTGATTATTTGACCAATGCCATTTCATGGAAGAACTGTTGCCAAGCATATAATCAGGGTTATCCAGCTGAAGATTTTCAGACAAATTTTGTTGGTGACTTTAATGGTGATGGGCTTGAGGATAAACTTTATATGTGCAGTGGAAAATATTGGGTAGCCTACACTGAGAATAAATCAACCTATGGAGTTCAAGGTTTTTCCGGCGAAAGTTGGACAAAGGAAATAGTATTTGATAGTAATTCTGAATTTGAAAGACGTGCAATAGGTGATTTTAATGGAGATGGCGCAGATGATATTCTGATTATTAGGGCATATTCAAACAACATTAAATTGGAAGTTGCTCTTTCAGTACAAAAAAGATTAGCTAACTCAGCTGGACCATATGGCCAATATATAGATGTATCTGATGGTAGTTATTTTTTTAAACCTAATGAAGTATGGGGAACGACAATAACCGCATTTAAGAGTGCATTTGAAAACTCATTTGTTAAAGACGCAAAATTAAATAAAGTATATATTGGTGATGTAACTGGAGATGGTTTGGATGATATTGTAATTCTATATTATAATAAATATATCTATGTAATAAAATCTGTATATACACCAAATTTTTCTACTTCTGGTGCAGATTTTGCAAATTATTCTTTCTCAAGCCATCAATACAAATTAAATCTTGGGAGTTATGTAGATGAATTTTTTCTTGGTGATTTTAACGGTGATGGTTACGATGATATTACGTATACAAAAATATCACCATATAATAACAATTTCTATATAGCCTTAAATAAGGGTAAAGATTCAGATACTAGTCCCGGTTATTTTTCAACAAATGAATTTACAGGAGCATTCTATTCACCATATGATGCAAGTGGTAACCACGGTTCATTGTCCATTTCAAATTTTCCATTGCACTTTATTTCAGATTTTAATGGTGATGGATTAGATGATAAACTTTATCTATGTTCAAGTAAATACTATATCTCACTTTCGAAGATTAGTCCGGATGGAAAGCCTTATTTTCAAAGTGAGATAATTTGGGGTGCTATTGATTGGTCTAACTATGGCAGAAGTTATATTGGCGATTTTAATGGAGATGGATTTAATGATATTCTAAATGCAAGGACAAACTCTACATGGGATGTTCGACTTGCAGATAAAGAAGCTATTTTTGATAATGCTACATTTGCACAAGATGGACATAACGGTGAAGCCAGAATGGAGAAAATAGTAGCCTGTTGGATGTTTCCTTTTACTTACCTTTGGCCAGAAAGAGGATGGAGTGCATTTGGTTACCATCCAAATGAGAGATATATGTCAGGATTCCCATATATCACTCCCATAATAAATTGGGGTTCAACTGATTTTCCCTTAATTGAAACAAATTCAGCAACTTGGATTGAAGGACCTTATTCTTATTTGGATTTCACTAATAATCCCCTATCATATTCAACGGAAGATGTTTTAAAAATGCAAATTGAGTCTATTATTAAATCCGGTATTAAAGTAATCGTCGTAGATGTAACTAATGGTTTTATCGATGTGGATGAATTTAATCATCAAGCATATGATAGTAGTGGAGATAGTACTAATTATAGTAATGTAAGAGAAGCATTGACAAATATATTCGAAATTGTAAAAAATAATAATTTAGATATAAAAATTGCAGTAGGACTTGGCAAGGAATTTTGGGGAAGATTCGAATTGAAACCACATAGCTATGATCCGTTTATACCTTGTTATGGAAATGCAAATTTAGTAATAGGTTGGGAAGCTCAAAGAAGTAGACAGAGAATTGCTTTGGATAAAATTGAGTTAGATTATATTACTCCTTATAATGACAAATACTTTTACTATCAAGGTAAACCACTCGTAGTCACCTATGTTATACCATCTCGTGATTTTCCAATGACAGCTGATGGCTATCTTCAAGAGACAATCCCAAGAACATTTTTTCCTGATTTTAATGTTAAAATTGCTCTGAGTGCAAATAGTACATATGCATGGTTTAGAGGGAACAATGCTATATTCCAAAACGGCTTGGATAATACAAATTATTGGAGTTGGGGCTCTGAATTACTTAATAATAATATTTATGGGGCTGATTCTAAAACTGCAAATTTTCCAAGTTATTCCAATGAAAAGTTACCCTATAATGCAGAATGCATGTCTGTAATGCCGGGTAGAACCATGGTTTGGCACAATCTAACAGACAGGGATGGTAATGGTGTGCCTCGATGGGCAGATAATAATAGCAATCATTACTTTGAATCCTGGAAATCTGTAATAAATGCCGATCCGCGTATTGTCTTAATATGTGACTGGAATACATGGGGTGAAGCGACTTCTATTGAAGCATGTACAACAGGACCCGGTAAAACCTGGTATGAAAGTGATGGCTGTACACCAGATCCCGGGTATGATGATGCACAAGACATACAACTGTTTAGGAGCCCTTGGCACAATAGTAGCGGTACTAATGATCCATTCTTTTATCAAAATTTAACTAAAGATTTTTCAGATTATTTTGTTGGTAATACTTATACTCCACCAGTATTAAGTAAAGCAAATTTTAACGAAAACTTAATAATTGAGAATCCAATATCTTTTGAGCTAAAACAAAATTATCCGAATCCATTTAATCCAATCACAAAAATAGAATTTTCAATTCCCGAAGATTCAGATATTTATTTAAAAATTTATAATGTTTTGGGTCAGGAAGTTTATTTTTATCATAAAGACAATTTACTAAAAGGATATCATACAATTAATTTTGATGGATCGAATTTATCAAGTGGTCTTTATATTTATACATTTAAGGCAGGCAAATTCGAAAAGAAGATGAAAATGTTATTGGTTAAATAAATTATAATTCTAAAGTAATAAAAATTTATAGTACTCTAAGTTATTAATAATAGCGCATTGTGCATAACAAGGGCATTAACGGCGACTGGATCAGCCGCCATTCTATTACGAAAAGTTCATGGGCTTGGAAAGGTCATCGGCCAGCGCGTTATGCCCCAGCCGTTAGCTTTTTAGGAATATGAAGATATATTCTATATTATTAACAATTATTTTTGTCTTGCTATTTTTTTGTGAACAGGATAAAAAGTCTGTGCATTTTCGTCCACCTCATCCCGATAGTATAGGTGTTGGAACAGCAGAATATTTGCAAGGCGAAAAACAAGCAAATTTAGATTTTAAAAATGATAATTCTAAATTCTATCTCGTTGGATTAATAAACTTAAATTCTCTGAGTGCTGAAAATATGAGGAAAGAATTTAAAAGTAAATATAATATTGAACTAAGCTTTGAAGTCTGTACGGGGGGAAGTGCATATAAAAACGGGTATAATAACACAATTAAAAAATTAGTTGAAAAGAAGCATGAAATTAGTCTCAAAAAAGAAGTTCATGAATGGATAAATTAAATATTAAAAGCTAACACCTTTTAAAAGGACTTTGTCATTAGGAAAACAGTACTCCCGTAAAAAATCTCTATATTTTTTAAATATATACCATCAATTTTTTCCTTGAACCATAATTGACAAATAGCATTTGCCTTTCGAATAGCCATTGCGGCTGACCAGACTGGCCTTTAGAAATAATATCGAATATCGATTAGCGAATGATGATTTCAGATTTAAATAGATCCCATTGTGCCCGTTGATCGTCATCGATATCGTTATCGATATCGTAATCGGCTATTCTTCTTCAGTAAAAAGGCTTCCGCCAATCGGCGTTCGGCATTTGATATTGGAAATTAAAAGATGAATGACCAATAGCGAATATCCAATAACGAATAATGAAGGCGGATGACCTGATAAAGCCAGTTAAGCAATTTTTTCTGTATGTTATTCAATAACAGCATGATTGATATAGTTTAATGGCCTGATAAATATTTGCTGCCATAAACAATATAAAAAATTTATTCTGAATAAAGTGATATAAAATAGTAATCCGGGTATTCTAAGTATAATTTACACAGGTAATTGTTAGCGGTAATATCTTTTATTATATTGAGACTAAATTCTTACTAATATATGTTAGTTTGCTTTAGGAGTAAATGATATGTCTTCATTGGTTCTTGAATTACAGAATGAAGCAATAGATTCACAAAAATCTGTTGTGAGTTTGTTACGTAAAGCCCTTGTTATTTCAAGAAAATTAAATTTAGTAGATTTTGATAACTGGATAAATAATGAACTAAATGGTTATTCAAAAGGTGATGAAATTCCTGAATATCGTAGGGTTCAAGGAGATGTAAAAGCATTCAATCCATACAATGGAATGTGGATGCCTATAGTATGTGAGGATTCAAAAAAAGCGGAATTTATGTCAACCAGAATGATTGGTCAGAAAATTACTGAATTAGAAAAAATTGATTTAAAAGGTGATTCTGGAGTATTACATGTTCCATTTGCTAAAAATATAGAAACTAAACTAATGAATAGCATGGATCTACATTCTAAACCAGTGCTCATCGTTCCATCAACTTCAGTGCATGGAATTATTGAATCAGTTAGAAATATTTTACTAAACTGGGCATTAAAATTAGAGCAACAAGGTGTTTTAGGTGAAAATCTAATTTTCAATGAAATTGAAAAGACGACAGCATTATCGAATCAACAAATTAATATAACTAATTTTCAGGGTATTTTAGGAGATGTGACAAACAGTTATGTTGAACAATCAAATTTACAAAGAATCACAAAAAATGATTTTGAATCACTTAAAAAATATTTGATTGATCAATTGAAACTTAATGCTGAAGATGTTTCAGAGCTTGAAAAAGCAATTAAGAATGATCCAAAACCAAAAACAAAAGAAAAATTCGGTTCGTATGTATCGAAGTGGCTAGGTAAAATTATATCGAAATCTGCTGAAGGTCTGTATAAACTATCGTTAAACTCAGCCGCAAGTGTTCTTGGACAAGCAATCTGGACATATTATGGTTTTTTGCAAACTAACCAATCGCTTAAGACATTATGTTAAAAAGTAATTGATGATGCGCGCACTCCTTTCATACTTTAGAGACAAAAAAGTGTTTAAGAAAGGAGTTATCATGCAAACGCAAAATCGTTCTTTGAATTTTAGCGGTCAGACTTTTTATATCGGCCTGGTGCTTGTTTTTAGCCCGTCAGTAGCCGGGTAGGCCGGATCAGCCGTTGATTCAATTCCGAAAAAAGTGCATCGGCACAGCGCAGTCATGTGCCGCGCCATTGGGCTGAATGCGGGGGCTGCCGGGGAAGAAACGCCACAGCGGATATTAAGGGCAGCCTGAGATAGAGATTTATCTTTAGGATAAAATTATACTTTCTGCAAACCAAAGAAATTTCCCATATAGCTGAAAAAAATATTTAAAATTAATTTCTTTCTTTTATGAAATTGAATTATTATATTAAAAATGTAAACCGGAATGAATTACAATTAACTTATCGCAATGGCCATTAACAATTCAAAAATATAATTAACATAAAGTCACAAAGACATTTTTTAAGATATAAAAAATAACTTCCTTTTTTTGGAGGTAAAATGAAGGTTATTTTGATTTTTCTTTTATTTATATTTTCTGCTTTATATGCAGATCATATACAAGACGATATTGAACGCTATAAAGATAAAGGTAATATTAAAATAGAATATATAGAAGACTACAGCATTAAGATAATAAACACAAAAACAGGAAATACAAAATATGTCAATATTAAGAATACTAAAAATATTGACTTAAATAAGAATGTTTCCACCCAGATATTTGATCTGCCCAATATACCTGTTTCACTTTATGAACATCGTTATATTTACAAATCCAGAATATTGATTGGGCAAAGTTATGGGTATCCAATGGTGTTCGGAGATTTTAATAATAACGGGAAATTAGATATAGCCGGATTATTTAAACTTGTTCAGGATTATGAAATTGGTCAGGCCGGCATATTTGAATTACAGGAAGACAGTAGTTTTACACAGCAATACTTGTATGCATATTCAGATTCATCTCTTCAACCGCTTTCCATTACTGATTTGGATAAGGACGGTCTATTAGAACTAAACATTAAGAGGGGCCAGACATTCCGCAATTATGAACAGGCTTATCCTGATACTTTTCCCACGGATAGTGTTTTCGACCATCGCATGTGGCAGGTATCCGGCATGGTTGGTTCGGAAACATTTTGTTATATAGACTATGATTCGCTGATGGATGTGGCCTATGTAGGCGATGATACGTTAGCCCCCTCGGGCAATAAACTCTATATTGCCGAATACAAACCTGAATTAAATAATTTTGTGCAGGTCGGCCGGTTTCCTTTCCCGGAATGGCGGGTATCCGGAATAAGTATAGGGGATTTTGACGGTGACAATCATAAAGAAGTTGTTACAGGCAGCATTCACGGCGACATATACGTGGTGGAGAATACCGGTGATGACAGCTATACACAGACATTCACCTCAACCATCAGCACATCCAATGCCTATCTGAATTGCACAACCAATGATATCGACCATAATGGAAAAATTGAGTTTTTCATTGGCGCATCATCATACTGGTCTGATGAAAGCGCTACGCGCGTCTGCTGGTTTGAAGCTGATGGTGACAATAATTATGTGATTGAGCGGGAAGTATTTTTAAAAGGAACCGGTGTATTGGGGACCACTGAGATGTATAATTATGATGTAAACGCCGATGGCGTCGATGACCTTGTTTTTGCCTTTGAACACTATGTGGTTATTCTTGTCTGGAATAACAGTAGACAGCAATTTGAATTATTTTATCTGAACCATATTGATTTAGGATATAGCATGATAGAAAGCGTTATTGTTTATAATGTTTATAACGATAAAAATCCTAATCTTTTTATTACAGTGGAAGATGCATGGCATTACCCTCGTCTTTCGACATTTTATTATAAACCGGATTTAACAACCGGTTTTCAAGGAGAGAGTAATAAACTCATATCCGAATATCGCTTAGAACAAAACTATCCTAATCCATTTAATAACGCATCCGTTATTCCATTTTATTTACCAAAATCATGTATAGTGTATTTAACCATTTATGATTTAACCGGAAAGGAGGTGAAAAAACTAATTAATAATCAGAAATTATTTCAGGGAAAACACCAGGTTACATGGAATGGTCAAAATAATAAGGGGAAGGAGGTAAGCAGCGGATTTTATATTTTTCAGCTTAAAACAGATGATGTAACACTAGTGAAAAAACTTTTACTTATTAAATAATCCGGAGATAGAACTATGTTAAAAACTTCTTTCATTTTTACGTTGTTGCTAAGTTCGCTTTTATGGGCACAAACCTGGCAAAACACTGTAAATCTTAATGTTGCTGCAGGAAGCTACGAACGTATTGCTTTACATACAGATGCAGCAGGCAATCATTTATTGGTGCAGACAGATAACCAGCTAAAATATTATTTATATGATTACAACGGTTCTGAAATTCGTAGTTCAGTGATTGAAAATTATACAGAATCAACTCGTTTAAATGCGATTGCCGGAGCGAATGGTAAAATTTATGTTATTTATAAAAAAGCAGACAAGATTAAATCAAAAAGAACCACAAATAATGGCGTATCCTGGTCTGGACTTTATGATATTACCATGTCCTATTCCACAAGCGATGGTTTGGATGCGATTGCAGATGAAAATTCAGTATATTTAACGTGGTCAGAACGAACAAGCAGCCCAAATCATTATGAAACGAATTACATGAGGATTGGCCACACTAATAATCAATGGACAGATTTCAAACAGGTGACGGATGAGACAGGTAAAGAGGGCGGCCTTCCATCGGTAGCTTTGTCCCCAAATCGCGTATCTGTTGGATTTACACAATTAAATTCTTATGGAACATCAGGAGATGTTTATTTAAGAGAAAAAGTAGATGACAGCTGGCAAAGTTCATCATATGCTTGGCTTGGAGTTCAGGGAACTTTTGTGAATGATAACAATCTAACGCATTTATTTGTTTATGATCATGGCGATATACCCTTACCTTACGGTGAACCGGATTATATGCTTAGTCATGTCTATAAAAACATAGGAGGAGGCTACTGGTCATATCAGTATTATACAACTTTACAGAATTATGGAGAAGGAAATATTCCTGATGAAACTGAAAGATCCGATATTGCAATAACAGCTAATAATTATACGCATATAGTATATGAAGGAACAACTTATAAAATGTGGAATGGCTCAGAATTTGTTAATACGTACACGTTCGGTAACGGTAATAATAATAGAATCAGTTCGAATGGAAACGATATTTATGTTGTCTGGATTGAGAATGGTTATGTTCGTTTACGTCAAATTGATTATGCCCCTGTTGTTCCGGCAAATTTTAGCGCTACAACCGAAAATCAACATCCGAAAATTACCTGGTCTGCAAATAAAGAAGCTGATTTGTCTCATTATGAAGTCTGGAAAAAGAAAAATAGCGGAAGCTGGTATCTACAAACTACAACAACCAATAATTACTATACCGATACAGAAGAAACTATTTGCTGGCAGGATTTCGCTTATTATAAAATTCGAGCAGCAGATGAAAATGACAATAAATCTGATTTTACATATTATGTTATGTTTACGGTTTTTGGCAAGAGAGTAATTTATGAAGATATAGTTCAAAAAAATGATTTGCCGGATTCATACCAATTATCTCAAAACTATCCTAATCCTTTTAATCCTTCAACGACAATTCGCTTTGGTTTGCCAAATGCAGAAAATGTTCTACTTCAGATTTATAATGTAAACGGGCAATTGATTTCAACTCTTTTTAACGGATACCTAGAAGCAGGATATCATAATGTGGAGTTTTATGGTCAAAATTTAAGTACAGGTATTTATCTTTACAAACTTACAACTAGAAGTTTTACCTCAGTAAAACGCATGTTATTAGTAAAATAAAAACTGCCTGCTAATATAGAATATTCAAAAGAATATTCCGAGCAGGGC
Source organism: Calditrichota bacterium (assembly GCA_003854985.1). Lineage (GTDB taxonomy): Bacteria > Calditrichota > Calditrichia > Calditrichales > Calditrichaceae > Zgenome-0002. Next base: position 50,779 of record RQOG01000061.1, read on the forward strand.
AGCTCTTCAGCAGGCAGTTTAAAGGAGATTAGCCATTGAGGTTAATCTCCTTGTTTAATAAAAGGTTATATAAACATTTAATTCTATTGTGTCAATATATTTATCGAGGAATTACATCAAAACAAAAATAAATGGTTTTAAAATTCTACACATATATATTTTTCACTAAAAATCCCCTGCCAAATAAATTACCCCACTGCATCAAACAGGCCTTTTCAAAATACAGTCAAAAACCAGTTCTTCCGTCTATCAATTATCTGCCGTTTATTTTCTTGCAAACGGCGGCTTATTTTTTAATATTTTAGCGGTATTATTTTCCCGGGAAAACCAACCATGAAAAAAACCACCCGAAAATATTTTCTTAAATCCCTTTTTACATTCTATATCCCGGGCTTTTTTCTGTCCCTGGCCGCTCCCACTTTTGCCTTCTGTAAAAAAATTACATTTCCGGATATGCCGTCCGGGAAAAACAGGATTTTCGAGCCGGGCTATCTGAAACTGCACCGTTCCGGCGAACTGAAAAAAAGAGGCCGGGAATTATGGCAAAGAATGAAGTTCTGCGATCTTTGCCCGCGGGAATGCGGCGCCAACCGTTTATCGGGCGAAAGAGGATTCTGCGGCGCCAATGACAAGGTGGAAATCTATTCCTATCATCAGCATTTTGGCGAAGAAGCGCCGCTGGTGGGCAAGGGCGGATCGGGCGCCATTTTTTTAAGCAACTGTAACCTGCGCTGTGTGTTCTGTATAAACTGGGAAATCAGTCAGGGCGGAGAAGGACGGCCGCGCACCCTGGAAGAAATGGCCAATATGATGCTGCATCTGCAGGATTTAGGCACTCCGAATATAAATATCGTAACGCCTACGCATTATGCCGCGCATGTGGTTTTAGCCCTGGACATAGCGGCTTCCAAAGGTCTGCACGTGCCGCTGGTTTATAATACCAGCGGCTGGGAAAAGGTGGACATCTTAAAATACCTGGACGGTGTGGTAGATATCTATCTGCCTGATTTTAAATACGCCGATAGTAAAATGGCTGCGAAGTACTCGTCCGGCGCGGATACCTACCCGGAACTTACGAAATCGGCTTTATTGGAAATGAACCGCCAGGTCGGCGTCGCCAAACCAGCTTCCGACGGCCTGATATACAGAGGATTAATGATTCGTCACCTGGTGATGCCCAACAACGCCGGCGGATCGGTGGAAGTGATGCAATGGATTGCGGAGAATTTACCAAAGGATACTTTTGTTAATATTATGTCCCAGTACCGGCCGATGTATAAAGCTTCCGAATACAGGGAAATCAACCGCAGGATAACCCGCGCTGAATACGCGGTTGTGGTGGAAGCGGCGCAAAGAGCCGGACTCACCAACCTGGAAATCCAGGGATATCCGCTGGAATAGAAGGTTGTACTTCCGGCAGAGAGCATCCTTCCTAATCCTATCGCGCTACGCCATCCCAGACCGGCCTGCCGAGAAATTGCGAAAGCGTCAGGGCATCTTCCCGCAGGCGTTTTATATTGCCGTGATCCACCACATTTTTGCGGCTGCCGTCTTTTAAGACCAGATTCAGTTCATAGCTGTAATACGAACTTTTACTGCTCCTGACATGCTCGGCTATAATCTGCAGGGCGTGAATCTGGTTAAGTTCGGTGAATTTATCCGGATACGTATGGCCTATACCGAAATCAACTTTCTTCCTGCCCTTCCAGAAATAGCCATACATGTTATCAAAAACAGCCGGACTGCCCATAAACACCATCAGTAATGAGCCGACCAGAGCAAAAACGCCGCCAATTATTATCATAAACAGGTTATGTCCTTCCCATTCAAATCCCTGTTCATAAAGCATATGAAGGCCTCCGACCATTACGCCTAAGCCAGCCAGCATGAATATGGAAAAGAAAATATAAGCGAAGACCGTAGGCCGGAATTCAACTCTGTTGGTACCGATCATAACCAGTTTATGGGTGCGGAAATTCGATCCGCCGCTTTTTAAAGGCGTCCAAGCCGTTTGTGCGGCCAAAGGATCGTTAAACCGTTCAAAATCCACCGAAACGGGATTTCTGCTTAACTGTTTCAGCTTATCAACGATTTTATTCAGCATAGCATTTATCCTTATTTGATATAGACCATTTTAACAGCCGCCTGATACGATTTGGACTTCATCAGCACATAATAAACGCCGCTTCCTACCTTTTGTCCGGTATTATTTGTTCCGTTCCATTGGATGGTATAGACGCCGGCGGGCTTTTTTTCCTTAAAGAGCGTTACAACTTCCCGGCCTAAAATATCACAGATTTTCAGCGTAACAAATTCATAATTTTTAAGTTGAAATTCGATATTGGTGCTTGGATTAAAAGGATTAGGATAATTCTGCTTCAGAAGAAACTGATCCGGAATAACCTGATGAACCGACGCAATGGCGGTATAGGTGGAATTTTTTCTGCCCGGCGTTCCATAACCTGATGAGGCTCCCCAGTTTTCCGCCAGCGCGTTATCGCGCGAAGGATTCAGCAATTCCAGCGTTGGTCCGCCGCCATTGGGGGCAGATGGCCAGGGATCGTCCGTGCCGAAGGTCAAGGAATCCAGCAGGACATCGTATTCATTCCTGATTGAAATATACTCGCCGTCGCTGCTTAAACCGTATCCCAGGTTACCCGTAAAGTTTTTTACCTGCGGAAACTGCGTTTTGAAAGCGGCCGTATCCCTGCAGATCACCAGGAAGCTGTCCGCTTTAATAACCATTCCCGCCGGAAAAACAAAAGGATCCGCAGGATCAGAGTCGGTCAGGCAGTATCCGCTTATGTCCCAGTCCGCGGAAGAAAAATTATAAATTTCGATCCAGTCTTCCGAATCCCTTGCCGGTGTGGACTTATAATTGATTTCATTAAGCACCAGTCTGCCCGGTTCATCATCGGGAATAAAATTAGCGCTAACAGCGCCGTCTCCGTTTAACCATAATTCGATCTGTGATTCCGCGGCGCTGCTCTGCCCCGACCAGCCGTTAAATTTATATCCGAGAGCAGGTATGGCCGTTAAAGTTACCGGAACATCATTAAAATATATACCGGACCATGAATAAGCAGCGGGTATAACCGTATTGATTTTTATTTTACCGGCGCCCGAAGGCATAACGTTCACATTCAGTTCGGAGCATCCCGAAAGGCCGAATTTCCCGCAAACATGCGAGCGCATATATCCAGGACGATTCACGGCAAAATCCCTGAATATCTGAACATATCCATACCATGAGTCAAAACTGCCCCACCATATTCTCCCGCCTTGCGGACTCCACCAATGTTCCTGCGACCACATCTGGTAATCGGATTGCATTTCTTCTTCCATTAAATCGGCAATGGAGTCAATTTTAGCAACTACAACATCCGGCAGAAAAATGGTATTCATGTGATCGGCAAACCGGTTAATAAAGGCATGCTTAAATTCTTCGTTCTCCAGCAAATGGCGGATAAGAAAGGTGGACCATTCCGGATTTCCATGATGATTGGGAGTTGGCGTGGGACTGGTTGCGAACGCCAGGGTATTATAATCATAGCCATTGGTGCCTCCGCTGCCATAGGCATTGATGCCAAATCCCCAGTCGGTATCATACAGCAGCCAGCGCCACCTGCCGCCCTCTTCTTTCGGCCGCCAGAATTTTATATTATTTCCCGGCCAGTCCCGGTTGTCAAAGTATATTTCAGCGGCATAATAATCGATAAAATTATCCACCTCCATCAGCGTTTTGACATAGTTATAATTACCCGCAACCGACATATCATTATTTTCAAGAAAATCAAGAAGATGCAGGTAATGCTCATCATCGCCTTCCACTACCTGACCGTCAGATTCCAGAATATCAACGTTGTCAGGATCGATGTCAAAATGGGCCGCCAGGTAGTCTTCATTTATTTTTTCCCGCATGTTCAGAATGCCCCAGTAAACGCCGTTCATATAAACAACGCAGGGCTGGAACGCCTGTGTTTCCAGATCAAGGCTTTCCACCAGATCCTGCATCATACCGTCGGCAAAGCGGCTGCGGTCCCAGTCATTGGCGGAATTACGCAGAATAAATGAAGTGAATTCATCAATGGGAAGATTATGGAAAAGTTGATAGGTCAGTTTATCCGCGCCATACCGGCCCCGTAAAAAAAAGGACATGGATTTTTGCGGCCGGGCTCTGCTCCATCCGCCATGGATTTTCGTACCGCCGTCAAAACGAAAAGCCGGCGTCCCGTCTTCTTTAAAATATTCCACATGAACGGGACGTTCCCAATCCTCCCAAAAATTCGCCCCCTCAAAAGGATTTTCATCAATATAGGAATCGCCTAAAACATAAATCCCGTAATCCGTATCCCACAGATTATAAGGATCGGTGACCAGAGAAATAACGGGTAATTTATCCAGTGAGCGAAACAAATAAGAATTTGTTATAATTCTTCCCGGAAACAGACCTTCGCCCAACACCCTTGCTCTTATTACCACATCGGAAGTAACCGGAACCGGGTTGGTATATAAATCGGATGATTCATCCGGTTCAGAACCGTCTAATGTATAATATATCCCGCTGCCAGGATCGGCTGAAAGCGTAACCGAAAAAGCGCTGCTGAACAAACCGCCCGGAGGATCAAAATATACTTCACCCGCCACCTGCTCATAGCCGGTTGTATCATTGGCAAAACCCGGCGTAGGCATATCAAAATACGCCAGCGTACCGGAACCGTCCGGTTTATGCCCATATGAAATATCCGCGCCGCACGAAGGAAAAATCAACAAGTCTTCCACCGCGCCCGTACTGTCGGATAAAACCAGCATTTCGCCCGAAGCACTGAGTTTAAAATTGGTATGCAGAACAGCCGGCAACAGGTTCAAAATGTCCGGGCTTCCCGCAGGGTTGTCGGGCAAGCGGTTCAATCCCAAAGTAAGAAAAGGTATCAATGATAAATCTGATGAACCGGTGTTGTAATTATGCACCTCTATGGCCAGAACATTTTCGCCTTCGGTTAAGATTCCCGACAGATCGCCTAAATCGAATTTATCCGGTACGCCGCCGCTGTATATTGTAGCCTCATGATCCCAGTTATCGGCGGGATCGTTCCAGGCCGGCGGCGTTCCGGGAACGCCAATATTCGACCGGGCAATTTCAACACCATTCAAATAAGCCACAAACGCATCGTCAAAATCCACGTGCAGCAAGACCTTAACGATGGTTTCCAGAGAATCGATGACAAAGGATTTGCGGATAAAAACCGACATGGTTGCTTCTACTTCCGTGGCATCATCCCCGTCGCCGTAACCAAACCCGGAAGGGCCTGCCGCCCAGGCATCGTCATTAAACACGGGTTCGCGCCAGTTACCGGGCACATCGCCTGAACCGATTATGTATTTCCAATCGTCACCCTGGGTGATGATGGTTTCCCAGTGCGCGATAAATTCCTTCCGGTCTTTATCGGAGGCAAATATCAGCAAATGGCCGTAAGCCGGGATAGTAACATCGGGAAACTGCCATTTATCCGCATTGTTTGAATCATCAGATATATACCAGTTCTTCAGAGAAACCGCCATATCCGAAGGGTTATAGATTTCAAACCAGTCCGAATAATCATTATCCTCATCCATGACGGTATAGGTATTGGAGGACATGACTTCATTAATTTTAAGTCCCTGGGCATTCAGAATCCCACACAGGGCAATAATGCAATAACCGATCAGATTATGAAGTTTCATTAAATTAATCTTCCTTTCGCTTTACTATAATCTTCGTATAAACTACTTATATCTGAATAATTTCCGGCAAACAGGTTTAATTGTAACCATGTTTAAGAAATTATTTCTGACCTGACGCACGATGTATTATAAAAATAAATTATTACAAAAAAAATTATTTAAACTGAATTATTCCTGAATATCTCATGCAGAAACGCTGTTCTAAACCATGCCATACGGCAAAATAGTCGAATAAATATAAACAAGAACCGACTTTTTAACAGCCAAAAGAATTAACCGGCATCATGATTCCGCATTAAAAGAATAGCTAAAAAATATAATTTATCTTGCCCTAAATGGAGACCTGTACTTATATTGGAATCCATTATAATACTGCGCAAATTGAATATATCAAATAAGCGAAAGGAATAACAGGATGAAACGCTTTAGCCCTTTTTTTAAATATTTTATTATCATCGTTCTTGCGGCCATTTTTTCCGGGGCAGGCTTAACCGCCCAGGAACGGCACTTCACGCTCAACAATACACAGATGATCCAGCTTAAATCGGACTTAACCGGACGCGAACATGAACTAATTATTATTCTACCGGCCAGCTATAAAGAATCACCCGACAAATCGTATCCCGTACTCTATTTTATGGACGCTTATTGGGATACGCCTCTACTTAACTCCATACACGGACAGTTGGTATATGACAGAGTTATCCCCGAATTAATCATGGTCGGATTTTCCTATCCGGGCGAGAATGTTAATTACGGCGATTTGCGCAGAAGAGATATGGCGCCGGCGGATACTTCCCGAATAGGCGGCGCAGGTAAATTTCTGCAGTTTATCGAAGAAACGGTTATCCCATATGTAGAATCTCATTACCGGACGGATAAAAAGGTACGGGCGATTTCCGGCAATTCGTTAGGCGGCTTTTTTACCCTTTATGCGATGTATGCCAAACCCGGACTGTTCAACTGTTTTATCGCCATCAGTCCGGCCGTTGCCATTGCCGATCAGTATCTTTTTAAAATGGACGACGCTTATGCTTCTGAAAATAATTCGCTGGCGGCACGACTATTTCTTTCCCATGGCAGCGCCGAATATAAACCATTTCGCGATCCGATTATCGAATTTGAAGCTAAAATTGCCAAACGTAATTATAAAGATTTTGCCCTGCTTAATTATGAAATTGAAGGCGAACGTCATTCCGGCGTTAAGTCCGAGGGGTACAGCCGCGGCCTGCGCTGGATATTCAGGGATATCGTTCCCGAAGGTCCCGGCGGTCTGGAGCGCGAATTCAGGGGCATTGAAGACTAAAAAACTTTAGGGCTTTGGAAATCAGGCGGTTTTCGCAGGCTGTCTGATTTCTATTTTGATTTTGCAGGATAATAATAAAAGCGTTATATTCGCTTTAACCATTAGTAGTTTTTTATTTTATTTAGAGTTTTTTAAAGTAAGTTTTTATGTAATAAAGAATATTATATATGATACTTTTTCCAAAATACGGACAAATCAATATATATTATTAGGAAAGGAGTTTTTATGTTAAAAATACTTATAACTCTATTGATCAGTATAGTTTTTATATTTACCGGATGTCATAAAGCAGTTATTAAAGTACAGCCTATAGATGATAACGTTCAAAAGAGCCAGGCAGTTATTCAAGAAGAAAAGAATTCTCACGTTTTAAAAAGAAAAGTAGCAATTGCACGTTTTTCCAATGAAACAACATATGGAAAAGGCATTTTTTATGATGGTGAAAATGATCCATTAGCCAAACAGGCTATGGATATTCTTTCAGCTAAATTAGGCAGTACTGATAAGTTTATTCTTTTAGAAAGATCTGATCTTGATTTGATAAAAAATGAGAAGGAACTTGGCAATATCAAAAATCTTGACATTTCTGCTGACTACCTAATTATAGGTTCAATATCTGAATTTGGTAGAAGCTCAACAAGTGATGTTGGCATTTTCTCAAGAACTAAAAAGCAAACAGCAAGAGCAAAGGTTTATATTCGGCTTGTAGATGTATCAACAGGACAAATTATTTATTCCGAGGAAGGTGAAGGGGAAGCAAATTCAGAAGCTGGAACTGTTCTTGGAGTTGGGAATAGAGCAGGATATGACTCTGCACTAAATGATAAAGCTATATCTGCGGCAATCTCAAAATTAGTGAGTAATTTGGTCTCAAATCTTCTAGAAAAACCTTGGAAATCTTATATACTTAACAATGATAATAGTAACATTATTATTTCAGGGGGTAAAAGTCAGGGCATTAATATTGGTGATACATTTTTAGTTATTGAAAAAGGAGATAGTGTTTTAAATCCACAGACTAATATGATGATTGAATTACCAGGAAAAAGTATTGCAAAAATAAAGGTTGTTTCTTTAGCCGGAGACACAATTCAAAATGAAATATCGGTTTGTACGTTGGTTGAGGGTAATATTATAGAAGATTATAGTAAAATGTATATTCAAGAGATTAGATAAAGGAGAAATTATGAGATTTATATTAATTTTTTTAACAATCCTTTTACTATTTACCTGCGGAGATTATGGATATATTCAAGAAACAAAACAAATACAAACAGAAAGTTTTTTAAGTTTTAAGGGTGACCTTGAAGGAGTATTAGTTAATATTGATGGTGAAAAAGAATTTGTTCCAGAAGCGAATCAAGACGATTTTTCAGATAAATATATATACAAAATTACACCTGGTACTCATAGAATAAAAGTTTATAAAAATAATACACTTATAATTGATGAAAAATTTTACATTGGAAATCAGGAGACAAAGGAGATTATTGTAAGATGAAAAAATTTTTATTGTTCTTATTACTGATTTTTCTACTTAGCTGTACTCCAACTAAAGGAATATATTATTGGGGTGATTATTCATCATCATTATATAAACTCAAGAAAGAACCCAGCGATGAAACTTTATTGAAGCATAAAATGGAGTTAGAAAACATATTTAAAAATGCACAAAAAAAGCGTAAAAAGATACCCCCAGGCTTATATTGTGAATATGCGTATATTCTTATTCAGCAAGGGCAAAAAGATGATGGTTTAAGATATTTTGCATTAGAAGTAGAAAAGTATCCTGAATCTAAAATATTTATTGATAGAATCATACAACAGATTCAAACACAGGAGTAACCATGATCAAAATTATAAAAATTTCATTACTCGTTATAATTATGACATCAATTAGTTTCATTTCTTGTAATCCAACTATGACAAAATTAGATGCTTTCCCTAAAATGTATGAAGAGCAACCTGTAAGTGTATTAGTCTTACCGCCGATAAATGAAACTACTGCCGCAGAAGCAACTGATTACTATACAACTACAATTGCAGAACCGCTTGCAGAATCGGGATTTTATGTTTTTCCAATCGAGGTAATTAACCAGATATTACAGGAACAAGGTTTATACGAAAATATTGATTATGAAAATCTTCCTATAGCTAAATTTTGGGAATATTTTGGAGCAGATGCTTTATTAATTACAAAAATTCTTAAATGGGATACTTCTTATTATGTAATAGGTGGAAATGTAACTGTTTCTATTGATTTTCAGCTAATGTCTACGAAAACTGGCGAAATTATCTGGAAATACAATGGCACAATTCAGGTTGACACATCAGGTGATTCAGGAAATGCTCCTGGATTTGCCGGTTTACTAGCTTCAGTAATTACAACCGCTATACAGACAGCCGCGACTGATTACGTTCCTCAGGCTAAAAAGGCAAATATACAAGCCTTACAATCAATTCCCGTTGGCAAATATCATTCTCAACATAATAAAGATCAAAATAGAAAGGTAGTGGAAAAAAGGAAAGTAGATCAACATCCTAAAGGTGAAGTAACTACAAAAGAAAATAAAAATTAAACTTCGCATGAAATAATTTATATGGAATGGGCTATTACACACCGGGTCATACATTTAGTACGCCGGGCGGCACCTTCTCTATGCCGGTAAGTTTTGGGGGAGGTGGATCATCGGAATCGCTGAACGCCATTTTTGAATTTATCTTCTACGATTATAATAAAAGTGACGTGATCGCTTACGGCAGTTCCGGCGCCGGCACAGGATTTCTGCTCGGGATGACACAATCAACCTGGAATACAACCTTTGAGCGTATTGCGAATGAATTATTTAAAAATACGCCCTTTACATGGTTATCAGCCAAACGAAAGCGCCGGTAGTTTAAACTATGATTTCAATTATGGGGCTGGATGAGATTGAATAGATAAGGATTATTAAGGGGTTGGAGAATAGAGTATTAATTATCTATAATTTAACATAGGAATTATGAAATACTATGATTAAATTGAAATTCAGACAAAGCGCCTTAACTTTTGAAAGTTCTGCTTTTCAAATTAATTATAAAATTGAAGAAATTATAAACAGGCAAATTTTTCTGGATTTTAGGTCAGTTACATTTATTGATCCATTTAGCATGCTATTTTTAAAATATTTATTGGATACACTATCTAAAAAGAATTTTGTTAAGATTACTTTTGACTCTCCTGATGTAATCAATTATTTGATTCGCATGTCTTTTAATAACCATTTTACATATAATCAAAATTTGGTATTCAATCCAGATTTGAATCATATACAAATCAGAAAAAAAGATTTATCAGATCGACTTATTGAATTGACAAATTATACTATCAATAATGATGATGACGTTGAACAAATAACGTTGCATATAATTGAAATTGTTTCTTCCAAAATTCAATATTATGATGAAATATCTGATGTGTTTCAAACTGCGATTTCGGAAACTATAAGTAACATTCAGGTTCACAGTACAAAAAATATTGCCTGTGTTTGTTTACAGACCTATGGAAATTCAGTTATTATAGCTTTGGGTGATGATGGTATTGGTATTAAAGCCAGTCTAAAAAATGAAGCTATTAATTTAAACGATGAAGATGCTATCGATAAAGCGTTGAAACCCTTAGTATCAGGACGCCCGGATGGTGGAGGAATGGGTTTAACTGAGTTGGTAGAAAAGATTAAAAATAGAAATGACTGTTTAGGAATAAGATCTGGCAGTGGGTATATATTTTTAGAAAATGGTATAATAAGAAAAGGAAAATGCGCTGGATTACCCGGTACACAGCTTATGATTAAACTAAGTAAATGTTAAGCAGCAAATTCAATATAAGGTGTTTTTTCAAGTATTTTGAATGCTGGTTGTCTCCACTTTTTAATCAAATTCAACTGCTGTAAAACAACTTCATCCGGATCATATATTTTTACAATTTTCCCCATTTCAACTAATTTCCAGACAGACTCATCTAAAAAAGATGTAGACACATGTTGAATATCCGAAAAATCAAGAAAGTATTCATTTTCATCTGAAACTATTAATTTACATAAAAGATCTTTACCCCTATTCCGAGTTAAACAGCTTTTTACGTAATCTTTTATAAGTACTCTCATTATAAGTTAACCTGTATATAGTTATTATTTTAATTACTCGACATATATACAAATAATTAAAATCCATATTTGTGCCAAAACTCAACAAAAAGTTTAAAAAATTATAGTTAATTGTAGTAATAATTTAAAGAGCTGTCAAATTATTTTAGTATTTAACAATTTTGTTAATTTATTTTAAGGAAATTATACAATTCTAAATAATATAGAAGCAACGATCTATTTTTTTTATTTTTGAATACGGATCCGTTAGGGAACGGACGCATCTTATAATGCGTTTCGGATTTTATATGAATTTTCCAATAACGAATGCCGAACACCGATTGGCGAAGGCTTTTTCTAAATAAACCGATGGCGCTTCTGCAGGCTATAGAGCGATACCAGAGAAAAAATCACCGTGCCAATTGCCAGCACAACCCGGTTATATAGTATTCTGTCCATCCAGATCATTTCACTGATATCGGTCGGATTTTCAAATGGATTCAGGAACAGGTTCCACTGGCTTTCCACCAGCGGCCCGCTGAGAATAAAAAAAATCAGCATAATGATAAGCGTTACCGCCGCCGTACCCGGTCCGCTGCGCACCAAAGTTGAAATCATAAATGTTAACATACTCAGAAAAAGAAAAGGATACATTAACTGGTAAGCCATCTCAAAAATATTCATAGGAATAAATATCAGGTCAACGATCAGGCAGAAAACCAGGGTAATCAGTAATTCCACCAGCCCGACTATGGCCATACGCACCACCCAGATTTTATAGCGGTAATTGGGGATACCGATAAGCACTTCCATCATTTTAGTGTCCATATCGTTTTGGATACCATAAGCGGTGGGATACAATAAAATCACTATCCCCGGCAAAAGCAGCATATAATAGGCGGAATCGGGCAAAGGCATAACGGCATCCGTATTGTATGCAACCAATAAAATCAACAGAAATAAAACCAGTCCGGCCGCCGCCGCAAAATAGATAAATACGCCGGAAAAGATAATTTTAAGATTATACCGGACCAGATCGGCCAATAATTTATACCATATTTTTATTTCAGAGACCATTGGTTATGCCGCTTTCTTTAATGTTTTTTCCAACCAGCCAAAGATAGGCATCTTCCAGCGAAGGTTTAATTTCCTTAGCCTCATCAGCCGGTTTGATCTCGCTGAGCCAGCGGACGCGCAGCATGTCTTCCACCCGGACGTGATGAACGACGGTATACTTTTTCGAAAAATCATCCAACGCTTCCGGCCTGATATTAACGCTCCAGACTTTGCCTTCCGCCAGGGCGGCCATTTCTTTGGGCGCGCCTACATAACGCATTTCCCCGCCATTCAGCACCGCCACCCTGTCGCACGAGCTGGAAATATCCTCAATAATATGCGTGGAAAAAATAACCGCCCTGTTTCTGCTCAGTTCCACCAAAAGATTCCGGAAGCGGATTCGCTCCCTGGGATCGAGTCCCGCCGTGGGTTCATCCACAACCAGAATTCTGGGCAGATGCAGCAGCGTCTGGGCGATACCGATTCTTTGGCGCATCCCGCCGGAGAACGAACCGATTTTTTGCGTTCTGTTTTCCTTTAAATGCACGGCGCCCAGAACATACTCGATGCGCTTTTTGCGAGTGGCCTCATCCAATAAACCTTTTAATATCGCCTGGTAATCAAGAAATTCATCCGGCGTCATGTTTCCGTAAATACCGAATTCCTGGGGCAGATAGCCGATCAATCCCTGCAGCTCTTCCCTGAATTCCATAGTGTTATAATTATTGATATGAATCGTGCCGAAATTCTGATCGAAAACGCCGCAGATGATGCGCATCAGCGTGGTCTTACCGGCTCCGTTCGGACCGAGAAGACCGAACATACCCTGCCCGATTTCCAGATTTATACCGGACACTGCCTTAAATGGGACTTTCTTTTTGCCGACAATCGGAATAGCTTGCACCAGACCATAAAACCGTTTGCGCATCCAGATGAACCGGCCTTTCAGGCGCTGAATATTTACTTTTTCCCTGTGCAAACGGTTGGAAGTGGTATAAACGCTCAGGGCAAAATACCATATCAGTCCGATGATGATCGTTCCGGCTAAATTATCCCACTGGTAATAGAAAAATATCAAATTAAATAACGGAACGCCCCAGAAGACAAAATCAGGAATATATAGAAGTAATTTATGCACCCGGCCGGCTTTCCCTTTTGTTGTAAAAGGTCTGATTACCCGGTTTATATAAAACAATAAATAGAAATACAGCAGGTGAACCAGCCAGAACTGCCAGGCGCCTCCGTCAAGATAAAAATAGATAAAATAAATTATAAAAACCGGAATAGCCGTTAGCCACAACCATTCCCTGATCGTGGCCTTTCCCGGTCTGTATTCATCAATATTTTTCCTGAATTTACGCCAGTCCTTAACCAGTTTTCCGGGATAATCATAGACTTTATAAACATTTTTTATCTTAATATGTATGCGGGTTTCGTCTCCCAAAAGCTCTGTTTTGGCCTGCCGGGTCACCAGCTGAATAAAATAAACGGAAGCGGGCACCACAAATAAAGCAATAACGGTAAATAACATCTGGTACAGCAGGCTGCCAATCTGAAAATATATATAGAGAAAACAAATCAGGTAGAGAACATATATCAGCAGCTTTATAACGGTTTTTAATTTCCGGAACCATTTGATAAACGATTCCAGGCCGGAATAAACGGTTGGTAACAACACAAGTGTAAAAACGGTACTGAGCGATAGTCCGCCGATAACCGTTATGGCGAAAGGCGCGGCAATTTGCGTGACATATTCCGCCTGACCCATAGCCAGCGGCAGCATGGCGATAATGGTGGTGATGGCCGTAATAAAAATCGGCCGCAGCCTGGCCAGTCCGGAAGCGATCACCGCCCTGCTATAACAATAACCCTGCCTGCGTAGCAGACGGATATAATCAATAAGGATAATGCCATTATTAACCACAATACCCAGCAGAATAAGAAAACCGATCAACGTATTGACATTCAGAAGCGGAATATTGGTAAATACAATAGCCAGCAATGAACCGATCGCCGCCAGAGGAATGGTAAACATAATCACCGCCGGCGCTAAAAATGATTCAAAAACGGAGGCCAGAATCATATAGATTAGTAAAAAAGCGATCGGTATTAACAGGTAAAAATCGCCTAATTCGGTTTCTTCATGCACAACCTCAACGGCAATTCCGGCCGGAACTTGAAAGCTGGCAATAATCTCGTCAACTTACCGGCGGGCGGCTTCCAGATAGGAGGCAGAATTTTTTACTTCGCCGGTAAAAGAATAATTCACCTCCGCCTGGCGCTCCTGGTTAATGCGCCTGATCTGCCCTTTTCCTTCCGAATAAACAACGCGGCTGATATTGTCAAGACCATATTCGGCGCCGCCCGATCCCGTTAATTTCATGGTTTTCAGATGATCGATTGTTTTTTCCTCAAGCGACTCATCTGTGATGATCACATCGTAATCTTCGTTATCAATGGTCATGGTAATTCCGGACGAAGTTTCTTCCTGAAATGCGGACAATTCACTCCGGATATCATTTAAGGTAATTCCGGCATATTCCATCAAGGTGCGGTCAAAATATAAATGTATTTCAGGGCGGTTCTGCTGGCTGCTGACCCGGGACATTTCCACCGACGACAGTTCTTCCAACTGGGCGTTAATATCCAATACCAGGGCATTAACTTTATCATAATCCGCGCCTTTGACAATTATTTTCTCCGTGCCTGAACCAATGCCCATAAAAGCGCCTACCGCGCCTCCTCCCGCCGGGCCTTGTCCGCCGCCGCGAAACCTGGCGCTGGATTCAGGCTGATCAAAACTGTAATCGATCTGCCTCACCTGGCGCGCTTTATCTGAAACAAGCTTCTTAACATCCCCCAGACTACGGTCTTCGATTTCGCTATAGTTTTCTTTCAGGTTGATGGTCAGAATGGCTTCTTCTTCATAAATCTGACTGATGATATCCTGTATTTCGCTGATTTCCGCCAGGCGTTCTTCGACCGAAGAAACAGCCAAATCCGTAGAAACCAGATCGGAACCGGCCGGCATTGTAATATACAGATTCAGACTGCTCAGTTCCGTTTCCCTGCCGCCGGAAACCATCAGTACCATGGCCAGCCCCAGGGTAACAAAAAACAATATAATCGCCGATAAAATTGTGAAAACCGGCCGGCGCAGGCCGGCTTTCAGCAGCACCATATAAAAACCGCCCGTTTTACCGGCCTGAACATATGACGTTAAATCCTTTTGATAGGGCAGTTTACTCAGGTAATAATGAGTGATCATGGGGATTAAAAAGAGCGCCACAACCAGGGAAACGCATAAAGCGGATATAATGGATATACCGACCTGGTTGCCTATCAGACGCAGAAGATATTCATCGGTAAAAATAAACGGCAGAAAAACGGTTATGGTGGTAAGCGTTGAAGCAATTATCGGCCGGATAACTTCTTTTGTGCCCTGCACCACCGCGCTTTCCGCATCCAAGCCTTTTTCATATAAACGGTAAATGTTTTCCAGGACCACAATGCTGTTATCGAGCAGCATACCTATGGCCAGGGCCATGCCCACCAGGGTAAGGCTGTTTAAGGTGATCCCGAAAAAATAAAAAAAGTTCAGCGATACCAGCACCGAAATAGGAATCGCCAGGGCAATTACAGAAACCAGTCTTAAACGCCTGAGGAAAAACCACAAAATCAATACGGCCAGAATCCCGCCGTATAAAGCCAGTTGTTTGATCAGATCAAAATTCTTCTCTAACGTTTCGGAAGTGTCCGTCTCGATTACAATTTCCACATCCGAGCTTTCCAGCTTTTCATTCAGCTGATCAATGGCGCTTCTTACCTGGTGGGCCAGACTGATGATATTAACCTGTGTGTCCCGGATAAGCTGAATGGTAATCGCTTCCTTACCATTTACCCGGCTCAGGGAGGTCTCCTCTTTTAACCCAAAATGAATTTCCGCCAGATTTTTCAGGTATAGCGGGATCTCCGGATCAATGATGATATTACCGAGATCATCCGCCGTAATATAATCCGAAGTGATATCCACGGCGAATTTTTTATGACCGGATTCCAATGTTCCCGCATAAATACGCATGGGATTATTAGACGCCAAAATGGATTGTAACCTGCCGGAAGTAATCCCGTAACTTTCCATCGCCTGTTTATTGACAATAATTTCAATTGATTTTTCCTGCCCGCCGAACAATTCCACTTTAGCGATGCCATCGATGGTTTCCAGTTTATCCAGGATTTCTTTTTCGGCGATATATCTCAGCCGGTCTACCCCGCCGCCGCCTCGTACCTGCAAGTTCATCAGCATGTTGTTAATCTGTTCGGTGTTGGCTTTAAACACCTGCACGATAAAATCATCCGCCAGGTCCGCTTTCACTTTGTCGATTTTTTCGGTAAGACGCAGATAGGCATATTTCATATCGGCACTGACATTATAACGGACAAAAATCTGGCCGGAGCGGCGGTCGGCATAGGATTCAATCTCTTCAATGTCTTCAAGCGTGCCGATAGCTTCTTCCAGAGGAATTATGGCTTCCCGCTCCATATAGGCAGGATCCAATTCCTGCCTGCCCTGGGCACTGACCATCAGAAACGGCAGTTCCGCTTCGGGCAGCAGTTCAACCGGAATTCTGCTGTAAGAAATAACACCCAGGAAACTGATGCCCAGGAAAAACATACTGACTAACGTTTTGCGGTGGATAATGGCTCGTATCATAAGGTTTAATCGGTTTTCTTTCCGGGACGCAGGTAATCCAGCGCCAGATATACACACGGAATGACCATCAGCGTCAATAAGGTAGAGGTGATTAATCCGCCAATGACCGCCACGGCCATAGGCGCTCTTAAGGCGGCGCTCTCACCGAACCCGAACGTCAGCGGCAGAAGAGCCAGAATGGTTGTCAGGCTGGTCATAATAATCGGCCGGATTCTGTTTTGTCCGGCCTGCAAGATGGCTTCGATCCGCTCCATACCCGCATCGCGCAGTTTATTAATAGCGTCGACTAATATAATCGAATCGTTTACGGCAATACCGGCCAGCATAATGATTCCGATATAAGCCATAATATTCAAAGGCATATTCAAAAAGAAAAAAGCAAGAATCGAACCGACCACCGCCAAAGGAATGGTCAGCAATATCGTAAACGGATGTATCAAGGATTCGAACTGGGAGGCCATCACCATATAAATGAGAATTATTGACAGTATCAGGGCAAATTTCAGATCGCCGAAGGATTCCTGGCGGCGCTGCTCTTCCCCGCCGATTTCCAGGTGATAACCGGATGGAAAAGGAAGGGACGCCAGTTGTTCCCGTACCGTATTCGCCGCTTTATCAAGGGCTAAATCGCCTTCCATTTCAGCGGATATACGCACGATCCGGCGCTGACGATTGCGCAGGATTTCCGATGGCGAATGGGTTATCAGGATTTTGCTGATTTCATCCAGGCGGACCGGACTTTTGGCGGCTTTGATCTCCATAGCCGCAAGCTGGCTTAAAGAGGGTTCGGGAAGACTAACCCGGATCGTCTGCAATTCTCCGCTATAATCCCAATCGCCGGCTTCCTGGCCGGTAAGATAGCCTTCCAGCTGCTGACCGATTTCCACAACATCCAGTTCGTATAAACCGGCCATCTTTCTGTCGATGACAATATCAACCTGCGGTCTGCCGCGGTCCATACTGCTTTTTATATTGGATAATTCCGGAATCGCTTTTATTTTTTCTATTGCCTGCCCGCCCAAATCATACAATATTTCCAGATCGTCGCCGATAATATCAACGACTAACGGCGCTTCTTCTATGCCAATCACGCTTTGCAAGGTGGTTTCGTCTTCGATAACCCGAATTTCGGCTTCGCTGAACGATTCCAAAGTTGTACGGATCGTTTTTATATTCCGTTCAAAATTTTTAATGCCGGATTCGGTAAAGAAAATATCCAAAACCGCCTGATTCTCACCCTGAGCAGATTCAGGACTTTCCAGCGAACTCAGTTGATCCGGTCCCGTCCGGATAAACACCCTTTCAAAATCGGAATCCAGGGCCTGCCGGCAAAGATTACTCATTTCCACCGCTACCTTATCCGTATAAGCCAGAGTCGAACCATCTTCCAAAGTGATTTCAATTTTCACATGTTCGGCGGAAGCCCTGGGCAGAAACTCACTGCCCAAAAAAGGCATTACGGCCAGACTGATCAGGATCAGGATAACCGTCAGAGCCATGACCAGGTTTTTCCTGTACAGAAAATTTCCTAAAACTTTTTTATACCCGGGAAAACCAACCGATTTGAAATCAGGCAGAACGGTTGTGGTCGATTTTATAAGTTTCGAACTGAGCATCGGAATCACCAGTATGGCCACCAGCAGGGAAGACAATAAAGAAAAGGCTACCGTCCAGGCTTGTTCTTTGAAAAGCATTCCGGCCACGCCATGAACATAGACTATAGGCAGGAAAACGATAATTGTAGTTATAGTAGAAGCCGTTATGGCCCCGCTGACTTCGGCTGTTCCTTTGATGGCGGCTTCTTCCGGCGTCTGCCCCGATTCAAGGCGGCGAAAGATATTTACGACCACAATGATGGCGTTATCCACCAGCATGCCCGCTCCCAGGGCCAGCCCGCCCAATGTGATAATATTTAAGGTCAGTCCGTTAAAATACATCAGGCAGAATGTAGCCACCACAGAAATGGGAATGGCAATGCTGATTACCGCTGTTGTGCCAATCCTTTTTAAAAAAACGAATAAAATAATGACCGCTAAAAACATGCCGATCAGGGCGCTGTCTTCTACTTCGGCAATGGCGGAATTGATAAACCTTGCCTGATTATTGATAATGTCCAATTGATATCCCGGAAGCGCTTTATTAATCGCCTGCAACGATTTCTCAAATTCTTCAACCGCCTTAACCGTGTTATAACCGGATTCCTTATAAATAGCCAGCGCCAGGCACCGTTTATCCTCCAGGCGCACAATATTTTCCGGTTCGCTGTTTTTAAAATTAACCGAAGCAATATCTTTTAAATAAACCGGAATAACATCGCCGCTACGGCCCGCGGTTTCCGCTGCCTGTTTCTGCGTGACTATTATATTTTCTATATCCGCAAGATTCGCAAAGGAACCCATGCCTTTGATAATATACTTTCGTCCCATTTCCGTGATGGAGCCGCCTGAGATACTGCGGTTATAGGACTGGATTTTAGAAGCCACCGTGGAGAGCGTTAAATTATGGGCTTCCAGCAGATACGGATTGGTTTCAATTAATACTTCCCGGCGCTCATCACCCAATATTTCAACCGCCGCAATGCCTTCCAGCCGGTTGAATTCATTTTTAATGTAGTTCTCAGCCGTCTTTCTCAATTCATCCATATCCGATATTTCCGGATGATAAAAGGCCAGAATAAGAATGGGCTGGGCGTTCAAATCTTCCTGGGTCACTTCTATGCTGACGTCTGACAGGTTTTGGCCATAAGTGGAAATATTTTTCTGCAAGTCCAGAAAGGCTTCATCCATATCCGCATCCCAGTTGTATTCCACGGTAATCTGGGCCAAACCAACCCGGCAAGCACTGGAAACGCCGGCTACTTTTCTTAACCGCATCGCCAGCCCTTCCAGGGGATCGATAAACTGCCGTTCCATTTCTTCGGGCGGCAGCTCGGAGGCTTCGATCTTTATGTATAATTTGGGATTAACAAGTTCCGGGAATAAATCAACACCCAGCTTGACGAATGAAATCACACCAAGAAGGACAACGCCTAACAACAGCATGGTGATCGTTACAGGAAACTTTACCGAAAATTCCGTTATTTTTTCCATTAATTTGTTCCGTTCAACGAATGATCTTTACCTTAGAATGATTTTGCAGGGTTTCGAATCCTTTGATAACCAGCCGTTCATCAAATTTCAGTCCTTCGACAACCTGCGCCTGTTTCTCATTTTCCAACCCGGTGGTAATAACCCGGCTGAGGGCTTCCTCTTTATTGACTATAAAAACGGTTTTCCCGCCCCGCTTGGTTAAAATAATTTCCTTCGGGATAACGATTACGCTGTCTAATTCTTCGATGACCGTCTGGAGTTTAACAAACATGCCCGGCCTTAGAATCAGATCAGGATTCTGGATGGTGATTCCCGCTTTAAAAGTCCTGGTATCGGCGTCGATTGCCGGGGAAGCATAATCCACCACGCCGTCCAGCGTATCTTTGGGAAGCGTATAATGCATGGCTTTAACAGGTTGGCTTTTCTTAATTCGGCCGATTTCTGCCGCAGGATAACTGACTTCAGCATATAACTGGCTGTAATCCATAACCTTTAAGAGGTTACTGCCGGTCTGCACCTCGCTTCCCCGCGAATAAAAAGGCAGGTCAACAATTACGCCGTCAAACGGCGCGCGTATTTCCAGTTTCCGCATTTGCAGCAGGGCGTTGTCATAGCTGTATTGCGCGTCCACATAAGTTCTTTCGGAATTTATGAGTTCGCGCAGCGTGACGCCGCCTTTATCGTAGAGGGACTTCTGCTTTTCATATTCGCGTTTGGAAATATCAAGATTCAGTTTTTCCGATTCCAGCCTGACCGAGCTGACATGTTCCGGATTTTCAAGACGGATGATCAGCGTTCCTTTTTTAACATAATCGCCCGGCGTATACGGTTTTTTGGTCAACGGATTGGTCTGCAGGAAATAGAATCCTTTTACTTCCACCGATAATTCCGCTTCTTTTACGGCCTGAACCGTTGCGGTATTATCCAGGTATTCCGCTATATAGGAAGGCTTGATTTCCATAATACTAACTGGCAGTTTGACTTCCAGTCCTGCGCTGCCTTCGTCACCGCCGCAGCTAAAAAGCAGGATAAAACTGATGCCTATAATGATATTTTTTTTCACAGATACTCTCCTGAATATTAAGCGTTATAATTCACCAAAAACGGGTTTATCCTTGCGAAAATCCCACAAGCTTTGAATTTTCAGATCAAGTATCGCCAGTCTGTAGGAAATAATGGCATTGCCCAGATCCAGCCTTTTTTCGGAAAGCTGCGTCTGATACAGATTCAGGTCCATACTGGTCAGGTCCCCGTTTTTATATTTTTCAAGATTAATTTCATAAGTAAGCTCGGCTACTTTTACATTCTGCCGGGCAATTTTAACCTGGTTAAGCTCATTGAGGATTGTACGATACGCGCTGCGAATGGATATCTCGATTTCCCGCTGCTCTTCTTCCATTGAAATTTTCCGCTGTTCAACCGTGGCTTCGGCCGATTTTACCCTGCTTTTTTTCTCGCCCCAGTCATATAAAGGAATATTAAAGCTGAGCGAAAAACTCTGGTTATCATCCGTCCGGTTGAAAATATCTTCTACCTGCTCATTAATGCCCGTTAAGCCGAATCTTAAGGATAAGTCTCCTCTGAATTCGTTAGTGGCCCCGGCCCGGATAACGTTATTCCGGGCATAAATAATATCAATATCTCTCTGGCGCAATTCCATTCTGCTTTTAAGGCCGTATTCAAGCGCTTTATCGATATTAACCCGGATGGTATCCAGCGTAACATCGGTTATAACATCAATATCTTCCGCTATGGGCAGACCGAGTATCTTTTTTAACTGGTCGCGGTAGTTTTCGAGCGAAACGCGGTTATTTTCCACGGTTGACTGGCTGTTCAGTAAATTAAGCTCCGCCTGATAGAGTTCTTCCATGGCTGTTAATCCGGCGTCCACTTTATTTTTTACGATGGTATAGCTGTTTTCCGTATTTTTTAATTCATCCTGGGAAACCTGGTAAGCCGTTTTGGCCTGGTAAACTCTGTAGAAAGCCTGCGCCACCTGTTGTTCAAGCTGAAGTTCCTGAATTTTATAATCCAGCGCAGCGCTTTCAAAATCCAGCTCAATTTCCTTTAACTCAAGTTTGGCCCGGTTATAAGTAAAAAAAGGCTGATCAAAAGTCAGATAAAGATTGTTGCTATAGGTTTTATTCGCATCATTGCTTGATTCATTGTAAAAATCCGTGTAGGAAAATTCATTGCGCAAAGCGATTGTACCGTCCGTCCATATCAGAGGCTGAGAGACTATAAATGTTCCCAGCGAGCGTTTGGTCTCGGAATAATACCAGGAGGATTCATATTCGTTAAATTTATTTTGCCGGTCATAATAGAAGGGTTCCAGCGTTAGGGAAAACCGGGATTTAAGATAAGCCTGCTGGGCATTAAGCTGCTGCTGGCTCCTTTCCAGATTCAACCGGGCCTGTTTTATCAAAGGGCTTTGCTCCCTGGCAATATCCAGCGCCTGGTCAAAATCCAGGTTGTTCTGCGCAAAGAGAGAGGCATTACAAATTAAGAGCAAACCGCACCACAAAATCATAAAAAATATTTTCATAATCCAAACCTGCTTTTATAATAAGTTGGTTATTCTTTTACCCATTTAACTGCATCGGCAATCACGATAAGTCCTTCCGATTTGTCGCTAAGTTCAATTACGGCTTCACCTTCCGAAAAATAGTAACCGCCCAATTCCACCCAGCCTTTTTCCTTTTTTTCAATATCAATGGTTACCGTTTCCTGCCCGTCATCATGATAGACAATATATTCAAAATCCTGAACAATCCGCATTTCCTGCCGCCGCGGGCCAAACGAACCGGCAGGATCCTGTATATAAGCATAAGTTTTATAATACCCGCTTTCCGGCAACTGACCCGTCCATTTTACTTTATTATCGCCCTGGCGGCCATGGATATAAAAAGCCGAGCTAATATATTTTCCGTAAAAATCCTGCCCTTTAACCTTCTGCCAGACACCGGGAGGTCTCCAGAAGTTGAATTCGCCAAATTCATGGATGTCCCTGTCCCCGCCACCGTGGATCAGATTCATGATAAGAGAAGCCGGCTGAATGTTAATTACTTTAAATCCCGTATCTTCATTATCTACAATAATTTCATTTTTCGCCTGCAAATCGAACAAAGGAATCTCTCTTTCACCGCTTAAAGGGGGACGGTTTTCATAAATTTGGGCATCCTCAAAACGAATGTCTCTGGTCAAAGGAATATTGACAGCCGCCACGCCGTCGATAAAAACAGAGCGCGGTTCAGCATCGAGAACGATACCGATTTCTTTGGCCGAATTACCGTCCATCCTTACGATATAATCCGGCATTTCCTCTTCGGTTTCACCCATCATAAAAGCCCGGCGTCCGCCGAAACGAAAACTGATCTTAAACAATCCCAGTCTTGGCTCCGGATTTGCCGCTTTCATTTTAACCTGATATTTAAGTCTGTTGTTATAGAGTGTTTTATACATCTCCAAATCTTTATACAGGAAGCCGGCAAAGCCTTTGTCTGCGTACCATTCCGTAATAAGCAAATCCGTGTTCCTGTCCATTTTTTCCTGCCATTTATCCGTAATAAGGGCCGGATCGATAACGCTGAACCTGTTTTCCCGGATGAGATCCTGAATCTGCCGGTCAAATACTTCCGGCGTGGTATAAGATTGAACAAGATTGATAAGATATTCCCCTTTCAGCTTTAAAAAGGCCATCGTGTTTTCATTATCAAGACTATCGCGCAAGGCTTCGGCCAGGCTTTTATCACGAAAAGTTATGATGGCTTTTTCCGCGGTAGTTAATCCCTCGTTGAAGAAAGGCGGAGTCGAGGAGGCGCCGGTCAGTTTTTTAAGCAGGTAGGCTTCCAGGGCATTATACAGCAAAGGATAACCACCGGTTTTAATAGAGAAAGTATGCGAAAAGAACAAGGGCATCAGGTTGCCCCCGGGCTGATCATCAGCCAGATCATTCATAAAATTCCGACCGCCCCCCCGTTCCATAAAAACCTGGTTGATTATATTTCGAAAGGAAATGAGCTGTAATTCCTGTTCACTCAGGGCTCTTTCCTGGCCAAACCGCATCATGCGGTTACCGCTCTGGTCAAAATCCAGGCTCGGGTATAACGCGCCTTTTTCCGCAAGCCAAACCTGTTCCGGGTGAACTCTGGGCGATTTTACCGAATGAATTTCTTCGAATGAAAAAAACTGAATGGGAATCTCCACCATATGCAGATTAGTAAACGGATATTCCAGCCCGAATCTTCTTTCGAAATCGGCCAGTCCGTCCCGGATCATATAATCCAGGGTATCCGAAATGGCGGTAAAATAATTATTGAAAATATCATGATCCGGAAGCACAGATACAACATAGTTAACGCTGTCAATGCTGCGGCTAAACTGAATATAAGGACCGATGACCAGGGATAGCTCTTTAAGGGGTTTATCCACCAAAAATTCGGTGAGACCGGGTTCAATGGCGCGGTTTGTTCCCTGGGCAATTACCGAAAGACCGGGATCGGTTTTAACGGTCAGATGAAAGCGGATAAACGATCCGCCGGTTTGTTCCGGAAAGGCTGCTCCCGGCGGCAATCCCGCTACCGGATACCAGAGCGCGTTTGGCGGAAGAAGAACAAAAGTGTTTTCCAAAAACGCATATCGCTTATCCGATTTGTATAAAAACACGCTATGAAGCGACTCATGTTTTTCATCCGGAATACCGGCAAAACACACGGATTCATCAATTTTACCTTCGTATTCTATGGTTATAAATTTCAGTTTTCCCGAATGCCGGACTTCGATAAGATGGTGTGCACGTTGATATTTCAATGGCTGATGATCACTATGGATGGCCAGGATATGCAGGGCCGGATTCAGACTGAAAATATATTTTGCGTTCTGTACCGTCGTATTTTCCGCAAATTCAATTTCGGCCGATGCTTTGATTTTTTGGCCTGAATGTTCCAGGTTAATCCTCATAGCGCTGATTTCGGCTGCTTGTACACCCTGCCACTGTTGATTGAGTTGTCTGAAGATTTGACGGTTTTCCGAAGGTATACCTGAAAGCTGCCAGTAAACCCCACCGAAGATAACCGATGAAATAAGGAATGTAATCCCGAAAACCAGCGACAGGCTGCGCACCGGTTTGCTTTGCGGAAGACGTTCATAATAATAACCGGCCAGCAGAATAAAGCCTAAACCCGCGCCCAAATAAATCAGCCGCTGTAAAATAACCATGTTTAAATTGCTGATCCCGATAAAATCCGAATAAACCAAAGGCAGGTATAGCCCGGTGAGATCAAAAATACCAAAAAACTTATCGCCCGTATAAATCAGGGAAATAGCAATCACGCCGAGCATCAGGAGAAAACTGACCGCCTGACTTTTTAAAAACCTGACCAGGAAAAAAGTCATGCCGATGGCAAACAGCGTCGCCGGCAGAATCATAATCAGCGGGTAAATCAGATACGGCGCCAGGGTGAAAGGGCTGGCGCCAATGGTAACCTGGATTATCGCGATAATCAGCAACATCAGGATATCAAGAAGAAGCATAACACAAACCACGCCGAGCGCTTTGCCGGCAACATATCCCGTATTGGTTGTTGAACGGATCAGGGTTACCTCGCTGCTGTTGACGCGTTCCTCCCTGCGGAATGTATCGGATGCTAAAAAAATTATAAGTATGATCTGGCTGATATTCAGGAAAAGGACTATCACAAATGGCAGAAATGAGGATAAAGCCTTAAATGCCCAGGGCGTGGACACAAGGGTTGTATACATGATCAGGCTGAAACCGGTTAGCAAAACCAGAGCGGCGATGGAAAATATTCTGAAAAACCAGCTTCTCCATAATAAAATGATTTCATAACGGGCGTGTATCCAAAGCGTATTTTTAAAGAACATCCGCGTATTCCCCCGCATAATCGGTTATAAAATGAACATAGGCATGTTCCAGATTGGGTTCGATCTCTGTTCCGATCATTGAATTGGATACCACTTCCACCCGCCAGCCTTCCTCCACCGGAACGGTCGAGATAACCGCATATTGTTCTTTTATCCGCTCCAGTTCATAATCATCCGCCACCATTGAAAAGGTATGGCCCCTGGCCTTTTCGATCAATTTCTCAGGCGCGTCATTAAACCCGACTTCTCCGTTAACAATCACAGCCATGTCATTGCATGAACTTGATATAGCGCCGACAATGTGCGTGGAAAGGATGATAATCCGGTCTTCCCGGCTCATTTCCGTTAACATGCCGCGAAAACGTATCCGTTCTTCAGGATCAAGACCGGTGGTGGGTTCGTCGACAATCAGCAATTTGGGATCGCCGATAAGTGCCTGGGCAATGCCAAGCCTGCGTTTCATGCCGCCGGAAAGTTTATTGGCCATACGGTCGCGGACATCGAATAAACCGACCTTTTCCAACAGCTCATCAATTTTAGTCATGCGTGTAGAATGATTCTTCAATCCAGCCAGACGGGCGTTATAATCGAGAAATTCCCAGACGCGGACTTTGGGAAAGGTGTTGAAATCCTGCGGCAGATAACCCAGCATGGAACGAATCTGTTTCCTGTTTTTCAAAAGATCATAGCCATCGATCATCACTTTGCCATAGGTTGGATTCAACAGTGTAACCAGTATGCGCATGAGCGTAGTTTTACCGGCGCCGTTTGGTCCCAATAATCCGAACATCCCGTTTGTAATGGTAAGATTTACATCCTTGAGCGCTGTCTTGCCATTCTTA
Source organism: Calditrichota bacterium (assembly GCA_003854985.1). Classification (GTDB taxonomy): domain Bacteria; phylum Calditrichota; class Calditrichia; order Calditrichales; family Calditrichaceae; genus Zgenome-0002. Next base: position 77,517 of record RQOG01000061.1, read on the forward strand.
TAAATTTTTGTTAAGCCTTTTATTTCTATCTTCATAACAAATTAAATTTTCTTTAAAAAGTTAGACATCCAACATTCATTCTTTATTCCAGTTTAATACCGGATTCTGAACCGAATTACCGAAAACATACGCTAATTTAATAAATATGTTATCAGTTCAAGATAATATTTTTAATGAAGCAAATTTACCGGTAAAAACAACGGGCATCAAATAACAATCGTCCTGTCAGCATTACCAGGCGCCGGATACGGCTTTGGATGAATTACCGGTTCAAACGATATCTCCTGTCGTCAACCGGATAATTGATTGAAAAAATCATAAAAAAAAGTTGCAATTGAGAAATAAATATTTCAATTTATTATAGACCATTTTTTCACCCTAACTTTAAAAAATGGAGTCACTATGAAATCTAAAGATATTTCCCGTAGAAAATTTATAAAAAATTTAGGCGGCGGTGTGATAGGCGCAGGGGTTGTGCTCAGCCACAAACCGCTTAAGGCCGAAGATCAACCGGCAAAGGATGAAAACAAACAAAACCTTGCCCGGTTAAATCTGACGGTAAACGGCAAAAAGGTTTCGCTGGATATCGAGCCACAGACTACTTTAGCACAGATGCTCCGGGAAAAATTAAAATTAACAGGAACCAAGGTGGTTTGTAATCACGGGGAATGCGGCGCCTGTACCGTGCTTTTAGACGGCAGACCGGTTTATTCCTGCCACATGCTGGCTCTCGACGCCGAAGGAAAAGAGGTGATTACCATCGAAGGCCTGATGGAAGGCGAGAAACTGCAGCCGATCCAGGAGGCTTTTGTTAAGCACGACGGTCTGCAATGCGGATTCTGCACGCCGGGACAAATTATGGCGGCGCAGGGCATTCTGAACAAAAATCCCAGGCCGGATCGCTTGGAAATTATGGAGGGCATGTCTGGCAATATCTGTCGCTGTGCGGCCTATCCCAAAATTCTTGAATCCGCCATTGCCGCTGCGGAAAAAGCCGAATAATCAGGTTTTCACTCTTTTAAGAGAGGTCATAATATGGCAAATACGAAATTTATAAAATCAGAATTCTTCTTTGAAGAAGATGTTCGGGAAAGCGTCGCCGAAGTTCCCGTTGATAAACATCAGCCCTGGCCGGAAAACGAAAAACTGAAAGTGGTTGGCAAAGAAATTCCGCGCATTGACGGTTATGATAAAACCAGCGGCACGGCGCTTTATACCTTTGATATCAATTTACCGCATATGGCGCATGCCAAAATACTGCGTTCGGTATGGCCGCATGCCCGGATTAAATCCATCGACACTACCCAGGCTGAAAATCTGCCAGGCGTGTTAGCCGTAATCACCCATAAAAACATCCCGGAAATCAAATGGTTCGAGGATAGTTTTTTATTCGATACAAAAATCCGGTATGAAGGCGAAGAAATTGCCGGCATAGCCGCAGAAACCGAAGAAATCGCCGAAAAGGCGCTTAAGCTCATTAAAATTGAAGTCGAAGAACTGGATTTTACCGTGGACCCGGGCCAGGCTATGAAAGAAACCGCGCCTAAAATTCATGAGGGCGGAAATATTGTCGGAGGAAATCCGTTTACATATGAACGTGGAAATTTTGAAGAGGGTATAAAAAACGCGGATGCCATTATCGAAGAAACCTATTCAACCCAGGTAGTCGTGCATAATCCTACGGAGCCGCACTGCAGCGTGGCCAACTGGGACGGAGATAAACTGACCGTGTGGGATTCAACGCAGGCAATTTTTACGGTGCGAGGCGTTGTTTCCAGGGCTTTGAATATCCCCGAAAACAATGTGCGCGTCATAAAAAAATATATGGGCGGCGGATTCGGCAGTAAATTAGCCGGAGGCAAATACACGGTTATCGCCGCTTTGCTGGCCAAAAAAACCGGGCGGCCGGTGCGCCTGACGCTCGATCGCCGCGAAATGAATCTTGCCGTCGGTAACCGGCCGGACTCCGTGCAAAGTTTAAAATTAGGAGCAAAAAAAGACGGAACTTTAACCGCTATGTCTCATTATGCATATGGGTCTTCCGGGGCCTATCAGAGCGGCGCCGGCTGCAGCTGGCCTTTTCGCACCGTCTATCAGTGTCCCAATGTTAAAGTGGAAGAGTATACGGTTTATATCAATGCCGGACCGGGGCGGCCTTTCCGGGCTCCGGGCCATGTCCAGGGTACCTTTGCCATGGATTCAGCTATCGATCTGCTGGCCGGCAGGATAAATATGGATCCGCTGGAATTCCGTCTGAAAAACTATGCGGAAAAAGACCAGGTTTATAACATTCCGTACACCAGTAAAAAACTGCGCGAAGCCTATGAAGCGGGCGCAAAAGCCATCGGCTGGGAAAAACGTAATAAACAGCCGGGCGTTGGCACTGGCCGTTATAAAACGGGCATCGGTATGGGCACGCAAATCTGGTGGGGAGGCGGCGGCCCACCGGCTTATGTAACCTTAAAACTCAACCGGGATTACAGCGTGGAAGTTTTGGCCGGGTCGCAGGATCTCGGCACAGGCACGTATACGTTTGTCGCCCAGGTAGCCAGCGAAGTGCTGGAAATTCCCATGGAAAGAATTTCGGTAATCTTAGGCGATACCGGCGTTGTGCCTTATGGTCCCCCCAGCGGAGGAAGCGTAACTTCGCCTTCCATTAGTCCGGCTGTAAGAGATGCCGCCGAACAAATGAAGCAAAAACTGATGAAGGCAGCGGCGGCGGTTTTATCGTTAAAAGAAAATGATCTTGTTTATAAAAATGGAACCGTTTCTTCAAAAAGCGATCCTTCCAAAAGCATATTTTTAAGCGATATCATGGGCAAGATCAATGAGCCCGTTTTAGTTACAACCGGAGCCAGGGAAGCCAACCCGGAAGGTTATATGATTCAAACGTTCGGCGCCCAGTTTGCCGATGTTGAAGTCGACACGCTGACCGGAAAAGTCCGGGTTAAAAAAATAGTGGCCGCGCACGATATTGGCCGGGTGTTAAATCGCACGCTGCTGGAAAATCAATTTCATGGCGGCATTATACAGGGTATAGGTTTTGCGCTGATGGAAGAACGGATTATCGACGGCAACACCGGCAAGGTGCTGACCACCAATCTGCATGATTATAAACTTCCGCTGATAACGGATATGCCCGAGATTGAAGTGATTATCGTCAGCGAAGGCGATCCGATGATCAGCAATACGGGCGTTAAAGGCATCGGGGAACCGGCCCACATACCTACCGCGGCGGCGATTGCCAATGCCATTTTCAATGCCACCGGCGTTCAGATTAAAAGTACGCCGATGACCCCGGATAAAGTGCTTATGGCATTAAGCCAGAACAGTTAAGGAGATTTCTGATGAAAAATTTTAAATATATCCCGGCCGAATCGCTGGAAAAAGCCTCTCAAAAAAAGGACGACTCTGTTCTCATGGCCGGCGGCACCGATCTTTTGGGAATGATAAAAGATGATCTCCTGACTCCGGAGACGGTTATAAATTTAAAAAGCCTGAAAGAACTGAAAAATATCCGTTATAATGCGGGCAAAGGATTGGAAATCGGCGCTTTAGCGACCATCACGGAACTGGCGGAAAACAGCGATGTACAAAAGCGCTTCCCTGTCCTGGTTCAGACGTGTAAGGAAATCGCCTCCCCGCAGTTACGGAATGTGGGCACGGTGGGCGGCAATTTGTGCCAGCGTCCGCGCTGCTGGTATTATCGCGGCGAATTTAACTGCCTGCGTAAGGGCGGCGATACCTGCTTTGCCGTCGACGGGGAAAACAAGTTCCATTGCGTGGTCGGCGGCGGTCCCTGTTATATCGTTCACCCGTCCGACCTGGCCGTATCTCTGCTGGCGCTGGACGCCAGTCTGGAAATCTTTTCCAATGGCAAATTAAAAACCGTGCCAATCGATGACTTCTTTATCCTTCCGGAACAGAACGAGACTAAAGAAAATATTTTAGAACCGGGCGAAATCGTCACAAAAATAATCGTTCCTGAAATACCCGCCGGTTCAAAATGCGCTTTTATTAAATTCAAGGAAAGAGCGTCCTGGGATTTTGCCGTCGTTTCTCTTGGCATACTGCTGAATACAAACGGTTCGACCATAAAGAACGGCCGGATTGTTTTCGGCGGCGTAGCCCCGCGGCCATGGATTGACACGGCATTGAATACAAAGTTAACCGGCGCGGCCACGGATGAAAAAAACCTGAAATCGTTAGCCGATTCCGCCTTACTGGAGGCGGAACCTATGTCCAAAAACGATTATAAAATCATTCTGGTCAGAAATTTACTTAAGCAGGCTTTGATCGATTTGAGTAAAAACTGAATTAATGATCATGACGAGGCTGCCTCATATGCTTTTGAGACAGCCTTCTTGGAATGGACAACGCATAATCCTTAATCGTTTCAACGATTTTTTATATATCAAATTGGCTTCAGCATCCTCTCTCGCTTCGTCTAAAACATCCTGGCAAAGGAAAACCCAACATAAAAGGCTTTCCTGTCTATACGCCTGGTAAAATCCACCCGGCCGAATCCGAAAATACTGTTGACCGACAGGCCGATTTCATGAAGTTCCTTTTGACTGTCCGGATACCAGGATGGATAGTCTTTCGCTTTGTCCTCATCAATCCATGTCCGGCCGTGCGCGCCGTGCAGAATCAGCCCGATTCCCTTTTTGGCCAGATATTTGATCCCGAGCAGTTCAAACGGCGCCGTGCGGAAATTATGTTCCCAGAACAGCGCGGCATATTTATCGCTGCGAAGAGCTTTGCCGTTGAGCGTGCGGAAGACGCCAAAGGGCGAAAAGGCATACAAATTGCCGTCCAGCCCGCCAAACCGCTGTACAGGAAGATTGCCTGCGCTGTATCCGCCGATGATCTTTACATCCAAAACATTGGGCATCATCAAACGGCGCCGTAAAAAGGTCTTTAGCCGCCATTCGATTGTGCCCTCATAACGGGTAAAATTATAATCGCTTTGCAGAAATTCATCGGCGCTGCGCTCAATGGTAAATTCCGCATAGCGGTTGCCCACCGCGCCCATTGGCGTTCTTTCTTTTTCCCAGGCAATTTTTAATTCGGCGCTCCGTAAGATTCCGGGCGTTATCTGCGGATTTTCCCGTTGAATATAGGTTTTGCCCAGGATGTTCCAGTCGGTGGTTTTAATCAGGCTGCTGTGCCGTTCATGGTTAAAACCGGCCGTCATCGTCAGGTCGGCTTTGGAGCATTTATAAACGAAATCCGTGCGAAAGTGTTCACGCCAGTAGTAATCAAAATAATCGTCTTTGGCAAAAAGCGGCAAAACGCTGGTCAGCCAGACGGGATAGATGGAGGAAAACTGCGCCTCCGTATTCGCTTCGTAACTGATTCCAGCGGTTAAATTTTTATTTTTTAAAAAACTAATAGCGGCGCCTCCGCCATAGGCCCATTTTTTACTGCCCGTATTATAGGCTCCCAAAAAATTCAGTTTAATGCGCTTCGTCAGATCAAAGTTTGGCTTTAAACCGGCATGCAGGGCGTCTACCCGGTTATACCAGATCTGCAAATCGATATGATCCATAAATTTCCAGAAAGCGCTTTTTGTCGAATCATCCTTATCGCTTCCGTCGTCTATTTCAACCAGTCCGGCCAGAAAACCGCTTGGTTTAAAAGCCTTTTCGATGGTCATGGCACTGTCTATGCCTTCATAGGCTTTATCCTCTTCAACCGTAAGCGGCAC
>RQOG01000062.1 GCA_003854985.1 Calditrichota bacterium
GCGCCACGCCTGTTCCGGTTAAAAATCTGCCTTTGCATTTTGAATTCATAAAAGGTGAAGGCAAACTCCTTTCCAAACTGAATACGGATGGCATGGGCACCGCCCGCTGCACGGTAAGTAAAATAACGGCTATCGATAAAATGCAAATGGTTAAATCCGAAGTTGATTTGGGTGCGGCGCTGGGAAGCGGCGCTTCGGTTTTAGTGAAAAGTATCGTTGATAATTTTACGACGCCTTCCGTTAAGTTTGTTTTAAATATCAGTGGTCTTATGGCCTATATGGAAGTAAAGGAAACGCATATTTCTGCCAACGAGTCCATACTTTACATCGAGCCCAAATTAAAAAATGCACTAACAGATTACGGTTTTACATTTACAAACGATCCTGCTGCGGCAGATGTGATGATTACCCTGGAAGCCAAGGCCAGAAAAGGCACCGAAATGCAGGGTTTATTCGTAGCCTGGGTGGATATGAATCTGTCTTTTATGGATATGAGCAGCGGCGATGAAATTTATAAAAATTCTTTTCCTGATATAAAAGGCATCAATCTGGATTATGACAAAGCGGCGGTGAAAGCCTTCGAAGAAGCGGCTAAGAAAGTGGAAGAAATACTGCCGGGCGTAATACAGAAATTGCAAAAATAACTTTTATAGTAAAACAGGCGGTTTATGGCCGCCTGCTTTACTTTGTAAAATTCAATCCTGAAAAGTTAAAGGGATTATAATTAACAGGTTAACGTAAAATATTGGTGTTCTTTCGCTTCTGGGATTTGTTGTTATTCGGATAGTGCAATTTATTTTGTATGCTGATGATATTTTCATAAATTGCACGCATTAAATGAGGAGTATTATTTGAATCAGCATCAAATTGAATATTGTTTAAACATGCTGCCCAGGGTTTCCCGGACCTTTGCGCCGACTATCCGTATGCTGCCAAAGGCCCTGAATGTGCCGGTTACGGTCGCTTATCTGTTGTGCCGCATCGCCGATACGGTAGAGGATAGTTCTGCGCTGAGTATAGATCAAAAAGAAGAATTGCTGCAAATCTATATTGCGATATTTGAAGCGGAAAAGCCCGAGGATACTATAAAAGTATTCCTTGAAAAACTTAAGGTTTTGCCCAGAGAAACCAACGATGAGGAATTGTCGCATAATCTGCCTGTGGTGATGGATGTCTTTTTTAGTTTTTCTCCAATTCTTCAGAAGCAAATCGCTTTCTGGGTAATTGAAATGTCCCGCGGCATGCGAAAATATGCCCAATCATCTTACAAACGCCGGTTTGCCTTTTTAAAATCGATGAAGGAATTGGATGAATATACCTATTATGTGGCCGGAACGGTTGGTTATTTGTTAACGGAGATATTTTCATTTTATTCCAAAAAAATAACGCCGGCCATTAAAGATAAATTAGAACACTTGGCCGAATCATTCGGAAAAGGTTTGCAGATGGTTAATATTATCCGCGATATGGCTACCGATCTCAGAAGAGGACAATCCTATATTCCCGATGAATTGTTGAAAAAGTACCGCTTATCCCGCAGGAATATTTTCGAACAGGAAAATGCCGCCCGCGCTGAACAGCTTTTTAATGAAATGATTTGTAAAGCCATCGAACATTTGGACCGGGCTCTGGATTATATATTATTAATTCCCAAAGAAGAAACGCGTATCCGCTTATTTTGCATGCTGCCCCTGTTCTGGGCCATGCGTACCCTGCAGAAAATCCAGGAAAATACCCTGGCTTTACTGGGATCGGAAAAAATAAAGGTGTCCCGCTCCATGATAAAAAGGGAATATTATCTGGCGCTGATTAATATGAATTCCAACCGTTTAATGCGCCGTCACTATTTAAATATCCGTAATTCTTTTAGTCCGTACGCCCTGGCTCAGGCTTCCTGATTTATTTCAGCCGGATTTCTGTACTGTCATGATCCTTAGAAATCCTGATTTAAAGAAATATCTTGCCGTCCATTTAAAAAACGATTTAAAAGATTTTTTAAGTGCCAGTCCGGAACCAACGGCTATCAGGATTAATCCGCTGCGCACAAGTTTTGAAGATCAAATCAACCGTCTTAAATCATGGAAAATTGATTTTAGCAAAATCCCTTTTTCTGATCACGGATTAATCGTAAACCATGACCGGATGCCGTTAAGCCAGACACTGGATTTCTTTAGAGGATTTTTTCATTATCAGGGGATTTCTTCTCAATTGCGCCGGTTATTCTTAATCCGTTACCGGGAGAAGCCATTCTTGATATGGCCGCTGCGCCGGGTTCCAAATCCACGCAGATGGCGGCCATGATGAAAACCTCCGGCAGGCTGTATCTTAATGATATAAACAGAGCCCGTTTGCAGCCTTTGAATACAAATTTGCAGCGCTGCGGGGTGATCAATCAGATTGTTTTAAATCTTCCCGGCGAGAGAATCGGCATGTTAATGCCGGATTTTTTTGATCGCATATTACTGGACGCTCCCTGCACGGCGCTGGGATCCATGCATCAAAATAAGGAAATTGATTTATGGTGGAGCATGGATAAACTTGAAAGATTGTGCGCTTTGCAATACAGACTGTTGATCTCCGCTTTTAAGGCTTTAAAAACAGGCGGATTATTGGTTTATTCCACCTGCTCAATAACGGAGGAAGAAAATGAACGGAATATCGAACAACTGATCCGCCAATATCCGGTGCAGGTCGAATCCATTATCGAAATAGATAAAAACGGATTTGAACAGGGTAAATCAAATATATGCACAGAAGCCATTCGGGTTTATCCCCATAAACAGCAGATGGAGGGATTTTTTGTGGTCAAACTGCGCAAAATATCAAAGAAAAAATATATCATTGACCGGAAGAAAACCGAATTTATCCAAACGCTCTCTTATGCTGATAAGGAATTATTTCCCGAACTGGAGGAAATAAGCCGCGTTTGGGGTATCCCTTTTTCTGTCTGGAAAAACTATCGTTATGTTTTAACCAATAAGCGTATCTGGCTTTTATGCCCGGATATTTCAGATATACCGAAAACGGGTCTTATCAGTTCGGGATTGTTATTAGCCGAACATAAGTCAAATTCCTGGAAACTGTTGAATCAAAGTGTGCAATTCCTGGCCCGATATATTACCAAAACAATAGAACCGGATGACAACCTGTTGAAAACGCTTTTTGCCAAAAGCGTTGCCTATATATCCGGTGTGGATAACGGCTATTATGCCTTATGCCGTAGCGGCAAACCCTTTGCTTCGGTAAACGCGCTGAAGGGCCGCCTTAAAATCAGGCTTCAGCAGGCCTATACCCTGCCGGAGCTAAAAGCTGACCAATCTTAGATAGAAAATCCGTTAAACAAGATTATCTAGGTGTTTTAAGTTTTTTAAATAGTATTCTATTAATTATTCCAGAATATGCGGCGTTTCGCGCAAATGCGCCGTAGCCCTGAACTTTGACGTAAAATCATTATAAGCCCTCTTAACCGCCTCTTCAGAAAGATCAAGTGTGTTCCCGGCTTCAGCCGCATCTATTTTATGCTCCCAGGCGTGAAGCAGAAAATCCAGTTTATCGAAAGCAATGCGGAAAAAGAATTCCTGATCGCTGACCGGCAGGCTGAATGTATCCGGACTCGGCTGGCGTTCAAAAATTTCCGGAATAACCTTCAGGTATGCAGAAAGCTGATAAATCTGGTTTTTATATAAATAAGCGAGGGGTTCCATATCGGTGCCGCCGTCGCCGTATTTACAAAAATCTCCCAGCAGAAATTCGGTGCGGTTGGTCGTTCCGGCGACCACCAGGCCGCGTTTTTCAGCCTCGGCGTATAAATGAAGCATACGCGACCGGATTTTAATATTGGCAAAGGAAGTTATTCTTCTGAAGTCGTCTAAATTCAAGCGCTTTTTGATAATTTCGCCATCCGGTAATTGTACCTGTAAGTTATAAAAACTGAACGATGATCTTTCCAGCAGATCCGTTGGCAAAGAAATGTTATATTTGTAACCCGGTTCGAATTGCGGCACCAGTGTTTTGATAAAGTCATCCCTGTCTTTGTAAGGAACAACGCTTTCAACCGTGGAGGATATATCGATTACCCGGTATGCAATATCCAGCTCTTTAGCATGTTTTACGGCAAACTCACTGCTGACGGGATTTGACTCTTTTTCCGGCAGAACGAGTCCGACGACCTTTTCTTTACCCAGCGCATGAACCGCAATGGCCGCCATACAGGCAGAATCTATTCCGCCGCTCAGGCCAACGATAACGCCCTGTCTGCGATATACGGCGTTTACCTGGTTAACCACAAACCCGGATAATTTCTCTAATTCCCTGGACGGATCGATTTTCAAAACATCAAGATTAAAATTCATCATAGCGCGCCTTTTTATTACTATATTTTTTTAATATTTCATGTTTGAATTTATTAAAAGAATTCATAAGAATAAAATATAAAGAATATCAATTAACAGAAACGACGTTCTGGTTTAAACGCAGATTATCCTTTCAGTTTTCATTTTAACCGGGGGTTATTTTAACGTTAACATTGTTTCATCCTTTCAGGATGAGGTGTTTTAATACTCGCAAATTAATTGACAAATACATAAAAATGTATACCTGTCCTATGCCAAGTCTGAAGAGCGAAAAGAATTAAAGCCTAAAGAGAATAAAAACATTAATCCCGTAGGGGAGATATAGGAAGTTTTACCAATCAGTTTTATAATTTGTAATTTTTCTGAGAAGCGCATACTGCCCCGGGTTTTCATTAACCGGCAGATAAACATCCTGTCCGCCGCCGTGCGCCGCTTCCAGCGTTTCACCGGCTTCAGAATAAATATTCTCAACTTTAAAGGTTATCTGAGATTCCGGATTAAATAATTGCAGGTGATCGCCTGCTTTAAACCGGTTTCTTACCGCAATTTTAGCCTGTTTTATATTTTTATCCCACGACCGTACAATACCGACAAAACGGTGCGTTGGATGGGCGGCATGGGTTTCCAGATAATTTTGCCCGTTTTCCAGAGGATTCTTTTCCAAAAAGCCGGTTACATAACCCCGGTTGGCCACGGCATAAACTTCGTCCAATATTTCATTTGAAAGCTTTTGGCCGGAAGCCCATGCGTCAATGGCTTTTCTGTAAGCGCCGGTAATAACGCTCAGATAATAGAGCGATTTTGTTCTGCCTTCAATTTTCAGACTGTCAATGCCGGCATCGATTAACCGGTTAATGATATGAATCGCGCTTAAATCTTTTGCATTCATGATGTAGGTGCCGTGCTCATCTTCATCGATGGGCATAAGCTGACCCGGTCGTTCTGTTTCTTCTAAAAAATATTCATACGGCTCTGATTCATCATCGGTTTTTCTTTCAGTGCCCTCATAAAGTCTGTACTGCCAGCGGCAGGCGTTGGTGCATGCACCCTGATTAGCATCGCGATGGGCGAAATAATTGGAAAGCAGGCAGCGGCCGGAATAGGCAATACATACCGCGCCATGAATAAAGGTTTCCAATTCAATGTCCGGCGCTTTTTGCTTAATCTCGGCAATTTCATCGATACTCAGTTCACGGCTCAGAATGATGCGTTTTAACCCGATGGATTTCCAGAATTTTACCGTCTGCCAGTTTATCGAATTAGACTGGGTTGAAAGATGTATATTTAGCTGAGGATATTTTTCCCGGGCAACAGCGATCATACCCGGATCAGCCATAATCAGCCCGTCGGCGTTCATCTGCGCCACGATGTCAAGTATTTCAATAAACGAATCCACCTTGCGGTTATGAGGATAAATGTTCATCGTCAGGTAAATTTTTTTGTTTCTTTGATGAACATATTCGACCGCTTCGTAGAGCTTTTCCGTCTTAAAATCATTTTCGCGGACCCGCAGAGAAAAACGGGGAATCCCGGCATAAACGGCATCGGCGCCGTAAGCCAGAGCATACTCCATTTTTTCAAAACCCCCGGCCGGGGAAAGCAATTCCGGTATTCTCAATTATTTAATCCTTACCATTAAATTCATCCAAATTTAAAGGATAGCGGTTGCTAAAACAATTCAGGCAGATTCCAAACTGAAAATAATTATTTACCGGTTTATTCGAAATTCAGGGCGATGGAGTTGATACAATAACGTAATCCCGTGGGCGGCGGACCATCTTCGAAAACGTGTCCTAAATGCGATCCGCATTTTGCGCACATTACCTCCGTGCGCGTCATTCCGTGACTCGTATCCCGTTCGGTAACAACGCTGCCTTTGTCGAAGATTTCCCAAAATCTCGGCCAGCCGGTGCCGGAATCGAATTTGTTTTCGGATGAGAAAAGCTTATTGCCGCAGGCCGCGCAGGTATAAATGCCCTTTTTATCGAAGTGATAATATTTGCCTGTAAACGGCGCTTCGGTGCCCTTTGCCCGCAAAACCCGATATTGCTCCGGCGTTAAACAGGACTGCCATTCCTGTTCCGATTTGTTTATGACTAATGAATCTTTATTTGTTTCCTGCGGCATCTGTGCCTCCGTTGTAAAATTTTTTTCCTGAACAGCCTTGACAAAATAGACCAGCATAATAAAAACAGAAAGGAAAATTAATACAAAAATAATCCGGATTTTTATCATTTAAGGTTCCTTTCATTAGCGTTTTAATTACTAAAACATAAAAACTCATAAAATTATTGCGGTTCACACTATAAAAATAAAAATTATATACGGACTAAAGTAAGTTATTATTATTGTCCTATTTTATTTTTTTTTTAAGTTGATGATCATATCTGTCGAATAATAATACCTTGATTTTGTGATTTAAATCAAAAAAGGCAATTTAATATAAACAGGTGAAAGGAGCTTAGAGGAAATTTAACAGGTTTTGTCTCTATATACATAAGGACAACATCTAAAGGGACGTTAATTAGTATTCAGATATTTAATTATTATTAATGCAGACTTGTAAAACCAAAAAAGGAGAAATTTATGAACAAGTCAAAAAATGTGGCAAAAGCGTTTTTGCTGTTTGCTATGGCAGTTTTATTTATTAATCCGGTATTTTCCCAGGAAACGGAAGAATTAGTGACCATGTCGCTGGAAGATTTGCTGAACATGGAAGTGGTCACTGTTTCCAAATCCTCTGAGAAAATATCCGACGCCCCGGGCGTTATTTCCGTGATAACCAAAGAGGAAATGCAGATGTTCGGCGGCACAACCTTAAAAGATATTTTAGAACGTGTGCCGGGTTTAATAGGTTCAACGGTGTACATGACCGACCGCAGCACCATTGCCCCCAGAGGCGACCAGGTATTGGCATCTTCAAGCCATGTTCTGCTGCGTCTCAACGGCAGACCTATGCGGGAATCATTGGAAGGCGGAATTAAAAGCGAAACCTATGAATCGTTTCCGGTTAATGTAATCGAGAAGATCGAAGTTATCAGGGGACCGGGCTCTGTTCTCTATGGCTCGAATGCTTTTTCCGCGGTGATTAATGTTATCACTGAAGAAGCGCAACGGACAGGCGTAACCGTAACCGGCGTGGGCGGACAGGAAAGCGCATACGGCGCCCTGGGAAAGGTCACCGTAAAATCTGGTGATTTCAGCCTGGTAGCTGCCGGTAGGGAATTTAAAAAGGCAGACTGGGAGACGAATGTTGTCTATCCTGATACATCATCACCTGTGAATTACAATACTATTCAGAATATGACTATTCCTAATAATGGCAGGGGGATATTTTTAGGAATGAATTATAATAATTTTAGTTTTATGAGTTCATATAACTATTGGAAACACTCCTATTTCGTTACTGATTTTATTCAAACATATCCAGCTTATGGAAATGCGGAATGGGCTAAAACATTTGCAAATCTTGGATACAATTTAACTGTGAACGATCAATGGGAAATGGATTTTAATGTTACCTATAATAGATCAACATTTGAAGTTACACATTGGCCGGGTTCTTCCAGAGATTCTTATGAAATTGTAGGCGAATGGACCAATTTTTATAATCCCATGGAAGAACTAAGCATCGTGTTTGGCGGATTATATAATTATTTTAAAGGTGAAGAAGAAATAAAAGGATTGGCTAAAATTACCGATGGCAAGCGTTACAGCGTCGGCGCCTATGCCCAGTTGGACTACCGTTTAATAGAAGAACTTAAACTGATTGGCGGTTTCCAGGCAAATAAGGTTGAAGAACTTGATTTGAATGTTGTGCCGCGGGTCGGCGCGATCTGGTATCCGATGGAAAGAATAAATGTTAAAGCCCTTTACAGCCAGGCCTTTAGGGCGCCAAGTATAAATGAATTATATATAGATTTTTCGGATATGCATGGAAATAAGGATCTAGTGCCTGAAGAGGTAAGCACCATCGATTTTGGCGTGAATTATCACGGAGAACAGGCCCATGCCGGATTAAACTATTTCTATAGCAAAATGGAAAATATTATATACCAGGATCGCAGCGGTACTGAGCCCACTTATATGAATGGCACAGATGTTACTTTTCAAGGTGTTGAATTCGAAGGAAAATACTATTTTACGCGCAATCTGTTAGTAACAGGATCGGTCACCTACCAGCAGAGCGAGGATAAATCAGGCAACGAACATGTTACGCCTATAGCGGATATGGGCGCCAAATTCGGTATCGGTTATACGTCAGATAACGGCCTCACGGCCAGTATATTTAACGTATACCAGGGTGCTTTGGATGATAAATATAAATCACAGTATAACCCGTCGCCGGAAGCTTATAATCTGCTGAATATTTATTGTAAATACAACCTGAATAATTTGATTAATGTCAGCGCCCTGCATGAGTTATCCGTATTTGTCCAGGCCGATAATGTATTGGATAAAGAAATCTGGCTACCCGACTGGGGATTGCTGCCGGGTAAAACAATACCTGTAAACCAGGGCCGGGCTGTTTATGCCGGTATAAATATCGGCTTATAAAAATAATTTTAGAAAAATTAAGACAGTTTATTATATTAGGGCAGTCTTAATTTAAAAGGGGTGAAATAGTAATGATGTGTAAATTCAAAAGTATTTTTTTGGTTATCGGTATTTTATTTTCGGTAAATAATATACTGTTTGCTCAGACAAAGGAGGCGCCTGCGCCGATCGCGGCCGCGCTTTTGGTTAAAGTGATCGGGTTTGAGAAAAACATCAGCGCCGGAGAGATAACCATTTACGTGCTGGGCTCTTCCGACATTACAGCCGAACTGCGCAAGGTAATTGGCACGGCCAATATCAAAAGCGTCCAAACAGGCAGCAGTCTTCCTTCCACTAAGCCCTCTATTTTATTTATTGCCGACGAGGGTAAAATGGCGGAAGCCGTTGAGTATACGCGTAAAAATAAAATTCTGAGCGTGACTAATCTTCCTGAACTGGTTTCCAAAGGCGTAACCCTGGGATTCGGCATCGGAAAAGCAGATAAACCAATTATCCTGATGAATCTTACGTCTTCCGCAGAAGAAAGTCTGGACTGGAATCCGGCCATTATGAAAGTCGCCCAGACCACAAAATAGCGTTAACAGGATAACGAATCTGATTTCAGGCGGTTCTGCATACGGAACCGCCTTTTTTTATATCTGGGATTTTATTTGTTACACTATTTCGTTCCAAAAAAAAATATTTTTAGTATCCAAATAGCAACAAATTTATAAAGACAAAAAATATTGCATAATAATTGATGCCAAAGAATGTAATTAGTAGGAAAATAACAGGTTGTTTTTTAATCATTTAATTTGATTTTTAAGCTGACTTTTCCCCTTTATATTTATTATGTTTATCCGCCTTTTCTAAGGCTGACTGTATTTGTTCACTTATTACAAATTCCTAATCTTATAAATGTAAATGACGAATACGAGATCATTGATTTGTGATTTGAGTCAAATAAGGATTAAACAATTTAATCAGGCAGTAAAAGAAGAAATTGATGATTACACTTGAAGTACCGGTTTTGTCCACTTTTTCGGGAGCGGACATCAAAAAGGGTTGCATATTGATTTTAATAACCAATAATAAACAGGTAACTAATTTTAAGTTATAAGGAAGTTACTAAAGTCAAAGACTTGTAAAACAAAAAGGGGAGGAAGTAAAATAAACAAGTCCGGGGTTATGACAAAAGCCATAGCGCTTTTAGTCATGGTTGTATCATTAGTAGGTATGGGTTTTTCGCAGGAAACGGAAGACCTTGTGGCCATGTCTCTGGAAGATTTGCTGAACATGGAAGTGGTGGTGGCGACAAAGTCCGCTGAAAAATTATCGGACGCGCCTGGTATCATTTCCGTATTAAGCCGGGATGAACTGGAAAGATTCGGCGGCACAACTTTAAAAGACGTATTGGAGCGGGTGCCGGGATTGATAGGCTCCACTATAAAGCGCCCAGCATCAATGAACTATATATGAATTTCCCTACTGGTTTATATGGAGACAAAGATTTGAAACCAGAAAAAATTTCAACTGTCGATCTTGGCATAAGTTATCAGGGAGAACAAATGCAATTTGGCGGTAACTTTTTCTATAGCAAGCAAACTGATATTATTCAACCCGTATTTTTACCAATGAGTTTCGAAAGAAGATATACAAACCTATCTAAAGTTACCTTTATAGGTGGGGAATTTGAAGGAAAATATTATTTAAATAATAATGTTTTTATACAAGCTTCCTCACTATACCAAACTAATGAAGAAGATAAAACAAAAGAAAAAAATGTCACACCTATATCTGAACTAAGTGCAAAAGCTGGTATAAGTTATATGTCGGATAACGGAATAACGGTTGGTTTATTTAATATCTATCAGGGAGACCTGGATGATCGTTATATGACGGACAAACGAAATCCTGACCAAGGGGCTTATAATTATCTGCATTTACACACTAATTTTAACTTAAATAAACTTTTTAGTTTGACTTATAAATTGGATTACTCTTTGTTTTTAAATATCGATAATTTGCTTGACCAACGCCATTATGGATATAGTTTTCAAGGAAATGATGGAATTCCTGTAAATCCGGGTCGGGCGATTTATGCCGGTTTAAAAGTTGACTTGTAAAAGGTAAAAGTTAAAGTACGTAACGTTATGTTCGAAAATCAAAGTAATAAAAATGCAAATAATCAGATAAAGGGAAAGAAATGAAATTTAAGAATATGCTGGTCACCATGACAATGCTAAGTCTGATACTTTCTTTAAATTCCCCGATATTTGCTCAAACCAAAGAAGCGCCGGCGCCAATCGCGGCGGCGCTTTTGGTAAAAGTAATCGGGTTCGAGAAAAACATCAGCGCCGGGGATATTACCATTTATGTGTTGGGGTCGTCAGATGTAGCCAAAGAGTTAAAGAAAGTCATCGGCCAGGCTAATATTAAAGCGGTTGAATCCGGCAACAGCCTTCCTTCATCAAAACCAACAATATTATTTATCGCTGATGAAGGAAAATTAAATGAAGCCGTCAAATATACGCAGGATAACAAAATCTTAAGCGTAACCAATATTCCTGAACTGGTCGAAAAAGGCGCCACTTTGGGATTCGGTATCGGAAGCGATAATAAACCCAAGATTTTGTTGAATATCAATTCATCCGCCAAGGAGGGATTGGACTGGAATCCTGCTATTATGAAAGTGGCTCAGGTAATTAAATAAGCTTGATTTAACAGGGGGATAGGTAGTTAAGCGCCCTAACTTGATTAGCTGAAAAAAGATCGGAACCGGTTATGATTCGTGTTTGATAAATTTAAATGAGCTCTATTGTCAGAGTAGTAAATAAATCATCTAAACGAATTAAACCGGTCGGTATATAGAGCTAAAATTGGAATCAGGTAGTAACGTATTAAAATTTACTTTTTGTTCACAAGGAATGTTATTATGAATCTATTTAAAAACTTATCTTCTATAAGATTTAAAATTCTCGGCATTGTCATTGCTATCGGACTCATTCTGGGAATTCTGTTGGCGGTATACAGCCCGTATCAGGCCAAGAACCTGGCCCGTGAAACCCTGCAAAAAGATGCTGAATTCATTACCCAGCTATTGCAGGAAAACCTTTCGTTGGGCATCCAGGCTATGATCCTGGATGACGGCGCTTCTTTAAGACAAAGTCTGGAAATATTGCAGTCCGATTACGGCGAAGAAAACAAAGCCATATCTAAAGTGCGCGTATTTGACCAGAATATGCAATACCTTACCGGTTTAAACAGCAATAAAAATGAAACGAAAAAACTATTGTCTGAAAATGAAATGGTCTTTGAAGAAACCGGGGATGTTTTGAAATCCTGGGCGCCCATCTATGACAGCAATAGTGATAAACTGGGCTATGTGGAAATTGAATTTTCTAAAGACAGTCTGAATGAAAACGCCAATGCCAGTGCCCTGCGGTTTGTTTTTATTTCTATTCTGGCCCTGGCGATAACCTTGCTGCCGGCTTTTTGGGTAGTGCGTAAAATGACCAATTCGATTGATACGCTTGTCGATATTTCCAAGGAAGTCGCCAATGGCAATGTCGACGTGAAGCTGAATTATGAATCCGATGATGAAATAGGCGAATTGTTCAACGCTTTCTCCACCCTTGTGGACACGACTAAAGACCTGGCAACGGCTGCGGATGCCATAGGACAGGGAAATTACGATATAGATTTACAAGTTCGCAGTGAAAAAGATGTTTTAGGCAATGCCATCTCCAAAATGCGTTCCAATCTTTCCAAGATGTCCGGGGAAACAGAAGCGCAGAACTGGCTGAAAACCGGGCAGGCCGAGCTTAATGAAAAAATGCGCGGAGAGCAGGACCTGGTTGAACTTTCCGATAATGTGATTACTTATCTGGCAACCTATATGGATGCTAAGGTAGGCGCTATTTATCTGATGGATGAATCCGATGCATTAAAGCTCGCCAGTAGTTATGCATTTACGACAAGGAAGAATTTATCCAATGAATATAAAATCGGCACAGGTCTGGTTGGTCAGGCCGCCAAAGAGAAAAAGCCGATACTCATTACCGATGTTCCGGATGATTATGTTAAGATCAATTCGGGAATAGGAGAGGCCAAACCATTAAATATCCTGGTGATGCCCTTTTTATATGAAGGGGTTGTGAAAGGCGTTATTGAATTAGGTTCATTCCATAAATTTGGAAATTTGCAAATGCAGTTTTTACAAACAACGGCTGAAAATATTGCCATAGCTTTCCATACTTCGGAATCCAGGGTTGAGCTTAAAAAATTGCTTGAACAATCACAGGTGCAGGCGGAAGAATTACAGGCTCAGCAGGAAGAACTCCGTGTAACCAATGAAGAGCTGGAAGAACAAACACAGGCTTTAAAAGCTTCCGAGGAGGAGCTGAGGGAACAGCAGGAGCAGTTAAAAAATGCCAATATGGAGCTTGAGGCAAAAACAGAAGATTTAACCAAACAGAAAAAAGAAATTGAAATTAAAAATACGGAACTAGAATCAGCCAGAAAAGAAATAGAGCGGAAAGCCGCAGACCTGGAAATCAGCAGTAAATATAAATCCGAATTTCTGGCCAATATGTCTCATGAGCTGCGCACACCTTTAAACAGTATTTTAATTCTGTCCAGATTATTGTATGAAAACAAAAAGGGTAATCTGGAAGAAAAACAGATTGAATCGGCTAAAACGATTAATTCTTCCGGCAGCGATTTATTGTCTTTAATCAATGAGATACTGGATCTTTCCAAAATTGAATCCGGGAAAATGATTATTAACATCGAAGACATGTCCCTGAAACAACTGCCGGTTTACCTGAAGCAGAATGTAGAACATGTTGTGCAGGAAAAGAATTTGTACCTGAAAATTAACGTGGAAAAAGATGTGCCTGAAAAAATTACCACAGACCGCCAGCGGGTGGAACAGATCATTAAAAACCTGTTGTCCAACGCAATTAAATTCACCAGTAAAGGCGGCATCACGGTCGATATTTTCAGACCGAAGACTACGGATAATCTTTCCCGTTCGGATTTGAAAGTCGGACACATGATCGCCATCAGGGTTACCGATACGGGCATCGGTATTCCGGTTGATAAGCAAAAGTTAATCTTCGAAGCTTTCCAGCAGGTTGATGGCACCACCAGCAGAAAATACGGTGGGACCGGCCTGGGGCTTTCCATATCCCGTGAACTGGCAAAGATTTTAGGCGGTGAAATTCTGCTGGAAAGTGAAGAAGGAAAAGGAAGCGCTTTTACCATTGTGCTGCCCGATAACATTTCCGTTGAGGATATTGACCCTGAATTCATTGAAAGAGCTGAAGATAAAACCGTATAAGAAAAACCTGCAGAAACACCGGCTCCGGCGGTGCCTGAAAAAAGCATTAAACCGCCCGTAGAGCGTGAGACATTTACGAAAAGCATCAGTGGAATCAGAGACGATAGAACGGATTTGAAAGAAGAAGATAAATCCATCCTAATCATCGAAGACGATCCTTCTTTTGCCAAACTTCTTTTTGACCTGACCCGGGAGAAAGGATATAAATGTCTTCTTGCCGAAGACGGCGAAGCGGGATTACAGATGGCTATGCAGTACATTCCCAGCGCCGTTATCCTCGATGTCGGATTACCGCGGGTAGACGGCTGGACGGTTATGGAAAGACTTAAAAATAATCATGAAACGCGCCATATACCGGTTTATTTTATATCCGGTCAGGATAAAAAACTGGAAGCCATGCAGATGGGCGCTATCGGCTATTTAACCAAACCGGTTAGTCTGCAGCAGATTGATGAAGCTTTTTCTAAGATTCAGTTGACGATTTCCAAGGATATTAAAAAGCTGTTAATTGTGGAAGACGACGTTACCATGCGTAATGTTATCAAAGACCTTATCGGCGATCAGGATGTCAATATTACGGCGACAGGAAAAGGTGAAGAAGCCCTTAAATTACTGCACCAGGATGATTTTGACTGCGTTATTCTGGATTTGGGCTTATCCGATATTTCCGGCTTTGATCTATTGAAAAAAATAAGCGACGACGATAAAATATCCGATACCCCGATCATCATTTATACCGGTAAGGAACTGACGAAAAAGGAAGAGAGCGCCCTGCGAAAATATGCAAAAAGTATAATTATCAAAGGCGCTAAATCTCCTGACCGCCTGCTGGATGAGGTGAGCCTGTTTTTGCACCGGGTGGAATCGACTCTGCCGGAACATAAGAAGACCAAAGCTGTTCCGAAATATCACAAAGAAGAAATGTTTAAGGATAAAAAGATACTGATCGTTGATGATGATATCCGCAATATTTATGCGCTTTCCAGCATCCTGGGTGATGAAGACATCAAAACTATATCCGCGGAAAACGGTAAAGACGCAATCAACACGCTTAAAAAGAATCCGGATATAGATCTTGTGCTGATGGATATTATGATGCCGGAAATGGATGGTTATGAAGCCATGAAAAAAATCCGGGAACTTACGGAATTTAAAAAATTGCCGATAATTGCACTTACCGCCAAGGCCATGAAAGGCGACCGTCAGAAATGTATAGACGCGGGAGCGAATGATTATTTATCCAAGCCGGTTGATGTGGATAAACTGCTTTCACTATTACGCGTTTGGTTGTATAAAGGATAGGACTGCTGATGTCAGAGAATAAAAAAAACATGCTTGCCAATAAAAAAATCCTGATCGTGGAAGACGATCCGCGCAATATTTTTTCTTTAAGTTTGATTCTGGAAGAAAAAAACGTACAGATTTATGCGGCGGAAAACGGGATAAAAGCATTGGAAGTATTAAAAAACGAACCCGGGATTGACCTGGTTTTAATGGATATCATGATGCCCGGAATGGACGGTTATCAAACCATGACTGCTATAAGGAAACAGCCTGAATTTGTTAATCTGCCGATTATCGCTTTAACCGCCAAAGCCATGAAAGGCGACAGCAAGAAATGTATAGACGCCGGCGCCAGCGATTACTTGGCCAAACCGGTTGATGTGGACGCGCTATTGAAAAAAATGGACGCATTGCTGCAGAAATAAATGGTTTATGTTTTAATTTGGTTAGTTAGGATCGTATGGAAGATGTTTTAACGCAGAGTATTCTCCTTGTTGATGACAGACCTGAAAATCTGCTTGTTCTGGAAAATATTCTGGAAATGCCCGGATTAAATCTGATTAAAGCTAATTCCGGAGAGGAAGCGCTTCGTTTATTATTAAAAAATGACGTTGCCCTGGTGCTGCTTGATGTGCAAATGCCCGGAATGGATGGATTTGAAACGGCTGAGATCATGCGCAGCGCCCCAGGCACCAGACATATACCTATTATATTCGTTACGGCCATCAGCAAAGAACAAAAACATATTTTCCGCGGTTACGAAGCCGGAGCGGTGGATTATATGTTCAAGCCGGTCGATCCCGATATTCTGAAGAGCAAAGTGAAAGTGTTTCTCGAACTGGACCGGAGAAAAAAGGTAGTGGAACAGAAAAACCTTGAACTTGAGGAAGCCAAAAAGAATACGGATAAAATTCTTAAAAACGTCAGAAACGGCTTATTTTTACTGGACAGGGAATTCAGGCTCAAGCCCCAATATTCTGCGGTTTTGGAAAAAATATTAATGCGGAAAAATCTTGCCAATATGAGTTTTATTGAATTCCTGGAAAATAAAATAGAGGATAAAATCGTAAAGTCCTGCAAGGATTATTTAAATTTGCTTTACAGAGAAAGCGTTCACGAAGGTACCTTAGACAAATTGAATCCTCTAAATGATATCAAAATGATTTTTAAATCGGATAAATCGGAATCGGGTATTATTAAAATATTAAATTTTTCTTTCAGACGGGTGTACGACAACCAGAATAAAATTGATGAAATAATTGCCACGGTTGCCGATAATACGGAAAAAATAACTTTGGCCAAAAAGCTGGAAGAATCGGAGGATCATTATAAAAAACAGATGGAGCTGGCTTTTAATATCCTGCATGTAGATCCGCCGTTGTTAATAGAATTCATGGACAGCGTTCAGACCGAATTGAACACGATTAAAAAATTATTAAAAAACAGTGAGAAAACCGAACAATATTCCGATACGCTGGATAAGGTTTTCCGCTCCATTCATCTGGTTAAAGGCAATGCCAGCCTGCTGGATTTAAAGTTTTTTGTCAATCAGACCCATGAATTTGAAGAGAATATTATTAAAATCCAGGAAAAGGGTAAAATAGAAGGATCGGATTTTTTACCTTTAGTGTTAAGGCTCGAAGGCATTCAAAAAACCATTTCTGAGATCAATAGCCTTTTCGAACGCATTAAGAATATCCATGATCATTTCCGGCCTAAACGTGAGTATGAAAATCAATTATTTGTGAAATCACTTGAAAATCTTGCTAAAAACACAGCTAAAGACTTGAATAAGCAGGTAAAATTTGATTATAAAGAATTTGATCTTGGGAATATTCCTTATAATAACAGGTTGCTGGTTAAAGAGGTATTGATACAATTAATTCGTAATTCCATATTCCATGGTATTGAAAAATCCGAAGAGAGAAAGAAGCTGAAAAAAAGTACTACGGGCGTTATTGCTTTATCATCATTTAATCAGGATAAACAATTCGGTTTTACACTAAAGGACGACGGCAAAGGCATTCAGCTTGAGCGTTTACAGGAACAGGCTAAATCTTTAAAAAAGTGGAAGGACAAAGATAAAAGTAAATGGACAAGCGAAGACATTATCGATCTCATTTGTCTTCAGGGCGTTTCAACTTCTGATAAAGCCAATCATGTGGCGGGCAGAGGCGTAGGCATGGCCTCGGTCAGGGAAAAAGTTGAAAAGATTGGCGGCAAAATCGAAGTAAATTATAAAGAAAACATGTTTTCTGAATTTACGGTCACTATTCCAAAATCAGATGTAAGAAATTAATTGAGGTGAAAAATAGAGGAGAACGTAGAGATGTCTGATAAAATTAAAATTATGGTTGTTGACGACTCGAATATGATCATTAAAATGATTCAGGGTTTTTTACAATCATACCAAATTGAAATTGTAGGTGTTGCCAATGATGGACAAACGGCTGTTGAGTTATTTAAAAAAACTGATCCGGATATTGTCACCCTTGATATTACTATGCCAAAAATGGATGGACTTACCGTTTTGCAGGAAATGTTAAAGATAAAGGATACGACCAAAGTAATTATAATATCAGCCTTAACCGATAATGCCACGGCTTTAAAAGCGTTGCAAATCGGCGCCAAGGATTTTATTCCAAAACCGTTTAAAGAAGACAGTTTTAAAGAAGTTTTAAACAGGATACTGTCGGAGAATTAGCCAGGACGTTAAACAGGTTGGATGTTTAACGGTTTTGTATCGTCAACGATTGACTGAGTATAACAAAGCAATAGCATTATTTTTTGACTAATCAAAAAAAATAGTCGTTTTTTTTATATCATATAAAATTTATTTTTCTTATATTTATTCTAAATTCATTATACCATATATGGTTAAAAATAACCGTAATGTTTAAATCACAGTAATTTTTTTTATATCTGATTAAAGTTAAATGGTTTTAGAGAATATTTTAGTTAAATATAACAAGAAGGAATCAGTTTATGAAGATTATAATTTTTTTGCTTTTACCTATGATTATTCTGGCTGGTAACCAGAGTTTTAAGGATATAATAATAAAAAAGGATAACAGGCAATATACATGCAGCATTTTATCTGTGGATGAGCAATCGTTAAAAATTATTTATGAGTATGGTCAGGAGGTTATAACATCCTGGGATAATCTAAACAAAGTTATCTTAGGCGATTTGGGTGAGGTCTATACCGCAGAAAGCGGATTAAAGGCAGAAATAATCTTGATTCAGGAATACCTGAATAAACGCCAGGAATCATTGGTGGAGGAAGAGGAAGTTATAGTCCCTGATGAAGAAAAAGATTTTTCTTTTGGGATACTTTATATGCCTGCAAATTTTGATGATTCTAAAATAACAGAAAGTGATTTATCTATTATAATAGGTACTCGTTATATTACCATCGAAAGGAGTTTACCAGTATTTGAAGGGCAATTTACGGCTAAGCTTAAGCGTAATTGGTTATTAACATTAAATATCGGTTATCAATATTCAAGAGTTATTGAAAATGATAAAATTGTAGGATCCACAGGAATCGAAACTTTAGAATCAATAAGATCTATATTTTTAGATCTTGGAACGCGTTTATACCTAAAAAGCTTTATTGGAAATAGAGTCCGTCCGTTCTTATCGATGAGTATTGGCAAAAAAATTGCCTTTGCAAATGCAGAAGCAAAAAGCGGTGGACAAAGCGCCGAAGATAAAAATTATGAAAATTATTTAGAGGACCTTAATTCTCCTTTTTTTATCGGATTGGGATTCGGCGCAGAATATTATTTTAATCCGTCTATATCAGTGACAACAAATCTTAAATTTTATTATATGACATATAGTGCAGAAAGAAAAATTGAAGAACCTTACGAACCTACTGAAATTAGTAAAATTGATCAGTCAAATATTATAACCCGCGTGGGTATCGGAATGCATTTGTATTTTTGACGTATTTCACTTAAAACAGGGTTAAACTCAAAATAGATTATCTAAAATAGTTTACCAACCATTTTTTCCCTTCCCTGATTATATCAGGGAAGGGATTAATGGATGGGTATAGTTTGTAGTTATACAATATTTTGATATATTCTACCTTGTTGTACATGCAGCTTTGTCAAATTAAAACTTTTGAGAATATTTTTCATTTTGAAATTTATCTCCAATTCTCGTAGTTTTAGGGGAAAAAATAAACAAAGAATACATGATCGCTTCTCACGAAATACATATTCCTTCGCTTTTTAAAAGTCTTACCTTGCGCAGGGCGGGAAACCTGGTTAAAACAGGTCTGTCGTTTTTTCTGTCCGCCCTGATGAGAAAAAATATCTTATGGGGAATGCCGCCTATAATGACCCTGGAACCCACCAATCTATGCAACCTG
This sequence comes from Calditrichota bacterium, assembly GCA_003854985.1. GTDB lineage: Bacteria > Calditrichota > Calditrichia > Calditrichales > Calditrichaceae > Zgenome-0002. The sequence continues at coordinate 19,898 of RQOG01000062.1, forward strand.
AAATGTCCCCTTTGCACCACCGGCAACGGCGAAATGCTGCGTTCCAAAGGAAATATGTCTTTGGATACCTTTGAACAGTTTATTAACCTGCTTGGTGATGATATATTTTTTCTGATTATTTATCACCAGGGCGAACCGTATCTTAATAAAAACTTTTTTAAATTCGTGGAGATGGCAAAAGAAAAAAATATCTACTGTACCACCAGCACCAACGGTCATTATTTCTCGGAAGAGAATATCAACCGGACTATTGATTCCGGCCTGGATAGTATGATTGTTTCCATCGATGGTATCGATCAGGAATCTTATGAAAAGTATAGAGTTAAAGGTGATCTGCAAAAGGTGCTTGCAGGCACCCGGCGGTTGATACAAATCAAACAGGAGCGCAAGGTAAAACATCCCCTGGTGGCCATTCAGTTTTTGGTTATGAAACATAATGAACACCAGATCCCCGGCATGAAGAAATTGGCGCGGGATATTGGCGTTGACCGGCTGATGATCAAAAATATAGAAGTAAGATCATTGGAAGAGGCAAAAAAATGGCTGCCGGAAAATGACCGTTACCGACGTTATGATTTCAGCAAGAATTCCTATAAGGTAAAAAACGCGGAAAAGACTTCCTGTCCGCGGCCCTGGCTATCTGCCTTAATAAACTGGGACGGATCGGTCGTTCCCTGTTGCTTTGATAAGAACGGCTTTTATAATATGGGAAATATTAATGAGATGCACGACTTCCGGAAAATATGGGAAGGTGAAGCTTTTATTAAATTCCGGGATCAACTGGCCGCTGATCGAAAGCAAATTGATATGTGCCGGAACTGCAATATGGGATTTGGTGATTTTATTCCGGCCCGTCGTTTATTCCAAAAAGAATCAGCAAAAAACAAGTGATTTGTGCCCGTTTTAGTAAATAATTATTAATCATTAAGTATAAATTTCCAGATGTGCTAACTTATTTTAAAATATAGTTTTATTTAACCTGAAAATACTTAAAATACCTGTTGCCTGTATATGGACAAAGTGTTATATTTTTACCTATTTGTGATTAATGGGTTTGATGATTACAGGGGCGCTTTATGAGTTTATTAGATAAGCTTGTTGTAATGGGATTACCATTTGTTCCTAAACCGGTTGTAGGATTTTTTTCGAAAAGGTACATTGCAGGGCCTAACCTGGAAGATGCTGTTCGTGTGGTAAAGCAGCTCAATTCGGAAGGGATAATGGCTACCCTGGATTTATTGGGGGAAGAAGTTAAGGATAAAAAAATATCGATTGAGGCGACGGAAGAATACAAAAGGATGCTCAAAGTTATTAGTAAAGAAAAACTGGATTCGAACGTTTCGGTGAAACCAACACACATGGGTTTGAACTTAGATGCTGAATTTTGTTATGAAAATATCAAAAGCATCATTGAAACAGCCAAATCCTATAATAATTTTGTCCGCATCGATATGGAAGATCATACAACAACCGATGCCACCATCAATATGTATCTTAAACTTAAAAATGATTACGAAGGTTACGTTGGTACGGCGCTCCAGGCTTATATGCGGCGTACTTCCGATGATGTTAATCAATTGTCGAAATACAATGCCAATTTGCGTTTATGCAAAGGTATTTACAATGAACCGCGTGAAATCGCTTATAAAGATATGGAAATTATAAATGCAAACTATAAACACAGCCTGGAAAAACTGTTGCGGAATAAATGTTATGTGGGCATCGCTACACATGATGAAATACTGGTATGGCATGCTCTGAAAGTGATCGAGGACCTGATGCTGAATCGAGAACAGTATGAATTCCAGATGCTGTTGGGCGTGGATGAACAACTACGCACGATTATTGTCGATGCCGGGCACCGTTTGAGAGTTTACGTACCATACGGCAAAGACTGGTATGGGTATTCAACAAGGCGTTTGAAAGAAAATCCACGGATGGCCGGCATGATATTCAAAAAAATTTTTCACCTGAAGTAAGAACGGGTTCCAATGAATATTGCTATTGTTGCTTCCAGTTTAAGTCCGAAAAGCAATAGCAGGATTTTAGCTCAGAAACTGGCAGAAAAGCTATCCCTGGTATCCATAGATGTGGATTTTATTGATCTGCGGGATTTTAAACTCCCGCTTTGCGGAGACGAGGATGACCATTATCATCCGCTTATTTCTGACTTAACAGATCGAATTGCCGGAGCTGCCGGTATCGTTATAGCTTCGCCGATTTATAATTACGGTATTAATGCCGCTATGAAAAACTTGGTTGAATTAACCGGTAAAAAAGCCTGGCATGATAAGGTGGTTGGATTTATATGCGCCGCCGGTGGGCGAAGCAGTTATATGTCAGTAATGTCATTTGCAAACAGCCTGATGCTCGATTTCCATTGCCTGATTATTCCTAAATTTATCTATATCGCCAAAGATTTTGACGATATAAATCATATTCCCGATGACCTTAAGGAGCGGCTTGATCAACTGGCTGTTACCCTGGTGGAACTGGCTGAGCACTATCCGGTGGAGACCCGTTGACTTTATTTTAACTGGTTTATTTTTTCAGCCAGATGAATATCTTTTTCCGTTACTCCGCCGGCAGCGTGCGTAAATAAACTAAGCGTAACATGATTGTATACATTGTTAATCTCAGGATGATGTTGATCTTCTTCTGCAATTTCAGCAACATCGTTGATAAATTTCATAGCGGCCGGGAAGTCCTTAAAAAGCCATTCTTTCTTTATTGTATCGCCGTCATATTGCCAGCCAGGCAGTTGAAAAAGGTACTTTTTAATTTGTTCGGTATTTAGAACGTGCATCATTTACCCCGCGATTAATTATATGGTTTTATTTATAAACGTCAGACCCTATAAAAAAATTTCACTTAAATATATTTTTATACTTATCTTTCGCGCAATAAAAAACCGAAGCATAACAGGTAGTTGATAAAAATGTTTAAAAAATATTTAGACCTCTATAACAAGCTTTTTGTTTTATGGGTAATCCTTGGCGGTCTTGCCGCTTATTTTTTCCCGGATACCATCCTAATCTTTAAGGATTATATGGACTATTTTTTTGCCCTGACGATGTTCGGAATCGGGATGGTATTAAAAGGGGAAGATTTTGTAAATATCTTTAAAAATTTAAAACAGGTGTTGATCGGCGTTGTTTCACAATTTACCATTATGCCGGGGCTGGCCTTTATTTTAGTTTATTTGTTTTCTTTTTCCGATGCGTTTTCCCTGGGTTTAATTCTCACCGGATCAGCACCGGGCGCTATGGCTAGCAATGTGTTAAGTTATCTGGCGGGCGCTGATGTGGCCTATTCCGTGTCGCTGACAACGGTATCCACATTATTAGCGCCGGTGTTAACGCCGGCTATCACTTTGTTGTTGGCGCATCAGCTGTTTGAAATTCCGGCTTTTGAAATGTTTTTAAGCGTTTTCTGGATGGTTATCCTGCCTTTGTTGGCAGGAATCGCTATCAATCATTATTCTAAAGAAAAAGTAAAGTCTGTCGGCGAAATATTCCCCGCGTTATCAACCACTTTTATTGTTTTTATCTGTGCAATGGTTATTGCCGGAAATCATGATTATCTGCCGCTATTGGGTATAGACATTTTTGCTGCTGCCGTTTTGCTGAATTTATCCGGATTAACTCTGGGCTATTTAGTAGGAAAAACTGCGAAATTTGAAATAAACAAACGCCGGGCCTTATCTATAGAAATAGGTATGCAAAATGCCGGATTGGGCAGTGTGCTGGCTTTAAAGCATTTTAATGAACAAGCGGCTCTTCCCGCCGTTATTTTTGTATTTATATGTATTTTTTCCGCATCATTGCTGGTTCCCTACTGGAGTCGGAATCCGGTCAGGTAGAATTATATTTATTAACGGATTTAAGTTTTGAGATAACTTTTTTATTTGATTAAATTGAGGATATAAAGTTCTGTTTAATCAATTTTGCCGGGAGATTTGTCATGCATAACAGGGAAGTCGAAATCGAAGTCCCGCAGGATATTTTGGAAAACTGGCAGGAGATGGCTAATATTCTGGCCAGGATTATCAACGTTCCTGCCGCCCTAATTATGAGGTATATTGATCCTTTAATTGAGGTGTTTGTTTCCAGCAGTAATGAGGATAATCCTTATCATCCCGGAGATAAAGAAATCTTAAAGGATTCCGGTCTTTATTGCGAAACGGTAATTAAATCAGATCGGGAACTATTAATTCCGAATGCGTTGATTGACGAGCTATGGAAAAATAATCCGGATGTAAAATTAAACATGATTTCCTACTTGGGATTTCCCATTCATCTGCCTGATAACAGGATATTTGGGACTATCTGTATCCTTGATAACAAGAGTAATGCTTATTCGGAAACAACGGAAAAACTAATGATTCAGTTTCGTAATTTATTGGAATCCCAATTAGATCTGATTTATATGAACCAGACTCTTGGAGAAAAGAACAGGCGGCTTACCGACTATCTGAAAGAATTGCAGGCTTTAAGGGGAATTGTGCCTATCTGTGCAAACTGTAAAAATATCAGGGATGAAAATGGTAACTGGCATCCGATAGAACACTATATAATGCGGAATCCGGAAGTCGAACTTAGCCATGGCATCTGCCCAAAATGCAGGAAAAAGCTTTATCCGGATTACAAATAAAATTAGTCACAATTTCTTATTGATATTATCATTTGATTATTATTTGAATGTTTTTAAAATTGCATATTAACAATAGAAAGTATAGGCCCAAAAATACGGTTAAATATATTAATCAATATTTTATTATGTCCGAGATTTATTAACTTCAGGAAAAATTAACTTTAAAGAGAAAGCTGAGTTTTAAAATGAAATATTTGCCAAGCTGCGCCAAAAAGGTTGATAAATATCTATTTTATATTCTTATATTTATAATATTCTTCGTGCAGACAAAACTTTTCGCACAATCAAATCTTGAAATTAATGATCTGGATTATTTTGAAATGCCGGGTCTCAATGTCACGGTATTTAGCGATTTTTATCCTGAAGGGCATCAGCATGGTGTCACTATTATTCAACATGGCGAACGGGTTGCTTCCAACGGTGATCTTAGGCTGGAGATATCACCGGGACAATGGTCTTCCGTTCCTAAAAAGGGAAAACGTTCCGTAGATAAAAGAAATAAAACCATTATGCAGCATCTTTGGTATCCGGATTCCAGCCGTGACCGAAAAGGATTTAATCCAATCAAATATCCTGATCTGCATTTCCGGTATGATGTCAGTGTAACAGCGCTGGAAAAGTCTAAATTTAAAATCATCGTTAATTTGGATAACCCCTTGCCTGCTGAGTGGATTGGCCGCGTTGGTTTTAACCTGGAATTATTCCCGGGAATGTTTTTCGGTAAAGCCTTTTTGATGGATGATCAGTCTGGCATTTTTCCAATACAACCTGATGGCCCAGTACGAAACTATTATGATGATTATCTGGCTGAACCGCTGGCTTCAGGAACCAAATTAGTTTTAGCGCCGGAGAAGGATGATCAAAGGATAATGATCGAGTCTGAAAATGGGCTCGAACTATGGGATGGGCGTGCAAATCATAATAACGGGTGGTTTATTGTAAGAAGCGTTGTCCCGGCTAATAAGTCGAAAGCGGCAATAGAATGGATCATCACCCCTGATGTAATTGAAGATTGGCAATATACGCCTGTTATACATTTATCTCAGTTAGGTTATCATCCCGATCAGAAAAAAACAGCCATCATCGAACAGGATAAAACGGATATAGAAATTAGCGATTTTATATTATACAAGCTGTCCGACGCAGGCAAAGAAGAAGTTTTACGCGGTAAACCGGTTATTAATGGCCCGTTTTTAAGATATAAGTATCTTACGTTTGAGTTTTCAGCAATTAAAGAAGCTGGAATGTATTTGGCGGAATATCGGTCAACCGTCTTTGGCCCGTTTAAAATTGGGAAAGATGTATATGATCGCCATGCCTGGCAGCCGGTTATGGATTATTTTTTACCGGTGCAGATGTGCCATATGCGCGTCAATGAAAAATACCGCGTCTGGCATGGACTCTGTCACATGGATGATGCGCTGATGGCCCCGGTGGACACGAACCATTTTGACGGCTATATGCAGGGGAATTCAACATTTACAGATTATAAACCATTACAGCCGGTCCCCGGATTAAATGCCGGCGGCTGGCATGATGCCGGCGATTACGATCTGCGGGTGGAATCACAAATTGGCACGATATGGACGCTTTCTCTTATAATTGAGGAATTCGGATTGGATTACGATGCTACGCTGATTGATCAAAAAAACCATTTGGTTGAAATCCATGTACCGGATGGCAAATCGGATTTGATACAGCAGATCGAGCATGGGCTGGCATCCGTTTTAGGCGGATACAGGTCTTTAGGCCGCCTGTACAGAGGAATAATATGTTCGGATTTAAGGCAGTATGTTTTGCTGGGCGATGGTTCGGTTATGACGGATAATCTGGTTTACGACGATTCTCTTGAAATAAGCGAAATAAAAAATGGGCGGTCCGGTAAACCGGATGACCGGTGGGTTTTTACAGAAGAAAATCCGGATCGTTCTTTAAATGCAGCAGCCGGCTTGGCTGCCGCATCGCGTGTATTAAAGGCGTCTAATCCGGAATTATCCGATGAATGTCTGACGGCGGCGTTATCCTTATATGCTCTCTATGAAAACAAGACAAACCGTGCAGCGTTTAAAATCATCGCCCTGGCTGAATTATTTCAGACCACAAATGATAAAAAGCTGATGCAGGAATTGGTTGGCATGAAAGAAGAAATCCGGAAAAATATTGCATGGACCGGCGCCGCAATCGGCCGAATTATTCATTTAATAGAGGATAAATCATTCAAGAAAGATATTTCAGAAGCGGTGTCAGATTACCAGAAAGAATTAAATAACATGGTATTAAGCGCGCCATTTGGCGTTCCCTATCGTCCTAGTATCTGGGGCGCAGGCTGGAACATCCAAAGCTTTGGCGTTGCGCAATATTTTTTTCATAAGGGCTGGCCTGAATTTAGTTCTCCGGATCTTTTTGTAAACGCCTTAAATTTTGTACTCGGCGCTCATCCGGGGCAAAATGGAGCTTCGTTTGTTTCCGGCGTCGGCGCGGAATCGGTTTTAACGGCTTATGGAGTTAACCGGGCGGACTGGTCGTTTATCCCGGGCGGGGTAGTTTCCGGTACGGCAATTATCCAGCCTGATCTGCCTGAATTAAAAGAATGGCCTTATCTTTGGCAGCAAACGGAGTATGTGTTAGGCGGCGGAGCTACAAATTATATGTTTCTGGTTTTGGCGGTCGATGCCTTATATGACTGATAAAATTGCCGCTGCGATTGTTATCCTGGGATCGCCTAATACAGATGATGGTCAATTATATGATGTCGCTGTTCAACGATGTATACTGGCCCTTGATGTTTATCGGAATAACCGAAGCTATAAGTTTTTATTAACCGGGGGATATGGCGCCCATTTTAATAACAGCAATAAACCGCATGCTCATTATCTTGCACAATATTTAATAAGATCTGGCGTTCCAAAGGAAGACATCTTAGAATATGCAGAAAGCGCTAATTCTATTGAAGATGCAGTTTTAAGCCAACCGATCATCGAAAAATATCATATAAACAAAATCATTGTCATTACATCCGATTATCATTTTGAAAGAGCAAATTATATTTTTGAACAGGTTTATAAAGATTCCGGAATAGACATTTCTTTCAAAACGGTACAATCCGATAGCAGTAATTCTGAACTTAATATTGCCGATTTAATTGAACATGAACAAAAGGCGCTGAAAAAACTTAAAAAGTATGGTTTGGAAAATTATTATAAAAAATAACTGTTCTATAGAATAAAAAAGGCGGCCGGTTGAGCCGCCTTTTTTATACTGTTAAGCATCCCTGGTGGCGTTCTCAAGTTTTTTCAGGAATGCAAAAACCGCAAATCCGGCCAGTATCGATATACCGACAAGAATGCCAAATAAAAATGAATGCGGTATGCTATCGTAAAATCCACCTATAAATCCGGATAAATAATTACCGACAGCAGTTGCGCCAAACCAAAAACCCATCATCATACCCCGAATTCTTGCCGGCGCCACTTTGGAGACAAATGATAATCCCATAGGACTGATAAATAGTTCGCCAATGGTGATCATAAAATACATAGAGATAAGCCATTGCGGGCCCATACTATTGCTGTCAGCATTTCCGCCGCTTAACGAACCTATAACTAAAATCGAAATGGCTATGGCCGTAATAAACATGCCGATACCCATTTTCTTCGGCGTGGACGGTTCTTTGCCGCGTTTATTGAGATAATTAAAAAATATGACTAAAAGAGGTGTAAGAAGTAAAATAAAAAACGGATTAAAAGTAGCATAAGTTTCCGGATTCAACAGAAAATAACCCTGCTTTATCTGCGGATAACGGCTGGTCAGCAGTTCCCGGTTGACTATACGTATATCGCGCAGATTGCCTTTATCTATGCCCTGGAAATCTTTCATTGCCAGGGTATCCAGTTGCTTTGCAAATTCATTATGCCGAATTTTCTCGTTATCGCGGATACGAAGATTATAAACTCCAAAAAGAGAATAATCTTTTAAAATTGAATCTTTTTCAAGGAACTCGAAAGGCAGTTGCTGCATTCTTTTTCCATCGATGAAAAACAGTTCGGGCGTTTTTAATAAAGCATTTAATTTATCCAGACTTGTTTTTATATCGCTTTCCGAACTGATGCCGGCTTCGGCCATATTGGTCCTTAAAGGAATACTGTCTGCATTCACCCTTTCAAGAAATCCGGGCCAGTCGGCAATATCATCCTGGGTCAGAACATATTTATCGATAGTTGACCGTTGGGCAAATAAGGTAAAGGTCAGCCCGTTTTGGTGGAATGCCATCCAGAAGAAAATGATGATGGAAAAAATAATGCCAAGGGCCAGAATGCGTTCTTTTTCCTGGGCTTTGGTCAGGTTGCCCGCTTCCTGCTTAAGTTGGTTGGCTTTGCCGGCTTCGTGTTTATTATCGGCGTGGATATAACGTTTTTTCCAGATCTCAAACACAATAAGTGATAAAAACATTCCGATAGCCGCCGCGGCAAATGCCGCATTATAACTGCCGAAAATTTCATTGAGCATTGTTGCGGCCAGCGGCGCGATAAAAGCGCCTAAATTAATGCCCATATAAAATATATTATAACCAACGTCTTTATAAGGACTTCCGGGTTCATAAAGATTACCCACCAATACAGAAATATTCGCCTTAAACATACCGTTGCCGATGACCATTACGGTCAGAGCGGTATAAAACAACCAGATTCTATCGACACCGGAAAAAGCTAAAAGCGCATAACCCAGGCCAAGCACAACAGCCCCCACGATGATGGTTTTTCGATAACCCAGAAACCGGTCGGCAATCCATCCCCCGGCAATCGGAGTAAAGTAAACAAATCCCAGGAAAAGGCCATAAACCTGACCCTTGTAGGCGTCGCTCCAGCCCAGGGTTTCATCCATATACAGGGTGAATACGGCCAGCATGGTGTAAAATCCAAAGCGTTCCCACATTTCCGTGAAAAAAAGAGTCATTAATCCTTTAGGATGATTTTTAAGCATACAGTCTCCTTGTCATTTGGTTGCCGTTCTGCATAAAATAACAGGCTTCAAATATACGCAATTTGGAATTGTATTCAAAAGAAAATGGTGAATGCTTTTCAGGATATGTGATGACGTATGCGATTGAAAAATCCGTCGATTTCTTCCAGACTTCGGACTAAAATATCCGGTTTCTCAGCTTCCAGCTGCCGGTGAGCGGTTCTGCCTGATGCAACCGCCAGACAATGGAGATTATTGGCATGAGCGCAGCGTACATCATATATGCTGTCGCCGATAATCCAGGTATTTTGAGGCGTAAAGGACTGCCGGTAATAAGCCGCAGCTCTGCGCATGGCTAAAGGCGGCAGATCGTTACGGATTTCAGAATCATCACCGAAGGCTCCTACGGGAAAATACTCCATCAAACCGGATGATTTTAGCTTTATCCGGGCGCCTTTCTTGATGTTTCCGGTAACCAGGCCGAGGTAACAGTTTTCGGTTTGACGGAGCGTTTCCAGAAGGCTTTGAACGCCGGGCAGAACAACAGGACTGTTTTCTCCCCGGAAACGTTCATTCAACAGGCTGGTAAAGTCATTTAATATTTCGCCAATCAGTTCGTAATTTATTTCTAATTCATAGCCGCCGCTGTGCAATACCTGTCGGACAATGGCCGGATCGGTTTGCCCGGACAGATCAATTCCGGGATCAGGGGACAGGTAGGGGAATCTGTTCAGAACAACTTCATAAAAAACCTGTTTAGGGATTCCTTTGCCGCTGATCAGCGTGCCATCGATATCGAAGAGTAATAAAAAATTTCTGTTATCTTTATCCATCGGTTTCTATGTTTTTTCCAGTGGTAATTCAATTACCGCAGTGGCTATACCGTTTTTACGCGTCACATGCAAATTGGTTTTATCGCCGTAGTGAGCGTTCAGGCGGCGCCTGAGATTGTCCAATCCGGAACCGGAACTGACAACCGCCGGTGATTCCGGATCATAAGGATTAATAAAACTGATTAAAATTCGATCCCGCGTCCGGGAAATCTGTAGTTTTAATTCGCTCCGGCCAATCATCTGCGAAACCCCGTGCTTAACGGCATTTTCCGCCAGGGGCAGCAAAACAAAGGGTAAAATTTTAATTTTTTTCAGTTCGGGGTCAAGATCCATTTCATAATATAAACGATCGCCAAAGCGCACTTTTTCAACTTCCAGATAGTTTTTGATATGTTCTGTTTCATCGCCAATAGTGACGAATTCCTTTTCTCCATAACGAATACTGTACCGTAAAAAATCCGAAAGTTGAATACATACTTCCCGCGCTTTTTCCGGATCGGTCCTGATTAATGTATCCAGAGCGGCGAAACTGTTAAAAAGAAAATGGGGATGAATTGTGGATTTAAGCGATTTTAATTCCGCCTGTACCGCCGCGATATGGTTATATAAAGCCTGCTGTTCTATTTCCCGGGTTCGTTCCAGCAAAATTAAGAAATAGTTCAGTATCATGATTAAAAAATAAAACATGGTCGCGGATAATATAAAAAACCATATCGTCTGCTGAAAAATTTTCTTCCAGGCAACTTCCGGATATAGTTGAATCAATAATTCACTATAAACGGAAATTAGAATAAACCAGGCTAAAACAAGAAAAACCACCGAAGCGCCGTGACGCAAAATGAGCACATGCCATTTGCCGGCGCTAAACGGCGTTGACTTGCAGACATACCAGACAGAATTCAACAGAAAAAATAATATAAAAAAAGGCGGCGCCAGGAATATCGCCGCGTTGTTTAAAGAAATTTGAGCTTCATGATGGTAAGTAAAAATCAGAGCTGCCATTACGAACAGCCAGACCACAACAGCCAGTAAAAATCTTCTGAGAGATTTCAGAAAAGGATGCATTTAGTTTTTAATCTCCAGTCCACCCATGATCACTAAACCTTTTACGATAAGCCGTTTGCCGGATTTACCGGTTCCTGCTCCGTTTTCGCTGACGAGCGCTGTTGAAGTTTTATTATCAATGCCGCCCATGATCGGCATGCCCTGTACATTGACCTGCCAGTCTTTGGGTATAAAAAGTTCAATGCCGCCCCATATAATAAACACTTCAATAATCAAAGCGTCGCCGACAATGGAGGCTTCCCTTAAATCGATTTTACCGCCACCCATAATGGCGTTTAATGAACCGCCTTCCAGTTTATGAGTTGAGTAGCTATGATCGCCGCCTCCCAGAAAAAAGAACAGGTTAATAAAAGTATTATTGCCATCATGCGCCTGGTCTTTTCTCCAGACATGATGCCGAAGGATCATGACGCCGATAAAGATAAGGATTATCGGCCAGATATCCCAGAATCCGAATATGATAATACGCAGATTATCGCCTAAAAATAAAAGGCCTAAAATTAATAAAAATCCTCCCGTCCATGTCTGGCGCGATTCTTTGGGCTGTAAAATCTGGCCTAATCCCAGAATAATCAGGATTAACGGCCACCATTTCCAGATAGTAAATCCCGTATAGTAGCCGAAATTGTCAAGTAGCATTAATGCGCCGGCCACGATTATAAACAAGCCCAATACCACTTTGGCGTCTAAAAAATGCCTGCCTTTGTGTTCCATGTTTCCTCCAATAGTTTTGTAACTGACTGTATTTACGGTGTTTGTTTTCTTATGGTTATATGTTTTCGATGAATGGCAGAATTGAATCGATGAATGGCGGAAGTAAAGGGAAAGGCAATTACAAAATGATTCCGGAACAACCATTTTTCAATTAATTATCTGAAATTGCGATATAATTAATTAAGAATAATATGCTCTATATTTATCAAAGAATTCTATTCATTGAAAAAACAACTTAAAACGATAATAATTTATTATTGATATTATTATCGTAACTTTTATTCCAACTCAAAACTAACTGTTACCGACGCATTGACCTTGATTTGACCGGGCGCTATAGTTCCTTCAGAGTCTCCTGCATAGTTATCTCCCATATTCTGAGCAACATTTTGTGACATGCCGCCTGACCAGCGCGAACCCCACCAGCTATTATACCCGGACCACCAGCCGGCTCCGTTTTCCTGTATATGATAAGGATCGCCGATTTTTTGTCCTAATTCGCCTGCCAGGGCTGCCGCTTTTTCTTTGGCGGCTTTAATGGCCAGCAAACGGGCTTCATCTCTGTATTTTCTTAACTCGGTAGTCCTGAAACTAATCCCATGAACGTGATTTGCCCCTGCCTTGAGGAGATCGGTTAACAAGCTCTCGAAAAGGGATAAATCCCTTACGGTTATAACGATTGTTTTTCTGACCAGATAACCGATAATCTTATAGTCTTCAATTTTATTTCGATATTCATAAGAATCGCTATATATCGGTTCAATGCCCAGATAATCTGTCTGAATGTGTTTGGATTCTATTTTATACTCTTTGGCTGTATTTATAATTTTTTTTGTCCTGTTGTCATTTTCTTTCCTGGCAGAATCCAGTTCTTCCTCACGCGTTTCCACGCCGATCGTAATGATAACCTCATCGGGCACAACCCGGACCTCAGCTTCTCCGGTAACCGTGATAAGCTTTTTTTCTTCCTGCTGGGCTAAGGCAATAAAAGGGAAAAGTAAACCTGCAACAAATAATATAACGATGTTTTTCATAATTTTTCTCCGGTATAGATTAATAAATCATATCAAATATGGTTTAATTCCTGATAAAATTTCTTCCAAATATAATCAATCGGATAGGTTAAACCAATCCGGTAATATGCGGCTGAAACCTATTGTATTTTTTGCCCTGTTTGTTGCCTTATTCCAACTCAAAGGAAATGGAAATTGGCTGTTGCGTGCTTTTCCCGGACAGATTACCTTCCAGCACAGATTCGTCCAGGGAACGCGGTTTACCGCCTTCACCGCCAAAGGGCAGTTTCACTGCGGCAATCCATTGTTTATCATCCGGAAGTAATCATTCCCAGCCGTTTTTGATGCCATGTTTGGCAATATATCCGATAGCCTCAATTTCATGGATCTGGCCATTGCGGATTTTAAATACATGCGCTGCCGGCAGATCAAACGGACCCCAGTTATTTTCCAGTTCGGTAACGCCTGGTACGCCGGTGATCTTCATTACTTTGGGTTCGCCATCATGAACAAACATGGAAAACGCAAACACCAGTCCCAGTTTTTCGTCCACGGCGATAAAACGTCTGCGGTTAATATCCGTTATATAGCTCATACAGCCGGTGCTTAGCTGCTCAGTGCATTTCATTTTGCGAAATACCAGAAAGTAATCATCCGCGACTTCTTCACCCGAATTTTCATCATAATTGGCCGTCGTGCCGCCGTTTTCACGCCGCTGGCAGTCATCGGCAAAGGGCGCCACTTCCCCGTTATCCTGAATGATAGCTTCGTAATAGGAATTGGCTATTTTAAGCATTTCTTCACGTTTTACGTAATCGCATGGTTTCAAAGGTTCGAGAATGGCAGGCCGGACCTGAGACATATTCGGATTCAGAGGTGTATCGCCGTGAATCACCAGGTGATCGATTTCCGTTATTTTATCGTCAACAAGTTTTAAACGGGCGGCCAGAATAGTAGGATTATTATTTTCTTCGATTACGCCAAGAAAAGCCACCTGACCGGCAACAGTATCGGGAACATAAATTCTGAAGTTCTGCGGTCCCGCTGTGGCGGTTTCCCAGAGTCCTTTGCCAACAGGTGTTACTTCAGTATTTTCCACCAGTTTTACATTTGCCGCCAACGGCACGCCGGCAGGGTCGTGTTTGACCAGCGCTTCAAGATATTGATCCATTAAATTAATCAAATCGGCGCGGTTTAATTTCTCTGTATTTAACGTGCAACCAAACATAATAAATACAATGAAGATGCAGAAAATGGCCAAACTCTTTTTCATAAATTCTCCATTCATGATTTAATTTTGGAATGATACTATTGTTATATACCGGTTTATTTGTGATTAGTCATGGTTTGAAAATAAATATAAATACAACAACAATTTAAAACCAACCTTTTAAACAATAATATCGCAACGGACCAGGTGTGAGTTATAGAAATATATTTTGCCGCTTTTACTTTAATAAAAGCATCTTTTTGTTTTGCATGAAGCCATTTGAGGTTATTAAGCGGTAGAAGTAAATGCCGCTGGATAAATCCGAACCGTCAAAATTAATCGTATGCTCACCAACGCTTGCTTCCGTATCGGTTAATATCTTTACTTTGCGGCCGGTAATGTCAAATACTTCCAAAGTTACTTTGCTTTTTTCGGGCAAAAAATATCGTATGGTTGTCCCAGGATTAAACGGATTCGGATAGTTTTGTTTTAATATATAACCGTTATCTGCTTTTGCGGGATTTTTTATACTTGTCGGATCAATACCCATTAACAGAAGCATTTTCTGCCCGTATCGTCTTCCCATTTCCCTGTATCCTTCCGAGTCAAAATGGGCGTTATCCTGGCCGGTGCAGCTATCAGAAGAAATGACATGCGCCGTAGGAATAGTGTCGGGAAGGGTGTTAATGATGGTGTTCATACTTGAGCAGCAATTGCCCTCGGCGGATAACACTTCTCCGGCAAGAAGGGGAACGGAATCCGCCTGCAGGGAAAGGTCATTCAGCATATCATGATAAATCTTTTTTACATAGGACGGCCATTTGTCATCGCCGGTGTTTGTTTCGCCCTGGTGCAGTAAAATCCCTTTTATTACGCCGTCCTGTTGAGCCAGTCTGGCAAGATCGATAAGATATTGATAAGGATTCCCTTTATAATCTTTTACTTTATCGAGAAACCAGCTCTGGGTGTATGTAGAATCATAATCCCGGTAAATATCCTTATCAAATAACCGGATATCGCATCCGCCGACAGAAACATTAATTACGCCTATTGTAATGCTGTCCGGAAGGTTTTCCGCCATGGTTCTGCCGAAATAATCAGCAGGTGAAAGTTTTGACCAGCATTGACATAACGGAGGAACCGCCTTATACCAATTAGCCTTCGATCTTCCCAGATTCGAACAGTTAAGCGCCTGAAAGACCTTAAAGCGGCTGTCAACCGTTTTATCTTGGGTTTCAATGGCGCCCTGACCTTCCATGTTTGATTGACCAAAACACAGGTATATGTAGAAATTTTGATCCTGGGCAAAAACATTCGATGTTAATATAAATATGGCCATTAACAAAAAGATTTTTACAGATATTTGTTGTTTGCTGAAAAGATGTAAGCCGAATCGTACTTTCATTTTAATTCTCCATGGCATATAATGACTGGTATTAATTTACCGAAGCCTGGCCGTAATTTATTGAAAATCCGGTAATTATAAAATAACAAAAATAAGACCGGAACAATTTTTCCGTTTAGCTTGACCGGCAATCCGTTCTGACGAATGGGCAGCAAACGATTTGGTTGAAGTCTTACGAAACTGTCTTTAGAAATTTAAGTCGGATTTTTATAAATATTCTGTAGGAGTAATTAACTGTTTTATACGGATAACACTTGTAATAAAGCAGGTGTACGGGGATTCTATTTTTATTTGTCTAAGATCCCCTTTTGGGGGACTTTTAAGGACAAATATAGGTAAGCAGTTAATTTGAATAAACTGTATATAATTTTTCTGATTCAAACATTCTTGCTGGCGAAATAACTATTTCTTCTGTAGGAAGATTGACACCATAACGTTCTTTAATCTTTGCTTTGACAATCGGATTTGATAAATCAAAATCTTTAATTTTTTGCAAACTTCCAATTTCAATACCAGCGGCTTCTTTATATATTTTCCAGACTAATTCTGAACAATAAATTCGATCATCAGACCATTCAAAATATATATCATAATTTTTACCCTTAAACTTTTCACCATATTTCTTCATTTTCGCTAAAACATCAGACGTTAATATCTTTTCATGGTCTTTCAACCTTTTTACAACATAATGTTTATCCTTACCCCGATTAATCCATTTATCTAAAGGAGTAAGTTTTACAGGTTGAATAGCTTCATATACAAATAATTTATCATCCTTTTTATAAATAATTCCCATATGACTGTATTTAGATTTAGTGGCCAATTGAAGAGCCTTACTCTGAGATGAAAGGGAAGTCTGAAAAATTATATCACCATTTTGGAATTCAGGAGCAGAACTACAACTAAGAAGGAGAAGTATAGTAAATAATATTAGTTTATTCATATATTTTCAATTGAAATATTTAACTGCTAACGTTGAGCTTCACCAAGAGCCGCATTTTTGCGACGATCTGGTGTAAGCGCTGGTTAGCATTTGAATTATAAGATGCTATGCAAATTATCCACATTGAAAGAATTCAAAAATTCCGTAAAATGTTTTGAATTAACTACAAAGACGCTATTTTCCTTTGCCTTTGCTAATACTGAGTGGTCGAAGCTATTTTTAGTGATTGTTTCTATATGTGGTTGTAATTGCTTGCGAAATCTCAAAAATGGTACCTCGTGAAATTTGGCGCCATTTATAGTGCCATTGCTAATTGATATAGACTTTGGATGAAATTCCCCAATAATAAGATCAGCAGTTGTAACGATGACATTGAAATATAAACCTTTATCACGAGCCCTGCTAAAGTATTTAGATTGTTCTTTTGCAAAAGCTTCCGTGGATGATATTAAGGTAGAAGCTGTCCTTTCAAGCATAGGTTTAGATTTTGGATCTTGACCTGAGACAATACTGTATTCACACTCGGGACTGCTTGGAAGAACTGTGATATCACACCAATTAAAGCGTTTAAATTCTTCATTTACCAAGTTAGATACCCAAGCTTTAGTGTGTTTCCTATCATTCAATTCGCCCTTAGAATTTAGAAATATCCATGACGAGTCATATACTCTTTTACATTCTATTACTAATACGATAACACCACCGGTAAGCTCTAGGACAAGATCAATAAAACCAGATTCGTTGGTATCGGAGTTTTTCCATTGATGCTCAGAATAGATAACTCGCCAACCAACAGGTTTTTGTTCTCTGCCTATAAGGTTTTCCAGCGCAATTTGAAGTGGAAATCCGGATTTATTTACAACATCTTCGTGGTTCATAATATATTTTCAATGCTAACCTATCTTAGTAAGAATTTGTTCTTAATATATCAAAACACCTTTGTATTATCAATCCTTATATAAACAAATACTTAACCTGCATTGTTTTCATAATAAAATCAATTTATAAGTAAAAAAACTCCTATACCAGCTTCATGTGGTCTTCCAAACCGCCATTTTCTTAACCCCTGCCGCCAGCCTGTACTTGTTCCTTTCAGGCCAAACTCCGCATTCGCTATCACACGTTACCAACCACAATCATCATTCATCATTGGACATTTAAGTTAAAGATGAATGATGCTCACAGCGTCAGCCTGCCAACTGACCGAGAAGCAATCTGCTACTGGTGCGTGAGAAGTAAAATCGTTAAAACGATTATAAGCGCTCTGGGCTATCTCCTAAGCCCCATGATTAAAATCATGGGTTATCCCATCGTTTACCGTTGATCATCATCGTTATCGTGATCGGTTGGGTGTCCATCTCCGGAAACAATCCTTCGCCGATCTTCGTTCGGCATTGGGAATTTCTCCTAAAGGCCCGGTAAATTAGAAAAAAGATCTCACTTTCTTTAATGGTGTAGAAATGTAAATAATACATTTATAAAATGACATCTCAAAAAAGAAAGGAGACCTAAAATGAACGTAATCAATTTAAGGAACAACAAACTGCATGGCA
>RQOG01000063.1 GCA_003854985.1 Calditrichota bacterium
GAGGACGAATCATGTTAGAAGCGTTTTGGGGCCTGTCCGGCAAACCGTTCGATAAATCGATTAAACCAGATCAATTGTTTATGTCAAACGCTGTCAAAGAACTATTGAGCCGCCTGGACTACCTGAAACAACATCGCGGACTCATGCTCATCACCGGACAGCCGGGCACTGGAAAAACCACCGTGCTCAGAACTTTCATCGCGCAACTATCAGAACTGTCCTATAAAAGCTTTTATGTGCCGTTAGCCACTGTCAATGTATTGGACTTCTACCGACAATTGAATCAAAAATTGGGCGGCGAAAAATATCACTATAAGGCACAGCTATTTGAATCGATTCAATACCACATCAAAGATCTCGTCTCCAACACTAAAAAAATACCAGTGATTATATTTGATGAAGCCCATCTGCTCAAAAACGAAAACTTCACCGAACTGCAAATCCTGTTGAACTTCAACATGGACTCCACTGATCCAGCACTGGTGATCTTAGCCGGTCAACCGCATCTCGCTGATCGGCTGATGCGACCGATCTTAAAATCTTTTTACCAGCGCATTATCTTAAAATATCAACTGTTGCCACTCCAAAAAGATGAAGTCCAACTTTTTATTGAACATCAGCTCAAACTTAACGGCTGTAATCAATCACCCTTCTCACCAAGCGCTATCGAAGCCATCTTTAAAAATACCGCCGGGGTCCCCAGGCTCGTCGCAACATTAGCCATTCACACGATGACACTCGGCATGATGCAAAAAACTGACAGCTTGACAGAAGAACATGTCTTTCAAGCAACCCATGAATTATAGGAGCTCGTTATCATGATCTATTTCGGTGTCCAACTATTGCCCCAAGCCTTCAATATCATCGCACTTTCCCAAGGCTTCGCACTACTCGATCAAAGGCTCTTTACCGTTGAACAATATGATAATATCGAGCCATGGAGCAACGCGTTAAAAATCGATCCCCATGAACCAGCTAAATGGTTCTTTGATGAAACCGAATTTAACAATCCTGACTACCCAGCACTACTATTTGATTCCTTAAGCTCAGCTAATAATATCTATCTGGTCAATCATCGAAAATTAGCCAATATCTTGCAGTTCTTCTATGAATGGATCGCCCGTGAATTTGATTTTGCTCCCCGACCAGAAAAGGCGTTCTGCCTGGCTGCGACGATTAGAATCTTTGATGAACAACAAATTAAACAGTTTATACCCCATCCAGAACCATTTTAATCGCTGAATTATTGGTTTCAATCCGGTGGATTGATGATTAGTTAATCCTTATAAGCACAATAAACTAACCCCAAAATCGGGCTGGTTTAGTGTTACGTTTAAGGGAAAAATAATTTTTTAAATTACA
>RQOG01000064.1 GCA_003854985.1 Calditrichota bacterium
CGAAGCCTTACCAATCGGTAATGGACGTTTGGGCGCCATGGTTTTCGGAAATCCTTTTAAAGAAAAAATTCAGCTTAATGAAAATACCGTTTGGGCCGGCCAGCCTTACCGCAATGATAATCCGGACGCCAAAGAAGCATTACCGAAAGTCAGACAACTCATTTTTGAAGGCAAGTATGACGAAGCGCAGGATCTGGTGAATCAGAAAATTATCAGCCGGATTTCACAAGGTATGCCGTATCAAACCGTTGGATATTTAAACCTTGTATTTCCAGGACATGAAAATTATACAAATTTTTATCGTGAACTGAATCTTGAAACGGCTGTAACCACTGCGCGTTATGATGTTGACGGCGTAGAGTATGAAAAGAAAATCTTTGCTTCATATCCGGACCAGGTGATAATTCTTCAAATTACAGCCAGTCAACCCGGCAATATTAATTTCACGGCTTCCATGAATCATCCCTCTTTGGTAGATATTTCAACTAAAGGTAATGATGAATTACTTATGTCGGGTGTAACGGGTGATTGCGATTCTATAAAAGGCGCCGTTAGATTTCAGGCTCAGGTTAAAATTATTACTGACGGCGGTTCGGTATTGGCAACGGATACCAGTTTAACCGTTAGCAATGCAAATGCTGCAACGCTATACATTTCAATAGCTTCGGGTTTTAATAATTATAATGACATAAGCGCCAACGCCGGCGAGAGAGCAAATGCGTTTCTGCAAAAGGCTCTGAAAAAGCAATATAGTCAGATATTGCAGGATCATATTAACGATTATCAGATATATTTTAATAGAGTTAATATTAATCTTGGATTAACGGAGGCTGCTAACAATCCCACCGATGTTCGCATTGAAAAATTTGCCAGTGGCGATGATCCGCAATTGGTGGCCTTATGTTTTCAATTTGGTCGTTATCTGTTAATTTCTTCTTCTCGGCCCGGCGGGCAACCGGCTAATCTGCAGGGCATTTGGAACGATCGGCTCAATCCGCCCTGGGATAGTAAATATACAGTAAACATAAATACCGAGATGAACTACTGGCCGTCTGAAGTCGCTAACCTCAGTGAAATGAATGAACCCTTAATTCAAATGATAAGGGAGCTTTCACAGGCTGGTAAACAAACAGCCAAAGATATGTATGGCGCAGAAGGATGGGTTTTACATCACAATACGGATCTATGGCGCATGACCGGTCCCATAGATGGTTCATTCTGGGGTATGTGGCCAATGGGCGGTGCCTGGCTTTGCCAGCATTTGTATGAAAAATATGAATACAACGGCGATAAGGAATATCTTAATTCGGTTTACCCGGTGATGAAAAGCGCAGTTGAGTTTTATTTAAGCTTTCTGGTTGAGGAACCGGCGCATAAATGGCTGGTTGTATGCCCTTCTGTTTCTCCGGAAAATGCACCTTCGAGTCACCCGCAATCTTCCATAGCAGCCGGTACAACAATGGATAATCAGCTGTTATTTGATCTGTTTACTAAAACAATAAATACGGCAGAAATCCTGAATACGGATAAGGAGTTTGTTTCAAAAATAAAGGCAACTTTAAACCGTTTACCTCCGATGCAGATTGGACAATGGGGGCAACTACAGGAATGGATGCACGATTGGGACAGTCCGGATGATAAACACCGGCATGTCTCTCATTTGTATGGTTTGTTCCCATCCAATCAGATATCCCCATACCGGACGCCGGAATTATTTTCGGCTGCCAGGACCTCGCTTACAGCACGGGGCGATGAATCCACCGGCTGGTCGATGGGCTGGAAAGTAAATCTTTGGGCGTGTCTGCTTGATGGTAATCATGCTCTAAAACTAATTACTGATCAATTGACGCCTTCTTTCCGACAGGGCGGAAGACCCAGAGGCGGCACCTATCCGAATATGTTTGATGCCCATCCGCCGTTTCAGATCGACGGTAATTTTGGTTTTACTGCCGGTATTGCCACTATGCTTGTACAGAGCGATGACGGAGCTATTTTTGTGCTTCCCGCTTTGCCCGATAAATGGAAAAATGGAAGTATCAAAGGCCTCCGCGCCCGCGGCGGATTTGAAGTCGAATCTTTGGAATGGAATAACGGCAAGATATCCAAATTAGTAATAAAATCAACGCTAGGCGGTAACTGCCGGATTCGTACTTATAATCCATTGAAAGCGGAAGGAAATACAATCCTTAAAATTGCAAAAGATGAAAATAAAAACACTTTTTACCAAGCGCCGGAAATAAAGCAGCCTTTGATTTCTGGAAAAGCCAGACTAAAAAATGTTGAGCTAAAGAAATCTTTTTTATATGATATTGAAACCGAAGCAGGAAAGAAGTATACTTTTGTATCAGAATGAAAATAAACTGTATATTATCTTAGAAATAATTATAAAGTAAAGTATTATGAATAATGGTGGATTTTTTCAAGTCATAGCTGGTTTTTTTGTAATTATTTCGAATTATGTGTTTTCCCAAAATCCTATTATTACTGATCAGTTTTCTGCTGATCCCTCAGCGCGGGTTTTTGAAGGAAAAGTATATTTATATCCTTCGCATGATATTCTGGCAAATGAAGAAAGGGGCCGGATCGGCTGGTTCTGCATGTCAGATTATCATGTATTTTCTTCTGAAAACCTTGTCGACTGGACGGATCATGGCGTTATTGTAAGTCAAAATAAAGTGCCATGGGTGGATTCCACATCCTATAGTATGTGGGCGCCGGATTGTATCTACAGGAATGGTAAATATTATTTTTATTTTCCGGCACGGGAAAAAGACGGAGAATCCAGGCGGGGGATGGGCATCGGGGTGGCCATATCCGGTAAACCGTATGGACCTTTTGTTCCCCGGCCAAAACCTATCAAAGGCGTTCGTGGGATAGATCCGAACGTGTTTATCGATAAGGATGGACAAGCCTATTTATACTGGTCTGCAAGAAATATGTATGTAGCCAAACTGCAGGATAATATGCCGGAACTCGCCTCGGAACCTATGGCCATCGATAATCTGCCCCAAAAAGGGCTCAAAGAAGGCCCTTTTATGTTCGAACGGAATGGTATTTATTATTTCACCTATCCGCATGTAGAGGATTCAACAGAACGACTTGAATATGCCATGGGTGATCATCCTATGGGACCATTTAAGGTTACCGGAGTGATCATGGATCAACGGCTGGATTGCTGGACAAATCATCACTCAATTGTCGAATACAAAAATCAATGGTATCTGTTTTACCATTATAACGACCTTTCTCCACATTTTGATAAAAACAGATCGGTAAGAATAGACAGTATGTTTTTCAATCAAGACGGCACCATCAGAAAAGTGACTCCTACTTTACGGGGTGTGGGCATAACGGAGGCGACCCGGAAAATACAGATTGACCGATATAGTTGTATAAGTAGGAACGGAGCCTCTGTAACGTTCCTGAATCCAAATAATACATTTGAGGGCTGGAAGACAATTCTTGCTTCGGAGGATGCCTGGATACAATATAATAGTGTTGATTTTGAAAGCAGAGAATTTAAATTGGTCAAGATAAGAGCGCGGTCAGAAGAAGGGGGCGTTATACAAATAAAATTAAATAATATCGAAGGTATCGTTATGGCCCGGGTAGAAATCCCTGCGGGAAATGACTGGACGACGGTTAAAGCGCTTGTCTCCGGCTTAAAAGCAGGCGTTAAAAACCTGGTTATATCGTCAATAGATAATACAACCGTTGAAGTGGACTGGATTAGTTTTGAATAAATGGCATTATAAATTAAAAATTCATATTTTTTATCTGAATAAGGAAAGTAAAATAATGAAAAAGATAAAATTGGTTTTTCTGCTTTCTGTATTAATGAATTGTACCAATACATTTGTTATGGACACTTATTCCATAAAAAGTCCGAATAATAAAATTTCTGTTCAATTCTGGCTCTCTTCTTCCGGTGAACCAGTTTATTCCATCTCACATTCGGGATCAACCGTTCTCAAACAATCAAGATTGGGGATTGTAAGAAGTGATGAAAATTTTACAACCAATCTTACATTAGATTCTGTGTCGGAAGTAAATGCCGTAAAAGAAAATTATACGCTGATGCATGGCAAACGATTGAATTGTAGTTACGAGGGGAATAAACGCATCTTGTATCTGAAGAATGCAAATTCAAAAAAAATGGAGATCATTTTTCAGGTATCGGACGATGGCGTAGCCTTCCGGTATCATTTCCCGGAGGAAACAAAGGCGCCTGCAACTATTTTTAAGGAAGTATCTTCATTTCATTTTGATCTGTCAACCAAAGCTTTCCTGCAGCACTGTCCTGATGCGCGCACCGGTTGGAATTATACTCAGCCTTCTTATGAAGAATACTATCGGATAAATATTCCTGTTGGTAGTCATGCGCCTGATCGGGCGGGATGGGTGATGCCGACGCTATTTAATTTTGGCAAATACTGGATCAGTATTACGGAAACGGCCGTTGATACAAACTACTGCGGATCTCGTTTGAGCTGGCTATCTCCAGACGGTGAATATTCCATACAATTTTCTCAACCACAGGAGGGCAGACCGGGTAAATCCGTTCTGCCGGAATCGGCTTTACCCTGGTTTACGCCCTGGCGGATCATTGCCATAGCAGATAATCTGGCCGATTTGGCTGAGTCCACTTTAGGCACCGATCTGGCCAATCCGGCTGAATATGATGTTTCCGCCTGGCTACAGCCGGGCGTTGCATCCTGGAGCTGGGTAATCTTAAAAGACGATTCAACGATATATGATGTGCAAAAACGATTTATAGATTTCGCGGCGGGTATGCATTGGGAGTACTGCCTGATTGACGCTTTTTGGGATACAAAGATTGGATATGATAATATCAAACGACTGGCCGATTATGCTAAAACCAGAAATGTAAAAGTTTTATTGTGGTATAATTCGGCAGGAGACTGGAACACTACGCAACTTACACCGCGAGATAAAATGCTTACCAAAGAATCGCGCCACAGAGAGTTTAAAAAACTAAAAGAAATGGGCATTGGCGGTATCAAGGTAGATTTTTTTGGCGGAGACGGCCAGTCCATGATGAAGTATTATATTGATATTTTAAAGGATGCGGCTAAATATAATCTGGCGGTAAATTTTCACGGCTGTACGTTTCCCCGGGGATGGCACCGGACGTATCCCAATTTGGTGAGTATGGAAGCCATCAAGGGGGAAGAATATGTTACTTTTGCCCAGGAGAATGCGGATCAGCAGCCTTCACATTGTACCATTATTCCTTTTACCCGGAATCTCTTTGATCCGATGGATTTTACGCCGGTTAATTTTTCGGGGATACCGAATATTAAGCGCAGAACCACGAATGGTTATGAATTAGCTTTGTCTGTTCTTTTTACCTCTGGCATTCAGCATATCGCCGAAACACCTTCCGGCATGGCCGCACAAAAAGACTTTGTCAAAGAATTTATGCGCACCTTACCTGAAACCTGGGATGATGTAAAATTTATCGACGGCTATCCCGGAAAATTTGTGGTATTAGCCAGAAAAAAAGGTAATACCTGGTATATCGCAGGTATAAATGGTGAAACAACGGAACGTATTGTCACGATAAAAGCGCCTTTCATCGATAAGAAATCCAAAGGTATACTTATTAGCGATTTGGATAATAATGAAAACGAATTAACAAAAAAAGAAGTAATATTTTCAGATAGATTAACTATCACTATAAAGCCTTACGGCGGATTTATAATTAAAACTAAGTAAAGGAGAAGCTATGTCACGAATCTTAACTTTTTGTGTTGTAATTGTATTGGTATTAAGTGTTAGTTGCGCTCATCAGACTATTGCAGGGAAATGGAAAGGACAAATGGAAAACCCAATGGGGACTATGGAGTTAACCTATATATTTAATGTCGAGGGCGATAGTTTGTCCGGCACTGTAACAAGCCAAATGGGAGAGTTACCCCTTTTAAATGGTAAAACAAGTGGTAAAGAATTTTCCTTTGATATTAGTTTTAATCAAATGAACATTACTAATCAGGGGGTCTTACAAGGTGATTCCATTTCACTGAAAGTTCCCGGGCCAGGTGGAGAATCTATGAAACTCATTTTAACCCGGGTCTCAGAAGAATAATTGAATTTTATATTAAATGGGTCATTATACTATCCATCGAATTTTCCTGCAATTTATTAGCTGGATAGAAAAACATCGGATTTTCAGTTTCTATTAAAACAAAGAAGAGATGCGGAATTAGTACTTTTGCATCTCTTCTTCTATTTAAAATAACTTATTCAATTTCAATTATGGTGTTTTAAAATTCCAACGTGCTTTATCGCTGTTTGGATCAAACTTGGTTAGTGTAGGAGTACACTTGCCCACAGCAGTCAAGACTAAAGGTTCATCGCAATTCGGCACCGCCTTGGGCATGATGCGGTAGGTACCATCAATCAACTGGTCTATGCGCCAGAGTTGTTCAGGACTGCCGTTAAAAGCCGGAACAGCGATAACCTCTTTATCTACAGTGGCGGCTAGCGCACGATCTGTGCCTTCTATAGTAATTTTAAAAAACGGTGATCCGGGATATCCACCGACACCGTCAACAGGTGTGATCGTCCACTTTTGATGGGGACGAACCATAAAATCAGCCATCCGTATTTCAATATCACCAGCAGGCCAATCTTTTTCAACATCTGCCAGCGTCTGAGCTGCTACCGGTTTGATTGGTTCATCAGCCGGCGGTCTAAAGAATCGTCTCTCGCGAGGTATTCGTACAAAATCTACGGTCAGTTCCAGAGCATATCCGCTCCGTTCCGACAGGATCTGATATGTGCCTTTTTGAAAATTATCACCTGCAACCGGCCATCCGTCCTTCCACAGTAATGGGCGGATACCGAGAACGCTATAACCACCCTGTTGCAAATCAGCCTCGTAATGGCATGAAAATTTCTGTACGCCGTCTCCCAGGTCCCACAATCCAAAATGACCCGGACCAAAATAAGAACCGCTGGCGGCTACTACAAGTTTACCTCCGCCTTTAAGCATAGGTATTCCCATATTGTCTATGTAAGGGCCGGTTACTTTTTTAGAACGTCCTACGCGAATGTTATAAGTGGAATTTGCGCCGTCGCAGCACGTGCCGTGTGTGCCTAAAAGATAATACCAGCCATCGCGATACATCATTGCTGTGGCTTCACAGTCAATGGCGATATCCAAAGCTTCATTGCCAGGCATTCGCTTGCCAGTTTTAGGATCCAGTTCTATGATCCGAATGAAACCGAAATATGTTCCGTAAGTGAGCCAAAGCCTACCGTCTGTGGGATCGAGAAGAAAAGCCGAATCAATGGCATCGCAATCTTCCTCACCATCAGATGAAGCAACGATGATTTCGTCTTTGAATCCAAAATCGGGAGACGACGGATCGAGCGTTTTGGTCCACATAACATAGACATTACTGGCATGTCCGCCTCCTAATCCACCGCCGCCTTTGGCATAAGTCAGATAATATCGATCTCCAATATGGATGACGTCCGGGGCCACTCCACCGCCGGGCCGCTCAGCTCCGCCGTTCCAAACCCAGCCGTCCTCAGAAATCAGTCCCCCGCCACCAGTGCCAAAAGTATAATATTTACCATCGCATTCCATAATAGTCGAGGGATCATGTATAAATGGTTTACCTGTCTGAGCCAAAACAGGATAAGACAAACAGATTAAAAGCAGGGTAAAGACCACTGCCAATAAAATTCGGGATTTCATATAACCTCCAATGACAGAAAGATTAAAATCAAAAATGGGAAAATTTATTAATCCCCATTGTTTTTAAGGTCTATAGTGATATTCTTAATTGGATCACCATTTTCATCAATAAAGCGGACACAGAAGTCACTCATGCCGGGGCCGTTAATAATAGCGCCGCGGATAATATTCTTACCCTTCTTGAGTGTAAGGCGTTTGGATACACAATCATCCATAGACATTCTCCGGTCACCGGAAAGGATTACAGCTTCTTTGCCGTTAAGCCACCACATGGAGGCAGAGTTGGAACCAACTGCCAGGCGGACGTCCTTTATCTCCTGTGGGCTGTTGACCACAGTAACTGCCCAGAATAAAACGCCATACATCTGTTTTTTCAAACCGGTTGCGAATCGAAAAAGTTTAACATTAAAATTAGTAGATTCCAGAGCATGCCAGGTGAGTTCCTGATCTGCTACCTTTACAATGTCGCCGTTTTTGGGGATTACAGAAAATTGGTTTGGAAAGTACTGCGTATTAAAAGCTTCCCGGATATAACTGTCAGTAAACACGGTGTTGGTACGGTTTGGTTTAATGATTGGCTCAAGAAGCAACCAGCGCTGTAGAAAACCATCGGTATCCGGCGCTAATGGAGTTGAGCCAGCAGGCTTAAAATAAGGTGCAAGACCCCTAGTGTTTTCCTCAGAAGTGCCGCTATTTGTGCTTTCAGATGTAATAAGGCACCCTAATAATACTAACACAATCAGGAATCCAGCCACTAGTACAATAAAATTACGTAACATGTTCATAGTAATCCTTTGTATTAATTTTTATTGGTTTGATATTTAGAATAAGCTTTCATTTGTGCTTTTAGTCTACGTAATTCGGAAGATATATTCAAATTTTCTTAGCTTATTTGAACTATTTATAGTTAAGCATACTCAGATAGATAAAAATTTAACCTGAATACGAATTATTTATATCAACCAGTTGTAAGGGAATTACTCTGATTAATTAGTCGTATGAAAAATCAACATGGTTTTAAAATCATAATGGGGTATTTCGTCTATGCTTAAACTTTGTTGGGTATTGCATTGCGTAACTGAATCTACGAAATTTTATAAAAGGATTCTTTATGAATAAAATTAGACAAATTATACTTTTTCTCTTTTCAATTAAAAATCTTAATGCTCAAATTGAATCTGAATTACCATTTTACAAATGGGCCCGGATAGCGTCAATGGGTTGAAACAACTGGAATTGTTTTGGACCCGCCATAACAGTTGAAAAAGTATAAGCCAATGTGGATTACATGACGGATATCCTGATAAAATATGGTTGTAAGTATATTGCTGTGTTATTCAACAGGCATTTACCAAAAAACTATCCATGTATGTATGAAAGCACGGTTTACGATTATTAAAGATCAGTGAAATTAATTAAGAAAGCAAAATGTAAAAGTTAATAGTTGAGCTAAATTCATTAGTTGATAAAGCAAAAGATTGTATTCAGAGTACGCAGAAATTTTAGAAAGGGTATTTAATGCTTAAACTTAAAATGTATTCATATGGTATTTTAGCAACGTTATTAATCACATTACACAGTATTTGTCTGGCATCCGATTTGTATAAAGCATCAATTATTTCAAACGAAACTGAGACAAGATTGGTAGAAGATGGTGGTACCGGACCATTTAACGCCTTGATGGTTTCTGATAGCATTTTCGCAACACATACGATCTTTAGACCAAAAGATTTGAGTGTTTTTGGTAAAGAAAACAAATTACCGATAATTGCCTGGGGAAATGGAGCCTGTGCAAATTCTCCATGGGAACATATAAATTTTTTATCCGAGATGGCATCACATGGTTTTCTGGTCATAGCTATCGGACCTATACCTCAGGCTAATCAACAGGGCGGGAATATGATGGGGGGTGAAAGATCCAAATCTTCCCAGTTAATCGATGCGATTGATTGGGCGATTGCTCAAAATGGGAATAATAAGAGCCAATATTATAATAAGATCGATATCACAAAAATCGCAGTAAGCGGTATGTCCTGCGGGGGATTACAGACATTAGAGGTCGCCTCTGATCCGCGTGTTACAACAATAGTTATTTGTAATAGCGGCATTCTGCCAACGCCCATTGGTGGTATGCCGGGTATGCCAAACCTGACAAAAGACCAACTTAAAAAACTGCATTCACCTGTAATGTATATTCTGGGTGGAGAATCGGATATTGCCTATAAAAATGGAATGGATGATTTCAATCGTATAAATCATTTGCCGGTTTTTGCTGCTAACCTGAATGTGGGACATGGCGGAACATATGCACAACCGCATGGCGGTGATTTCGCTATTGTTGCAACAGCCTGGTATAAATGGCAATTGAAAGAGGATATGGAAGCAGCAAAGATGTTTATAGGCGAACCTTGCGGTGTAGCGCAAATGCCAGGCTGGAAAGTTGAAAAGAAAAATATTCCCTGATTATATGGTAAATAAATATGTTTAGTAACTATTTGGCCTGACATTTAATTACCATTAATGAAGCCTGATATTTCAGTAGGATAGATGTTATATGAGGGGTTCCATAGCTAATAGTATTATATATTTGTAGAGTAAACATTTATAAGATAGGAATAATTTTATGGTTGCTAAAATTGTAATGTTTGGATTATGTTTGATTATATCATCAACATTTGCACAAGAAGATGACCAGATTAATCTTGGCAGAATGCCAACTGGGGCCACTGTAACTTTCATCCAAAGTACCAAAGATAACTGGGGTGTTGAAATATCAGGAGGTCCGGTCCCACGTTTGATGCAATTGAAACCTGCGCAGCTTGAGATTTTTAAATCAGAAGATGACATACAAAAGCTTACCGTAGCTTATAAGACTTTACAAAAATCAGCCTCTGGCATCGATGCGCACGTTGAAATTTCATTAGATAAAAAGGTTGTATTCCGGATTATGGATCACTGGAGCCTGAAAGATAATGTTGTTTCAGTATCAAGAGTGGTTGATGTTAAGGGAAATGCGCAGGGCGGATTCAACTCTTCGGTTGTGCTGTCTGTCGATCCGATGATAAGTTGGGTTGATGTAAATTGCCTGGCTCCGGGAGCTTTGTACGGTGATCCGACATACAATGGCGAATACTCGCCCGGTGGCACACGTAACCATACGGCACGGCAAATCCTCCTGCGCGAGGATATGCTTCCGGCACCTCTGTTCGCGTTAGCCTTTGATAATGGCTCTTCAGTAGCTGTGATGGATCCTTCTCCGAATGGTGCATCCACGGTAGAAGAAACAAAGCTTGTAAAAAATATTATGATCGATAAAAGATTTCAATTCGGAGCCATGGGCGCCTGGCAAGAAGAGGAAGGTCCGCTTGAATTTGGATTTCAGTTTCCCGGCTCGATGAGTGTATATCCTTTCGGTCCTGATGCCTCGCCAGAGCCGAGATGGTTCAAACGCTATCATCCGATCACCGGGGGAGTCGTTCACAAGTATAAGATAGATTTTCGATTTGGAAGCAATGAATTTTTTCGGGATATGACTCGTAATGCATGGCGATGGGCATTTGACGAGTTAAATCCATCAGTCAAGCTCATAGATGTAGAACAGATGCGGCGTGTACTAACAGATCATATGGCTGCTCAGGCTGCCACTATTGATGGCCGAACCGGCATTCCCTTTGCCGTGGCAACTTTTGATACAAGCGCTCCTCAATGGAATTGGACGATGGTAGTAATGGGTTTTGTCAGTAAAAATCTCGAGTGTGCCGACCAGATGTTACGTGAAAGCGATCGGGATAAAACCGAACGTGGAAAAAAGATGCGTGAGATAGGCTTGTCTATTATATCTTCTATGATCCAGGCGCTATCTGCCGTGCCTCTTCAGGCAAGCGGATATGATCTTGCCACAGGAAAACCATGGACTGGTGACCGGCAGGAATGGCTTGCTCCTTTTCTACGCAATGCTACTGAAGGTATGCGTGTATTGATCCGCGCTTATCAACGTGAACGTGAATTGGGACGCTTACATCCGGAATGGTTCAATTGGGTTAAATCATATGTTGACTGGTTGCTCCAACAGCAAAGGGAGGATGGCTCTTTCCCCCGGAGATGGAAACCCGGCAGCAATGAGGTTGAAGAGAAAACGGGAACCGCCAGCTATTGTCCAGTCCCCTTACTTGTATTAATGACCGAAGAAACCGGTGATTCTAAGTATAAAAAAGCAGCTATCCGTGCAGCAGAATATGTTTGGGAAAACTGGGGAACCCGGGGGTTCTATGTCGGCGGTGCAAGCGACAATCCGAATATCACCGATAAAGAAGCCGGTATGCTGAGTCTGGAGGCTTTTCTGAGTCTTTACGAAGTCACCGGCGAGTCCAAATGGCTGGAACGGGCAAAAGCAGCTGCGGATTACACCGAAACCTGGATGTGGATCTGGAACCTGCCGATGCCGGTTGATGCGGATAATGCAAAACTTCACTGGAAAAAAGGCGTACCGACAATCGGGCTGCAAGGCATCACAGCCAGGGGCGTTGGCGGTGTGGATGAATATATGGATTGGTCTGCGCCCTCTTATGCGAAACTTTATAAGTATACTAAAGATTCGCATTATCTGGATGTCGCAAGAATTTTGCTGCATGCCACCAAATCTATGGTTGCCCTTCCCGGACGACAATATGGTCTGCGTGATATCGGTTTTCAACAGGAACACTGGCGTATGGGACCCGGCAGGTCTGGTCGCGGTATCGGGGGGCACCGGTTCTGGTTACCCTGGGTTTCGGCCAATCATCTATACAGCATTACAGGTTTGGAAGAATTTGATCCCCATCTGTATCGGCAACTTTCTGAAGGGGAGTAAAGATAGATGATAAGTTTAAGCCGAAGCAGCTATTATCCTGATTTATGCCCTGGTTGGCGGATAAACAAAGCTTTTGAAGTTGCGATGGACGATTAATTAATTATAATAAAAATGGAGATTATCATGAAGGTATATACTTATATTCTTCTTTCATATTTACTTTTGCCTGTTTTGGCCTGGACACAGCAGGCTAATGTCAATCTTGACTACAATCCGCAAAAGAATACCGAGAATCTCATCCCATTCAGCGCATCCCTCAACTCTCCAGACGTGCGCGACGATCGAATGGTTACTTTTCGTGTTAAGGCGCCTGAAGCAAAAAAGGTAGAATTGTCCGGTCCGGTGATGATTGCTCTCGATACTCAGAGGCGCTCCATCCCATTGGAAAAAAGTGAAGATGGCATTTGGTCACTTACTATCGGGCCTATTGAACCGGATATGTACATCTACTATTATGTAATCGATGGTGTGCGGGTTGCGGATCCAAACAATACAGTCGCCGGATTTACAGCTATGCCGCCGTATAGTCAACTTGTAGTTCATGGCGATGGGCCGGCTTATTATGACGCGCAACCTGTCCCGCATGGAAATGTTACACGCCATGTGTATCACTCGGAGGTGACAAACGGCGAGCGTGAAATGTATGTATATACGCCTCCGGGATATAGCGTAGACAAGACCTATCCCGTATTGTATTTGGTAGGCGGCAGTGGTGATCTGCCTTCGAACTGGGTGTACGACGGACGTGTTAATTTTATGATGGACAACCTGCTGGCAGCGGGAAAGGCCGCGCCAATGATTATTGCGATTCCGAACAATCAGGTAATCCATCGCAATCATCCCAGACATGAAGAGTTGACTTTTGATATTTTTGAAAAAGAAATTCGGCAACATGTAATTCCACTGGTGGAAAGTAAATATAGCGTTATCAGGAGTCCCCATGGGCGCGCCCTATCGGGATTGTCCATGGGCGGACGCCATACGATGTTTGTAGGACTCAGAAGTCTGGATCTGTTCGGTTCATTCGGTATATTAAGCGCCGGTCATGTTGATAGTGAAAATATTTTGGCC
This sequence comes from Calditrichota bacterium, assembly GCA_003854985.1. Taxonomy (GTDB): domain Bacteria; phylum Calditrichota; class Calditrichia; order Calditrichales; family Calditrichaceae; genus Zgenome-0002. Next base: position 13,650 of record RQOG01000064.1, read on the forward strand.
AAGTTTCTAAATGATCCGGATGTGAATGAAAAGGTTGATTATCTCTTTGTAGGACAGGGTACGCATGAGGCCTCCGGACGAATGGGCATTCGTTGTGTGAAACTCCATGAAGCTTTAGAAAAACATGGTATTGAACATGAATATTATGTCGGCGGCCATGGCGCTCATGATTGGGCTACCTGGCGTCACTTGCTCTATTTCCGTTTTTTGCCTAATCTGTGGCGTAAGTAATAACACTTTATAAGAGGAGCCTTTCTGGTGAAAAAACTGATTATTTTTATTGTGCTATTGACAGGTTTAACTTTTATACAGATAGCTACTGCCCAAATCGTAGAAAAAAAGAAGCTTATCCCAACAGTTACAATTCCTGCTCCACCGGGATCCAAGGGTTTTGGTATGCCTCAAACCAACAAGTCAAAAGCAGATACTCCAAGAAGACGCTGGGTGAGCGCTAGTGTGACTGAACCCCGTGAAATCGTTACTACCACTCTTGATTCAATGACTATGAGCGATCCATTTATCCTGGCAGACGAAGTAACTAGAACATATTACCTGACCAGTAGCGGCGGCAGTATTTATAAAAGTAAAGACTTGAAAAATTGGACCGGACCATACGGCGCTTATGATGTTACAGGAACCTGGATGGAAGGAATTAAATTTGTTGCTGCTGCAGAAATTCATCATATTAAAGGTAAATATTATTATGCAGCTACTTTTGGCGATCGGAAAGAACTTGTTGATGTTATTCCCCGCAGGTACAATGCTTACCGTCATCAAACGATGATTTTGGTATCGGATAAAGCTGAAGGACCTTATAAACATTTTAATCCCGATCCAAATTACGACTATCTTCCCCATAGCTGGGATATAATTGATGGGACAATCTGGTACGAAGACGGCATTCCATATTTTGTTTTTGTTCGTGAATGGATGCAAACGGTTGATGGTACGATGGAATATGTAAAACTTTCGCCAGATTTAAGTAAAACCATTACTGACCCAGTAGTCCTTTTCCGCGCCAGTGAAGCTCCCTGGGCGCTTGAGATGGTTGGAAACGGGGAAATGACATATGGATTAAAAATTCCTGGCTGGGTTACCGACGGACCAGAGCTTTTCAGAACCGGAACCGGCAAATTAGGTATGCTATGGTCAAGCTGGGGAGAAGGCCGTTACTTGCAAGGCGTTTGCTATTCTGAATCCGGTACGATTAACGGGCCGTGGATTCAGGAAGAAAAGCCGTTAATTGGGAACAATACCGGACATGGAATGATGTTTACTAAGTTCGAGGGGAAACGTCTTCTTGTCATTCACCATGCTGAAGGAGACGGACCTCGCAAACCACGTTTTTATGAAATAGATGATTCGGGAGATAAATTAGTACTCGGACCAAGATATAATCCGTAAATAATTATAATTGTGTATAGACTATTTATTTTAACTTAGTGAGGTTTCAATTATGAAGAGAGTCATTATTCTTATCGTTGTATTATTAATGTGTGATTTATCATTAGCTCAATTCAGACAAGGGCCGCAGATTGATCCGCCTCCCAAAGGATTCAAACCTGCTTCGACCAATACCTTTATATCACAATATCCTGCTGTAAATGCCGAGACGCGGGAAGCTATTTTTAAAGTTTACGCTCCCTATGCTCAAGGCGTTGAGGTGGATCTGGCTGGTAAAAAGTACAGTATGGCCAAGGATGAAAAAGGATTCTGGACATGTATATCAGATCCCCAAGTAGTTGGTTTTCATTATTATGCAATCCGGATTGACAGCGTTGCCGTCATGGATCGTGGGACGGAAGCCTTTTTCGGCAGCAACTGGGAATCATCGGGTATTGAAATTCCCGAAGGCCCTGAAGGCGATTATTACCGGTTTAACAAAAATATTCCACACGGACAGATTCGTTCCATTGATTACTGGTCTGAGATTAATGGGCTGGAACGTCATATCAATGTGTATGTTCCTGCAGAATATGAAAAGCAACCGGAAAAAAAATATCCGGTTTTATATCTTGTACATGGCTGGGGCGAAGATGAAAACGGTTGGTCAATTCAGGGACATATGGCCAATATTATGGATGGATTAATTGAAGCCGGAAAAGCAGTACCTATGATTGTTGTTATGCCCAGTGGGGATATCAAAACCAATTCCGATGTTCGTAAGGCATCAGGGAATATTACAGATATTTACATTAAAGATCTCGTACCATTTATAGAAAAGACTTTCCGTACTTATACGGATAAACAGAATAGAGCGATGGCAGGATTATCGAGAGGCGGTTTTCAGACCTGTTTGACTGTTTTTAATAACATGGATAAATTTGGCTGGATGGGTACATTCAGTGGCTTCTTTATGCGTCCGGATAGCAAAATAGAAGATGCATTTAATGGGGCATTTAAAGATGCAGATGCATTTAATAAACAAATGAATTTGCTCTTCATTAGTACCGGTACAGAAGAACGAAACCCAAAGGACATGGTTGAGACCTTAAAAAAACATGGAATCAAAAACATTGTTTTTCACGAATCCCAGGGTACTGCCCACGAATGGCTGACCTGGCGTCGGGCGTTAAATGAATTTGCACCCAGGTTGTTTAAATAACTAAATAAGAGCGCCCTAAATACTTAAGAAGTATTAATTTGGGAGGCAATAAAGTATTTATAGTAGCCATTCCCAAGCTCTTGGCATTAGTTGTTGATTATAATAAACGTGTTTATTTGAAAATTTGAGGATATAATAATCCGAATATTGATAAGGGTTTATTAGATGAGAGTTAAACTTATCAGAATATTTTTTTTGATTGTGTATGGTTTTACAATATTAACTTTTTTATCGGCTGGTGATGAAGTTAAAAAACCGATTTACCGCGATACTTCCTTTTCCTTTAAGGAAAGAGCAGTCGACCTCGTTTCGAGGTTGACGCTCGAGGAAAAACAAAGTTTGCTGGGAAACAATATGCCTTCGGTGCCTCGCCTGGGAATAAATGCGTTCAGGGTATGGAATGAAGCTCTGCACGGCGTAATGGGGGGATTTAGTATGAGCCCGGGCGCTGGTTCGCCTACTTCATTTCCGAATAGTGTGGCTCTCGGATCGTCCTGGGATCCGGATTTGATGGAACGAGAAGCGACTGCCATCTCAGATGAAGCCCGGGCGTTGAATTCTCCTGTAATATCCGGTCTGACATACTGGTCTCCGGTAGTTGAGCCTGTCAGGGATCCCCGATGGGGACGAACAGGCGAATCTTACGGTGAAGACCCTTTTCTGGTTTCTCAAATTGCCGGTGGTTTTGTTAGAGGCATGATGGGCAAGGATAAGGTTTATCTGAAATCGGTTCCTTGCGGCAAACACTATTTTGCCAATAACAGCGAATTCGACCGGCATGTCAGCAGCTCGAATATGGATAGCCGGGATATGAGAGAGTTTTACCTGCTCCCATATAAAGAACTGATTGAAAAAGATAAATTGCCTTCCATTATGTCTTCTTACAACGCAGTAAATGGTGTTCCAACATCAGCCAGTAAATTCTATTTGGATACTTTAGCACGAAGGACGTACGGTTTAAATGGCTACATTACTGGCGACTGCGCCGCCATAGAGGATATTTATAC
>RQOG01000065.1 GCA_003854985.1 Calditrichota bacterium
TAAATATTGTGATATCGGATATTAATGAAGAAAAAGCAAAACAAACGGCCTTGGAAGTTGAAAAAAAAGGTGTAAACGCGCTTGTTGTTACCGGCGATATTTCCAGACAGGAAGATGTCCAGAAACTTATGGATGTCACGGTTGATAAATTCGGCGCCATTGATTTTCTTGTGAATAACGCCGGAATTACAAGAGACAATCTATCCATCCGGATGAACGAACAGGAATGGGATATGGTTCTTAATATTAATCTTAAGGGCACCTTTCTTTGTTCGCAGGCGGCGGCAAAGTACATGATGAAGAAACGCTATGGCCGGATTGTAAATATTTCGTCGGTAAGCGGATTGCTTGGAACGCCCGGGCAGGCTAATTATGCCTCTTCAAAAGCGGGCGTTATTGCAGTTACCAAAGTTATGGCCAGAGAATTAGGAGCCAGGAATATTACGGTAAATGCCATCGCTCCCGGTTATATTGCTACGGAAATGACGGATATATTACCTGAAAAAGTTAAAGAAGAATATTTAAAACAAATACCACTGAACCGGGCCGGAACCCCGGAAGATGTGGCTAAAGTTGTAGAATTTTTAATTTCACCTTCCGCTGACTATTTAACCGGAATCGTTATCAGCGTCAGCGGTGGTATGGTCATGTAGAAAACAATGTAAACCATTAACATTTAACAGGAGAAGTAGTATGGATATCGAAGCACAGGTAAAAGAAATTATTGTAGAACAACTCGGCGTGGATGAAGCCCAGGTAAAGCCGGAAGCGTCTTTTATTGATGATCTTGGCGCAGACAGCCTTGATACGGTCGAACTGGTTATGGCTTTCGAAGATAAATTTGATATCGAAATACCTGACGAAGAAGCTGAAAAAATGCGTACCGTCGGCGATGCCATCGCGCATTTAAAAGCAAAATTAGGCGAATAGTTAAAGCTTGCTGAAAGATATTGAGTTCATTATTTCTATAGCCTGATATATTCTTTAATATAAGCAGCCTTCCGGATAATAATCCGGAAGGTTTGACTTTATTAGTGCGAATCGTCTGCTGGTTCTACGAATTATACTTTAACAGGAACAAAAATACGGAGCCATTATGGGAAAAAGACAGGTCGTTGTTACCGGGATAGGCTCGGTAACACCTCTTGGATTAGACACACAAACGATGTGGAGAAAATTGTTGGCAGGTGAAAGCGGCATCGATTTGATCACCGCTTTTGATACCTCCGAATTTGCAACGAAAATTGCCGGTGAGGTCAAGGGATTTGATCCCGAAGCCTATTTTGATAAAAAGGATATCAAGAAATTAGACCGATACACGCAATTTGCCATTATTGCAGCGCGAGAAGCGATTAAAGACTCGGGTTTAAACCTGGAAAAAGAAAACCGTGATACGATCGGCGTTATCATAGGATCTGGCATCGGCGGTATTTTAACTTTTGAAGAAGAACACAGAAAACTTCTGGAAAAAGGACCACGCAGAATAAGTCCTTTTTTTATTCCACAGATGATCAGCGATATTGCCGCTGGATATGTTTCAATGGAGTTTGGGATTAAAGGGCCAAACTTTGCAACGGTGTCGGCATGTGCCACCTCCGCTCACGCCATAGGTTTAGCGATGCGTATCATTCAATATGGCGATTCGGATATTATGGTTTGCGGCGGCGCTGAAGCGGCTATTTCACCAATGGGCGTGAGCGGTTTTAACGCTATGAAGGCCATTTCTACCAGAAATAATGAACCGCAAAAGGCCAGTCGTCCGTTTGATCGGGAACGCGATGGCTTTGTTATTGGAGAAGGTTCCGGCATTGTAATCCTTGAAGAAAAAGAACATGCCCAGGCCCGCGGAGCCAGAATATATGCGGAATTGGCTGGGCAGGGTTTTACCGCAGACGCCTTTCATATTACGCAACCGGCTCCAGGCGGTGAAGGTTCGGTTCGATCGATGCAGCTTGCCATAAAAGATGCCGGTCTGGAACCGAAAGATATTCAGTATATCAATGCGCACGGAACCTCCACACCGCCCAATGATAAGAACGAAACAGCGGCAATAAAAACCGTGTTTGGCGATTATGCACGGAAACTAAAAGTTAGTTCAACAAAATCCATGACCGGTCACTTGCTCGGCGCTACCGGCAGTGTGGAAATGATTATCTCCAGCCTGGTAGTTCAGCAGGATAAAATTCCTCCGACAATCAATTATGAAAATCCGGATCCGGAATGTGATTTGGATTATGTGCCCAATAAAGCCATTGATTATCCGGTTGATGCGGTTATAAGTAATTCACTGGGATTTGGCGGACATAATGCTAGTCTGTGTATAAGGAAAATCAGATAGTCGGGTTGTTCAGACAACCCGATTTTTATTTTTTGTAAAATTATACAGAGCATATTATTTATGTTAAAAGAGATTTTCCAAAGGATTGGAAAATATGGCGTTGAACCGGATTGGCCTGTTGATATCAGCGAATTACAGCGTATCATTAAATATAAATTCAACAATTCCGAACTGCTCATCCAGGCTGTAAAACACCGCTCATTTTTAAGCATTTCCGAAGAACAGGCTCATTATTCCAATGAACGAATGGAGTTCTTAGGCGATGCCGTTCTGGATTTAATAGTTACAGAATATCTGTATACACAATATCCTGCAGACCCTGAAGGTTCTTTATCTAAAAAAAAATCCGTTCTTGTTTCCCGTCCTGTACTGGCAAAAATAACGGATGAATTAAGCCTTGGTAAATTCCTCTTAATGAACAAAGGGGAAGAAAAAACCGGTGGCAGGGAAAGACAATCTAACCTGGCAAATTTATTTGAGTCCATTTTAGGCGCAATTTACCTGGATGGTAATTATACAAAAGCCAAGAATTTTGTCCATCGGTTTTTATTAGCGAATAAAGATCGTGTACTAAATCAAAATATATATTTCAATTATAAATCGGATTTATTGGAATACAGCCAGGGCAAAGGTTGGGGATATCCCGTTTATGAAGTCGTTGATGCGTCCGGTCCGGATCATCATAAAAAATTTGTGGTGATTGTACGTGTGAATAATGAAACGGCCGGAAAAGGCATTGGCAACAGTAAGAAAACGGCGGAACAAATGGCGGCAAAAAATGCGCTGCAAAAACTTGAAGTGCATTAGAGTCCACGGATGGCACGGATTACACTAATTTGATTATAAAAAAAGTTATCGTTAGAATATGAAAAAGACTAATTATTTATAAAAATAGATTTCGTGTAATCAGTGAAATCAGTGGACAAGATAAATGAAAGTTATTAATGTAGTCGGCGCCAGGCCGAATTTTATGAAAATCGCTCCTATCCAGCGCGAAATGGATAAACATAAAGATTTCGAAAGTATTCTGTTGCACACCGGGCAACATTATGACGAGAAAATGTCAAAATTGTTTTTCGAAGACTTAGAGCTTCCGCAGCCGAATATCTATCTGAATGTAGGTTCGGCCAGTCATGCCGTGCAAACGGCTAAAATAATGGTAGAATTCGAAAAGGTTTTAATCGATGAAAAGCCCGATCTGATTGTGGTTGTGGGCGACGTTAACTCCACCGCCGCCTGTAGTATGGTCGCTGCAAAAATGGGGGTAAAAATCGCTCATGTGGAAGCGGGTTTGCGTTCATTCGACCGCAAAATGCCGGAGGAAATTAACCGCCTGGTCACCGATACGCTGTCCGACGATCTTTTTGTTACCGAGCGGAGCGGCCTGGATAATCTCAAGCGGGAAGGCATTGAGGAGCATAAAGTTCATTTTGTCGGACATGTGATGATTGATTCACTGATTCATTTTGCGGAAAAGGCAAAAAAATCATTAATAAAAAAAGAATTAAATCTGGAATCAGCGCCTTATGCGCTGGTAACCCTGCACCGGCCGAGTAATGTGGATAACCGGGAAAATTTTGTAAAACTGCTGGATGCGTTTGAAATTATTGAAAAAGATATTCTAATTATATTTCCGATTCATCCCCGTTCAAGAAAAATGATTTCCGAATTTGGTCTGGACGGCCGCATAAAAGCGATGAAAAACCTGGCGCTGCTGGAACCTTTGGGTTACCTGGATTTTATGAATCTGCTGCATTCGGCTAAATTAACGCTTACCGATTCCGGAGGCATTCAGGAAGAGACTACGTATCTGGGTATTCCCTGTTTAACCATGCGGGAAAATACGGAACGGCCGGTAACCATTGAAATGGGAACCAATATTCTGGTTGGCCATGATACGGAATTAATAGTCAAAGAGACAAAAAAAAATCCTTGCGGGCAAAGGAAAAAAAGGCGATATTCCACCCCTGTGGGACGGCAAGGCGGCAAAGAGAATTGTTAAAATATTATGTACAAGTTGATTTATCGTTATCGGATTTGTTGTGATTTGTGTTTGGAATAACTATTTAGATTGTTATAATTCGGAATAAAACTCTAATTTACAGGATTAGGATGAAGAAACTATTTTACTCTGTTTTAATTTTTAATGTATGCGTTTTATTTGCCCAGGAAAGTATAAGAATTGGATCTGATAATGATTTTTTAAATAACATGTTAAAATCGAAAGTCCAGGAAAATGTTGAATCTTCTTCATTAAAGAAAAAAGCCCTGTCCGGCCAGGGCGAGCTAAACGCCTCTGTTGATGAAAAAGAATATATAGTGGATTCGGGTGATGAATTTGTTATAAAATTAAATGTAAAAGGTCCTTCACATAAAGTATACTATACAGTTGTAACTCCCGATGGAAATATTATTATACCGGGGGGACCCACTATTTATGTGCGTTACGTGATTCTTAAGGAAGCAAGGGGCAAAATAATAAATGTCCTTTCCAAATCATTTCCCAATGTTAAGATTGAAGCATATTTGAACATGATCCATAATGTTAATGTCGATGTTGTTGGATCTGTACCGCAGCCAGGCAGGATTATGCTTAGTTCGGGAGATCGCGTATTTAATGCAGTGCTTAATATGTATCAGGATTTAAAAAATACAGAAATAAATGCCTACATCAATAAAATTTCATCTTTACGAAATATTAAAATAATCAGAAGAAATGAAGAAAAGAATGCTGATTTGGTCAGATATATGTACACGGGAGATTTAACCCAGAATCCCTATGTGATGGATCAGGATATTATATATGTGCCCTATCGCGATTCAACGCATAATTCAATATCGGTAAACGGCGCCGTAGCACAGGAAACCAATTTTGAATTTAAGAAAGGCGACAAGTTATTGGATGCGTTAATATTCAGCGGTGGACTGCTAACATCTGCTGATTCACAATTCATCACATTAACAAGATTTTATAATAACAAATCGGATTTTGAAAGGTTGTTTCTAAAAATACCTTCTGATTCGGGTTATGCTTTAAAGGCCGATGATAGAATATTTGTAAGGAAAAAATATGGTTATCATGGAAAGAGCGAAATCGTAATAAACGGTGCGGTTATGTATCCGGGAAAGTATGCAATAATTAACAATGCAACAACCATATTGGAAATCATTGAAAGAAGCGGAGGAATAATATCCAACGCTTATTTAAAAAATGCTGTAATTCTAAGGAAGAAGAAAGCTATTGATGAGAACGACCTCCAACGTCTTAAAAAAATGTATGTGCAAGATATGACAGATCTGGAAAAGAGTTATTACAGGACTAAAAGCAGGGAGAATAGCCAGATCGTTGCCTGCAATTTTGAAAAATTAATATTGGAAAATGATTTATCGGAAAATATTGTTTTAAGAGGCGGCGATAGTATTCTCATACCTGAGTCGACAAAACTTGTCCAGGTTTCAGGAGGAGTATATTTGCCGGGAAGCGTTCGATATAACAAGAATCTGAATTATTTGGATTATATCAAAATAGCGGGCGGATTTAATGACAAAGCAAGGGAAGGCGATACGCAGATAATCCGGGTAAGTTCAGGCGTCTGGCTGGAAGCGGATGAAGATATTCCAATAAACGAAGGCGATGTTATTTATGTGCCAGAGAAAGAAAAAATAACCTGGTTCGAAGCAATAAAAGATGGTTTAACTGTTACGGCGCAATTAGCAACGATAATATATTTAATATTTGTTGCTCAAAAGTAATTGAAATTTTATTTAAAAAGGCTGTTGGATGCAAGATAACAAATTAAATCCCGTTTTTATATTTATTCTAAAGCATTTTAAAATCAACCTGTTTGTTTCTGTTATTGGATTAATACTAATTATTATTTATGTCTTTTTCTTTATGGAAAAGTATTATACGTCGAAAGCTTCTTTATTGCCATCTGAAACAGGTTTATCATCATCGCTCGGTGGAGCGCTGGGAAGTATTGCCAATCTAACCGGCATCATGGATATGGGCTCCGGCATACAAACTCCTGAAATGTATGTTGGAATTATCGGTTCAAGAAAATTACAGGATGCTATTTTAGATATGGAATTTTCCGTTGAATATGAAGGCAGGATATTAAGACAAAAATATATCGACTACATGGAAATTGACACTGAAAATAGTATTGAAAAAAGGGAAAATGCTTATAAGCTTCTGAATAATGAAATAATTTATACAGACATTGATGCTGACAATAGTATTTTATCCATTGAAGTAACTGAAAAATACCCCGTATTGGCTTCACAGCTGGCGGATAGCATTATTTCTGTATTAAATGATATAGTACAATATAAATTAAACTCAGAGTATATTGAGCAAAGTAAATATCTTAATGACAGGCTGAGAACCATTCAGGATAGTTTATACTTATCTGAAAACAATTACAAAAGATTTTTGGAAATTAATAAAATTATAGAAGATCCGAAAAACATAATTATCGATATGCAATTACGACGAAATATAACGGTGTACACGACCATTTTCTCGGAATTACGGAAACAACAGGAAGTATTCATATTAAAAAACATGGTTAGGTTGTCGCCAGTGAAGGTGTTGGATTCCGCTTCGATACCCTTTAGAAAGAGCCGGCCGAAGCGGGTATTGGTAACGATCTCGCTTACAGTTATTCTGCTTTTCATAATTTTCGCCTTTAATGCGGGTTTACTGATATATAAAAACAAGAAGAATGAGATTTATGAATATTTAAGAAACAAATAGCATGAAAGATAAAATTAAATGTTATTTAAGAAATAAAAATGTCCAGATATTGTTAAAAAATATTACTAATTTTTCAATCTTTAAGTTTATTACTTATTTAATGCCGCTTATTACCTTTCCTTATGTGATTTATAATATCGGTGCTAAGTATTTTAAAATTATAATTTTTGCTTTGGCAATAATATATTATATACAACTCTTTCTGAATTATATCGCTTGCGCTGGCAAATTGAAATTTTCTTTAAAGAGATCAAACAGCTATTAAAGATTAAGAGTTTTATCGGAACCAGTGAGAACGCTGTAATGATCCAGGTCTGGACGGCCATGATCACCATATTAATGCTCAAGTTTTTAAAGGAAATAGCCAAATACTCCTGGCATCTGTCCAATCTGGTATCGTTTTTACGTCTGAAACTGTTTGTAAAGATCAGTTTACAGAAATGGCTTGACGATCCTTTTGAGAAAGATGTGGGAAAGCCGAAAGAAGGTCAATTATCCCTGTTTTAAAAGGTATACAGGGGTTTATTTTTGAAAACAGTCGAAAATCTGTCCTATACGCTGATTTAATGAGGACTAATATTCTTATCTAAATTATTTAAGGCTTCCTTAAAGAGTCTTAACATATTGAAAACATTTGAATTAAGATGATAAGATTTGTATATTTGTGCATAAAAA
>RQOG01000010.1 GCA_003854985.1 Calditrichota bacterium
CACCTGTTTGAGCACATGATGTTCCAGGAATCCCAGCATGTACCACAGGATCAGTTTTTTAAAATTATTCAAAACGCCGGGGGCACTTTGAACGGCGGCACTTCCAATGACTATACGGTTTATTTTGAAATTTTGCCCAGGAATGCTCTGGAAACCGCACTGTGGCTGGAATCCGACCGAATGGGTTATCTTTTAAGCACGATTACGCTGGAAGCTTTTGCCAATCAGCAGGATGTTGTGATCAACGAAAAAAGGCAACGTTATGATAACCGCCCTTATGGACAGACCAGTTATGTAATTGATAAGAACCTGTTTCCGGAAAATCATCCTTATAACTGGCAGGTCATCGGTTCCACGGAAGATGTGGCCAATGCTTCTTTGGAAGACATAAGGAACTTTTTCAAAAAATGGTATGGGCCTAATAACGCCACACTCGTGATTGCCGGTGATTTTGATAAAGCGCAGACAATAAAATGGGTTGAAAAATATTTCGGAGAATTAAAATCATCTGCTCCGGTGGAAAAACAAAAAGAATATGATGTTACCCTTGCAGAGACAAAAAGAGTCTATTATGAAGATAATTTTGCCAACGCACCGGAAATAAATATTGCCTTTCCCACTACCGGGCAGTTTAAAAAGGACGCCTATGCGCTTGAATATCTGGCGGATTTCCTTTCGGATGGTAAAAAAGCGCCGTTATACAAGGTCATTGTCGAAGAAAAAAAATTAGCGCCATCGGTGCGCGCTTACCAGAGTTCCCAGGAAGTAACCGGCGCATTTCAAATCCAGGTGCGCGCTTTTCCCAGTATTAATTTGACCGATGTTGAAAAAGCGATTTATGAGGCTTTTGACCGCTTTGAGAAAGATGGATTTACAGATATGGATCTGGCCCGTTTGAAAGCCAAAAAGGAAACGCAGTTTTATAACAGTATTGCCAGTATTTTTTATAAGGGTTATCAATTGGCCTTATACAATGCTTTTACCGGCACGCCCGGCTATATCACCACAGATTTACAAAACGCACTGAGCGTCACCAAAGAGGATATTATTCAAGTTTACAATAGCTATATTAAAGGCAAAAACCGCGTGGTGTGCAGTTTTGTCCCCAAAGGGCAGACCGGATTAATTGCCGAAAACGCTGTTCCTTATTCCGTTGAAGAAGAAAAAATTGCCGAGGCAAAAGACCAGACGATTGCATCAGATACAGTTACAACCGCTAAAATACCTTCTGCATTTGATCGCAGCATAGCTCCGGAATTCGGACCCGATCCTGAACTAAATCTGCCCGAGATATGGACATCGGATTATAAAAACGGTTTAAAGATTTATGGTATCGAACATAATGAATTGCCTTTGGTACGCTTTACTTTGACCTTAAAAGGGGGTATGCGGCTAGATAAACCTGACTTGGTCGGCGTTGCCAATCTGATGACCGATATTATGATGGAAGGTACAAAAAATAAAACGCCGGTTGAACTGGAAGAAGCCATTGATGAATTAGGCTCCAGCATTACTATGTACACAACCCGTGAATCCATAGTTATTCAGGCGAATATGCTAGCCTCCAAAGTAGAAGAGACTTTTGCCCTGGTCCGGGAAATCCTGCTTGAACCACGCTGGGATGAAACAGAATTTGAGCGCATTAAAAAGCAAACCATCGAGCAGATTAACCGCAATAAGGTAAACCCCGAAGCCATCAGCTCCAATGTATTTAATAAACTTATTTACGGCGATGCCCATATTTACTCAAATCCTGTTTCCGGAACAGCAGAGTCCGTTGAAAAGATTACCATTGATGATTTAAAAACATTTTATCAAAACTATTTCAGTCCCTCTGTTTCTTATATCTCTGTTGCCGGAGATATTTCTGAAGAAAGGGCTGTAATACTTTTTGAGCCTTTGGAAAAACTATGGCCGGAAAAGAAAATATCCATTCCCGAATATCCGCTTCCGGATTCCATAGACAAATCGCAAATATATTTTGTAGATATGCCGGATGCCAAACAGTCTGTTATACGCATTGGATATTTGTCTATGGACTATAATGATCCGGATTATTTTCCGGCTTATGTGATGAATTATAAATTAGGGGGTAGTTTTAATGGTAATGTAAATCTTATTTTGCGTGAAGAAAAAGGGTATACCTATGGCGCCAGAACCGGTTTTTCAGGCTCTTTGATTAAAGGCCCGTTTTCGGCCAGTTCTTCGGTTCGTTCCAATGCTACCCTGGAGTCGGTTCAGATCTTTAAAACGGAAATGGAAAAGTATCAAAATGGATTGAATGAAGAAGATTTGGCTTTCACAAAAAACGCGCTTCTTAAATCCAATGCCCGGGCTTTTGAAACCCTTGATGCGCTTTTAGGGATGCTTAACCGCATAGGAGATTATAATTTGACTTTCGACTATGTAAAAAAACGCGAAGAGATCATTAAAAATATTACCAAAGATGAAATAAAAAGACTTGCTCAGACATATATCATTCCCGATCGTATGGTTTATTTAATCGTCGGCGACGCCAAATCACAGTTAGAATCTTTAAAGGAAATCGGCTTTGGCGATCCTTTTCTGTTAGATGCGGATGGAAATTTAGTGAAAGAATAACAGATTATTTAAAGAAGCTGTTCTGTAATCATTGAAATAATGACCGGAGCAGCTTCTTTTTAAATCTTTTTTGTTGACAACGTTCTTATGACCAGTTACTTTCATATCGTAAAAGCCAATATTGAAAGAGAGGGAAAATCATGATTAGTGAAATCGGGGAAGCTGCGGGTAAAGTATATATTGCCCTGGAAGTAAAGGGAGAAATGACTCTGGCCGGTTTAAAAACAACCATCAAGGCGGACGCATTTTTAACCGATGCCGCCATTGGATGGCTGGCCCGGGAAGATAAGCTTAATATTGTTAAATCGGGAAAAACAATCAGAATTTCGCTAAGATAGATATTATTGTAATTAGTTATTATATTTTACCGAATAAGATTTTATTGAAAATAACGGTATTCAGTTTTATTTTTAGTGAGATTAATGCCTAACTTAAAGTGGAACCATGAAGAAACTATTATATCTGTTAAATATCTTAATACTGACTTTTGGAATATTACAAGCCCGTGTCGCACATCGCATAGTGCTTGATGGCAGTATAAATCCTGTAGCAACGGATTATATCATAGAAGCGATTGAAAATGCTGAAGACGCTGAAGCGGAAATTCTGATTATCGAATTGGATACGCCCGGCGGTCTTATGGAGTCCATGCGCCTGATCATGAAAGCCATTCAGGCGTCGGAAGTACCGGTGCTGGTTTATGTGGCGCCAACCGGCGCCAGAGCCGGCTCGGCAGGCGTTTTTATAACCTATTCCGCACATATCACCGCTATGGCTCCGGCTACGAACATCGGTTCAGCCCATCCTGTATTTGGAGGTGGAATTCCGGGATCAACGCCGGATTCAACCACGATGGACGATATGATGGAGAAGGTTATCAACGATGCGGTGGCCCGGATCAGAGCGATTGCCGAGATAAGAGGACGCAATGCAGACTGGGCTGAGAAAGCAATCCGTGAAAGCGCCAATATCACCGAAACCGAAGCGCTGAAGTTGAATGTTATTGATTATATCGCCCCTACGCTGGATTCACTTTTAACCACAATTAACGGTAAGGAAATCAAACTGGACAATGGGACGGTCAAAATCTTAAATACAAAAGATGTTTCCGTCACATTATTTGAGATGAACTGGCGGCAAAAATTGCTGGATATCATAAGCGATCCTAATATATCCTATATCCTTCTAATGCTGGCCTTGTTCGGATTTATCTTCGAATTATATAACCCGGGAGGTATAATTCCCGGCGTTATTGCAGGAATATCACTGATTCTGTGGCTGTTTTCAGTCCAGACCTTACCGGTCAATTATGCCGGTATTTTATTGATTTTATTGGCCATAATTTTATTTTTGCTGGAGATAAAAATACCCAGTTTCGGTATGCTGACCATCGGCGGAGTTATATCTTTAATTATGGGGAGCATTATGCTTTTTGAAGGAGCAGAGGTCTATTTGCGGGTATCCTGGCAGACTATTCTGGTGGTTGTTATAACCAGCGTTGCTTTTTTTGTTTTTGCCGTAGGATTAACCATAAAAGCACATAAGAGAAAACCTACCACCGGTAAAGAAGGTATGGTTGGCGAAACAGGGCTTGTTTATAAACCTTTGAACCCCGAAGGCACGGTTAAAATACATGGCGAATTCTGGAAAGCCGTCAGCGAACAGCCGCTTAAAAAAGGCCAGAAAGTGAAAGTCGTTAAATATGACGGCGTTAATTTGATTTTACATGTTAAACCCGAATAGAAATAGGAGAGTATCATGAATCCAATTCTTGTTTTTCTGATTGTTTTGATTCTTTTAGTTATTATGAGCGCTATTAAAATTCTGAAAGAATATGAACGGGGCGTCATTTTTCGCTTGGGGCGTCTGGTTGGTTCCAGAGGACCCGGCCTGATTATTCTGATTCCGTTTATTGAACGAATGGTAAAAGTCAGTCTTCGTACCGTCGTTATGGATGTACCCCCGCAGGATGTTATCACAAAAGACAATGTTTCCGTGCAGGTAAACGCTGTGCTTTATTTCAGGGTGATTAACCCGGAAAAAAGCGTTGTAGAAGTTGAAAATTTTCTTTTTGCCACTTCACAACTGGCGCAGACCACCTTACGAAGCGTTGTCGGCCAGGTAGAATTAGATGAATTATTAATGGCCCGCGATAAGATCAATCATCAATTGCAGGCAATTATCGATGATCATTCCGATCCCTGGGGAATAAAAGTGTCCATGGTCGAGGTAAAACATATCGATCTGCCGGAAGAAATGAAACGCGCCATGGCCAAACAGGCGGAAGCCGAACGTGAACGGCGGGCAAAAGTTATTGCCGCCGAAGGCGAATTGCAGGCTTCCCATAAGTTAACCCAGGCCGCGAAGATAATTGATACCAGTCCTTCCGCTCTTCAGCTTCGATTTCTGCAGACTATGGTGGAAATCGGCGCAGAGAAGAACACCACCACGGTTTTCCCCATTCCCATTGATTTGTTTAAACCGTTTTTGGATGCTCAGAGGAATGCATTGGAAGCGGAAAAATCTAAGTAGAACATTTTATAGTTGTCTGGAAGCCCGTTTGTAATAGACGGGCTTTTTTTACTTTGCGCCAATAGATAATTTTTTATATTTTCCATGCTAAAACCGGCTTGACTTCCATAGAATTGAAAGGCGTTTTATGATATTAAAATGGTCAATTAGAATAATTATATCTTCCACACTGCTATTTTCATGCAGTATGCAGAGTATCGTCATCTCACAGATGGAACCGATTTTGGATAACAGCGCTCTGGCCTTATTCGAAGAAAGCGATTATGAATTTGCAAAAAATGCCTTGCCCGGCAATCTGAAATTGATCGAAGGACTGCTTAAAAGCGATCCGGAAAATGAAAAACTGCTTCTTTTGGCTTCGCAGGGTTACGCCGGGTATGCTCTGGGCTATCTTGAAGATGAGCATCCCGATAAGGCAAAATTATTCTATCTGCGCGCCCGGGATTATGCTTTAAAAATACTAAGAAAAGATGAGGCTTTTTCAAATGCCGAAAAAAGCGGTGTTGAAAATCTTAAACAAACACTTTCAACCTATAACCGGGATAAAGCGCCTGCGCTGTTCTGGGCCGGATTTTCCTGGGCAGGGTATATCACACTTTCTTTAACGGAGCCGGCCGCCATTATCGAATTAGCCGAAGTGGAAATCCTGATGCAGCGCGTTGAGGAGTTACAACCGGAATATTTTTATGGCGGCGTTTACCTGTTTTTTGGTTCTGTTTATGGCATGAAGCCAGGCATTATGGGCGGCAATCCCGAAAAGGCAAAATCTTACTTTGAAAAAAGTATTAATTTAACCGAAAGTAAATTTTTGCTTGCTTATATCTACGCGGCCAAATATTACGCGGCAAAAATACTCGACGAAGATTTGTTTGATGAATATCTGCAAAAAGTAGAAGAAAGCTCCGTAGATGTTTTGCCCGGCGCACAGCTTATGAATGCCATTGCCAAAGAAAAAGCCGCTTATCTTAAATCGAAGAAAGAGGAACTTTTTTAGAACATACCTGTAATATGGCATAATAAATCATTATACTGTGTTTATCATAAAATAGAATTAAAATTTGCCAATAAGGAAGGAATCAGCATGAAAAAGCTTTTAATAATTATATTTTCGCTTGTTTTCCTGGCTCCGGTTTTCAGCAAAGAACGAATCAAATTTGCGACCGTTGCCCCGGAAGGTTCAACCTGGATGAATGTCATGAAAGATTTCAGTAAAGAGGTCTCTGAAAAAACCAATGGCAATGTAGAGTTTAAAATATATGGCGGTATGGTGCAGGGTGATGAAAAAGACGTACTGCGCAAAATCAGGATCAATCAATTGCAGAGCGGTGGCTTTACCGGTGTGGGGCTTGGTGAAATTTTGCCGGAAGTACGCATCCTTGAGTCACCGTTTATGTTTAAAAATAAAGAAGAAATTGATTATATCTATGAAAAATTCCATCAGCGTTTTTTTGACGGATTTGAAAAACAGGGATATATCCTGTTAGGCTGGGCCGAAGTGGGTTATGTATATGTCTATACAAATTCCATGGTAAGAAATACGGAGGAATTCAGAGGCGTAAAAATGTGGATGTGGGAAGGCGATCCTCTGGCCGAAGCTACTTTTAAGGCTTTTAATATAAATCCTATTCCTCTTTCCCTGGCTGATGTATTAACCTCTCTGCAAACCGGTTTAATTGACAGAGTGTATACTTCGCCATTGGCCTGTATTACTTTGCAATGGTTTACAAAGATTAAATATTTTGTCGATGTGCCGCTAACGAACTCGATCGGGGCGGTATTGGTTTCTGCAAAAAGTTTTAAGAAACTATCCGATAGCGAACAACAAATAATGCTGGAGCTTGGGAAAAAGTATTTCCGAAAGTTAACCGAACTCAGCCGGATTGATAATAAGAAATCCACGGAAGAAATTTTAAAATACGGTATTCAAAGAATAATCGTCGAAGATAAATCGGTATTGAAGGATTACGAAGAAATCGGCAGAAAGGCGCAGCAGGATCTGATCGGTAAACTCTATGACCAGGAATTATTAAGCCAGATTCAGAATGCACTGGTTGAATTCCGGGCTGGAAAAGGGAAGTAGCTTAAATGAAACGCGATGCGTTAACAGTTTATCTTAACGAATATCTGAAAGTATCGGATTTTTCAGACGCCTGTCCCAACGGCTTGCAGGTGGAAGGCCGCTCCGAAATTCGTAAAGTAATTACCGGCGTGAGCGCCTGTGTGGAATTATTTGAAAGAGCTGTTGAAAAAAAAGCGGATGCGGTGATTGTCCATCATGGATTGATATGGGATTTTGCAAGACCGGTTTACAAAGGCGGTTATAAAAAGCGGGTAAAAATCCTTTTGGAAAATGATATCAATCTCTATGGTTATCATCTGCCGCTGGACGCTCATGAAGAAATCGGTAATAATGCGCTGATGGCGAAACTATTGGGATTAACTGAAATTGAGCCTTTCGGGGAATACAAAGGTATGTTCATAGGCTTTAAGGGGAAACTGAAAGCGCAAAATTCCGAACAGGTATTCGACTCCATAAAAGCCGGGATAAATCCGGATACGCTTTTTTATCCCTTCGGCCCGGCAAAAATCAATGCGGTGGGCATTATCAGCGGTGGAGCGCGTAACGATGTGGGACAGGCGGTTATTAACGGACTTGATTTATTTCTGACCGGTGAGGCCGGCGAGCATACCCTGCACTATGTCAAGGAAGAAGGCATACATTATGCCGCCGCCGGGCATCATGCTACGGAGCGTTTTGGCGTAAGAGCGCTGGGCGAACATATTAAAGATAAATTCAATATCGACGTTGAGTTTATCGATATTCCCAACCCGGTGTAAAAGAATAGATTTACAATATTAAAAGTAATGTTATAGATATTTTTTTAATTTTTTTATTCTTATCTGTGCATAGGCTTTAAATTTAAAATACTCATCAGGAGCAATTTCTATAAATTTAGTGTAAAATTTTAAAGCTTTTTTATACAATTTTGTTTTATCATAACAATATGCCAGCCAATAATTTGCCCATATATTATTTGGATCAAGTTCTAAAGAGTTTTTAAAATAATGGATCGCACTTAAAAAATCATTTTTCGAATAATATAATTTTCCAAGTTCAAAATTTGCTCTTATGTTTTCTTCATTTATAAATAAGATACGCTTCAAATCGAATTCAGCCTTAACTAGACTGTCCATTTCAATAAAAGTTAAAGCGCGATTAATATATCCTTCTGTGTTATTTGAATCTATATCAATAACCTGAGTAAAATCATTTATAGCAAGATTATATTTTTTTTCCAAACGATATGTAATACCTCTGTTTAGATATGGTTTAGTCCAGTTCGGAACGGTATTAATCGATTCTGTAAAACAGAATATTGCATTTGAAAAATCATTATTTCTCTTAAATTTTATACCGACATTATTCATCATCGAGCTTAGATCCAGCTTCTTAATAGTTGAATCGGAGAAGTTTAACTTTTTATATTCTTGTAAAAATTGATTTAACTTTTCTTGGGAATAATAAACATCAAATTTTTTATGGTAACACTCTATGCAATTATTATTTAATGTTATGGCTTTACTGAAGTCTTCAAGCGCAGATTTATATTTTTTAAGAATACTAAAAATAGTACCACGTGCGTAAAAAATCATTGAATCGGTTGAATCAATTTCAATAGCCTTTGAGTATTCAAATAAGGCGTGCTCATATTCGTTTTGTTTTAAATGTAATTCTCCTCTTAGAATATAAGGACTTACATAATTTGGATGAATTCCGGTTGCTCGATTATAGTAAAATAGAATCTCTGAGAAATTCTCATAATTTGCTTCACTTGTCAGTCCCATAAAAATATATACAGCAGCCTCTTTTGATATTTTTCTATTTTCCAAATCTTCATATAACCGTTTAACAATTTTGCTTGAGGTGTTTAGGATGGATATATTATTCTTATCAAAGAATTTTTTAAAATATATTTTCGAATTCCTAATATCTCCATTCGCTCCTAATTCAATAGCCTTAAAATAATCAGCAGTAGGCATTATATTATAATTTGTACTGTCTGAATGCCCGAATGATAAATTTAATAATATAAGTAAAAATACAATATCTTTAGACATGAATTATTATTTCTCTTCAAACTAGTAAGCTTTGTAAAATTGAAATTAATATTATTAATCCAACCAAGAAGAAAATGGATGAAACAATGATTCTGAATCCCCCTTTTAATTCTTGTTTTGAAGATATCTTGATTTTAAGTGCATTTATTAAATTAAAAATATTAAAACCCGGAAAAAGTATGCCTATGATTACAGCCGCATTTAAGTTAAAATTGAATAATTTTAATTCTGTTAAATCATCTTCAACATTTGTGATATCTACTATCTGGCTGTATTTCAAAGTACCTATAATAGACTTAGCATCTGAAATTTGAGATTTCTTTACGAGAATTCTCTCCGGTCCTGTAATATAATTATAGCCACCAAATCTTCCAATACCGAACAAATCCTGATTATTCTGGTTTTCAACAGTGTATTCAATTTGACTTTCTTCTAATAAAGAAAGTATTATTAATTTTTCAGAATCGTTTATAGGGGAGTATACAGGGATTAACGGATCATTCATATTTTTTGTTTAGATTTTATTATTAGAATGGTTTCTTACGACTGGTTTTATTGTTGATTCGTACCTTTTTTCTCTGTATTAGCCTGCATTGCTTATATTTTATTTAATAATATAAGGTCTTTGAAATGATGGTTTAATTATACATAACCCAAAAGCAAAGGGCAAGATAATATTGTTTTAAAGTTTTTATATAATGAGAATTAAACGACATTTTATTCGTATTTGCCCGGATTATTATTTCTTGTAAAGAAGCTGGTAGATGATGGTTATAATTCATTGTCTGAACCATGATTTGCCTGATTAAATGATCGAATGATTTTTCAAAGTCTATCAAAAAATCATAAGAATCCGTTAGTTATCGGGCAGGTCAAAGTTCAGACCATTAAGTTCATTTCGCAGCCTGCGGATCATGTGTGAAGCGCACGATTTTATGTGGAGTTAATATAAAAATAAAAAGTTGCTCCTTTGTTTTCTTTACTCTCAGCCCAAATTTTTCCGTGATGCTTTTCTATTATTTTTTTACAACTAGCCAACCCAATCCCTGAACCTTCAAATTCATTTTCCGGGTGCAGTCGGCTAAAAGGTATAAATAGATTTTCTTTGAATTTTTGATCAAAACCCACTCCATTATCATGGATATAATATCGGTTTTTACCATCAATGTAATCGGAACCAAATTCAATTATTGTTTTAGATTCCAATCTTGTAAATTTAAAAGCGTTTGACAGCAAATTTTCCAAAACAATACGAATTAATCCGGCATCAACAACAGCAAACATGTTTGGTTGTATTTTAATCTCTATCAAACGATCCGGATAAGATAAAATCAATTCCTCAACAATTTCAGAAGCTATTTTGCTTAAATTAACCTGGTCCTTTTTTAAATCAACGCGGATGATACGGGATAGCTTCAGTATATTGTCGATGAGATGCTCCATTCTTAGACTGGCGTTTTTTATTTTTTGAAAATACTTTTTCAAATCTCTGCTTAATTCATTATCGAAATCTTCCTCAATAACTCTCGTAAAACCGTTTATCCCGCGAAGAGGAGCCCTTAAATCATGAGAAACTGAGTAGGCAAAGGCCTCCAATTCCTTGTTGGATTCTTCCAGCTGAACGGTTCTTTCCTGTACTTTCAATTCTAATGACCGGTTTATATTTTTAATCCGGTTCATTCTGATTAAATAAGCTGAAATAAGAAATCCGCCTATAACTAATACCAATAAAATTTTGAACCACCAGGTTTGCCACCAGGAAGGTACTACAATAATGGTTAATTTTTCTCCGGTCTCATTCCACAGCTTATCATTATTGCTGGCTTTAACCTTAAATATATAAGTTCCCGGATTGAGATTGGAATAAGTAGCGACTCTTTGATCAGCGCTGACATTATTCCAGTTCTTTTCGAAACCCTCAAGTATATAGGCATACTGATTATTATCTGGTGAGCTAAAGTGTAAGGCGGAAAACTCCAGACTAAACATCAGATCATCATGTGTTATGTATATGGAGTCGGTACTGGCAAGAGATTGTTTTAAAATGATTCGGTTATTCATTTCCGAATTTACAGATACGGGGGTATTAAAAATCTTTAATTCTGTGAATACAATTTTCGGAATGATTTTATTAAATCTTATGCTATCCGGATGAAATACATTGAAACCGTTAATACTGCCAAAGTATAATCTACCGGTCGTTGTGTCTTTAAAGCATGCGTTAACGTTGAATTCTATATCCTGAAGCCCGTCTCCCTCATCATAATTATGGAAGTAATTTTTACTGATATTAAAATTTGAAAGCCCCTTATTTGTGCTGATCCATAGATTGCCATGATCATCTTCCAGTATACCGTGAATGGTATTTGTCGGCAGGCCGTCTTCTGTGGTATATCGCGTAAATTGCAACGGCGAATGGAAGTTTTCTTTTGTATCCAATCTGTTAAGCCCTATGGTAGTTCCAAACCATAATTGACCAGATTTATTCTCAAATATCGTTAGAACTTTATTGCCGCTTATACTAGTTGGATTTTCGGGATCATGAAGATGTCTTATAAACAGGTCATTTTCATAATCATAGACATGTAATCCCTTACTGGTTCCAATCCACAGATTCCCCCGTTTGTCTTCAAAAATTTTCCAGATAATATCGTCGCCAAGGCTATTAGGACTATTACTGTCATATAAATAGTGGACTATTTTACCTGTACTTTTATTAAATTTAAACAACCCGGCGCCATAGGTGCCGATCCACAGATTCCCAAAACGATCATCCTGTATGGCAAAAGTGTTATGTCCATAAGGATCATTTTCATCGAGGATATAATGAATAAACCTTTGATCCTTATGATTAAATTCATTTAGGCCAATCTCGGTGCCGATCCATAATCTGCCGGTTCTGTCTTTGAAAAAAGTTCGGACTTTATTGTGATTTATGCTGTAAGGATTATTAGAATCATGCATATAAAATCTGGATTGATTATTTTTTAAATTAAATATGTTTATTCCATTATGTCTTGTAGCCAGTAACAAGTTGTTTGACGAGTAATCAATCCGGATATCAAAAACATTATTTTGATTATGTGAACCTATTTTGCTGGTACCGATATAGTAATTTTTAAATTTGCTGTTTTTTTCTATGTTCTTATATAAACCGTTCCAATCCGAACCAATCCACAGTACTCCTGACCGGTCTTCAAATATTGAATAAATTGAGACATTATCGATAGGATATAAATCTCTTGAATTCTCTTTGTAATGTAAAAATGATACTTTTTGGATTTTTCTATTTAAGTCGATTCTATCCCCTGATATTTTAAGCTTATTAAGTCCCCCTCCCCAGGTTCCAATCCACAGATCATGGTCGCGGTCTTTGTAAAGACACATAATCATATTATAACTTGGACTGTATGAATTATTCTCCTTAAAAGGATACCGTATAAATTTTTGTTCTTCCTGTATATATTGATTAAGGCCATGTTCCCAATTGCCAATCCAGATATTTCCGTTTTTATCCTCGCTGATGGCGGAGATATCATTATGCAATAAGGTAGCGGGATCAATGGGATTAGAAAAATAATATTCCATCGATTGAGATTCCGGATCAAATCGGCATAATCCGTTCCGTGTGCCAATCCAGATATTGGCATTTCGGTCCTGATACATATCGGTTATACGGTTAAGATTTATATCGGCTATTTCGGTAGTTGTATTAAGAAATCGCCTGAACTTGATAGTCTTATTTTTATTGTTGGTATTATAGAAATCCTGAAGGAAAAACCTGTTTACTCCTCCGGCAGTCGTTCCTATCCATAAATAACCGTCTTTGTCAATCAGCAGAGAGCGGATGGAATTATCGCTGAGACTGGTTGTATCTTCTGAATTATACTGATAGGATTTAAAAGTGTCTTTACTGTAATCATAGAAATTTAACCCGCCCCCCATCGTGCCAATCCATAGATTACCCTTATAGTCAACACAAATTGTCCGGACAAGGTTATGATTCAGACTGTTTGGATTATTCGGATTATGCCGATAAGCCTTAAATTTATACCCGTCATATCTGTTAAGTCCGTCATAAGTCCCGAACCATAAAAAACCTATACTGTCCTGAGCGATAGAAGTGATGGAATTTTGTGATAAACCGTCTTTCGTATTAAATCGTTCTAAAGCTATTTCCTGGCCGAAAACAGATACAAGCAGGCTAAATAAGATCAGAATGATTCTTATCATTAATATTGTTTTCATTTTTTTTACACAAACTCACCTTATATAATCGTGTTGTTTGCATAAATGATTAGCCGGAACCCATCAAGGAGAACAGTTAATTTAAAATGCCCGGATCTTTAAACGTATGAAGCAATTTCTCAAAAATTAGTATAAGTAATAACTTCTATTTTACAGCCCATTTAAGTTTGAAGATCATCTCCTTATCCGCCGGTGGAAATTGAAGACGGCTCATTTCTTCCGTTAAAACCCAGCGGTAGCCGGCTATTCCTTTACAGGTTATTTTTTGCGTGGTATCGGTTAGTTTGCAGGCGTAAAAGGCAATATCCACTACTTTTATATCATATTCAAAAACGCCCCGCCACAAGAAATCCCCTACTGCAATGTCAATATCCAGTTCTTCTTTTATCTCTCTCTGTAACGCTTGTTCAGGTGATTCGCCTTCTTCAATCCGGCCGCCGGGAAATTCCCAGTATCCCGCCAGATGTCCGCCTTCAGGCCGCTGCGTTACCAGAATGTGTTTAGATTCATTAAAGATGACGGCCGCAACGACTTTGATAAGCGGTTTGGGCATCAGTTCAGTTTTCCTAAAAGACGATCCAGAGCGGTGCGGGCGGGTTTATAATTCCGGTTTTCTTCTACCGCGTTGTGATAATATTTTAGAGCTAAATGCCAGTTGCCTTTTTTCTCGTAAATATAACCGAGGTTATGATAGGGATAACAATAGTTTTCATATTCGGGAGCGTTTAAGGCTTTTTTAAGCCAGGGCACGGCTTCATTAATTCTTTTTAAACGGATCAGATAAGCGCCGATATCATTATAAGGATTACCAAAACGGGGATTCAGTTTTATAGCCTGCCGGCATTCTTCGATGGCGTCTTCGTATAAACCTTTCAAACTGTAAACCCAGCCTAAAAAAGTATGTGCTTTACATGTCGGGAAAAATTCAATAGAACGGCGGTAAAAATAAGCGGCCCGGTCAATTTGGCCGGCGGTCTGCAGATCAAAGGCCTGCTCAAAAAACTTTTTTGCCGTTTCCGGATCGTGTTGCGTTTTTTTATTCATGTTATATTTAACACGTAATTAAAAAACAGTATTCCTCCGCGTTTACCGTAAAAGTTCGGATACCGATTTTTTAGCGTTAATATGACTGATCACTCCGGCAAACAAAGGCGCAATGGATACCTCGTCATACCAGAGATTATTCTTTAAAAACTGCTCGCCATGAAATACGGCATCGGTTCCTATGACTTTGCTGATCAAACCTTCTTCATAGGCTTTGGTCAGGTTTTCTTTGGCCCTGCCGTTGAAAAAGGGAAGACTACAGGCCACAAAAATCTTTTTGGCGCCTTTTTCTCTCAACAGGCGGGAAGCGATAATAATAGTGCCGCCTGTGCTGATCATATCATCGGGAATCAATACGTTTTTATCTTTAACATTACCGACAAGGCGCATGCTTTCGATAACGCCAACTTTAGAATAGTCCCGCGCTTTATCTACAATAGCCAGATCGGTATGCATTTCTTTGGAATAAAACCTGGCTTTTTCCGCGCCTCCCACATCCGCAGAAACCAGGACCAAATTATCCGTTTTATAATTTTTTGAAAAATGATTAATGATGGTATGTGAAGCATGCAAGTCTTCAAATTTGGCATAACTAAAAAAGCCCATAATGGCTTCGGCATGAACATCCAGAGTAATAACCCGGTTGGCGCCGGAAATTTCCAGAAAACGCGCTATCTGGCGGGCTGTGATGCCCTCCCTGGTTTTTTTCCGCTCCTGGCGTGAATACGGATATTGCGGAATTACGGCCGTGATGGAATCGGCGTCCGACTGAAAAGCAGCATTAACCGCGGTAAGCAGAGCCATCAGGTTATCGTTGATGGAGTTATCCGATAACGGATCATCGATACATTGCACGATATAATGATCATCGCCGCGGATATTCTCTTTAATGATTGTTTTAATTTCGCCATTGGCAAAGGTAATTTCTTCGCTCTGGGCTAACCTGAACGGTGTGCCTTTATCATCGGTGTGCATCAATCTATTTAGATTATCAACAATACGCTCTGCAAAATTTTTCCCCGATTTACAGGCCATGATGCTCAGCGCACCGCGTTCGCCCTTCATCTTTGAATTTGCAGTTTTGACCACTTTTATATTCCTTTCTTAATATACTTCCCGGAAAAAGGGGAAGTGTTCCTGCAGTTTATCGCAAAGAGCCTGATGAATTTTTCCGTTTGTAGCTACCATATAATGATTTTCCAGGAAATATGGTTTATTCCAGAAATCACTGACCATACCTCCCGCTTCCCGGATAATAACCGTTCCCGCTGCCACATCCCAGGGATTTAACCCGATTTCCCAGAAGCCGTCAAACCGTCCTGCGGCTACATAAGCCAAATCCACGGCCGCAGCGCCCATCCGTCGTATACCCAGGGATTCATTAAAAACCGATTGAAAGGTAGCCAGATATTCCGGCAGTAAGCGTTTTACCTTAAACGGAAATCCCGTGCCGATAAAAGAATCTGATAATTGCTCGTTTTCGGTTACCCGGATCGGTTTATCGTTCAGATAAGCGCCTTTGCCTTTCTCCGCCCAGAATAATTCCTTTCCCACCGGATCATAGATTACGCCCAAAACAAGCTCATCATCTTTTTTTAAACCGATGGACACGGCAAATACGGGAATGCCTTTGATATAATTGGTTGTGCCGTCCAGCGGATCAATAATCCAGCGATACTGGTTAGAATGCTCCGAACGCCCCGATTCTTCGGCATGGAAAGCATGATCCGGATATTCGGATTTTATCGTTTCAATAATAGCTCGTTCGGAGTTTTCATCCACAAAACTGAGAAAATCATTGGCGGCTTTTTTACGTACGGCGTCTGCGGGTAATTTACGAAAATTATCCATTATTATTTTGCCTGCGGAAAGCGCCGCTTTTTTTGCAATTTCAATCATATTAAACCCAGAGGAATTATTTTAACCGGCACTCCAATTTTACATTTTTAAGCAATTCAATTCAAACCAAAATGAGGCGGTTATAAAATATTATAATTAAATCGCTGTGTTTTTAAGAATAATTTTTAATAAATTGGCGTTTTGTATATGTTAAAAACAGGAGAAAACAATGGCTGAAAGATATGATCTGGCCATAATCGGTTCGGGTCCGGGAGGTTATGTGGCGGCTATCCGGGCGGCGCAGTTAAAAATGAAAACGGTAATAATCGAAAAAGAAAAACTCGGAGGCGTATGCCTGAACTGGGGATGTATACCGACAAAAGCTTTACTGAAAAGCGCGGAATTGTTGAATGAAATAAAACATGCCAAAGATTTCGGTATAAAAGCGGATCATATCGAAGCCGACTTTGAGGCCATTATCCAGCGCAGCCGCCGTGTGGCGGATATGAATTCCAAAGGCGTTGAATTCCTGATGAAAAAAAATGCCATCGATGTTTTGACTGGATCGGCTTCTTTTAAATCGGCTGACCACATTGAAGTGGAAAAGGATGGTAAAAAACATACAATTAATGCCTCACATATTATCATTGCCACCGGCGGACGTCCCCGGATGATTCCCGGCATAGAAGCCGACGGGGAAAACATAATAACCAGCAAAGAAGCTATGAACCTGAAGGAAAAACCGGCATCGCTGGCCATTGTCGGCGCCGGCGCCATTGGTGTAGAGTTTGCCTATTTCTATAATGCGCTCGGAACGGAAGTAACCCTTATAGAAATGATGGAGAGCCTTTTACCCCTAGAGGATAGGGAAATCAGTGAAATTCTGGCCAGGAGTTTTAAAAAATATAGCATAAACGCCATGACTTCGGCCACGGTAAACAAGATTGAAAAACAAAAAGCCGGCGTATCCATATCCTTAACAACGGGCGGTAAACAAAATGTGGTGAGTGCGGAAAAAGTTTTAATTGCTATTGGCGTACAGGGCAATACCGAAGGATTAAATCTTGACGCCATAGGCGTGAAACATGAAAAGAGTTTTATCAAAGTCAATGAATGGTATCAGACCAGCGTTAATCATATTTATGCTATCGGCGATATCGTCGGTCCTCCGCTTCTGGCCCATGTCGCTTCTCACGAAGGCCTGGTCTGCGTGGAAAAAATAGCCGGTTTATCGCCGCAACCGATAAATTATGATGCCATTCCCGGCGGCACCTATTGCCAGCCGCAAGCCGCCAGTTTAGGCCTAACCGAAGAACAGGCCCGGCAAAAAGGCTTTGATGTCAAAATCGGCCGTTTTCCCTATTCCGCATCCGGGAAAGCCCGGGCTATCGGCGCCAGGGACGGGCTCGTTAAACTGATTTTTGATAAAAAGTACGGTGAATTGCTTGGCGCGCATATCATCGGAAGCGAAGCGACTGAACTCATCGCAGAGCTTGTCGCGGCAAAGGAACTGGAAACGACAGCCGCCTCGCTGCATAAAACCATGCACCCTCATCCCACCCTTTCGGAAATGATTATGGAAGCCGCCGGAGATGCGGACGGCATGGCGATTCATATTTAACTTTTTTATTTAGGCGGGCAGGCCATGATACGAATAACTTTAATACTGCTATGCATAATGTTCGTTTTTTCATGCGCAGAAGATAAAAATCAGAGTAAGGAAAAAATGGCTTTCCCCGGCGAGAAACATTTGGCTAATATTCAGAAACTGACCGTAGAAGGAGAAAATGCGGAAGCCTACTTTAGTTTTGACGAAAAACAACTGGTTTTTCAATCAACGCACGGTGATTATAAATGCGACCAGATATTCCGCATGAATCCCGACGGCAGCGGCAAAAAACTTATCAGCACCGGATTGGGAAGAACCACCTGCGCGTATTTTCTACCCGGTGATCAGAAAATTATCTATGCTTCCACACATGGCGCGGACAGCGCCTGCCCTCCCAGGCCGGATTATTCAAAAGGTTATGTCTGGAAAGTGTATGCTTCTTTTGATTTATATACCGCCAATGCCGATGGCAGTGACCCGCGGCCTTTTCTCCCTGCTCCCGGTTATGACGCTGAGGCTACGGTTTCTCCTTTGGGTGATAAAATTGTGTTCACTTCGCAGAGAAATGGCGACCTTGATATCTATACGGTTAATATCGACGGCAGTGGTCTTGCGCAGCTTACGAATGAACCGGGCTATGACGGGGGGCCGTTTTTTTCTCCGGACGGAAAGAAAATTGTTTACCGGTCCTATCATCCCCAATTAGATCAGGAAATCGAACGGTATCATTCGCTCCTTGCCGGTGAACTGATAGAACCTTCGGCTTTTCAGTTATGGGTTATGAACGCCGACGGCGGCAATAAACGGCGTATTACAGACAATGAATATGCCAATTTCGCACCGTTTTTTCACCCGGATAATAAACGGATTATATTTTGCTCGAACATAAATTCGGCCAATCCGCGCCGGCCGGATTTCAATTTATGGATGATCAACAAAGACGGCAGCGGTTTGGAACAGATTACTTTTTTTGAAGGATTTGACGGATTTCCCATGTTCACACGGGATGGTAAAAAGCTTGTATTTGCATCCAATCGTTTTAATACAAAGCCGCGGGACACGAATATCTTTATCGCTGACTGGATCGAGTAAAAGATATTTATTTATGACAAAATAAGGCATTGGGTCGCATGCCAATAATCATCGGGTGGCCGCATGAAACCGGTTGGGGAGTTTTTTTCTGGTAAAGTGATTTTATTATAATGTCCATACAGGTTAAGTAACTGTTTATATAAAGATTGATAATACCAATTTCCTTTGATATATTAAGAGCAGATTCTTACTAATATAGGTTATAACACTTTTGGATTTACCTAATATGAATAAAAAATATTTAGCTTGGTAATATCAAGCATTCAATTTTTAAATAAGCTTGAATTAAAAGTTGACAATTCCGAATTATGTAAGGTTAAACATATACTTATTTAATTCGCACAACGGGTTAGCTCTATATATTTTATAACATAATCATAGGACAATTAAATGAATTATTTCTGCTTTTCTAAAATGAAAACTATATCCAGACTTGTTCTAACACTACTGCTATATATGCATGTTAAATTATTCTCACAGGAGTCACTAAATGATGCTGCTGCAACTTTAAAAATTGAAAGTGATCCCCCGCTAGCCAAAGTTGTTATTGATGGACAGGAAATTGGGTCTACGCCACTTAGAATACAACTTAAAAGTGGGAAAAAAATGATGGAGCTGCAGTTAGACGGCTATAAAACAGAAAAAAGAATTATCCGTGTATATGAAAATATGATAAAATCATATCAATTCAGGCTAAAAAAACTTGATGTAAACCTTAGTATTAAGGTAACACCTTTTGATGCATTGATAAATATTGATGGTAAAAAATATTTAAATAAAAATGAATTCCATTTATCCAGTGAATCACATTTATTTTTGTTTGAGAAAACAGGATACGAAAGTTATCGTAAACATTTATATTTTAAATCTGGGGATAGACAATTGGAAATATCTCTTGAAAAGAAATCAATCTCCGGTGCATTTATAAGATCAGCAGTATTACCCGGGTGGGGACAGGCATATCAGGATAAACATAACAAACAATATATATTTCCTTTATTGTTTGCATCCACATCAATAGGCACCGCGTTATCAATTATAAATTATAATAATTCAGTGGATATTTATAATTCTGCCAAATTCAATTACCAGTATTCGTTTAAGGAAAGTGATGTAAATTTCTATCGAAATCAAATGGAAGAAAGTTATAACGATCTGGAAAACGCAGAGTTAATGAGAAAATTTTTTATCATTTCAACGATATCAGTTTGGTTATGGAATGTTATTGACACTATTATTGTACCTCCTAAATGGCAGGATGAAATTTTAATTTCAACAAATCTTCAAAACAATAGGATTTCAACTGAATTTAAATTTAGCATAAGGTGAAAAAAAGTAAGATGAAGATTAAAATTTATTGTATCTTATTTATCCTGTTTGCATGCAACGAAAAACAAAAACCCGTTGAACCGGAATATAATAACCCATTTGATTATAAAAATGATTCAACTCCATTTACTTTGGACGCAAGAATTGATAATGGAGGTATTACACTCAACTGGTCCAAAGTTGAAATTTCCACATTAGAAAGTTACAGATTATACAAAAGTATATCAGAAGATAGTAACTATAAAGCAATCGGAACGTTTTATCCTGATATTTTTAAATATATAGATACTAATATCGAAAACGGTCAAAGCTATTGGTACTATGTATCAGCAATAAACAATACAAAAGCAGAAACAACAAGATCAAATCGAACTACAGTAAATATTAAAACTGAACCTGTTCTTAATATTAACGGGGGTGATACACATACCAATTCAACTCAGGTTAACCTTACAATTTTAGCACATTCAGCTCAACAAATGATTCTATCAAATACGGATAACTTTAATGACAGTGAATGGGAAGATTATGCTACCACAAAAATATGGAATCTGGCACCAGGATTAGGACTAAAGGCAGTTTATTTAAAGGTAAAATATGAGGATTTTGAATCTGACACCGTTCATAGCGAGATCATGTTTGATTCAATTGCACCTTCTATTTCTCTTACTGTTACTCCTGATTCGGGTATTACAAATGAAACTATATTCTATCTAGATCCAACTGGTAGTAGTGATAATCTATGCTCAAAAGATTGTATGAATGTACATTTCGATTACGAAAACGACGGAATTTATGATACAGGCTGGCAATCTGCTTCTCTAATTTATAACGAAGTATACGATATTGGTGGAGGTGATAAAACTATAAAAATGCAGTTAACCGACGGTGCATGGATAATTGACACAACTTCAACAATATTTGTAAATACGAGGCCATTCGCTTTTTTCAAAGCAACACTCGATATGGAAGCTAAAAATAGTTATTACTTGGATGCAGAATTATCTAATGATTATGAAGATGGTGAATTAGTTCAAAATCGTTGGGATTTTAATGGTGACGGGATTTGGGATACTGATTATGTAAATGATGTATCGTGTAAATACAAGTACACTTCATTAGGCAAATTTAGTCCAAAACTGGAAGTAATTGATACCTACGGATTATCAGGATATTATTCTCTAGAGTTAACTATTAAACCAGAAATTGAATATGAACAAATTCTTAATAATACTTATAAGGCTAGAGCGATCCGAAATTGCGGTAATGGTGAATTTATTATAGCCGGATCTGTAAGTACAGATAATGGCGAGGATATTTGGCTTATGAAAATTGACTCAAGTGGTAATTTTTTATGGGAAAAAACTTTTGATGGTACAGATTTTGGACCTACAGATAGTATTTTTACTATGGATTATGCATATGACGTTCAAGTAACCTCTGATGGTGGATATATAATAATGGGTACAAATGATGTGACTCATCGATTAAAAGCATACTTTTGGCTCATAAAAACAGATGAGAATGGTAACAAAGAGTGGGATAAAAAACTTGGAGGAGAAGGATATGAATATTCTGCTAATTCAATTAAGCAGACTGATGATTTTGGATATATAATGTCTGGATCATCAATGTGGAAATTTAAAATGATTAAAAGTGATATGAACGGATTAATTGAATGGGAAAAAGATATAAATGATTTCGTACTAAGTGGATCTGCAGATGTAGAATTAACTAATGATGGAGGTTATGTTTCTACCGGATATGTTTCGTTATCGGGTTCAGCTGAGGATTTTTATCTGGTAAAAACTGATGCATTAGGGAATATAATATGGGATAAGACGTATGGCGGAAGTGGATCTGATCGTGCTGAAGATGTTTTAGTAACTAATGATAATGGCTATTTAATTGTTGGAAATACAAACTCATATGGCAATGGGGGAAATGATATTTGGCTACTTAAGACTGATATAGATGGAAATATTCTTTGGAATAAAACTTTCGGAGGAATAGATGATGATGAGGCATATGACATTCATCCTGATATTGATGGAGGTTATTTGATTGCCGGATGTACCGAATCTTTTGGCACAGGATCAATGGATTTCTGGGTATTCAAAATTGATTCAAATGGTAATCTTGAATGGGACCAAACTACAGGTGGTAGTGATGTAGATTTTGCATTTTGTGTATCAGAAATTTCAACGGATAAATATTTTGTAGTAGGTAATACTCGAATAGCCATTTTAAAGTAACTTAATAATTTATCAGATCTAAATGTTAAATATATTTTTTATTACTAACAAAATAAGGATTCGAAGCGAGCGCTGCCATACAAAATAGGCAGCAATGCCCGTGTGCGCCTCGTTTTTAATCCATGGTTGGACTAAGCCGCAGGCCTGCCTTTCCATTTGGGATTTGCATAAAAAAGGCAGTTTTTTAAATAGTTATGGTTGCTTTTATAAATATAGAAATCGTTAGAAGCCGTATTTTATTCATATATTAACATGTTTTTCTTGACATTTGTACGTCATTGACGTATAATTCACCATGAAAATTATTGAGACAAAGATATTCACAAAAAGAGTGACTGAAGTTCTCAATGAGGAAGAGTATCGTGAACTGCAATCCAGGTTGATACTCAATCCTGAGATTGGTCAAATTATTCAAGGAAGTGGTGGGATCAGAAAGGTGAGATGGACTGGATCCGGGAGAGGAAAAAGAGGTGGATCCAGAATTTTGTATTACTGGATTAGTAAAAGGAATACGATATTGATGCTTTTAATTTATACTAAAAAAGAAATGGATGATCTATCGAAAGATCAACTAAAAGTATTAAAAACATTAGTGGAGAGTGAATTAAATGGATGATAAATTATTTCAAGAATTACTTGAAAGCGTAAAACAGGGCGGAGAAATACTGCGCGGTGAAAGACGACCAAGCCGTAAATTCAATTTTGATGATCCAGATGTCAAATCTATTAGAATTAAATATGGTTTGTCCCAGAGTAAATTCGCCCAACTATTAGGAATAAGTCCTGCAACTCTTAAAAACTGGGAACAAGGTCGTCGGAAGCCGGAAGGTCCAGCTCGAATATTATTGCTAATTGCATCAAAACATCCAGAAGCTGTTCTAGATTCAGTTTATCGTTCTGCGTAAAATAGGCTTCTAACAAAATAAGGATTCGAAGCGAGCGCTGCCATACAAAATAGGCAGCAATGCCCGTGTGCGCCTCGTTTTGAATCCATGGTTGGACTGAGCCGCAGGCATGCCTTTCCATTTGGAATTTGCATACTATTTTTATGATTGCTTTATGTTAAGGAAGGTAGTTTAGATTTAAAAATAAGATAAATCCGATATAGATCATACTTTAAATTTCATGCGGATCATCCTGTTTCTGTTTTTTGAAAAATATAAAATCAGGCTGAATCTTATTTTCGGACATGGTTATCCGGTTTCCCCCTGTTTTAAGCCAAAGGAATCATCCTGTTAAATCTGGTATTCAACAAAGTTTTTATCTCAGGCAGCGGACGGGAGTAGTTTGCTTTCTTCCTTATAGCCGTTTTCCAGACAGCCCTTCTATTTAATGCGAGGCGCCCATTCCGAAAAACAGCGAAGGATCTTCCAGAAACTCCAGTGATTTTCTCAGCACGTTATAGTGCCCTAATTCTTCTTTGGCCAGCATGTCAAGAAATTCAGCGATCTTCTTATTACTTGTCTTTTTGGCCGCTTCCGTATAAAAAAATTGGGTATGCTTTTCCAGGTCTAGAGCCATTTCAATGATTTCCTCATCATCCACTCCCGTAACCTGCATGTCTTCCACCGCCCCGTCGAGTTGTTCCTTTAAGCGGTTAAATATCTCATCAAAGGTAGTGGGTGCAACCTTATCAATAACCATACGGTCAACGGTATTGTTTGTAATAGCGTTATAAATTTCGGTAAACCTTTTAATATGGTTTTTTTCATCGCCGGCCAGGCGTTCCAGCATTCGTTTACCGAGGGAATTTTTTATTTTTTGCGCCGATTCGGTATAATACTTATAACCGTCCTCTTCCAGTTTGATTGCGGTTTGCAGGATGGTTTCCATATTATCCGGAATAGTTATTTTTTCCATATCTACTCTCCTGTTTACAAAATTTAATTGTTAACGCACTTTGTTAAACGAAAAGTGACCTTGTATTAATCCGGTAGAGTTGACCCGGTTTAATTTAATGATAACAAACGGTCATTAAAAGATTTTTTTGGAGTTTTTATCCTGATTGTCTTTTTCCAGCATCCGGATGCGGGTTTCAAAAATTTGCAGGAGTTTATGCAGCAGGCGCACATCTCTTTTTTCGGCCATGGATCGGCCGATCAGGCGGCGGACACGGGTTATAAAGTTGTCAATGCCGTCTCTGGGTACGAAATTAACAAGTTCCAGCGATTTAAGCAGATGGTCATAAAACATTTCCAGTTCATACTGGGTGGCCAGTTTGTAGGAATAGCGGCTGTCGACTTTATTCAGATTCATAAAGAAAGTATGCGCGTAAATCATCACCGCCTGGGAGAGATTAAGCGCCGGGTTCTGAGTTGCGGTAGTAATCGTGGAATGCAGATGACATTTTAACAATTCCTCGTTATGCAGGCCGTTTTTTTCCCTGCCGAATACGATGGCCACCGGGTGTTCCATAGCGGCGGATAAAAGTTTTTCGCTGATCTCTTCCGGGGAGAAAAACGGAAATTTAAAATGTCTGCGGCGCATGGTTGTGGCCACAACCAGCCTCATGTCCGCTATGGCTTATTTAAAAGAAGGAAAGATTTTCGCTTTCTCGATGATATCGAAAGAACGATGCCCCATCATCCGGGCATCTTCATGGCTGATGTCGCAGGGATTCACAAGAATAAGATTTTCAAAGCCGGTTGTTTTTAAAGCCCGAGCCACCGAGCCCACATTTCCGGGAGATTCGGGCTCAACCAGAATAAAATGCAGGTTATTACGGATTTTATTAAATACGGCGCTGAACTGAACTCGTTGACTCACAATAATACCTCGACAGGTTCAACGATTTTTATTTCCTGCGGAGATACATCCGCTCTATACGCTATAGTTTCAACGCCTTCGGATACGGCTTCGGTTAATCCCCGGGCATACTTCGGATCGATATGGCGCGCCGGTTTGAACCGTTTTCCATCGCTGCGTTGGATAACATAGAGCATTATGGCCCTGTGACCCGCTTTAACTTCTGCGGTTAGTTCCTGAAGATGTTTAAGCCCTCTTTCGGTAACGGCGTCTGGGAACTGGTAATAGCCATCTTCCACTAAAGTCACATTCTTGACTTCCACATAGCACAATCGTCCGCCGGTTGATAACAGTAAATCGATGCGGCTGTTTTTTCCGTATTTCACTTCCTTTCGGATTTGCTCATATCCCTGTAATTCTTTTATGGCGCCGTTTTTAATAGCTTCCTCCGCTAATTTATTGGGCAGATTGGTGTTGATGCCGATCCAGCAATTTCCATTATGTACGATTTCCCACGTGTAACGCAGTTTTCTGTCAGGATTGTTGCTGTCGGAAACCATAACTTTCCAGCCGGGTTCTTTGCAGGTTTTCATACTGCCGGAATTGGGGCAATGAGCGGTTATAAACGAGCCGTCATTAAGTTTAATATCGGCAAGAAAACGTTTATAACGCCTGAGCAAAATTCCATCGATCAGTTCCCGGTTAAATACCATTTTACCTCTTACCTGAGAAAACAATCAGATTTAAACAAGTGCAAAATTAGCCAATGGTTGGAATCACTTCAAAATAAAAATATCAAATAATATACATGAAGCATTTATCAACTGCTCCGCCCGTTTATAATCCCGGCCTGTAAATGAGGAATAAGGGTTTTAAACAACGTAAATTTTCTCTTTCTGGTCTGAAATAATTTTTCCTATAATTGTAGCTTTGGTGCAATTATGCGTGCGTAAATCGGCCAGCGCTTGATCAGCATATTCCTCGGGAATGCTTATTAATAAACCGCCTGAGGTCTGGGGATCAAAGAATATATCCCTGAGCAGCGGATCTACCTTATCTGAGTATTCAACAAAAGGCAGGCGGAATTGTTTATTTTTAAACGCCCCGCCAGGGAATAATCCCATTCCGGCAAATTCAATGGCCTCTTTAATTACAGGAACAGCCCCGCTTTCAATCCGGGCGCTGCAGCCGGAATCGACAACCATTTCCGCCAAATGTCCTAATAAACCGAAACCGGTGATATCCGTACAGGCGTTTACCGGATAATTCTTCATTCGCAGGGCGGCCTGCTTATTGAGTGTTGCCATTAACTGTGTGATTTCTTCAACAATATGAACGGAAGTCAGCCCGCCCTTGATGGCTGTGCTGATAATGCCTGTTCCAATGGCTTTGGTAAGAATAAGATTGTCGCCGGGTTTTAAACCATGCTTGGACCAATACTTTTTAGGATGAACAAAGCCGGTTACAGAAAGGCCATATTTAAGTTCATTATCTTCAATACTATGTCCGCCAACCAGCGCCACGTCCGCTTCCTTTAATTTGTCCAGACCGCCCTGAATTATTTTTCGCAATACGGAAAATTCCATAATCTTGGTTGGAAAAGCAACCAGATTCATGGCGGTTACCGGTTGGCCTCCCATAGCGTAAACATCGGAAAGCGCATTGGCGGCGGCAATTTGGCCAAACCAATACGGATCGTCAACGATAGGTGTGAAAAAATCTACGGTTTGAATTAAGGCTAAGTCTTCGGAGATTTTATAAACGCCGGCGTCATCCGAATTTTGCAACCCAACCAGAACATTCGAATTGGTCGGGATTTCAAAACCGCAAAGTAGTTTTTCCAGGTCCCCTGGAGAAATTTTAGACGCTCAGCCCGCGCCTGTAACAGTTTCAGTCAGCCGTTTTATCTTAATTTCTGACATTAGTCTTCTCCGTTTGATAGTTGTTTAAAACATGTAATAAAGCCCGGGGAATTTCTTCGATTAATTCTATAATTTGTGAGGCCGGATTCGGGTTAGCAAAATAGCCCGTCCAGCGGTTTGTCTGTGCCGCCAGAATAGCGGCGTTCACCGTATCATAACCCATGGCGCATAATAATGTAAGTAAACCTGTCAGGCTGTCGCCTGTTCCTCCAATAGCTTCCATGGCTTCAAATGAAGGATTATCTACCGTTGCAATTATTTTATTTTTAGAGACAATATAATCTTTAGCGCCCTTTACGAGAAGCGCTTTGGCTGAATTTTTTCCTGTATACGCCCGGTTGATGAGTTCAGGTGCGTTTGCTTCCTGGTGCATAATAAAACCTCTTGTATAAAAAGGATGCGGGGCCATTTCATCCGCTAAAAAAGCCAGTTCTCCGATATCCGGTGTAAAAACGTCGTAGCGAAAAGCCTGTCCGCTCATTTTCGCAACATACATAAAACCGGCGTCGGCTATAAGCAGGGGGCGTGGTTTCATACTTTCAAATGCCGGCAACAATCGGTTGTGCCAGTGTAAAATCGGATGCA
Organism: Calditrichota bacterium; assembly: GCA_003854985.1. Taxonomy (GTDB): domain Bacteria; phylum Calditrichota; class Calditrichia; order Calditrichales; family Calditrichaceae; genus Zgenome-0002. The sequence continues at coordinate 27,921 of RQOG01000010.1, forward strand.
GATAATGGAACGTAATGATGTCAAAGGAAAATTCCTGTATATGGTTTGTCAGAAACTCATATAAATTTCTGCTGCCATTACCCCGACCAATATCGCCGGTTAAAAATGCATAAATTTCAGGACCTCCAAGCGCTTTTGACGCCTTTATTGCCGCCGCCAGTGAAGCGGGCGTTCCCCGGTTTACCGGGATCATATGATTGCCAATTAACAAATTATTACCTGATAATTTAACAAATCCGTGTACCAACGGAAAATTTTGATCCGGTACGGTTCCGATTATGGCTGGCATGTTTTTTTCAATTCCTCATAGGCTAATTCAAGCGTATACCCGCATAAAGTATGTCCCAGGTCTCTGGGACGAGGTGCTTCCGATAGTTTTTTCCCGACTAACTGATAGGCAAGAAAAGGCACATCCGGACAGCCGCCTCCGGAAATATTTACGATTTTCATTTCCTGTTTATTGATGGTTATTTTCATATTAGCGGCGCGTACCATCAGATAATCATTAAAATCTTTTGTATAAAAAATATCAACGGGTTTAAGTAATGATGAAGTAATTGGCACAACCTGAAGTGGTTGAAGACCGTTTAGTTCCAGTTCGTGTAATATCTTAAGCTGATCAAGCAAAGGAAATTCAATAACAAGGTCGCAGCCGGTTTGGATGTCCTGCGGAGGACCCATTACGCGTGCCGGGTATTCCATCCTTTTTAGAATAGTTTCTGCCTGGATAACTTCGCTCGTATTTTCGAATACTAAAATGCCCCGGTCAACTGAAGCAGCGTTACGTGTTGAAACCTTAAATAGTTTTTTCCAAAAATGCCTGAGCATTTCACTTATCCTTTTGAATTGCTATTCTATACTCTCCGCTTACGGACGGTTCGACATTTACTTCACATCCCTGACTGGCTGCGGCTCTGATTACATTTTCTTTTGAAGTATCCGTATCAACCAATACTAGAATTTGCGGATCGTTTCCGTTCCTTATTTCATTTAATGTCAATAATACCGGCTGAGGGCAGGAAAGACCTCTGGCATCAATAGTTACGGACATTTTGTATCTCCTTATACTTTTTTTCTGCTCATTGCAAAACCAATAAACAGACTGAAAATAAACCCGATAACCAGGGCGGCAATGCCATGCTGACCGAGTCCATTGGGAGAACTGGCCAGGCTGAAATTGTGGGCGAACCCTGCGCCGGTAATCATTCCCAGAACAAAAATGGCGGCATCGCCATCGCCTTCGCCGGATAAAAACAAATGGCGGCCGGGGCAGCCTCCGGCAAGCGTAAAACATAGCCCGGCCAGGCTCATGCCGGCAAAATTTCCCAGATGCAGATTATGGGCAACAGGTTGATTTTCGAATCCTAAAACAAATTGGTTAAAAAGCAGGTTGGATATAAACGCGGCTAATAATAAAGCCATAAAACCGCTGAACAGGTGAAATTGTTTAAATAAAATCAGATCGCGCAGGGCGCCCATAGTGCAAAACCTGCTGCGCTGGGCTAAAAAACCAATCCCCAGACCGGCCGCTAAGGAAATAATGACAGGCGCATGCTTCATACCGGGTCCCGAGACGCTAAAGAATAAGACGCCGTTTTTATCCTGCCCGGGGATTTCAGGATAGATCAATAGTAAGAATAAAAATATGACCATCAAAACGGGCAGCATCCAGCCTGCCGCGGTATTTACCGGTTGAGATCGTCCGAGATTATAGCCCCTCTTTAAAAATAATGTCCCGATCCATATGCCAAATACCAGTCCCGCCAAACCAAATATAGCGTTTAGATCGCCGCCGGCCAGACGCAGCAATGCCCGCCAGGGACACCCTAAAAAAACAAGAGCGCCAATCATGGCAAAAATACCCAGAAAATATCTTATAACCGGCGCAGATCCGGAACGGGGTTTAAATTCTTTGAAAATATAAGCGGCAATTAAAGCGCCTAAAACAAATCCTATTATTTCCGGGCGCATATATTGAACGACCTTCGCCTGATGAAAACCAACAGCGCCGGCAATATCCCGTTCGAAGCAGGCGACGCAGATGCCCATATTTCCGGGATTGCCCAGTAATTGTAAAACGGAAGCCACTATACCGATAAATAGTCCAACAATTATAATGCCCTGCCTGGTGGCAAATATGTTTCTATACTGCATTATTCAGGCGCTCCTTTTTAGTCGATGAATCATTGATAACAATTATACTCCGAACGGACAAGGCAGCTCATTTGCCTTATAAATGTGTTTTTTGCCGCAAAAGGGACAGTTTTCCTCAAGCAAAACCCTGGCGTCCATAATATTTTTACCGGTAGCATCTATTATAAAACCTTTATCATCAATAATCCGGAATTTAATCGTTTCGAAAGGCTTCTGCGTTTCTGGACAGATGAAAATTAACCCGGATGATTTATCCGTCGTTTCTTTTGCAGACATCTATCTACCTCCCTTAAGTATTCTTTAATACGTATCCGTGAACTTCAATTATTAGAAAATCAAGATACTTTTAACTGCCAGAACTTACTTGTTAAGAGAGAAATGTATCCTGATAGACTATACCAAAACACCCATTAAAGGGCTTTGGGCAGTGTAGATACGCCCGGGCTATGATTATACTTAATGATCGTTTTGAGATATATTAATCCTCCTTACAGGTTTTTCTCCGCCTTCCGGCGTTTAAACCTGTAAGTCTAAAGGATTAACGCGGGAAGGTATTGAAACGGCTATAACTGCGTGACCGGACCGGCCACAGAAAGCCGGTTCAGGTACAAAAATTTAAACGATAAGGATAATTCACATTATGCCCTTTGTAACACCAAAATTCACGGAACAATATAAATAACAAATATTGTAAAGGGCAATAAAAATATGCTTTTTCTTATTTGCAGACGATGCAGAGAAAATATATTTTTCCGGAAAAGAATACTATATCTTATTTTTAATATAGAAATAGCGATTTAATTTTCGTATAATTGCTTCCAGTCGTGAGGGCTCTTAGCTCAGCCGGTTCAGAGCGCTTGCTTCACACGCAAGAGGTCGCTGGTTCGATCCCAGTAGAGCCCACAAATTATTAATTGTAAACAAATCGAATAATCATCATTCAGGAACCCTTTAGCCGCTTCAGCTAAAGGGCGGTTTTTTGTAAAAGATATTCCAGGATACCGGACATAATGCGATTGGTTCGTTCTAGAAAACAGCATTGGGATAAAATGATCTCCCGGGTCTGAATAAACTTATCCTCAACCAATTCATTACCGCAATTATTGATCAAATTCTTTATGCTTTCTTCGGTACTTTCCAAATGGAATTGCAGGCCAATCACATTGTCCTTGTAAATGAATCCCTGATTACTGCAGGCGGTTGAAGATCCGATATTATAAGCATGCTCCGGAATATCAAATGTTTCACCATGCCAATGAAAAGCCATAAACTCTTCCGGGAAAATTGTTTCAATCGGACTATTTTGGTCTATCATGGTTCTTTTCACTGGAAACCAGCCGATCTCCTTAAAGTTATTTTTAGTTACTTTCGCGCCCAATACATCAGCCAGCAACTGAGCGCCTAAACAAATTCCCAGAATGGATTTATCTTTTTCAATGGCCTGTTTAATAAACTTTTTTTCCTCTTTTAACCACGGATAGGTTTTCTCATCATGGATGCTCATGGGCCCGCCCATGATGATTAGGAGATCTAAATGATTGAGATCAGGCAGACTTTCTCCCTGATGGAATTGCGTTGAACTTATCTGGAAACCTTTATACCTGGCCCATTCCAGGATAAAGGCAGGATTTTCAAACGGCACATGCTGGAAGTAATGAATTTTCATCTATTGGTTCCTTTAATTATCAGTAGTAATTAAAACAAAAAAATTATAGACTATAGAGTAATTTTATGATACATCAAAGGCAGTTTCATTATCATTTAAAATTAAAATTATTTTTTTATTATTGTGATTCGGTTTATCCGTGTGGTTTATTTTAATTTCGTGCATAATCCGATAACTGATCTGGTCTTCCCTGGTCTGAAGTATTTCATCAATTACTTTTTTAATATTGATTTCTTCATGGCCATAATGATTTCTGATAGTTATAGGATTGATGATAATAGCCATTTTCCCCGGGTTGCTTATGACTTTACTAAACTGAACCAGCTGATCGACTATGCTTATCCATCTTCTAAGGCAGTAAGCGGCTTCAGTATAATGCAGTCCGGCCATTAATCTTGTTAAAATTGTCTTTCCATAATTACCTAAAAATAAATAGACACCATCCTGGTTGCGAATCTGTACCGTTAATTCCTCATCCGTATAATCGGTTAAATCAATTTTAGCGCAAATATCATTCTCCGGATATTGATCGGGATCCTGTATAAAAATATCATGCAATTTTTCCGTTTCCTTCAGAAGTAAGGCATTATTGTTTTGTTCGATGATAACAGATGTAATATTCAAATTTCCCTGTTCCTGCTTATCATCCAGTTTTCCAAGAAGCCGGCCCGGATCATCAGGTTTTTTAGGGGCAATTTCTTTTATCTTTGCCAGTAAATAATACTTCAGATAAATATTTCTCACATACTGAATAAAATCTGCAGCCGGATCGGCAATTCTTTTTTTCTTCAGGGACTGTTCCGTCCACCGGATTAATGCAGCCTGAATAAATCTGTTTATTTCTGCGTCGGAGCTTATCAGATTATTTCTGATCAGAAAACGGGCAATGGTGATAAGTTTAAAGACTTCCACCAGGATCCACTTCATATTCAGGGTTTTGTACCTTTCTTTTTCCATTTCCCAAAAAACCAAAAATTTTTGTTCGGCGGCATCGGTAAATAAGTCTTTTTGCGAAGTGGCGTTGCCTGCCTGCAGCATACGTATTTGGGAGATCATATTTGATATGGCTTTATTATAATGCGCCGGATTGAAATGGTATAAAGTGAAAAAGTCTTCTAAAAGCAATTTCTCAAATTCATCGTCTTTGACGCCTAATACGGAGATACCGCTGGAAACAGCTTCTTTAAATAACAGTTCATCGCCCGGAGCAGGTATAAGCAAATAACCGTTTTTTGGATCAGCAATTACATTAATTAACGGGCCTTTCCAGTCGTTTTCATTATGATTGCAAATCTCGTGTTCGTCCGGTTCGAACAAATCAATTGATTCTTCTGTCTGTTCAAAACCACGCCAGAATTCTCTGCAAATACGATCAATTTCAATTTCAGACTCGAATTGTCCATTTTGTGAGAACAAAAACCTGTAGATTTTTCTGTAAGCCGGCAGCACAAATATTTGCCAGTTATAAATCTCGGTTTTTTGGCACAATCTCGAAAAACCCGTTTTCATGATTTCCGGCAGGGATTCGGTGTTTTTTTGAATAATTATGCAGGTAGTAATGATGCCCGATTTTTTAAGGAGATAATCCAAATCAGGTAAATATTCGCCCTGCCAAAGAAAACCATGATCTCCATTCCGGGGTAAATTACCGGTAAGCAACTTTTGGAATGAAGTACTTTTACTGATCAATAATTTAAGATCATCAATCTGATATAGCTGTAAAACATTGCTGATCACCTGAATATCCGGTATAAATGAAGAGATTTCCAAAAAAGGCAATTTACCGTTTGCCGTACTATTGCTTAAATAAGAAGCGGTTTTCAGATATACATATTTTTTACTCATGCGGGCTGCTAAGAATCATCCGTATCAGATTATTGAATTATCCTGAATAACACACCCTTTTGGCAGAATAATAATTCCGTCTCTGATAGCGTAGTTTTCACCATCTGCATTAATCTGGTTATCTTTGTTTATCAATTGCACGTTATTGCCTATCTTACAATCCATATCTATAATGGTATTCCGGATGATACAGTTATTGCCAATGCCCAGATTAGGCAGTCCCTGGCTCTTATTTAAATTTCTATTCTTTATTGTCTCGTAATAACTGTTTCCCATGATAATAGATCGTTGTACAAAGGTGCCTTCATCAATATATGAACGAATTCCGATCACGGAATGCTCGATAATAGACCCGAGCAGTATACTGCCTTCCGAGACTAAAGACTGATTAATCTGGCAATTGTATATTTTGGAGGCTGGTAAAAACCTTGGATGCGTAAAAAAGGGATAAGCCTCGTCATAAAAATTAAAACGCGGCACCGGCATTGTTAACTCAAAATGAGCTTCGTAGAAACTACGCATGGTACCGATATCTGCCCAGTAGCCGTCAAAGAAATAGGCAAACACTTTTTGGGTTTTAATACTATCCGGTAGAATCCCTTTCCCGAAATCTTCTTTATCGCTGGCTTCCAAAATTTCAAACAGCACTTTCTTTTTAAAAATATAAATACCCATCGAGGCTATATGTGTTCTTCCCTGTGCATCCATTTTAAATTTTTCAAACAATTCATTTTTAATGCTGAATTTATCCAGGACTTCCTTTTCCTGAGGTTTTTCATAAAAATCGGTAACCTTAGAATTTTCGTCGGCTTTAACTATACCAAATTCTTTCACTTCATGTTCAAAAATCGGTTTAACGGCAATGGTGATGTCTGCGTCCTGCTCTACATGATGATTATAAAACTTTTTATAGTCCATTCTATAAAGGTGATCACCGGAAAGTATGATAATATGTTCATCGGCACTGCGCAGGTAAAATAAATTTTTCCTGACAGCGTCGGCGGTTCCCTGGTACCAGTCCTGAGTATCACTGGTTTGCTGGGCAGCTAAAATCCGCACAAACCCTTCAGAAAAATGATCAAAACGATACGTATTATGAATATGGCGATGAAGCGATTCTGTGTTAAACTGTGTTAAAATAAAGATTTTTCGAACGCCTGAATGCAGGCAGTTGCTCATAGGAATATCGATTAATCTGAATTTGCCTCCAATAGGTACCGCAGGTTTGGCTCTCAGACGGGTTAATGGATCGAGGCGTGTTCCTCTCCCGCCTCCCAATATCACTGCTGTTAGTTTTGTCATGTATATTCCTTAGTTTCAACAAATTATTTGAGAAAACTTTTCATCCTTTCCGGATCAAAGCCAATCCAGTATCTGCCTTCTTTCTCAATCAAAGGTCTCTTGATCATACCTTGTTCTTCCAACAGGTAGTTAAACTCTTCTTCCGGCGTTAAATTCTTTTCCTTAAGACCTGATTTACGATACGTTAATCCCTTTTTATTTATGACTTTATCGTACCCTAATTGCCTGACAACTTCTTTAAGTTGTTTTTCGGGAACAGGTTCTTTCTTTACATTGATGAATTCATTGTCAATTTCATTTGACGCAAAATACTCTTTTGTCTGAATAATTTGTTTGCAATTAGGAACACCATATAATTTGATCATTTGTCCTCGAAAATTCAAGGTTTATTAAATATGTTATGACGAGAATATAAAAATTTCAGAGGAAAATATCTACACAATTAATAACCCGGACAAACGAAAACAATAAATGATGAAATATCCCTTGCTTTCATTAATTGAATTCGGACTTTATATAGAACTGGAAATGCCCGCTTATGGCAATAATTTAGTTCTAAATGGAAAACTTTTTATGCCTTGATCGGGATTAGTAAATCATAAGCCTGAAATATAATCGTCTTATGATAACGGATTCACGGCCGCAATCCGAATTTTATTTTTTTGATCGGCAGATAGACTCCAGACTAGAAAATAAATGTACTTGTCATCCCCACGGAACGCTGTCCCAAATTGATATCCCATTTCTCAGGATTTAGCAAAACAGCTCTGGGTGATAGTCTCAAATTGTAAATCATTTAACGGATATTCCATTTTAGCAGTCTTTTCTTTCCGAATAATTGGCGGCACACCTTCTACAAATACAACCAGGTTTTCAGAAGCATAGGTATTGACCACATTCCAAAATTTCCGCCCCTCAATATTCTTATCCGAAATTATATCAAAATTTGTTGGATTTTTATTTTCCTGAACTGAATAAATTTCAATTTCCGAAACCGAAACCGCTTTTTCCTGACCACCCGTTTTAACCTGCGACTGACCCCAGTCTAATATTACTTTCCATCTCAGATCCTTGGTTTTTCGCCATACAGAGATATAATGACCAAATGCTGTTGCAGAATCTTTTCCGGCAGGGATTAATTCCCAGAGCCCATAGGTATATCCCATTTCCAGTGATGAGGCTATACCGGCCTGCGAAGGATACCAGTGTAATTTTGCTTTATTTTCCGACGAGTTATGATACCACTCATGCGCATTGACCGGGCCGGGCCGAAATACAACAGCATCCCTGGAAAGGAAATGAAGAAATGCAGACTTAATTCCGGAATCCGCGGCCATGGCCGAAAAGGCATATTCTGAATCTACCAGACTTTTTAGATTATTGATTTCCAGGTATTTTTTGTCCTCCATCGTTGTGCATCCCGGCAGAACCGAAGAAAGAATAATCCCGATATTTAAAAAGAACTTAACGGGCAAATCACTTGACATATAATCTGCCCTGCCAGGTATTTTTCTTTTCAAGTAACTCATCAAGCAGTTTCACTAACCGGGTATTCCGGATATTCCAATGCGGTGCAATGAGTGTCCTTGGCGGCGCTTCTCCGAATAATCTTTGAATAACAATATGCGGAGACAGTCTTTCCAGGAACTGAATGATTATCTCCAGGTATTCGTCATATCCCAGCAAAGGGAAAGGAGATTTTTTATACATTTTTGCCAATACGGTATCTTTCACTACATGGAGCTGATGTACTTTTAGAAAATCCGGCTCCTGAACCGAAATCCACTCAGCGGTCTCAAGCCATAGTGATATTTCTTCCCACGGAAATCCGAAAATAAGATGCGTACATGTTTTCAGATTACGCTCTTTGGTTATTTTCATCGCGTCTATAAAGGCCTGTACATCATGCCCGCGATTTATCCTTTTCAGGGTATCATCGGAAATAGACTCCAGCCCGTATTCAATGGTGATATCATAATTCTTCGCCAGAAAAGCAAGGTAGTCCAGTTTCTCTTCATCCACACAATCAGGCCTTGTCCCGATGGTTAATCCGATAACTTCTTCATGACTCAGCGCTTCTTCGTAGTATTTTTTTAAAACTTCCAGCGGCGCATAGGTGTTGCTGTATGGTTGAAAATACACAATAAATTTATAAATATTTTTATAACGTTGACGTAAAAAACCAATGCCTTCTTTAATCTGCTGTGAAATGCTTTTCTGCGAAGAATTATAACCGGGGTTAAAGCTCTCATTGTTACAATAAATACAACCGCCTTTCGCCAGGCTGCCATCGCGGTTGGGACAGGTAAATCCGGCATCTACGGTTACTTTCTGAACCCGATTCCCGTACCTGCTTTTCTGATATTCGGAAAAGGCATTATAACGTTTAGGATGCTTCCAGGGATATAAATAATCAGTTTTTGTCATCATCAATTCATTTTATAAAAAATGTATTGTTTATACAATAGTTAAAACAACTTACCGGGTTCAATAATTCTTATGGTTTAGAAACCGGCTTATTTGCATATTAAAAGCCTTCCCGTTAAATTGATCGCGTCTCAAAATAAAGGAGTATTAATAACATTGTCCGAACGAATTTTAGTCACAAGCGCACTGCCTTATGCCAATGGTCCGATTCATTTGGGACACCTGGCTGGCGCCTATCTTCCCGCTGATATTTTTGTCAGATATCATAGATTAAAAGGAAGTGATATTATTTTTATTTGCGGTTCAGACGAACACGGTGTACCTATCATGCTTAAAGCCCGGGCAGAAGGTGTGGATCCGCAGAAAATAGTCGATGAATTCCATGAAAGAAACAAAAAGAGCTTTGCGGATTTCGGAATAGATTTCACCTATTACGGAAGAACCTCATCTCCGGTCCATCATCAGACAAGCCAGGATTTTTTTCGTACTTTAGCTCAAAAGAAACAGTTTATTCTGAAAAAAGAAGAACAATTGTTTGATCCGGAAGCCGGGATTTTTTTGGCAGACCGTTTTGTAAGAGGAACCTGCCCGTCCTGCGGTTATGACGACGCTTACGGCGATCAATGTGAAAAATGCGGTACGTCCCTGAGTCCCGCCGAATTAATTAATCCCAGGAGCGCTATAACCAATGCCAAACCGGTTTTAAAGGAAACGACCCATTGGTATCTGCCTTTGTCCAGGTATCAGAAAAAACTTGAAAAATGGATTGCCAGTCATCCGGAATGGAAGCCGAATACATTAGGACAGATAAAGAGCTGGTTTAGCGAAGGATTAAAGGACAGGGCTGTGACGCGCGATCTGCCATGGGGCGTTCCCATTCCTGAGGATATCGCGAAACAAGAAGGGATTGACGCTTCAGGTAAAGTGCTTTATGTCTGGTTCGATGCGCCGATTGGTTATATTTCCGCTACCAGGGAATGGGCTATTAAACAGGGTAATCCGGATCTTTGGAAAGAATACTGGCAGAATCAAAATACAAGACTGGTGCATTTTATCGGCAAAGATAATATTGTATTTCATTGTATTATTTTTCCGGCTATGCTTGCCGAACACGGTCAATATGTTTTACCGGATAATGTCCCTGCTAATGAATTTCTTAATCTGGAAGGCAATAAGCTCTCAACGTCGCGTAATTATGCGGTATGGCTGGAAGAATACCTGCAAAAATTTGAACCGGATTCTTTAAGATATACCCTGGCCAGTAATTTGCCGGAAACCAGGGATACGGACTTTTCATGGAAAGATTTCCAGGCCCGGCACAATAATGAATTGGCGGATATTCTCGGAAATTTTATCAATAGAACGGTAACCTTTGCTCACCGTTATTTTGAAGGAAAGGTTCCTCCATTAGGAACACTTGATGCATTTGATGAAGAATTGGTCTCGGTATTAAAAAAGGCCCCGGCGCTCCTGGGTGGTCATATCGATAATTTCAGGTTTAAACTATATATAAAAGACTTTATGGATATGGCCCGGTTTGCCAATAAATACTTTAATGACCGGGAGCCCTGGAAAACCAGGAAATCAAATCCGTCGCAGTGCGCTACTTCCATTAATTTATGTCTTCAAACCTGTTTTATTCTGTCGGTGATGGGCGCACCGGTTATTCCCTTTACAAGCAGAAAAATCTGGAAGCTGCTTAATTATTATAAACCTGATTTCTGGGATTATGATGATTTTCGCATGTTACCAGACTCGCATAAGCTTAATACGCCTGAAATCTTATTTACTAAAATCGAAGACGGTCCGATTGCCACGGAAATAGAACGATTACAAAAAGCAAATCCGGTTAATATACCACGGCAAGAACAGGAATTGATTGATATAGAAACATTCAGCAAGGTAAAACTTAAAATTGCCGAAATTCTTAAAGCCGAAAAAGTTGAGAAAGCAGATCGTTTACTAAGACTTTCCGTTAGAGTAGGCGATGAAACCAGGCAAATCATTGCCGGACTTGCCAAACATTATCAACCGGAAAACCTGATTGGGAAAAAAGTGGTGGTTGTATACAATCTGGCCCCGGCAGTTCTCAGAGGCCTGAAATCGGAAGGGATGCTTTTGGCCGCATCCGACGAGAATCAGCTTACTTTACTTACGGTAATGGAAGATATAAAATCAGGGGCTGATATCAGATGATAATAACCCGGTTTTAATTTTTATGTTTATAGATACGCATTGCCATTTGGATTTTGATAGTTTTGATGATGATCTCCCTTCAGTCATTCAGCGTGCACTGGAAAACCAGGTATCGGCTATTATTACTATTGGTACGGATATCAAATCGTCAGAAAGAGCAATTTCTATTGCGGAGCAGTTTTCTACAGTTTTTGCCGCTGTAGGCATTCATCCCACCGATTGTCAACATACGACTTCCGATGATATAAAAATAATTGAAGATATGCTTTCTCATCAAAAAGTAGTCGCGGTCGGTGAAATCGGTTTGGATTATTACCATATGCGGGCTGAAAAAGAAAAGCAGATTCAGGTTTTTTCCCAACTGGTCGCACTGGCAAAAGATAAACACTTTCCGGTCATCATCCATAACCGGGAAGCGCATAGCGATATGCTGGCCTTACTTGATAAATTGAAACCCGGCGCATCCGGAGGCGTCATGCATTCATTTTCCGGGGATTCTGAATATCTGCAAAAAGTAATCGAATTAAATCTTTTTATCTCTTTCACCGGGAATATTACCTTTAAGAATGCTAAAGGGCTTGACCTCGTTTCAGATGCGCCAATAGATAAAATGCTGCTGGAAACGGATAGTCCGTTCCTGACCCCAATGCCTTTCCGTGGGAAAAGAAATGAACCCGGATTTATTACCTATACGGCCCGGAAAATTGCCGAGACTAAAAATTTATCCCTGGAAAAAGTTGCGCAGATTACAACGTCAAATGCTAAATCTCTTTTTAAATTACAGATATAGTCAAAAACGGTTTAAAAAATGCCTCCGCCATTAAAAAGATTCGGTCAAAATTTTTTACAAAATCCGTATCTTCAGGAAAAAATTGTCGAGGCGCTTCGAATCCAAACCAATGATCATATTCTGGAAATAGGACCTGGCCATGGGGCTCTGTGTCCGCATATCATCCGGCAAAACCCTGCAAAATATTATGCGGTTGAAATCGACACCCGGTTGATCCGGGCGCTGCAGGATAAATATTCTGAAAAGATGCAATTGATACACGGTGATTTTATGCAGGTAGACCTGAAGTCTGTTTTCCAGGCAGAAACGGATACCAATAAAATTATTGGTAATATTCCATACAACATAACAACGCCTATCTTATTCAGGATTTTAGATAATTATCAGATTATAAATATTGCGGTTTTAATGGTCCAGAAAGAGGTTGCCGAAAGAATTGCTTCGCGGCCCGGAACAAAAGACTATGGCATTCCATCGGTAGTTGCCCAAACTTACGGCAAGGTTGAATATCTGTTTGATGTGGAAAGAATTAATTTTAAACCGGCACCCAATGTGGATTCGGCAGTGATCAGAATTTCCCTGAATAAGGAAATCACTGCAATACAGAATCATGATTTATTTCGGCAAATTGTCAGGCAGGTTTTTAATTACCGGCGTAAGATGATACGCAATTCCTTATATAGGATTTTTGATAAAAGAATTGTATATTCTCTGAAATCAGTAAATCTCAATGATAGGCCGGAGCAAATTGATGTAGAGGGATTTATAAATCTTTCAAATGAACTGAATGAAAGAATTAAAGAGTAAAGAGATGGTTTCCACAGATCTGAATATTATCTTACCGGATATCGAAAAATTTATTGAAGAAAAAAATGTCGGCGCATTATTAAATATTATATTGGATCTTCACCCGGCAGATATTGAGCAAATTCTCAATCGTTTAAAAAAAGAAGAACGTTTATATCTTTTTAGTCTTCTGCCTGATGAACTGGCGAGCGAAGTATTATCCGAATTAGATGCGCCGGTTGTCGATCAGGTTATTGAAGATATCCCCGAAGAAAAGTTAATCCGCCTGGTTGATCAGATGGAGTCCGATGACGCGGCGGACCTTGTTGCAGAGCTGCCGGAGCACATAGCCGAAGGTGTTTTGAGCAAAATGGAAGATGAAGCTTCCAATGAAGTTCAGGAATTACTTCATCATGAAGAAGATTCCGCCGGCGGTATTATGGCGCTGGAATACATTGCTATGCCTTCAAGTGCAACGGTAAATGAAACGATAGAGAAAATCCGTGAATTACGCGATGAAATTGAAAACCTGTATTTTATCTGGGTTGTTGATGAACAACAACGGCTGGTTGGGATGGTGGATTTAGCCGATCTCGTTCTGGCCAAGGGATATACCACCCTGAACGAAATAATGAACGTTGAGATTCATGCTGTCAGAGCGAATATGGATCAGGAAGAAGTGGCTGCTCTATTTAAGAAATACGACCTGATAAGCGCTCCTGTAGTTGATGAATCAAATAAGATTATTGGTAGAATTACTGTTGATGATATTGTGGATGTATTGGAAGAAGAAGGTTCAGAAGACCTGGCGTTTATGGCCGGAGCTCCGGATGAGGAGATCATGGAAGAATCTGCATTTATTCTTTCCAGAGCCAGGCTGCCCTGGCTCTTAGTAGCCTTTTTAGGAGAACTGTTAGCCGCTTATATTTTAAGTCAGTTTGAAGTAACCTTACAACAGCTGGCGATGATCGCTTTTTTTATACCTATTATAATGGCCATGGGCGGATCTACGGGACAGCAGGCAAGCGTGATTGTAGTCAGAGGTTTGGCCATGGGCGATATCAGTATTAAAGACACCTCAAAGCGGTTGTTTAAGGAGTTCCGGATTTCAATTTTAAACAGTCTCTTTTTTTCCGGGCTTTTGTTTTTAATTGTTTATCTTTGGGATGGAATTCTTTTCGCGGTTATTCTTTCGGTATCATTATTTGTGGTTATAAATAACGCCGCTATAATCGGAGCAATAGTACCACTTACATTTAAGAGGCTAAATATCGATCCGGCGCTGGCTGCCGCGCCTTTTATCTCTACGTTTAATGATATTCTCGGTATACTCATTTATCTGACAATAACAACTTTAGTGCTTCAACTCACATAAATAATTATGAATTTGTATTTACGTTTTTCTTAATATATATTTTAGTGCGTTTATATGTAAACAGTATACTTCAAATGATTAGCCTTCTCCGATGAATATTCAGAGTGTTTTTGTTCATCGCCGAATCCTAATGAAGAATAAAGGAGGCTTACATGAAAAAATTTATCCTTTTATTGGTCTTTTCATTTTTTGCATCCAATTTATTCGGACAAACAGTTTATCTCTCCGATGATTTTGAAGATGGCAATCTCGATGGTTGGGCGTTAAATGCTCCTGGAGAATGGATAGTATCCGGAACGGAGCCCATTAACGGTAGTTATTCTGTACAACACAATGTCACTGGGGATACGAGTAACGGTTATATGTATCATGATGTTCCCGGGTTGGATGTGTTGGCCGGTAAAACAACCTGGCAGGTTGTTTTGAAAAACGGAAACTGGGAACCCTCTGATTTAGACCGCTTTTGGGTATATTTGATGATAAGCGGCATTGAGGGCAATGGTTATTCCGTAGGCGTTAATAAAGGCAACGTTTCCGATACGCTTCAATTGTTGCGTATAACCTCCGGGGCCAACACAGGAACGGTTCTATCTGCGCCTTTCAAATGGAAAACCGGAAGTGCTGTGGGGATAGTTGTCTCAAGAGAAAAGGACGGATTATGGAGCATGCACATAGATACAACCGGGAATTTAAATAATTTTACGGACTGTGGTTCTGCGTTTGATGATACCTATACATCTACTTCCTTTTTTGCCATGTCTTTTTATTATACATCCCTTAGCGGCGGTTCGCTGTGGATGGATGATGTCTATATCTCCCAGGTGTCAGGTGTAAATTTATCCGCAAAAGTTTTTCTCGAAGGTCCTTTTGGTACAGCTGATATGAGCACAAATTTATACGCTCAGGGATATATACCCCTGAGTCAGCCCTATAATATTGCACCCTGGAATTTTGACTGTACGAAAACCGTCTCTTCTGTTCCCGAAAATGCAGTAGATTGGGTTCTGGTTGAATTGCGCTCGGGAACATCCGCTGCTTCCGCTGTGGCCAAGAGGGCCGGATTCCTGTTATCGGATGGTTCCATTGCTGATACAAGCGGGACTCAGCCGCTGTTTTTTGCCTCACCCGATTCAGGTAATTATTACGTTGTGATATATCATCGTAACCATTTATCCATCATGAGCGCCGCACCGGTTCGTTTAACCCTGGGATCAGGCTCGTACGATTTTACCACCGGTCTGGATAAAACCTATGGATCGGGAGCCCAAAAACTGTTGACAACGGGCATATATGGTATGTATGCCGGTGATGCCAGCGCCAACGGACAGATTCAAAATGATGATAAAAATGCATACTGGCTGCTTCAAAGTGGCTCTGCTGGTTATAAATCAGCAGATTTTAATTTAAATGGTCAAGTGCAAAATGATGATAAGAATGCATATTGGCAGGTCAATTCAGGTCGGGGTACACAAGTTCCCCAATAAATTTATAGAGGAGAATATGATATGAAAATCTTTAAAGCTTTATTTTTCTCAATTTTACTTATTATTCCATCCATCGCTTCAGAAATAACATTTACTTTTGCTAATGCAATATTAACTGGATCGGCTCCAAACTATTATTTTGATTTTGATGTAATGGTTCATTCAAAAGTAGATACTCATCATCTTGGAGATGCAATGATTTATATTAATTATAGCACAATAGGCTTTGGAAGCTCAATAGTAAGTCAGGGTGGGATTACAGTTGAAAAAGGAACTTTACTTGAAGGTGAACTTATTCCTGGATCGGGATTATATTTATATTCGATTGTTAATGTAATTGATAATTCAGCTTCAAGATTTGCTATAACTACTGGATATGAATATTCAAGTACGCCCGATTACGCAAATTTCGTTCCTATCATTCCAACGCAATTAGTTCATATTCGTATGAGTATTGTCGATTCAACAGTATGGTCAGATTTAAGTTTTCAACACTCATTGATGAGAGGGCAACAATATTACTCAACTAATGCACCGGATGATACTTTTGATGTCGTGATTGCAGATGATATATTAAATCTTCCATTAAAATATAATCCCAGCGCTATTGCAACTGATATCTTCTCGGTGATGCCTTCATCTTATAAACTCAATCAGAATCATCCCAATCCCTTCAATCCGGTGACTAATCTGACAGTGGAGATTCCCTATAACAATAAACCGGTTGAAATTGATGTTTTCAATATTACCGGTCAAAAGGTAGCCTCTGTTTTTTCCGGTACGCTTAGTTCAGGTATTCATACCTTTACCTGGAACGGGAAAAATTCAATGGGCCAGTTGCTTCCATCCGGAATATATTTTGCCGTAATGCGGAGCGAGATGGTGACGCAAACAGTAAAAATGACTTTGCTGAAATAGAGAATTCTGTAAATAGTTATATAAGAACTAAACTGAGGCTTTGTCATTTTTGAAGTTCAACGGGACAACAACATATTTATGCTGAAGTTATATTTTTTTATAAATTTTAAAAGAATATTTTGCCTATCTGTGAAATGTTATTATATTTGGGCTTCATCAGCGATGATTCAGACTGAAACCAAAAGCATTATCTATCATCCCTGATGAAATAATTAACGGATATCTGCATAAATTTACATGAGGATATCCTTAGGTTTATGTATGTTTTAGGAGGTTTTTTTTCATGTCAGAGCGCAGTACTGGAAAAGTAAAATGGTTTGATTCCAAGAAAGGCTATGGATTTATTAGTCTTGATAATGGCGAAGATATTTTCATTCATTATTCAGAAATTTCTGGTGATGGATTCCGTACATTGGAAGAAGGACAAGCCGTCGAATTTAATGTGGAAGACGGAGCCAAAGGTCCAGTTGCTAAGAATTTAACTTTAGTTGGATAAACTTTGCAAAATCAATAAAGGGAAATCTGTATGGTTTCCCTTTTTTTATATATCTGTTCATCATTACCTGTAATTACCCTCTCGCAAATACGCTTTCCCGATAAGTTTTAAACCTTTTAAAATTAAAAAGAAAGCGCACTGAGGCTTTTTTCATCGGTGATTTCGAAAAATGTATGAACCGGTATCATTGCATCTGTGTTGCATTGGCCGCTGTGAAGTGAGTTCTTAGGAGTAAAATACGTTAAGGGCAAACCCGGACTCATCCATAGAATCGGTAAAGTGCAATATTTTTATCCGTGCATTCTTGTTAACCATTCGGCATTAAGAACGCATTTTCAGTGTAATATTATATTTCGAATACCTTTCTCCGGGTTTTATTACGCTATAATGTAACCGGATTGTCGAGATATATTGGTTACCAGCAGATGCTGATACCGCTTGTAGCCATTTAAAATCGTTGTTCTGTGTCCCGGGGCGGAATCGGTCTTTTACTCAAACCAGAAAATACTACTTTAAGCAGGCGAATTATTTTTCGATTTGGAGAATGACGTATTAGTGGTTATGCGTATAAATATTAATACAGATGATTAATATTATTTATACATTCTTTATTCGCGGAAATCGAATAAGATAAACATTAACTATTAAGGCTTTGTCGGCCGGGCCTGAATATTACCTTTTTCCTTTAATATATGAGTTTGACCATGATTTAAAATCAGAAAATTATCCGGATTCAGGTGTTTTTTTTCAATTGCAATCCTCAGGTGTTCCGGCGGCCAATCCAACGGTTCATCAGCCAGATCAAAGGTTCCCCAATGAATGGCAATGAATTTTTGTGCCTGTAAATCGAGATAAGCCTGAACAGCTTCTTCCGGATTTAAATGTACAGGTTTCATAAACCATCTTGGCATATAAACGCCTATCGGTAAAGCCGCCATATCAAAAGGGCCATATTTTTCCCCGATTTCCAAATAACCCGGGAAATAACCGGAGTCGCCCCCGAAATAAAACGAATAGTCTTTACTTTTAATTATCCAGCTTGACCAGAGCGTATCATTTCTTCTGAATGGTGACCGGCCAGAAAAGTGCTGGGCTGGTGTGCATATAAACAGGACATTATTAACTTTAACGCTGTCTCCCCAGTCGAATTCCTGGTATTTTACAATGCCCCAGTCTTCCAGATATTTTCCCACTCTTAATGGTACGAGATAGTGCGGCCGGTTTCCTAATTTTTTTATTGTCTGTTCATCCAGATGGTCATAATGGTCATGCGAGATTACAACTATGTCAATAGGGGGAAGATTTTCAAATTTTATTCCCGCTTCCACATATCGGGCCGGGCCTGCAAATTGAACCGGTGAACTTCGTTTACTCCAGATCGGATCGGTAAGAATATTCATGCCTCCGATCTGTATCAGTAACGTCGAATGGCCTACCCATGTCACGGTATATTGGTCTTTATTCTGTCTTAAAAATTCACCGTCATTCGGCATTAGTTTAAAACTATAACTGTCCGGCTTGGCGGGATAGTTACCTGTAAGCTTATCCCAAACAGCCCATTTGAAAAAATCTGCCAATCCATTTTCCTTAAAACCGGGAAGTGGATTTTTAAAGCCGTCGACTGTGTGATGCGCTTTCATATTATCATCTGCAAAAATTATACTAATCCCAAAAAACAATATAATAATAACTTTTCTCATTTACTTCCTAAATTGATGAATTAAATTTAAGCATTTTTCCTGAAAGCCATTTTACTTACAAAAGTATAATTTATTCAAATTTATTCCTTAAACCGGTTACTTTATGATACTATAGTCTCAGAATAGGATTTCAAACCGTATTATACTTCCCGGTTATTTCTTTAAGCTTATCCGCGAATTCAGAATAAATATTGTTTACATCTTTATGATCAAAAATATAGGTGTCCAGAATATCCGGATACAAATAATATAAAGTTACCGGATATTGTTGCTGTTCGGGATAAAGCCTGCTTAAAAGCAGCGCATATGTTTTAATCTGCCACAGATAATGCCGGCTTTGCTTTTTTACATCATCTTTTGAAATTTTATTGGTTTTATAATCCAGTACCTCCCATACCTGATCACTATTTTTATAAATGCGATCCAAGGTACCTGTCAGATAATGGTTCCCAATCTTCATCGTTATGCTGATTTCATTTTTATATTCACCGGTATTATAAACAGAGCGTCCTGCAGGCGACCCGGACAACTGCCGTTTATATTTGATCAGATCATTTGTCATCTGTTCTCTCAGACTATTTTCAAAAACCTCGAATTCAAATAAAACCTGATTTATCAATTCATTTTCGGAGTCCGACCCGGGAAGCAATTCTAAAAATCTATGGACAATCTTACCACGGAGCATATTTAAATCAGTGGTATAAACATCTTCCGCAAAGGCTTCATAATCACCCTCAAAAAAGCCTAAATGATAACGCTGATAATAGTATTGCGGATTTTCAATAAAAGTCATTATGCTCGTTGCGGAGAAAACCTGCGATTCCGGCGTATCTTCTATCCTGAATAAATCTGCGTTTTCAGCGCCTGCTACTTCTTTTTCTAAAATTTTGGTCAGCCTGTTAACGGATGCATTAAACGTATCGCCCAAGGTATCAGGAATTTTAGAAAATGATATATCATGAACCACATTGATTTCAAAATCATTTGTCTTTTTTAGGCCCGGCTCTTTTATGTCTATTCCCAGGCTTAACAGGGCTGAAGACAGAAATTTCAGGGCCGAATCAGATTCCGGTTTTTCCTTATCTTTCAATGAGGCTGATAAATAGAGGCGGTCACTTGCCCTTGTAACAGCAACATACAGTAATCTGCGTGCTTCCGCTATCTCTTTCATCCTGTTTCTTTTTTGAATTAGAAAGGAAATATAGGATTTTTGATTTGAATTTTCTGCGGTCGAATTAATTTTCATCTGCATTCCGTAATCGGGGTCAAGGAGGATACTAAAAGGTTTTCTTGTGCTTGATTGGTTGAGATAAGGGACAAATACAACCGGAAACTGCAAGCCCTTTGCAGCGTGTATGGTCATGATTTTTACCGTACGCTGGTCATCCAAATCAATATTCGCTTCGCCTTCCCTCATTTCCTCGCGGATTAATTCATTAATATTTTTGATAAACCCATCCAAACCGCCGATGCCGGATGCGCTGTAATTGCGGACCTGTTCAATCAGTTTGTCCATATTGGCGATTAACTGTTCACCGTTTAATTCTCCGGCAAAAACCAGTCTTAAACAAACATCATCAACAATAAGATGCAGCAAATCTTCCAGTGGAATACGGTGTCTTAGATCCAGCCATTTTTTTAGTAACTCGCGAACATGAAAGATATAGTCTTTGTCGTTTTTATCCAACGGCAGATCATTAAAATCGGAATTTAATTTATATAACCAATGCTTTGCTTCCTTTTTGGATAAAAGAAATAGCGCAGAATCCGGAACGGCAAACAGCGAGGATCGTAACACGGCAATAAGCGCCAGATCGTCCAGAGGATTATTTAGAAATCTCAATAAATGATAGAAATCGAAAATTTCCTGCCTCTGCCAGAAACCTACGCCTCCCGCGGTTTTGAACGGAATGATATATTTACGTAGAGCCTGTTCTACTTCAAGCAAATGGGTTCGTGTTCTGAGTAAAATGGCGATATCACCATAGGCAATCGGTTGTTCCGTTTCTTCACTTAGTCGTTTATCGATTAAATTCTTAATTGAAAGAGCTATATACTCTTCTTCGGGCAGGGCATCATTTAAAACAGCCAACTCCACGTCACCGGTTCCCGGCAGATTTCTTTTGGTTTCTAAAGGATGAAAGTCAACTTCATAGGGATTATCATTGCTATTGGTTAAGACATGCCGAAAGACCTGATTGATAAAAGCATTTAGACGCGGTAAAAACCTAAAACTTTCTTCAAATATGATATTCCCGGAATAATCTGCTTCCTTCTCAAAACCTGCCAGCGCCGCTATTTGTTTTTTTACCTCAGAAAAAATTCTGACATCGGAATTTCGAAAACCATAAATAGACTGTTTGGGATCGCCGACAATAAAAATCTTATTTTTCTTAAGTTTATCATTTTGGTCTTTGCACAGCTCTTCTATAATCATCCATTGTAAGGCATTCGTATCCTGAAATTCATCAACCATAATAAAATCATACCGGGATGATAAAACCTGCCGGATGTCTTTGTTACCGGATAACAGTTTGAGCGTTGCCAGTTGTAAATCTTCAAAATCAACAACCGCCAGTTCTTCTTTAACCGCCCGATAATTGTTTTCAGTATTTTCATAAATTTCTAAAAAAACAGTCATTAAACGATACCATAACCGATCCGCATTTCCGGGCGCGGGACCGGGGTTTTCCTGCTGTATCTTTTTTGCAAGAGGCGCACAAAATTTACTTAAATCCACTAATAGCTGTGTGCAATGCAAATTCCAGCTCTTCTTTCCTCCTAATTGACTTATACCATCGTAAGCGGAATTATCCTCTTTTTTTGTTAATCTGGAAATAATTGAAAAAGCCGCGTCTATACCGGCTATACTGAATAGATTTACTTCTTCTAATTGGGCTATTGATTTCAGAACAGTGCTTGTTTTAATTCCGTTGTCGCTTTTTTCCGCTATGTTATCCACCGCCGTTATCGCTTTAGCCCGGCGATATATCTCTTTTAGTTCGTTTATCCCGGTAATATGGCCTGCTTTTTCCAGCCAGTCGTTTTCCAACGTCGTTATATAAGCATCTTCATTTTCATTTTTAAACCGGTTAATTATGCTTTGCATTTCAAAAGGAGAAGATAACGCACGGTCAAGCATACTTTTTACGGTTCGCACGGAGAGCGCTGTAAATAGTTTGAAATACTTTGATCTTGCCTCAGCCGGACATTCATCGAGCCATTTAAAGGTATTTTCAATAGCTTTCTGTTTTAACATTATGGATTGCATTTCATCGATTTCGGTAAAATCCGGGGAAAGCTGTGCTTCAAAAGGTAATTCTCTTAAAATCCGGGCACAAAATCCATGAATCGTGGAAACCGATGCGCCGCTGATATGGTCGCGAATTTGCAGAAGGAAATGCCTGCCCTGTGATTTTTTTGTGTTTTCGAGTCGATGATTTATTTCGGTAACAATACGCTCCAGCATTTCCGCCGCCGCTTTTTTTGTAAAAGTAATGGCCAGAATACGCCTGACTCTATTTGGATTTTCCCTGACGATTTCAAGAAACCGGTCTACCAGAATCTTGGTTTTTCCGGAACCAGCTCCCGCGGTTACGGATATATTTTTGTCCAGGGCCAGCGCATCCCGCTGTCTCTGTGTCAGTTCAGCCATCTTATCGATTCTCCTGCGCGGATTGCATGGATAAGTATTTCAGTTTGGCTATATTTTTCCGGCATATACGCCGGTAATCGCAATAACTCTGGCAGTATAAATCTTCCGGATATAAGGTATGCCCGAAAAATCCTTTTTTTAACCGGCTGATCTGATGAACAGCCAGATCAACCACCCTATCAAGAAATTCTATAAATGATAACGGCTGATTTTCGGTATTCAGGTATGGATTAGCCGGCAGGGTAACGGACACTTTTGTTTTTATTTCGTTAAACAACCGGCCGTCTGCCAATGCCGGCACCCGCTCACATTTTTGCGAAGACTTTACAAGATAATATCCTAAAAAGACCGGCGTTAGTCCTGGTTTTAATACACTTAATACTTTTGCATATAGCGGAAGCTGAAAATTGGTGCCTCTGTAAAAATGAACGGCATTAATTTTTGTCGACGTTTCACCTGTTTTATAATCCAGTATCAGGACCCTGCCGTCGGAATGAACATCAATGCGATCAATACTTCCGGAAAGCTTAATAGCGTCGTTTGCGCCGGTTATTAGGACAGGTTGTTCAACGGAATCGGGATCGCTTTCATCGCGCCTTCTTCTGCCAAAACTTAATTCGAAATGGGATGGTACGAATCCCGTTGCATTGATCTGCTCCTGTTCATATTCCAGGTATGTTTGCAGTAAACCGGGCTGTAAGTCCGATCCTGTCAGATTTATTTTTTCCAGTTCGCCTAAAAATCCTTCCCAGGGTAATTTATTCAAAACTTCTTCCGCTATCTGCAGCAAATCTGTTAAAAACAAAGCCGGTTGATGGCACTGGTCTTTTTGATTTAGAAAGGAATAAAACCTGTAAAAAATTTTGTGGACGGCCAGCCCCCGATCCAGTGGAGAAATTTCTTCATCCTGCTCGGGAAGTTCTTCGAGGCCCAGAATCTGCTTTAGAAAAAAAACCATGGGACAAAAGGCATAATCTTCCAGGGATGTCGAAGACCAGCTATAGTTCTGATATTTATCGGTAAGTAGTTTAACGATTTCCGGATTGGAAGAAAGGTTGCCTTCAAAAAACCCCGGCAACTGAAATAAACGGCGTTCCCGTTGAATTTTTATCCTTTGCAATCCCGATAAAATCCGTTCTATATCATAACCGGTACTGATTAAGTTTTTTATATCACGCTCAAAATTATCTGCATCATTATTATAAATTGAAGCACCCAGGCAAACCAGCATATTGTCTTTGTTGAGATAATACACTTCATCAGTTTCAGCCTGTTCAATTTTATCGGAAAGAATATCATTCAGATCCGAAATGAAAGTCGAAGGAATCAACAGGCGATCTTCTTCATACAGAGGATAGGTTAGAAAAATTTGTTTTGCCGGAGATTCCATTAATGTATAAAAGGATAATCGGTCCCGGTTAAGGAATTCTTCTGCGGCCGCCAAACCGAGTTTGGCCCTTAGCTCGTCGTTGAAAAAAATATCTTTGGAAGAAATGTGTGGAAATTCACCTTCAATCAGTCCGCCGACAAAAAGAATATCATGATCCGTCGCCATAACTTCCAGCCGGGGAAGAATTTGAACACCGTAGTTGTTTTTTTCCGTCAGACTATAACTGGCATGATTAATCATCGTAAGCATCAATCGGTATATTTTCAAAAATGTGACCGGTTGCTGCCCGTAAATTTGGGAAAGCAGCCATAGTAGTTTTTCAAACAGTTTAATGAAACGGTTAAAAGCTCTGAATTCGGCTTCCCGTTGGCGTTCCGTTAAACAGGATGCTTCCATTTTATACCAGTTCAATAAATCAAATTCCTTAAGCGCTTTCAGATACTGTTTGCGGAATGATTCTATCGTCATATCCTGATTAAAATCATAAAGGATGTTCAGCTTCTTATGATACTTTGTTAAACAGGCTGTCAATTTTTGCTTATCGCCATCCGTAAGAACGTCTGAATCATTGATTTTACGCCTGACAATTTCAGCCCATCCGGAATTTAAATACCTTATCCGCTGATCAATTATAAAACGATACAAAGCCATCAGCCCGTTTTCCTCTTCGGAAAATCTCATCAATGAAAACATCATCTCAAATACGCTTTGTGTTTTAAAGCCTTCATTTACAACGGATAATATCTTGATGTATTTTTGGATTAAGGGTGACTGGTTTAAAGGATTTCCTGTAGACAAGTTAAAGGGTATATTAAAATCTTTAAATACTTTTCTTATCATCGGGGCATAACAATCGAGATTCGAAAAAGTTACCGCTATTTTTGCCGGCCTTATTTTTTTTTCATGATACAGTTCCCGTATTTTTGCAGCGATGACAATGACTTCATATTCACGGTTTTTACCCGCTAAAATCTGATATTTGTTTTTAGGCTCCGTCAATAAATCATATGCGGAATTCCGGTTAAATAGTTGTTTACTGAGAGGTGAAGAAGGCGTCTTAATAATTTCAGGACTAATGCTTCCGAGCGACCGGAAAATTTCTCTGGTTTGCATGAATAAATCCTGATTTTCTTCGGAACTTTCTATTTTTACTTCAACCCGGCGCCAATGACTTAATTTACGAATGGCTTCGGTCATAGCGGGGGTATAAAGATCATAACCATTTATATAAATTGTATTTGCATCGGGCCAGATTCTACGAAACTGCTTTTCATTCAGTTGTTGCGCCGCCAGGTACATCGCAAAAAACTCATCAATAAATGTTGTGGATAATCTTTCTTCAAATTGCTCAAACAGAGAATGAAAATCTTTATACTTTTCTTCCGGTATTCTTAGAGTATTATGATCGATTTTTCCCCATTTTTGGCTGTCATATCCATAACGTCTCAGCTCGCTTAAGACATCCGATATTTTTTTTACCGCTCCGGTTACGGATTTATCTTTATATTTAAAATACTCATAATGGGTTTTATGCTTATCCAGTATTTCTTCGATAATAAGTTGAGTTAAATCGGAGCCGATAACCTGTCTGCCAGGATTTAATTCACTGAAACACTTTAACAAAAAACCGTCGAATGTAAAAACCGGAGGATCAATCAGGACCTGATTGGGCGCGGCGTCTATAAGTTTCTTTTTAAAATATCGTACGGCGCGGTTAACGGGAAGAATATACAAATAACCGTTTTCACCATTCCGGACCATTTCAACAATCTTATCCTGGAAATAATAATATTTACCTGCCGGTCCGGAATAAATGAATAGTTTTTCCATTTTTAAATCTTATGTTTATAATGAACAAAAAGTTAAACCCATTGGGATTATAAGGCAAGGATAATATGCTTTATAAAAACGATGAAGATTGATTTAGAAAACAAATTGATATAGATTGTATGGTAACTCTGAGAATTATGCATGATGAATAAAGTATTACTTGTTTTATTTGCCGTTGTAATCTTTGTGAATGCCCAGCCTCAGGATGTTTCTGTGGCTGCGCAGGATTTGCAAAAAGTCTGGATTTATTTTAAAGATAAAGGGCCGGAAGAAACTTATTTTTTATCCAAGCCGGCGAAACTTGTAAGTGAAAGATCTCTTAAACGAAGAATGAAGTTAAAAACTGCCGCTGATTTAACTGACTTCTATGATTTGCCGGTTTATCAACCTTATATTGATCAAATTAGTCCATACATCAACCGTATCAGAACAATATCCAAGTGGCTGAACGCGATCAGCGTAGAAATTGTTGATTCAAATATCAGCGACATTGAAGCCTTTGATTTTGTAACCGGTATTAAAAGCGTCATATCGTATAAAAACAAACCGCCCGAACCTGAATACGAAGCAATGAGTGCTAATGAATCGTTTGCTTCGATAAATGATTTGTACGGGCAGTCGTATACCCAGCTTGCACAAATACAAATTCCCGCTCTGCATGAGAAAGGTTATTACGGGCAGGGCGTTTTAATTTGTATGCTGGACGCCGGGTTTAACTTGCTCTATGATCACGAAGCGTTTAGTACGCTTGATATTGTCGATACCTGGGATTTTGCCGAGCACGATCCCGATGTGCAGGACGATTCTCACGGCACTTATACTCTCTCGGCGCTGGCCGGTTATGCTCCGGGAAAGCTGATAGGTCCCGCCTATCAGGCTTCGTTTATATTAGGCAGAACAGAGGTTGCCTCCTCCGAAACGCCGATTGAAGAAGATTTTTGGATTGCCGGCATTGAATGGGCTGATAGCTGCGGAGCGGATCTGGTTTCAAGTTCACTTGGTTATTATGAATTTGACGATGTTGAGGCCAGTTATCATTACAAAGAGCTGGATGGTAAAACCGCCAGAACAACTGTCGCTGCTGAAATCGCGGCTGACAAGGGCATTTTGATATTTAATTCCGCCGGTAATGAAGCGCAATCCTCATGGCATTATATCATTACGCCATCCGACGGTGAGCATGTTCTGGCCATAGCCGCTGTTACGGATAGAGATAAGCGGGCTTCATTTTCCTCCGTAGGACCTACATCCGACGGAAGAATCAAACCGGATCTGGCGGCCATGGGCGCTTATGTGTATTTAGCCTCAGGCAGTAATTCAACCGGATATGTTAAAGATAGCGGGACCTCATTTTCCTGTCCGTTAGCCGCGGGAAGCGGCGCATTATTATTAAGCGCATTTCCCAATGCATCGCCGGGAGATATTCGCTCAGCGCTGAAAAATACAGCCTCGCAGGCTTTTGCTCCTGATACCTTACTCGGATGGGGTATTATCAATACCCTGGCGGCATTCAATTATCTGAATGGATCAAATGAAAATAGCAACCAACCCGTTGTTTTTAACCTGAAACCGAACTTTCCCAATCCATTCAATCCCTCCACAACGATTCGTTATTCGTTTAGCCGGCCGATGGAAGTGAGCATAGACATTTATAATATTCTCGGCGAACCAATAAAAAGCATTTTTATAGGAACACAGGAAGCGTTTGCAGAGCATCAGTATACTTTATACATGCCGGCCGGCAGATCTTCCGGAATGTATTTTTACAGAGTAAACGGAAAAGATATTTCAACCGGGAGAAAATTCAGAGAGACAGGGAAAATGATTTTAATTCACTGAAATTTAACTATTTCAGTGGAAATATCATCCGTTGAAAAGGCCTGATAATAGTCTTTTAATTTCTTCAGGGTATCGTTAATATAGGAATCTTCAATTTCCTGGGGGCAAAAAAATAAAGCCAGAATCCCCTTGGTATTACTCTGAATTGATGTCCTTTTTGAATCCGCTGTGGGGTTACCGAATATGCCGACTTTATCTCTTAGAATCAACTTACCATCGGCGTGAATAATTTCTTTGCTGATGCCTTCATAATGTTCGCCGGCTTTGCCGACATCCAGTTCAATTTCTCCATTGATTTTTCCGGCATCATACAGCCCCATGGGCAGATGAAACTGAGCGGAAATAAGATTTCCCAAATCTACCAGATTGTTGATTCTGTATAATCCTTTTCCCGAGATAATACGTCTTATAAGCGCCTCGGATGAAGGCCGATACCGGGTTGGCTCCCAGCCCACCCGATAGTATAACCGCCGGACCGCTGAAATGATCGGATCACCCGACAGAGGCTGATCGCCAAATTTGTTCTTCAGAAATATGATGAGATCATTCAGAGATTGATCAAAAGTTTCCATTTCTTTCACAACACGGATATTCCCGGATGTCACGGTGCCAAATTTAATACCGGGCAGTTTATTCTTAACGGTATCGGATAAATGAATTTGATTAATCATATTTTCTATGTAATTAATGAATACGGGATATAATAAAAAATTTATAATTTCCATTCAAATTATAGATAGCCAATCCGCCTTCACATCTGTCCTAAATAAATATTCTAACTTGCCACGATCTTTAGATCGTGGATTAGTACAGCTCCAATAAAATGGACTTCAGTCCCAGATGGAAGTTTATAATTGGGCTAAAGCCCCATTTTCCGGTTATTTTTATCCCGCTATCTGAAGATAGCGGCAAGTTATTTTTGATAACTTTTTTTTGGGGTTGTTTTCCAGATCGTCTAAAACAGCGGACTAAAATCAATAAAAACAACGAATCTTTTTTAAAATCTAATTATTTATGACATCTTAGATAAGTAATCATATAAAATACAGCTTCACAAAAATTAAATTGTATAACGGCAAATATGCTTGTAAGTTGTGTTAAAATTATCTTTAGATCTCAATCAATTTAAAACAAGCAAAACTTAGGAGTTTGAATATGAGCGGAAAAAAGTCATATTACAGCTTGTTGATTTTTTGTAGTCTTTTAATAACGCTTAATCAGTGCGGTCCGGGTCTGGTTAAAGATAGTTGTCTTGATGAACCGGAATCCGATGCCACTTACCCCACCGCTGAGGTAACGATTGAATATTTTATGGGTAATCAGAAACAAACGGTTTCTTTTAATCAGGAAGACGATCCGGTTATTGTAAAAGCATCTAAAAATAAACCCCTTTCCATAGTCTACGCCGGGAAAGATGAACAGGGCATGAAATCAATTTATCTTTCGGCCATTCACTACAGAGAAATCCTCGGAAAACAACAAAAACATGAGTATAACATTCTTCCGATAAGCGCTGATTGCCCTAGAGAAAAAATAGAAGATATATTTAAACCGAATGAATCCCGGAACACAGGAACTTTGAAAATTCAGGTCAAATCAACAAACTGGATGAATATGCAGAGCCAGACAAAAGAGATTGCCATTCAATTAGAGTAAACCGTCCTAAAACTTGCATTCATCATTTGAGCAGTTATGAAATAATGCCGATTATTTATCAGATTTTTTAGTAG
This sequence comes from Calditrichota bacterium, assembly GCA_003854985.1. Taxonomy (GTDB): domain Bacteria; phylum Calditrichota; class Calditrichia; order Calditrichales; family Calditrichaceae; genus Zgenome-0002. Next base: position 57,504 of record RQOG01000010.1, read on the forward strand.
TTCTTTCTATTTTGCGTTTTTTTTGTCTGGTTTTACCGGTGGTCCCGCGTGAAATTTTACCGCGTCTCGTTCTCATATCACCTTTGCCCATAGGTCTTTTCTCCTCTGTTTTTATTACCCGTTTGTTTTAAAGGGTTGTAATATAATCAATTTTTGCTTCTCAAGATAGCCCCTTATGAACCGGAAAAAAGTTATGCATCAGGAATATTAAAAATACCGAATTTTCGCCAAAATAGATTTTTATATCTTAATAATAAACGATGTTCTCGATCATGGGCCTGGTATAAAAAACTTTACCAATGAAAGAATTATAAAATAATAATGACATTTTTATATTTTAATTTGGCATTTATTGGATTAATTGCTAAAATTTTACATGGTCACGTTTTTGATAATGATTTATTGCTTTCTCATCTTATACCTGTATACACTATACCGATATAATATGGGATTAACACAAATCCGCAAACAAAAAAGACAGGATATTATTCACCGGGTGAGCGTGATCGTATGTGCCCATAATGAAGAAGTCAATCTGCCGGAATGCCTTGGAAAACTGGCCCTGCAAAATTATCCGGGAAATAAAGTTGAGTTTATTATAGTCAATGACCGTTCGACGGATCGAACGCCGCAAATCATAGATGCCATGTGCAGAAAGTATTCGCAGTTTAAAGGTATTCATATCTATGATGAACTTGAATATTTTGCACCCAAAAAAAGGGCTATTGACACGGCGATCGGCTATTCCTCCGGGGAAATAATTCTGCTGACTGATGCGGACGGACGGCCCGGGCCGGATTGGATATCCGCTATGGTCTCCTATTATTCGGAAGATGTGGACATGGTTCTGGGCTACGCTCCCTATGAAGTTATCAAAAAAGACCCAATCCCAAAAAAAATCCTTGCTTTGGAATATTTATCCCATGCTTCGATATCCGCGGCCAGCGCCGGCGCCGGATATCCCATAACCTGTGTGGGAACAAATATGTCATATCGCAAAAAGGTGTATCTGGAACTAAAAGGTTTTGGCCCGTACAGATCCATTAAGTCCGGCGATGATGATTTATTTTTGACCCTGGTGCGGGAATCCGGCCGATACAAAATTACTTATGCCCCGGCAGCGGCCGCTCATGTGCACAACCGTCCTCCGGAAACCTGGGAACAGTTCTTTAATCAGCGTATCCGTTACGCCAGTAAAGGATTTGATTATCCTTTTAAAGTAACCTTCAGCCTGATAATGTATTATATTTTTTATTTACTGATCTTTGTGGGATTCATTATTGGCCTGTTTAAACAGGCGGTTTTTTACAATACACTGGCCGTATTCCTGATTAAGTCCCTGGCCGATATTCTTTTTATGATTAAGGCCGGATTTCTCATAGAAGACCGGCGTTTTTTACACTGGATGCCTTTAGCTGAACTGCTTCATCTGCCTTATGTGCTGACTTTTGGTTTATTGGGTCAGATTAAACAATATCGTTGGGCGGATTCAGATAAAAAACCGTCTGATTAATTTTACCTGTTATCAATTAATAAAAAGCTATTATAAATCCAGGAAACCGCTTCCAGCCCGCTTATCCAAAGATCGGGGTAAAACCTCTGATCACTGTTTAAGACGATAATATGATTGGCTATAAGCGTTTGCAGCGCTTCAAAGTAATAGGCATCTTCAGGAACATCCGCACAACTCTTTATTGTTCCGTGAGAAAAACCCGGTTTTTCAGCGCTTGTTAAACCAAAAAGTTTATGCAGAATTAAAACCAACTCCGCGCGTTTGATTTCTTTTTGAGGACGGAATAATCCATCGGGATAAACGGGCATTATTCTATAACCACTCAAAATTCGTATCGCAGAAAAATACTTATCCTTTTCATTGATATCTTTTGGCAGATCAGCATGATTTGTATTATTCTTAAAAAAATGCCCGAACCATTCATAAATTACAAAGGCGGTCTCCTCCCGGGTTATTTTATTCTTAAGAAAGATATTTTTCAAATTATCAGAACCTAAATTTACCGCGGAAATCACATGTTTAAGCTGAGCCTCCGTCTCACGGAGATAAGAAGATGCAGGATACTTTTCCAGCGCATGATCAAGATAAGAAATTACATTTTGGTATTGTCCCGTTTTCAAATAAGATTTAATAATTAAAAGATATGCTTCTTCCAAATCCTTTTCCCGATAAAACATCGATTCATCCGAGCGATTAGTATTTATCATTCCTTCTAATTTTTTGATTGCAGATAAATAATTTCCCCTTTCGATCTCGATATGTGCTTTTACCAGCAGAGAGGGCGCCCAGGCCGGAGATAAAGACAACGATTTGTCAATCAGAAACTCAGCCTTATTCACCTGATGTCTGAACAGGCTGATTCTGGCCAAACCTTCGTAAGCCGGTGCAAAGGATGAGTCCAGTAAGGCTGCATTCTGAAAATAAAATTCAGCGGCATCCAATTGCTCAGCATTCAGATAATTACAGCCTTTTTCGTATTCGCTCTGCGCCAAAGTGTGCACATCTTTTTTAGCGACAGACCCGGAAGAACAGGAACAAAGAAAGCAAAGCATTATTAATAAAAATATTTTTAAAAAAAATTTTACAATCATTATAAAACCTTAGTACTTTTGAACCTAAAAGTATGATAACCGATGATGTCATGCAATATTTTACCTGTATTAGTCAATTAATATTTTTTGCATTATGGACGAATAACTACAATTGTTATGAGTGAAGAGAAAAAAAACGGTCTGATAATGGTGGTCGACGATAGTCAGGAGAATATCAGGCTGCTTGAAATAATTTTAAAAAAGGCAAATTACGAGGTTCTCAGCGCTCAATCGGGCAGAAAAGCTCTGGATATAATAAATGCCGTAATCCCTGATTTAATTTTACTTGATGTCATGATGCCGCAGTTAAATGGCTATCAGGTTTGCAAATTACTCAAGAAAGATGCCAAGTTACAATCGATTCCTATTATATTTTTAACCTCCATGTCCGGAACTGAAGACATCGTAAAAGGATTCGAGGCCGGGGCCGCCGATTATGTATTCCGTCCTTTTAACCGGGTGGAATTATTAGCCCGTTTAAAAACACATATCGATTTAAAACACTCACGGGATAAGGTTATCGAACTGGAAAGAAAGAATCTGGCTTTGGCCATGTCAGCTACGGCCAATCATGAGATCAATCAGCCTTTGACCGTAATTACAGGCAACCTTTACCTGCTTAAAGAATCGATTCCAAAAGAGTTGATTACAGAAACTCAAAAGCAGTATCTAACCAAAATAGATGCGGCGATTATTAAAATCAAAGAACTGCTTGCCCGATACCGCCATGCCGCTTCCATGAAGTATAAACAATATTCAGGCAATGAAATTGTATTGGATTATACCGAACCCGAAAAATAAAAACAGCGGCTGCTGATAAATTTGCCGATTAATTAATAATCATAATTCCCGGGCAATCAGTTTAATATATTTCTTTGTTTCCATACGCAGTAAACCGAGATTCGTATTATGATCGGCGATAACCACAAAAAACTCTTTACGGTCAGGAATCAGACTTAGTTTTAGAAAACCATTTTTAAACTCAATGATCGTCTCATTGGCATCCGTGAGACCTATTTCCTGCCCGACTTTTTCAACCTGTTTTTCCAATTTGGAGATAGCCGGAACAATGTCCGAAATTTGATATTTATCTTTGAATTCTTCGGATACCCGTGAAGTTAAAGGGAATCCTTCACTATCAAAAACCGACGCCAGTATAACGCCTTTGGTTTGCATGAAATCAATCAGTATTTCCACCAGTTTGGTTTGCTTTTTCCTGTGTTCCTTTTCCGAATCGTGTCGCGGACTTTGAATTTCATCCGCGCGGCGCATACCTTCTAACATCAGCGACTGCCAACCTTTGCGGATAGTGACTTTATCTGTTTTAGCGCCTTTTTCCACACTAAATTTACCGCCCTGCCAGGTCATAATTTCATAAAAAGCTTCTTCCCCTTCCACATCATCAACTTCGGTATGGATGATATGTCCATCCTGAAAAAAAATGGTACCGTGTAGTTCATCCTTTTCCACATGTAAAGCGGTTGTCAGGCGTCCTAAACAGTTCATTTGAATTAAATCACTGAGTTGTAAATCGGAAATTTTCCCTTCAAAACCTTTCTTTTCCTCCACGCCGTCAATAATTAATTTGCGTAAATCCTGTATTTCAAAAGGTTTTTCGATGTATTTAAAGCAGCCTCTTTTATTGGCTTCTTCCTGTATTTCGGAAGAACCATAGGCGGTCATAATGATTACCTTGGTAGAAGGATACTGTTGACGAACCTGCAGCAGTAAATCCAGTCCGGAAATATCCGGCATCCTTATATCGGTGATGACGAGATCGACGGGAAGCTGGTTTAGGACTTCCAACGCCGCCTTTGCGCCATTTACAGCGGTCAGTTCGTACTTATCCTTATCCTTGGACAAATGTTTTGCAATAGACCACGTTAAATCTTCCTCATCATCAACCACAAGAACGCGTTTCTTTTTCAACCTCTGCTCCTCATTTATATTACTCGTTTAAAAACAGGCTTTATAATTTAATAAGCAACGTCCCTATTTCCAAAGTATAAAAAGAATTACAAAAAAGGGAGCAATAAATATTAAACTGTCAAACCTGTCCAGTATTCCGCCGTGACCGGGTAAAAATGAAGAAGAATCTTTTACGCTTGCATCCCTTTTGAACCAGGATTCTACCAGATCGCCGACTTGCCCGAAAATCCCCGTAATCAATCCGCAGATAACGGCAAATATCAGGCTGATATTTAACACATCCATCCATTTCATGATCAGAAAGGTCAGGATGGCGCCTGCTAATCCGGCCAGAGCGCCTTCAATACTTTTTTTGGGTGAAACTCTTTCAAATAATCTGTGTTTTCCAAAACGCACGCCGATAAAATAGGCGAATGTATCGCAAATCCATACGCTGATAAAAAGCGACACGATAAACCATTCCGCGGAAAGGTGAACAAAGGTCCGCCCAATTAAATCCGCTCTCATATATAAAAAACATGCTAAAAACACTGCGGGATACACGATTATCAGCAGTGTACCGGCCGTATTTAAAATGGCCGATCCTTTATTGCGAAACATTTCCCAGCCGAAAATCAATAAAATGACAAATATCAGGATGGCTATTAATTCCGGTATTAAGCCATAGGCTATCTGATATAGTATTAAAAGCGCAGCGGCCACAGCCATAGCTTTTTGCACAAAAACACCCTTTAAAGAGAGCAGTTTTGCCAACTCCCATTGCCCGATAAGCGTGACGACTATAATCAATGACAGAAAATAATATCCACCTGCAAAAATGGTAAACAATAAAAAAGGAATGCCCACAACGGCAACCCCGACGCGCAATGAAAGTTCTTTCATCTGATCTCCGATAGTTCTGCTTTTTATATTAAACTGCTTTACCGTTTTCCCGGTTTAGTTTTAATAATATTCATTTTAATCATCATGGCAAATTCCTGTTCAAAATTAGGTGTAAACAGTTCTTTGCCAATGGACCTATTGATTTCATCGATGGTCCAGAATCTGCCGATTTCCACTTCATCCCGGTTAATTCTGAATGGTCCCTGATAATTCATCCGGAATGCATGCACCATTTCGCTTTCCCAATGATTTCGCATAATATAATGAAAAACAGGCGCAGGATTTTTAACTTTAATTCCCAGTTCTTCATCGGCTTCTCGGATTAAGGCAGCCGTGACAGATTCTCCTGCAGACACATGCCCTCCAACAGCCGTATCCCAGCGGCCAGGATACAGGTCTTTGGTACCGGCTCTTTTTTGAAGATACAGTTTTCCCTGGTTATTAAAAATATGAAGGTGGACCACACGGTGAAGTAAAGCGGGATTACCGTGAATCCGACTTCTGGGCGCTTTGCCCACAACTTCATTTTTCTCATTGACCACATCAAACCATTCTTCATCCGGGTTAAGCTGATGAATAAGACGTTTATTTTTTATCCATTTTATATAAATCCACTGTCCAAGAAGAACGATGCCAAAAATAATATAGACTAATCCGCCGGAAATAAAAGCCCAGGCTTCATGGCCCCAGAAATATGCAGAATATATAATGAGAATAATGTGAATGGCGAATATAAAAAAAAGCGCTCTGCTTAATGTCTTCATCATCTCGGCTTGCGCCGGAAGTATCTCAACATTTTTCATATAACGACGGGTCATATTTAACAAAACCGGTTTATCTGAGAAGGCATGAATTCCCAGCAAACTAAGCAATATTAGTTCGATTAAGGCTGGTTTTAACTTGAAAAAGAGATCATCGTGCAGCAGCAGGGATACACCGCCCATAAGAACAATAAGCAGAGTATCGAACAAAATAAACCAATCCAGGCGCCGATACCGGATAAAATAATAAAGGAAATATCCTATACCGCTGATTACCGCAATGATAATTCCCGCCGTCGTGCCAAAAAATTCATCTGCAATGATAAACACGAAGATCGGTAAAAAACCGATAGCAAAATTTTTTATCAGATCCGATTTTAATTTCATTATCACTTTATTTATCAGTTAATAAAATCAATATACCCTGTCAAAAAATCGGATGCAAAGACTTTTATTTATGCAAAATTTATTTTTTTAAATTTTGGCAAAAAAAACTTGTAAACAAGATAAATTATCTGTTTTAAATTGTATTTTGAACTGTTATATTAGCAATAAATTAAAATTGCATGGTTTAATCAAATAGAATAAAAATCATTTTGAATAAAAATTTATAATATGTTAAATTACCCTTTTTAGAAATATATTTTTAACATTTGGAGAAAAAGGTGAAAATCGATATAAAGGAATTAAAGAATCGTGTTCCTGATATTATATTCAGGCAGGGCTTGGAGTACTTTAAGGAAGGCCGGGTACAAATTAAACAATGGGATAATTTTTCCGTATTGGCCACCGTTCAGGGTACCTATCCCTATGTCGTACGCTTAACCGCAGATGAACGATCGTTTGACGCGACCTGTACCTGTCCTTATAATTATATATGTAAACATGCCGTCGCGGTAGCATTAAAACTGATTGAAGACCAGACTTCCGCCGAACAGGCAAAAACAACCGATGCGGCAAACTGGCGGGAATATTTCGAAAAATTAATTGCCATTCAACAGGTCGACAGCGACTTTTCCCAGGAAGTCCGGTGGAAATTAGTTTATATCATCCATTTGCTCGAAAACTATTGGAATATTAAACCCGTTAAGGTTTATATGAAAAAAGACGGTACATACGGCCGTATTCAGGAACCTTCTTTTAATGAATTATCGGAGCAGAATGTTTTCAGAACTTCCGGGGACCTGATTGCTATTTCGTACTTAGAACGATTACAATCACAACAATCATCGGTTTATTACCGCGGCCGGCTGGAAACCAGCTATCTTGATTTTGGTCTGGACGCCGGACAACTTTTTTCGCTTCTTAATACCAGCGAACTTCATATTAAAAATGAAGACGGCAGTATCGGTACAAGAATTCGCTATGGGCGAAAAGAGTGGCGGTTGATTTTTAAGTTAAAAGAGGAAGAAGAAAATTATATTTTCCAGCCTTTCTTTGTCAGAGATGATGTAGAACTCGAAATTAATAAGGACACTAAAATCTTAACCGTAAATCCGATATGGTTTTACCGGGATGGTAAACTTCATTTTTCTCATTTTCCTCTCAGTTATTCGTATCTGAAAACATTTATTGACGAAGATATGAAAATCGTGCTTTCCAAAAATGAGTATCAGTCATTTATCTCCGACTACCTGGCCAAATTGCCTATTTTCCCGTTTGTTGAGTTTCCTCCGGGAATTAAAGTACATGAGATTAACAGCATTACCGGCCAGCGGCTGTACATCGAAGAAATGGATGATCAACTCGTCGTATCCTTGTCGATCATGTATGAAAATATTGAAATATCTTACAGCCAGGTAAATGATCAATACCTGCAGTGGGATACGGAAACCAGGCAGATTATCCGCGTGCATCGCGACCGCGCTGAGGAAAACCATATCAGGGAAGCCGTGATAGATTCCGGAATTGTTGAAGATACGCCGGGTCTTTTTTACGCAACATTTGAAGATGCTCTTGACTGGTTATTCGACGGTCTGCCGGCTCTGGCCGCCGCCGGTTTTGAAGTTCTTGGCGAAGAAAGTCTGGTGCGCTTTAAAGTTAACCGCGCCCGGGCCAGTTTTGGTGTTAATATATCCTCCGAAACCGATTGGTTTGATATCGAATTGAATCTGGAATTTGAGGGCGTACCCGTAACTCTGGAAGAGCTTAAGAAAGCGTTAAAAGCCAATAAAAAATTCGTTAAACTGCGTGATGGAAGTCTGGCCCGTCTGCCCGAAAAATTAATTGAAAAGTTCAATTACCTGATCAATTTTGGCAAAATGGAGGATGGAAATATTCGTTTTGCCAATCATCATCTCAGTTTTATTGACCGCATGCTTGCAGAAGCTGATCACAAAGAACTGGATACTCTAAGCAAAGATAAACTGAAAAAGTTAGATAAATTTGACAAAATTAAGAGCTACAAGCTCACGGAAAAATTTAGAGGCGAATTAAGAGATTATCAAAAATCAGGTTATGACTGGCTGAATTTTTTACAGGATTTTTCTTTTGGCGGCATCCTGGCTGACGATATGGGCCTTGGTAAAACCATCCAGGCCCTGGCTCTGATTCAAAAAGAGATAGCGCTGAAACCTAAAAAGCACAATCTTATAGTCGCGCCTACATCGGTAATATTCAACTGGATGAGAGAAATCGAAAAATTTACGCCCGACGTAGAGTATCTTATACATTACGGAACAAGACGCTCAAAGGATTTACGACGTCTTAAGAAATTCCCGCTCATCATTACAACTTACGGACATCTGAGAAGAGATATCGTTTTTCTGAAGGAAATCAGTTTTAATTATGCCATTCTTGATGAATCACAAAATATAAAAAACCCGTTTTCCGAAACATCTAAAGCCGTGCGTCTGCTGAACGCTCAGAACCGGCTGGCCTTAACCGGAACACCGGTGGAAAACAATACCATGGACCTATGGGCGCAGTTTGCTTTTATTAATCCGGGTTTACTTGGCGATCAGAACTTTTTTAAAGAATCCTTTATGCGGCCCATTGAAAAAGAACAAAATGTTCAGGTGGCGGCGTCTCTGAAACGGTTGATATTTCCCTTCATCTTAAGACGCACCAAAGAGGATGTGGCCAAAGAATTACCGCCCAAAGTGGAAAATGTGCTGTACTCGCCGATGAACGAAAAACAGGAAGAACTTTATGAGCAATGGAAGCTCAGTTACAGGGATAGTATTTTCGAAGAAATTGAGAGCAAAGGATTTAATAAATCGAAGTTTAAGGTTCTGGAAGGATTAATTAAACTCAGGCAGATTGCCTGCCATCCCAGACTTGTAGATCCAGAATTCAAAGAAACTTCAGGTAAGTTTGACGCCCTGTTGGAAATGGTTGAGGAAATTATCTCAGAGAAGCACAAAGTATTAATATTCAGCCAGTTCGTACAAATGCTACAAATAGTCAAAAAATTCTTCGACGGTAATAATATCCAGTATTCTTATCTTGATGGTTCGACCAAAGATAGAGCCGCGGCTGTCGATAAATTTCAGGATAACGAAAAAACACGCGTATTCCTGATAAGCCTGAAAGCGGGCGGAACAGGTTTAAACCTTACCGCGGCGGATTATGTAATTCATTATGATCCCTGGTGGAATCCGGCTGTTGAAATGCAGGCGACAGATCGCGCGTACCGGATAGGACAAACAAAGAAAGTATTCGCTTATAAATTAATTTCGAAAGATACGGTGGAAGAAAAAATTCTGAAATTGCAAAACCGGAAAAAAGATTTGGTGAATTCCTTGATCACAACGGAAGAAGCCTTTTTCAAATCTTTATCAAAAGAAGATATACTGGAATTATTTGAATAGAAAAAATTTAAAACTGCATGGCGTCTTGTTCTAAGGCACCATTATTTTCTGTATTTCCGTGAATAATATCTGATAAATGTTTCGTCCAGGCGGCGCTGCTCTGCTGTCCGGTTTTTCGTCCGGCGTATTTCCAGTAAATCTTTCATTGTAAATTTCGATAAGAACCTCAAATCGGATTCTATCAATTCCTCATGGTGCCCGAACTCAAGAATTTCGATAAGAATATTCAAAGGGATATTTTTAAACTGATATACCACATAAGGTTCAAATGAAGTGCCTGTTTCGGATTCCAGGATTTCAATAACCTTTTCGATATCAAGTCTGTCGCTGTATTGTTTTCTGGATGTTAGGGCATCGAACACATCGCAAACAGCGATAATTTTCCCTCCCAGCGGTATCTGATCGCCCTTTAATCCTTTCGGATATCCTTTTCCATCAATTTTTTCATGATGACTGGCGGCAATTTTAGGCAGATCCTTAAGATGTTTCTGAAAATGAATTTTATTCAGGATGGTATGGCTTAAGCTCGCGTGGCGTTTAATAATTTCATATTCATCTTCACTAAGTCTTTTATTTTTAAACAATACCATTTCCGGAATACCCAATTTACCGATATCATGAAGTAATGCGGCAAATCGTATCAGGTCTAATTCATTCCGGTTCAATTTCATCAACTGCGCAATCTGAACAGAATATAAGGTGACCCGTCGTGAATGCCCCGAAGTAATATAATCCCTGGAGTCCAATGTGGTCGATAAAGTCTCGATAAAACTAATAAAAGACCGGTGCAGGTCTTCGTAAGACTTGGAATTTTCAATGGCCGTAGAGGCTGTAGAAGCCAGCGCGCCGAGAAGTTTTTCATCTTCTTCCGTAAACTGGCCGTTCTTTTTATTTAAAACCTGAAATACACCGGTAATCTCATTTTTCTCATCTCTAAGCGGTATTGTTAAAACCGTTTCCGTCCGGTATCCGGTCTTTTTATCAATCTCAGGATTAAAACGCGTATCGGCATAAGCATCCGGAATATTCAGCACTTCACCGGTTCTGGCTGTATATCCGGCTAAACCCAGTTCGGCTGAGAACCTGATTTCATTTTTGATACCGGTAGCGACTTTAGACCATAATTCATTGCGTTCGGAATCATAAAGAAAAACCGTGCAGCGGTCAGCACGCAGAACAGATCGGACGACATCGGAAATTTTTTTCAATAATAATTCGAGATCCAGCTCGGCCGTAAAACTCTGGCTGATCTGTAAAATTGAAAGCAGTCTTTCATTTTCATTTTTTAATATATCAAGCTGTTCTCTCAAAATTTACCGCCTCATTCAATATCTTCATAATCCGCATCTTCAATCCGATCGCTGTATTTATTCTGAATACTATCGTTCTTTCTTTGATTTCCTTTAACGTGAGGATTATCCGACGGCCTGATAAATAACGCTTTTACCACTTTGACTATCAGATAGCCGATTAAAATTAATAATAAAAATCTAATAAAACTCATAAATTAATTTTGTTTCCGTGGAATATAATATCTGGTTCCTCCCTGATGGTGACTAATCTCCTGAAGAATATCCTGGTAGTCAAAATCGGAATGTTCGAAATCAATATCGTCGGTGTGAATGACAAGAAGCGGCGCCTTGTTATAATGAAAAAAGAACTTTGTATAAAGTTCGTTAAGGGCATCTATATATTCTAGTTTCATATTTTTTTCAAATGAACGTCCGCGCTTGCGGATATTATTCATTAATTTGGCGGTCGAAGCCTGCAAATAAATGACAATGTCCGGTGCGGAAATTTCTTTCTCCATCAAACGGGCAATGCCATCGTAAAGTTTCATTTCCTTGGGCGATAAATTAAGCGTGGCAAAAATACGATCCTTTTCAAAAATATAATCACTGACTACCGTTTGTTTAAAAATATCCGTCTGTCTTAGCTCCTGCAATTGGTTAAAACGGTTTAGCAGGAAAAACAGCTGGGTCTGAAAAGCATATCGCTCCGGGTCGTTATAAAATTCTTCCAAAAAAGGATTCTGATCGAATTCTTCCATGATGATGGACGAACCGAGGGATTTGGATAACATTGAGGCAAGCGTGGTTTTTCCGGCGCCGATTACGCCCTCAATAGCAATATATTTAAATCTTTCGATACCCATGGATTTACCATTTATCCCTGTATAAATTTATCCATCCCCTGCCGGAAGCTTTGGATTTTAATTCTGATAAAAATTCTCCCGACCTTAATTTAAAACCAGGAATCAGTTCAGTCAGCGGATAATATAAAAAATTTCGTTTAGTTAATCCATTATGAGGAATTTTAAGAATCGGGGTGTCGATGGGAACATCTTCATACTCTATTATATCTATATCAATAACCCGGGACCCCCATTTTATCGTTTTGTAACGGCCGGATTGTATTTCTATGTTTTTAATTTTTCTTAACAATCTGAATGGTCCCCGGTTAAAACTGAAAATCAACATAGCATTAAGGAAAGGAGGTTGATCGGAAATTCCAAAAGGTTCAGTTTCATAAACCGAAGAACAGGCCTGAATTTGCCCGATTTGCGCCAGCTTATCACGGGCATTTAAGATAGTACCAAACCGGTCTCCAAGATTACTTCCTAAGGCCAGATAGTATATCATTTTTCCCTGAATATTTCGATTTCCACATAATCGAGCAAACCGTTTAGAGGCACATGAGGTTTTCTGACTCTGATCAATACGTTCAAAATACCCGGCTGATTTAAGATTCTATCGGCCATTTGCTGGGCAACCGTTTCGATCAATTTAAATTTATAATTTTCAAATGTTTCTTTGGCAATGTGATAAATCGCCCTGTAATCAACTGTTTTTTTCAAATCATCATCGTCGCTGGCCGGTTTAAGATTACAGCTGACTTCAATATCGACTTCAAATTTCTGACCAAGCTCCCGTTCCGCTTCATAAAACCCGTGATGCGCATAAAACGTAATATTTTTAAGCCTGATAATATCCATGAAGAATTCTCTGACTTAATCCCTTTTGATTATTGTATCCGTCAATTTATCGAAGCGATAAAATTGAGTCAATTAAAAATGCTTTGTTTTAACGCCAGGCATATATAAAAAAAGCGGGACTATGGAAAATCCCGCTTCGAATTATCATTGGCCGCCAAAACGGTTTAATACATACCGCCCATGCCGCCGGGAGGCATTGCCGGCATCGGGGGCTTCTCTTCTTCTTTTTCCGTAATCAATGCTTCTGTCATTAAAAGCAGACTTGACACCGACGCGGCATTCTCGAGCGCGCTGCGTGTTACTTTGGTAGGATCTATAACGCCGGCTTCCATCAGATCTTCGTATTTTTCCGTTTGCGCGTTAAATCCGAAGGCACCTTTACCTTCGCGGACTTTATTTAATATTACAGAGCCTTCGAGTCCTGCATTTTCAACGATCTGGCGAATTGGTTCTTCCAGAACTTTGCGCACAATATTAACACCGACAGCCTGATCGCCGCTTAATTTTAATTCATCCAGAACACTTACAGAGCGGACAAGCGCTACACCGCCTCCGGGTACAATACCTTCTTCAACCGCGGCTCTGGTAGCATGTAACGCATCTTCAACACGGGCTTTCTTTTCCTTCATTTCCACTGCCGTAGCAGCGCCTATTTTTATAACGGCCACACCGCCAGCTAATTTTGCCAGCCTTTCCTGCAGTTTTTCGCGATCGTAATCGCTTGTTGTATTCTCAATTTGAGCTTTGATCTGAGCTACCCGGCCTTTAATATCCTCAGATGACCCGGCGCCTTCCACGATGATGGTATTATCCTTATCGATGGTGATACGTTTGGCTGTACCCAAATCATCAAGCGTTGTATTTTCCAGTTTAAAACCCGCTTCTTCACTGATAACACGGCCGCCGGTCAGAATGGCGATATCTTCCAGCATGGCTTTTCTGCGATCACCGAATCCGGGTGCTTTTACTGCTGCGATACGCAGGGTACCGCGGAGTTTATTTACAACCAGAGTAGCCAGGGCTTCGCCCTCGATATCCTCAGCAATAATCAGCATGGGTTTGCCGGTTTGAGCAACTTTTTCCAGAATGGGCAGCAAATCATTCATTGCGCTTATTTTTTTATCATAAATTAAAATCTGCGGATCTTCCAGAACCGCTTCCATGGACTCGGAATTTGTTACAAAATACGGGGAAACATAACCGCGATCGAACTGCATACCTTCCACAACTTCCAAAGTTGTCTCGATGGATTTTGCTTCCTCAACAGTGATTACACCGTCTTTACCTACTTTATCCATTGCGTCTGCAATCAAATCGCCGATGGTTTCATCATTATTGGCCGATATAGAGCCAACCTGGGCAATTTCTTTTTTGCCGGATACTTCGCGGGACATTGACTGAAGATTTTCGATAACCTTTGCAATGGCTTTATCGATACCGCGCTTTAATTCCGTTGGATTGGCACCGGCCGTTACATTTTTTAAGCCATGAGTAAAAATCGCCTGAGCCAGAACGGTGGCGGTTGTAGTTCCATCGCCCGCTATATCACTGGTTTTGGAAGCGACTTCTTTAACCATCTGGGCGCCCATATTTTCAAAAGGATCTTCCAATTCGACTTCCTTAGCCACGGTAACGCCGTCTTTGGTAACGGTTGGCGCGCCGAATTTTTTATCGATAACAACATTACGTCCTTTAGGGCCAAGAGTAATCTTAACCGTTTTTGCCAGGGTATCGATACCCTTCTTAAGGCTGTTTAGCGCTTCAGCATCAAATTTTAATATTTTTGCAGCCATTTTTTCCTCCATTCATTTATGATTTTAAGTTTATTTTTACCATAACAGGATTAGATACAATCCATATTTATTAGTTACATTTTCCTTGCGGATAATTTATATACAATTTCATTAAACCAATTATAAACCAACGGGTTATAAATTAGCACTCGTAAAACGAGAGCGCTAATTTAGGGCATTATTAATTTCAATTCAAGCAAAAGGTTTGTTTATATTTATCAAATCCCGATCATTCGCCTGACAAATATTTTCTATATTCAAATTAATTATTAAATTAGCCTGCGTTTTAAAATAATTATCAAGACCGGAATGAACATATTCTATCTTAAACTGAAAGGTTCTAATTAATGAAAGCCCTGATTACCAGCGGCGGGAGAGGCACAAGGCTTCGTCCGCTTACCCATACGCAGAATAAGCATTTAATTCCCATTGCCAATAAGCCTATCCTTCATTACGCCATAGAATACTGTGTGGAGGCGGGTATAACAGATATCGGCATTGTATTCAGCTCGGATTCCGACGCAGTTCCGCAAGCAATTGGCAATGGAAAATCTCTGGGCGCCAGAATTACCTATATTCCACAGGAAGCGCCGCTGGGACTGGCCCACGTGGTTAAAATTTCCCAGGACTTTATTAAAACCGATCCTTTTGTGTTTTATCTTGGGGATAACATGGTTGTCGGAGGCCTTAAACGCTTCATCGAGGCTTTTCATAAGCACAAAAGCAATTGTCACCTTACCCTGGCCCGCGTAAAGGATCCCGAACGATTTGGCGTGCCGACGATTAAAGGCAACCGGATTGTGGAAATTCAGGAAAAGCCCGAAAAACCTAAAAGCCCGTTTGCCGTATCGGGTATTTATATCTATGATAAAACCATCTTTGAAGCGGTGAATGCAATCGCTCCGAGTCCCCGGGGTGAACTGGAAATTTCGGACGCCCACCAATACCTGATTGATAAAGGATATAAAATTACCTACTCCGAAATAACAGGCTGGTGGAAAGACACCGGTAAACCCTATGATTTACTCGAAGCCAACCGGCTTATACTCGATAACATGACTGAGACTATCGATGGAAGCATTGATGACCGCTCAATAGTATCCGGTAAAATACGGCTGGGAAAAAGTTCCAAAATAATCAATTCCACGATCAGGGGGCCGGTAATTATCGGAGATAATACCAGAATCGAAAACAGCTATGTCGGGCCGTTTACTTCCATCTACGATGATTGTATTGTGAAAAACAGCGAAGTCGAATACAGCATTCTTTTAAAAGAATGTAAAATTATCGATGTGGACATCCGCATTGAGCACAGTCTTTTAGGTAACGATGTGGAAATCATCAAAGCGCAGGGCAAACCGGCTACGCATCGTTTTTTAATCGGCGATCAGAGCAGGATTGAATTAATATAAATATTCATCTGATTTTTTGAGTTAGATCATAATTCAAACACCTTCAGTTTTTTAATATCACCCATCGTAATTTTAATCCTTAATGGAGTGTGTATTTTTATGGATGATAAATGCTTCTTCCGGACGGACAAGCTTGTTATCTGGCGGCCGGAAGGATCAATGACTTTAGAAAAAATTGAGAAATTTATAGAATTTCTTAATACTAATTCCGGAAAACGGGATCCGCATTTTGACAGGTTTGTGGATTTGTCCTGTATTACAGAAATAGCCGTGAGTTATGAACAATTATCGACAATCGCTTTTACGCGAAAAACATATTCCCAGCAGAAGTTAGATAAAAAAATAAGAATGGTTTTTTACGTAAATAATTCCATTTCATACGGGATGACCCGTATGTATCAAAACTTATTTGATGATAAGTATTATGATATAAAAATATTTAAAAACCTGTGCGAAGCGGCTGCATTTCTGGAAGTTGATGCTTCATTGCTCAAATGATCTATTTACACTTATTTTCCGGCAAATGAAATATCCGTTTCCTCTGTCGCCGTTATTTTTCGTTTCACCAATATACCGGCAGTTAATTTTCTGAAATAATTCCGCAGGTCGTCAAATACCGTATAAGCCCAGGGCACCGCTAAAAGCGAAATTGCCGTTGAGAAAATGAGACCACCGATAATTACCCGACCCATCGGTGAATAGGAAATACCAATCATTTTAGTGTTGCCCACGGCCATAGGGATTAATCCGCCAATGGTGGTGAAAGCCGTCATTAAAATCGGCCGGAACCGATTGCGTCCTGCCTCCACAATTGCATCAAACCGGGAATAACCTTCTTTTCTCAGCCGATTGATTAAATCCACCAGGACTATGGCATTGTTTACCACAATGCCAATGAGTATTATGAACCCGATCTGACCCATCATATCCAGCGTTGTATTGGTTATATACAGCATCCAATAGGCGCCGACAAATGAAAATGGTATGGCAATCAAAACCGACAGAGGCAGTACAAACGATTCAAACAAAATACCCATCAGGATAAAGACAAAGCAAACGGCTAAAACGACAGCCTGCATGGTATTATCATCACTTTCCTGCATTCTCCTGTATCTTTCTCCCTTGCTCCAGGAATAGCCGTAGGGCATATTAAAATCTTCCATCACTTTATCAACTTTGGCGTAAAGTTCGCCTACATTCTGCGTGGTTGCATTGGCTTTAATTCCCAGATAGGTTTTGCCGTCTTCCCGGTGTATTTCACCGAATCCTTTTTTAATCTGAAAGTCAGCGATTGCCGCCAAAGGCACTTCTTTACCGTTCCTGGAAAAAAATGTAATATTTTTTAACTGTTCAAAGTTTCTGCGGTCTTCTTCCCGTAATTGAATAAGCATATCGATTTCTTTTTCTTCGGTCTGATATTTGGGAAGCTGGATACCGCGTAAGGCATACATGATCGTACCGGAAATCATGCGCGGACTTATCCCGAATTTCTGCGCCTGTTCCCTTTTGATCACCAGGCGTATTTCATCCTCGCCTGTTTCCCGATCGGTTTCTATACTGATAATGTCCGGTATTTTCTTTAACCGCCTTTCCACCTCTTCGGCCAGCGAAGCAAGTTTATTGGTATCGTCGCCATAAAGGCTGATATTAACCGAAGCGTCCTGTCCGCCTTCCTGCCGCCAACTGGTCCGAACCTTCACGCCCGGAAAATCAGGCAGGCGTTTTTTTAAATCCTCAATCACTTCCTCACGGGGCATATGAGAACGATGATAAAAGCCTCCCAGTTGGGCAATGCCTTTATAAATTACGTCATACCAGTTTTCCTGCGGTTCGGGAAATAAAAACACCTGCACCCGTCCATTGTTATTTCTGAATCTTGAATTAATTGTGCGCACATTATACGCTTCGGCTTTAACCCTGATGGAATCTTCAATTCGTATGATCAGGTTTTCCGCATCATCAAGCGTATAATTGTCAGGCATATCAAGGAATAAACGGAAATCATTGATATTACCCTGGGCATTATCGGTTTTCGGGATACTATCCGTAATTAGCTCCATCGACATATAGGTAAGAATTAATATGATAAAGGCTTCTATACGATGGTTCAATACCCAGGCAAGCGTTTTGCTGTAAACGCGATTCAACTTAATAATTACCGGCGCCTCCGTTACTTTTCTGCGGCTGACAATTCTGCTGGCAGCCAGTGGAATAAATATCAGGGCTACAAAAAGGGATGCGCCTAGTGCAAAAACAACCGGAAGTCCGATACGCAGCATAATAAACTGAAATTCCAAATCATCGCTCATCAGAATAAGCGGAAGAAAAACGACCATAGTGGTCATCGTCGCCATGATAACCGCCAGATACACTTCGCTGCTGCCCTTGGCGGCGGCGTCAACATCATTCAGGCCGTTTGCTCTCTTATGATAGATGTTTTCCAGCACTACAATGGAATTATCCACTACCATGCCGACGGAAATCATTAATCCCATCATGGTAATCAGATTCATCGTCCAGCCTATAAAATACAGCACCGTCATACTGACCATGATGGATAAGGGAATGGCTATATTCAGTATAATGGTCATGCGCATCCGGCGCAGAAAAAAATAAAGCACAAAAAAAGCGAAAAACGCGCCCCAGATGCCGGCGTTTTCAAGGTTATTAACCGATTCCAGTATAAATTCACCCTGGTTAAAAAGAATTTCAATCCGGTAATTCTGGTACCGGGGATCTTTCTTGAAATCGGCCAATTGTTCTTCAATCGCCTGACAAACATCAACCGTATTGGCGATGGATTCTTTGTAGATGGCCAGTTCAATTGCCGCCTGGCCGTCGATACGCTGTTTCCAGTGTCTTTCGGGCACATCATATTTTACTTCCGCAATATCCTTGACCTTTATGTTTGGTCCATGAATTGGAATTTCCCTTACCGCTTCCAGCGATTTAAACTTACCCATAGAACGGACATAGATTTTCTGACCGCCTGATTCCAGATGCCCGGAGGAAATTGAAAAATTATCACTGCGCAGTGCCGTTACAATTTCATACAAATTAACCTTAAAACTTTTAACCAAATCCTGGTTTATATGAATAAGGATTGATTTTTCATCGGCGCCGCCGATTTCCACGTTGGCTACGCCTTCAATTCTTTCCAACGGTTTTTTAAGCACCTGCTCTGTGAAATAATAAGGGTCATCCAATGGTTCGTCCGGAATAATGGCGACCCAGATAACCGGGTCGTCGTCTTCGCTCCACTTTCGCAAATACAGCCTTTCGATATCATCCGGCAGCTCAGCTTTTACGCGGTCCATCCGATCACGCAACTGGCTGTAGGCAATATCCATGTCTATTTCCTGGGAGAATTCAATAAATGTCCAGCAGCCCCTGGTGCTGCTGTTTGTAACCACTCGTTGCACACCCTGTAACGTGCGAACCTCTTCTTCAACAGGTCTGGCAATATATTGCTCCACTTCTTCAGGATTGGCATTGGGATATGGCGTCCAGATGCCAAGAAACGGAGGCGTATAGCCGGCAGGCATTAACTCAACGGCAATTTGTTTATAAGCAATAAATCCCACCACCAGCAAGGCTACCAGGGACATTAAAACGGTTACGGGACGCATAAGCGCAAATTTTGGCAACGGACTGGCGTTGATTAACTGCCGTTTATTAATTTTACCGGACAATTTTTCTCCTTAATGACTGCGTCATTATATTCTATAAATTTTATCAGCATAACCCATAATATAACTCATTTACCATGTTCAAAAACCGTTTCCGCCTCAACTGCCTCTGCCAACTGCTCGCGCGTAAACAGTGAATACACAACAGGGATAACGATCAGGGTTAGTAAAGTGGACACGGATAGACCGATAATAACCGTAATCGCCATAGGCGTTCTGATCTCTGCGCCGTCTCCCAACCCCAGGGCCATTGGCAATAAACCCAATACGGTTGTGGCGGTGGTCATTAAAATCGGCCGCAAACGAACCTGCCCGCCTTTAATGATGGCTTCTGATTTTGTTAATCCTTTATCGCGTAAATGGTTGATATAATCAACGAGCACGATGGCATTATTAACAACAATTCCGGCCAGCATGATAAGTCCCAGGAAAACGACAATGCTCAAAGGAATATTAAAAATATAAAGAAAGATAATTACGCCAACTACGGCCAAAGGTATGGTAAAGATAATCACAAAAGGATGAATCAGCGATTCAAACTGTGAAGCCATAACAATATAAACAAGGAAAATAGCCAGTCCCAGAGCCAGAAACAGACTATTCATAGATGTTTCCATTTCTTTATTTTGTCCGGCCAGCTCATAAGAAAAATCATTTGGCAGATCAAGCTGCTGAATTTCATTATATATCTGACTGCTTATTTCGCTTAGATTAGCGCCCGGCATAATATTGGCGGTCAGAACCGCTGAACGCTGCTGACCGATCCGGCGTATTTCCGAAGGCCCTTCATTTATCCTTATTTCAGCTACGGCATGCAAAGGAATGGGCACCGGTTTTCCGGGATTAATTACCAGATTTCTCAAATCATCGATACTCTGTTTATCATCTTCACGCAGTCTTACTAAAATATCGATTCGGCGGTCTTCATCCTTAAACTCCGACGCCACATCGCCGCGCACTTTATTACGTACAATGGAAGCGACATTCAGCAGATTCAGATCATACTGGGCAAGCACCTGCCGGTTATAAAATATCTGAACTTCCGGATTTCCGCGCTGGATATTGGATTTGGCATCCACTACGCCTTCAATATCACTGATGCGTTCCTCAAGATCCCTGCTGAATTGCTGAAGTTTTGCCAGATTATATCCCTTCAGGTATACTTCGATAGGCGTTTTAAAACTGAAAATAGTCGGACGGGAGATATCCGAACGGATACCGGGATAACCCCGCATAATATCCCGTATCTCGGCTATCACACTTTCTTCAGCGCCTTCCAGATTCCTGGTCGGTTTTAGAGTTACCGTTAATCTTGCCGTATGTTCGCCTTCTTCCGATTCGGATGCGGCGCTTTTATCGGTTCCGGAAACGGAGGCTATCTGGAACACTTCTTCTATACCGGCAATTTGTTCCTGAATAGGCTGAATTCGTTCATCGGTTTTCTCCACCGGCGTACCGATCGGCAGCGTTAACTGAACATAGAACTCGCCCTGGTGCACTTCGGGTATTAATTCACTGCTTAATCTGGGCCCGATTATCCAGATAACAATTAAAAATAAAACAATAGTCACCCCAGCCACAGACAGCTTGTTATCCAGGGCTTTAGCTAATATTACGGGATAAAATTTTTCAACTTTGGAATAAACCGCATCGAATACATACACGGTAAAATTGGCCGGTCCGGTGAGCATTATCCGCAAAACGAGATATAAAAAGTAAGCTAAAATACCAATAACCGTAATTAACGCATGGAAAATCCGGAAAAACACTTCCAGCAAAACAGAAACAAAATATTTTATCAGATAATAAGCAAATCCCGTCCAACTTAAAAACAGGAGTTTAAGAATCCGGATTGCATGATCACCCCGCCCTATAAATTCCCGGAGCCGGGAAAGATCATCATACCAGTGGATAACGGATTTCGATACCATGAATTCAGGCCAGATATCCATTATAAAGCCTATGCTGTCTGCATGAGAATCAACGGCCCATTGTTTTAACTGTCCTGAATAATTTTTTAAAATATATTTATCTGCCAGAAATAAAGGGATTTGCAGTAATACCATAAGAACCATAATGCTTTGTTTAACCAATGAAACCAGGAGTAAAAAAAGCACCTTTAGAATTTTATAGATACATATCCCTGCGCTAAATAACAGATATTTTAGTCCGGATAAAATTTTCTCCCCCAACGAATCGGGATTTTTATCTGAAAACAATTCATTGATTTTATCTTTAAGCGAAAAATTAACGATATAATTTTTAGGAATCTGCCCTGTGCTCATGCCATGCATGAATGTTTCTATTTTTCTTGAAGACAACATGGGGATAAGGAATAAAGCCACCGCCAGGGAAGCCAACAGGGAAAAGACCACGGTCAGGGCCAGATCGCCAAAAACCTGCCCGGCAACACCCTCTACAAATACAATTGGAAAGAACACGGCAATGGTAGTCAATGTAGAAGCTATAACAGCGCCTCCGACTTCACTTACGCCCCGAATCGTAGCGGTAATCATATCATCGCCTTCTTCCCTGCACCGGGCAATGCTTTCCAATACCACGATGGAGTTATCCACCAGCATACCGATTCCCAGGGCCAGGCCGCCCAGGGACATGATATTGAGAGATACGGAAAAGATCTTCATCGGCGCAAAGGTAGCGATAACAGAAATAGGAATAGATAAACCTATGATCACCGTAGGACCCAATTGCCGTAAAAATATAAACAGAACCAGAATCGCCAGTAATCCACCCATGATAGCCGTTGATTTGACCTCATCGATGGAGTTCTTAATAAATATACTCTGGTCGGATAAGGTTTCGATGCCAATCATATCCGGCAGTCCGTAAGACAGAAAATTGGTCATCGCCTTTAGGTTAAAACCCGGGCCTCCTCTGCCTGGGCCGCCTTGTTGTCCAGGTTGGCCTTCGGCCTTCTTTTGGGGTTCTTTTTTTTGCTCTTCCAGTTGTTTTACAAAAGCCCTTTGTTCCTCGGTACCATATATTTTATCCTTTACAAGGGCGGCCACCGATACAATATTAGCATCGGCTTCCTTATATATTTCGATCTCAACGCTTTCTTTACCATGGATACGGGAAATTATTTCTCTTTCCTTGCTTGTCCGGTAGACATGCCCGACATCTTTGATTTTTATATCAACGCCGTTCCAGCGGCCGATAACCACGTTGGAAATTTCATTAACCGTTTTAAACTCATTCAGAGTCCTTACCAGGTATTCGGTCTCGCCCTCTTTCAGATTACCGCCGGCCAGATTGACATTTTCCTCGGAAAGCCGGTTGCGTACCGTCTGGATATCCATGCCGATCAGGGTTAGTTTTTGCTCGTCAAGTTCTACGCGGATTTCTTCTTCCAGTCCGCCTTTAACCTTAACAGCGGCGACGCCGTCAACGGTTTCCAGCGCCCGTTTAATTTCTTCTTCCGCCAGATACCTCATATAGGTCAAACTCGGATGTCCATAGATACCTAAACGCATGATAGGATCCAGAGAAGGATCATATCTCAGAATCAACGGCCGTTTGACTTCCTCCGGCAGATAAACCTGGTCTAATTTTTCCCTGATATCCGAAGTCGCCTTATTCATATCCGTATCCCAGGTAAATTCCAGGATAACATCCGATTGATCCGCCTTGGAAATAGAACTGATTGATACCAAATCATCCACCACGCCAAGGGCCTGCTCAACAGGTCTGGAAATAGTGGTTTCAATTTCTTCGGGAGCGGTGCCTTCATATTCGGTGCGCACGGTAAGACTTGGGTAAGTCATATCCGGCATTAAATTTAAGGGCAGTTGATTATAGGAAATAAATCCGAAAACAAACACACCGATCACAACCATCAGAATAGCAACAGGCCGCCTGGTAGTGAATGCAAAAAAACTGCTTTGATTTATATTCTTATCCATAAATAATATTTTTCTCCGGTATAAAAGCCTATTTAAAATGAACTAACTATTATAGCAAACCGGCTGATAGTAATTATATGTTACTGGTTTTAGCTATTGTGTTTTAGCCGCGATAGTATTCTTGCGCTCACTGACGATTTGCACTCTCGCTTTATCCTTCATTCCGGCCTGGCCCACAACAATAATTTTATCGCCTTCATTGATATCTTTAACCGCTTCAACTTTATCATGATCCTGATATCCGACTTCCAATTTAATTTTATGCGCAACGCTATCGCGTACTACATAAACATGCATGAATTCATTTTCGTAAATAATAGCTGTTTTCGGAACCAGGACTACATTAAGATGAGAATCAACGATAATGCGGACATTTACAAACATCCCGGGTTTTAGCAGGTTATTCTGATTCCTGACGCCAATGGTTACTTTAAATGTGCCGCTGGCCGGATCAACAATCGGGCTGATTCTTTTCACCCAGCCATTGAATTCCTCTCCCGGAATGTTATCGGATAAAATAACGGCTTTCTGGTTAACCTGAAGCTGATTGATATTTTTTTCCGGCACGTATACCACCGCGATCATTTCTTCTGTATTTACAACGGTAAACAACCGATCGGTCGGCTGAATCCGCTCGCCTCTTTTAGCCGAACGATCGCCTACCCAGCCGGAAATCGGGGCGCGTATTCTCATATAATCAAGGTTTAATTTGGCTTCATCCCATTGTATCCGGGCTGTTTCCAGGGCAAAACCGGCCGATTCAAATTCTTCATCGGAAAGAAGCGATTTATCGTGCATGGCTTTAAGGCGGTTAAAATTATTAAGTTGTTTTTCATATTCTACATTGGCCCTCTGCTCCGCCAGTTCATATTGCTCCGGCTCCAATTCCAGCATCACCTCATTTCTCCGGACGTACTGCCCTTCTTCTTTATTAATCTTTTGCACAATACCCTGCATCCGCCCGTAAACGTCGGCCATAATTTCCGTCTCAAGATTGGAACTAAGCAGAATATATCTCGATATATCTCCCAGTTTTATAGTTACAACTTCCACCGGAATCAGGTCTTCGGCAATAGTTTGCCTTGCTCCCGGTTTAGTTTGTTTCATATTATCGGCTGAATCCATAGCCGCGCTGTCAGCGCCGGCAAATTGAGAATTAGGAGTCGCTTCAGATTTGCTGGAACAACTTACCATGATCAGTGCCGATATGATTAAAGCCGGCAAGATGACAAAGATTTTACGCATATCCTCTCCATTTTTCCTTAAATAAAAAATAACAAAATTACAGTACTTTTGTACGACTAATTAAGCCTGATGTTTCAATCGGGAAGACTTAAAATATAATTAAATTCGTGGTATTTTTATTATAAATATAACAGCGGGTTATTAAGCCCGCTGTTATAGAAAATATTAGAATTCATCGAAGGCAATCATATCTTTTTCAACGCCAATATTATACAGCATGTTGTTCACATCGCTGATCATCATTGGCGGACCGCATAAATAATATTCGATATCTTCCGGCGCTTCATGCTTCTCAAGATAATGATCATGCACCACCTGGTGAATGAATCCTTTAGGACCGGTCCAGTTGTCTTCCGGAAGCGGCTCGGACAAAGCTACATGGTAACTAAAATTGGGAAATTTATCTGCAATTGCTTTAAAGTGATCGTCATAAAACATCTCCCGTTTGGAACGGGCGCCATACCAGAACGAGACTTTACGATCCGTTTTCAGAGTATGAAACAGATGGAAAATATGGCTGCGCATCGGAGCCATACCGGCGCCGCCTCCGATATAACACATTTCGCGATTGGTGTCTTTTATAAAGAATTCTCCGTACGGTCCGCTGACCATCACCTTATCGCCGGGTTTTAGACTAAAAATAAACGAGGACGATATGCCGGGAGGGAAATCGGTTCCCGGCGGCGGTGTGGCAATTCTCACATTTAACATAACAATATCCGACTCTGCCGGATGACTGGCCATGGAATACGCCCGGAATATTTCTTCATCATTGGACGCCTTCAAATCCCACAGATGATATTTGTCCCAGTCCGAACGGAATCTTTCTTCTATAACAAAGTCTTTAAAAGACAGGTTATATGGCGGTATGTATATCTGGATATATCCGCCTGCTTTAAAATCAAGATGTTGTCCTTTGGGTAATTCCAGCACCAGCTCTTTTATGAAGGTGGCCACATTATTATTGGAGCGGACGGTACATTCGAATTTCTGGATATTAAATATTTCTTCGGGAATCTCGATTTTCATATCATTTTTTACTTTAATCTGGCAGGCCAGCCGGATATAATCCTTAAGCTGATTCCGTGTTAATTGCGATTCTTCGGTAGGCAAAGGATCGCCGCCGCCTTCGAGTACTTTGACTTTGCACAAACCACAGGTGCCCTGCCCACCGCAGGCGGAAGGCAGAAATATTTGATTATTGCTTAAAGTAACAAGCAAATTACTACCCGCTTCGACCTCAGGACTTCTTTCTTCATCATTATTAATAATTATTTTAACCTTGCCTTTTGTTACTAATTTTGATTCGGCGTAGGTCAACATAGCGACTAAAATAAAGATGGTTATGGTGAATACGCCAGCGCTTATTCCAATAATTCCTATAGTACTCAAAATATACTCCTGTTTTTTATAATTGAATACCAGAAAAAAGCATAAATGCCATGGACATCAAACCTGTTATCAACATGGTTAACCCCAATCCTTTAAGTCCGGACGGTACATTAGAATACCTGATCTTCATTCTTATAGAGGCCATAGCCACAATGGCTAAAAACCAGCCGAGTCCGGCGCCGGCGCCAAATACAGTCGCTTCTCCCAATGTATATTCTCTTTCAACCATAAAGAGACAAGCGCCTAAAATAGCGCAATTAACGGCGATCAATGGTAAAAATATTCCCAGTGCCGCATAAAGTCTGGGCGAAAATTTATCAATAACCATTTCCACCAGTTGAACCATGGCGGCAATAGTAGCGATGAATGTGATGAAATTGAGAAAACTCAAATCCAATTTTTCAAAATCTTCCGAGATAAAAGACAGCCAGCTTAAAGCGCCTTCTTTTAAAATATATTCATGTATCAGCCAATTCATCGGAGCCGTGATCACTAAAACAAACGTTACCGCAGTTCCCAATCCCACCGCCGTTTCTACCTTTTTAGACACCGCCAAAAAGGAACACATTCCTAAAAAGAAGGCTAAAAGAATGTTTTCTACGAATACCGCTTTGACGAATAAACTAAGATAATGTTCTAACATGATTCAGCCTCCTTATTCTGAAATCGTCTTATTAAGCGTTCGTTGGAGCCAGACCAGCAAACCGAGCAAAATAAAGGCGCCGGGGGCCAGAACCATCAATCCCATATTTTCATAACCGGCGTTATAAAGGCTTTCCGGTATGATGGAATATCCGAGAAAAGTACCACTGCCCAGAATTTCCCGGCCGGTCGCTATCACCATTAAAATCCAGCCGTAACCGAGTCCGTTTCCCAATCCATCTAACAATGAAGGCCATGGTTTATTCTGCAGGGCATAAGCCTCCGCTCTTCCCAGGATAATACAATTAGTGATAATCAATCCGACAAACACGCTTAATTGTTTGCTGATATTATACAGGAAGGCCTTGAGAATCTGATCCACCAGGATAACCAATGTAGCTACGACAGCCAGTTCTACGATAATGCGAATTTTGCTTGGAATTCGTTTCCGCAGCATAGATATAGTCAAATTTGAAAGACATAACACCGATATGACAGCAAGAGACATAACAAGCGCAGTCCGTATTTGTACTGTAACAGCCAGCGCCGAACAGATACCCAGAACCTGAAAAGTAATAGGATTGTTATTGCTTAACGGTTCGGTTATGTTTTTCAGATTTTTCTTAGAAAAGAGTTTTTCTCTTTTTACCTGAACTTCTGCTTTATCAGCCATTTATCTCCCCCTTTTTTATTTGTAAGTGTGCCTGCATAAAGGGTTCATATTTTTTCAATTCCGATTTGAGAAAATTAGTAACACCCCGTCCGGTTAATGTTGATCCGCTGATACCATCCACCTGGTGATAGGCTTCCGGTGAATTCGGATCAACTTTACCTTTTACCACATTTATGGATACGATTTCACCCTGATCATTACGTATTTTTTTACCTACAAAATTCGACGTAAACCAATCTTTTTCAATTTCGCCTCCCAAACCCGGCGTTTCGCCATGCTGATAAAAGGTAATGCCCACCACCGTATTCATATCTGGAGCCAGCGCTAAATAGCCATAAATGGTGGACCATAATCCTTTGCCGGAGACAGGAAATACATAAGCTTTTATATCGCCATCTTCAATTCTTTCGTAAATACCGAATAATCCCGGTTCTTTTTTGGGATCAAGTGTTCCGGGATCGCGATCCGGTAAAATCTCGCCATTTTCATTAATCACCAGCCCTTTGATATATTGATCATATTTAGCCTGAATCAGCTCCCTGGTAAAAGATTCTCCCTCCTGAGGACGAATATCAACGGAAACTAAAATATTCTTCTTCATTTCCAGCAGCTGGTTTTCTACCTGCCGGGGCTTTAATACTGTGGCCGCAGCGGCCAGCAGTACACTACATACAAGAGTTACATAGATGGCAAACCGAAAGGTATAAGCGGTACTATGCACGACTTAACCTCCTTCTGATATGGCCTTTAATCACATAATAATCGATTAGCGGCGCAAATATATTCATAAATAATATGGCCAGCATCATACCCTCCGGGTAGGCGGGATTAACTACGCGCACCAGGATGGCTAAAACACCGATCAAAAATCCGTAAATCCACTTTACTTTTTCCGTCTGGCTGGCAGAAACAGGATCTGTCGCCATAAATACGGTTCCGAAAGCAAAACCGCCCATTACAAGATGGTAGTGTGCCGGCAAGGTAAACATGCCCCCGGCATTGGCGCCACCTGCAAAAGTCATCAGAAGCGCGGTCAGATAACCTCCGAGAACCACGGAAAACATTATTTTCCAGTTTCCGACTCGGGTTAAAATTAAAATTGCCGCGCCGATCAGAATGGCTAAAGTAGAAGTCTCTCCGATACTACCGGGAACAAAACCGTAAAACATATCCATGAAACTGAACTGGTATTCCGCCAGGTGATTAACGGCGCTTGATCCGGCCTGGGAATTGGAAGCAACTAACAGCGGTGTAGCCCCTGAAAAAGCATCCACCACTTTATCCTTCGCGGCATCAATTGCAACCCAGACTTTATCCCCGGAAATTTTACCGGGATAGGCAAAGAAAACAAAAGCTCTTGCCGTTAACGCGGGATTTAAAATATTCATGCCTGTCCCGCCAAAGACTTCCTTACCAATCACAACGCCAAAAGAAATAGCAACAGCTACCTGCCAAAGAGGTATCGTTGGAGGCAATACCAATGGAAATAAAATCCCCGTTACAAGAAATCCCTCATTTACCTCATGCTTGCGGATTATGGCAAATAAAACTTCCCAGAATCCTCCAACGGCATATGAGACGATAATGATTGGTAAAAACTTTATCAATCCATACCAGAACATTTGCCAGATGGTCGCCTGCATACCTAAGGCTTCATAATACTGGTAACCGATATTATAAATTCCAAAAAGCGTAGCAGGCAAAAGCGCAACAATTACCATCATCATAAACCTTTTCAGATCCAGAGAATCCCGGACATGAGGTCCTGAAGTCGTTCTGCTGTTCGTCCAAAATAATATCGTGTCTGTCATTTCGAAAACAGGCGCCCATTTTTCCATGGGACCGCCCTTCTCAAATTTCTCACGATATTTGTCCAGATAGTTTTGAATAAATTTCAATTTAACCACCCTCTATTTAGTTAACCCGGAAATCAACCTTCTTTTTCAATCAGATTTAATCCACGGCGAAGGATTGAACCGAAATCCGTTTTTGATAAACAAATATAGGAACATAATGCCAGGTCTTCTTCGTCTAATTCCAGAATGCCAAGCTTTTCCATTTCTTCAACATCATCCGTCATGATGCTTTTAATCAGATATACCGGCAGGATATTCATGGGTAACACCCTCTCGTAATCACCGGATTGCACAAAAGCTCTAAGCCCTCCATGGATAAGTGTATCCATCTCATATTCCTTTTTGGGGATTAAGGAAGACATATACGTTTTGGAGAAACTCGGCGTATTAAGACCGGGCATAAAATATCCCAGAAGTCTGCGTTGCTTTTTCCCCTCCGGAATTACCGTGATCAGATTGTCGTAATAACTGACATACCCAGTAGAGCTAATCTGCCTGCCAGTCAACACATTTCCCGATAAAAATCTTACAAAAGTATCCTTAACCTGATCCGGTTGAATCAGCATGCTGAGCGGCGCGCCGATGATGGTTTTATAATATTGTCTCGTTTTTAAAACAGATCCGGCTGTGGCTACAATCCGTTCCCGCTGAAAATAACCGGCCTTTATAAATTTCCCGATCAGGGCGACGGCATAAGACGTTAAACACCAAACGATTTCCCCATGTCTTATTGGTTTTATATGATGAATTTGAACGCCGATGTTTCCGGCTGGATGCGGCCCTCTGAAAGTATTCTTCTGCACACCTTCCGCTTTTTGAAATGCCGCGGCTGTCTGCGAATTTTTACCTTCATAAGAAAGATACACCTGTCCGTCCGTTAATTTTTTTAATACATTCACGCCAATCTGGAAATTTTCTTCCTCACCCTGCAATAAAAAATTCGGATCGGCGGCTAATGGTGAAGTATCCATACCGGCGATAAAAATATCCCGGGGAAGAATATCCGGTTTGGCCACTTTACTAAATGGACGCTGTTTTATAAGCGGCCACATGCCGTGCTTTTGTAAATGCGCTATAATATCTTCGCGGCTCTTCGATTCGATATCGTTTAAATTCCAGGGTTCCGTAACCTCTTTATCGTCTTTTTTATTATTTTCGACGACTATTTCGGTAAGTACACGGCGTTCCCCCCGGTTAATCTGCACTATTTTCCCGCTTACAGGCGATACGATTTTAATATCAGCATAGATTTTATCAGCAAAAAGCGCAGAACCAATTTTAACTTCATCGCCAACCTGTACTGCAAGCCTGGGTTTAATTCCGGGAAATTCTACGGGCTGTACCGCAACTAATTCGGGAATACCAGTTTCGCTTAAATGTTTTTCGGAACGGCCGGCAATCTTAAGATTATAACCACGTTTCAACTTAAATTCAGCCATATAATCCCTATCTGCTAAAGGTTATTATTTAATTCTGAAACATTATTTTCCATGATTTTTCCTTTCGAGGTTTAAAGTTAATAAAATTTTCTTTTATTAACAAAACAAATCTTATAGCTTTTTCAAAGAATTATGCAGCCGTATCTGTTTTTTGGCAGTATTAAATCTAAAGAGACAGATGAAACATAATGTTTCGTTTTACCGGACAATTTTTAATTCAGACACATTCGATGATAACTTCCTGCTTACCTTGAATTAAATCTGATTGTAACATACATTTAGTACTTTTGAAAGATAAACTTATTTTTAGATTGAAATGGTATTTATAGTTCCTAACCAGTTGACATTAATCCGGATTCTTTTAACACCGGTCTTTATCTGGCTGTTTCTTCATCCCGGTAATAATTATCATCTGGCAGCCGGAATTGTATTTTTGATCGGATCTTTAACAGACTGGTATGACGGATTTATTGCCAGAAGATTTAATTTAATCAGCCGCTGGGGTCAGTTTATGGATCCCCTGGCGGATAAAATACTTGTATCGTCTGCGTTGGTGGTCTTTGCCCTGAAAGACTATGTGTTCTGGTGGATGATTATCATAATTATCTTCCGTGATTTTCTGATTACGTTTTTAAGAAGTTTTGCTCTTATAATCGGCAAACCAATCATTACCACAAATTTTGCCAAATGGAAAACGTTTCTGCAAATGACCTTTGTGTTTTTAGTACTTATTTATATCAATATACCCGGATGGTCCGATCTGGCATTATCAACTCTGGAGAATCCCTGGCTGCATTGGACAACGATTCTGGTTTTAATTGTTGTTATATTAACCGTTTACAGCGGTATTCACTATATCATTGTGAATTTTGTGCATATCATAGAATTATACCGCAGGATGCTCAGACTTATTGGTAAAAGAAAAAAAAGTGATTTGAATTCATGAAGAAATTTTTATGTTTAACTTTAGGAACCGTTTTGGGCGCCGGTTATCTGCCGTTTGCCCCCGGAACATTTGGCAGTTTTGCAGCAATTTTAACCATATATTTCACTTCCGCATCTGATCATGTCGGTGTGGTTGTGATCATTGTATTATCAATACTCGGTATCATCGTTTCCACTTATATTGAAAAGCTAAAAGGACATGATGCGGGTATTATTGTGATTGATGAATATGTTGGACAGTGGATCAGCATATTGTTTTTGCCACAGACCATTTTAGTTTTGATTCTTGGGTTTATCCTGTTCCGGATATTCGATATTGTAAAACCATATCCGATCAATAAATCCCAATCATTGAAAGCCGGCTGGGGAGTGATGGCCGATGATATCCTGGCCGGGATAATCAGTAATGTCATTTTACAACTTATTTTATTTACAGGAATTATTAAATGAAAATGTATAAAGCGGAAATTATATCAATAGGAGATGAAGTTTTAGCCGGCTATACCATCAATACCAACGCTTCCTTTATATCTCAGCAACTGGCCCTGATCAGCCTGCCTGTAAGGTGGATTACAACCGTTTCTGATGATCATGATGATATTATTTATTCATTGAAAACCGCAAACGGCAGAGCGGATGTTGTTTTAATTACCGGAGGCCTTGGTCCTACACCGGATGATATAACCAAAAAAAGTATCTGTGAATATTTTAACCGTCCCATGGTTTATGATGAAAAAGCGCTGGCTGATGTAGAAAGTTTTCTTAAACAACGTAAAAGAACACTTACGGATGCCAACCGCTTGCAGGCTGTGATTCCCAAAAGCGATGAAGTGATCTATAACTGGGCCGGAACGGCGCCCGGTCTTATTCTGGAAAAAGATGGTACTACTTTCATTTTTATGCCGGGTGTCCCCGTTGAAATGAAAGCCATGGTGAATAAATTTGTTCTGAATTATTTATCAAAAAAATTGAAACTGCCTGCCCTGCATACCCGATTATTGCGGACTACAGGTATTGCTGAATCTACTTTGTATGAAAGATTGGAAGAAATTATTAATAAAAATTCCCGCTTCCCGGTTGCATTTTTGCCCCGTCAGATAGGCGTTGATTTGAGATTCCGTTATATTGGTGATAACGCACAGGATATCAATGCGTTTAATCAGTTTGTGGAATCCGTTCGGTCCCGGATACAAAAATATGTTTTCACGGATAAGGAAGAAGATTTGGAGGAAGTGATTGGCCATCTTTTAAAAGAGAAAGAACTTACCTTATCTACAGCAGAAAGTTTTACCGGGGGATTAGCCGGCGACCGGCTCACAAATATTCCCGGCAGCTCTGATTATTTCCTGGGCGGGGTAATCACTTATTCCAATGAAAGCAAAGTAAAGATTTTAAATGTAAAGCCCGAAACACTGGCTGACTTTGGCGCGGTCAGCAAACAAATCGCTCTCGAAATGGCCAGAGGCGTAAAAATTAAATTCTCAAGCGATTGTTCAATAGCCGCAACCGGTATTGCCGGACCAGGCGGAGCAACAGATAAGAAACCCGTAGGCCTTGCCTATATAGCCGCAGTTTACAGGGATAAGGAACTGGTAAGAAAATTTTTGTTTGGCGAAAACCGGCTGATTAATAAAAACCGCGGAGTGATGGCCGGTATGGAGTTATTAAGACAATTACTACTGGATATAAAGTAACATAAAGCAGAAAGTAAATCGTTATGAGCGATGACATTCGTTGTTTTTTTGCCATAGCGCTGCCTGCCGAATTAAAAGCCCGGATCGATGAATATATAAAGGAATTAAAAACTTTTAATCCAGAGATCAAATGGGTAAAGGCGGATTCAATCCATATAACGCTGAAATTCCTTGGAAATATTCGCCCCGAACTTGCTGAAAAGAGCGCATTACAGGCTATGGAAATCGGCGGGTGTATCCCGGATTTTAAAATACAAATAAATACAACCGGCGCTTTTCCGGATAAACGCCGCCCAAGAGTGATCTGGTTAGGAATCCAGAGCGTTCCGCAGCAACCGCTTTATGAACTAAACGAAAAACTGGAAAATCTGTCAGAACCCTTGGGATTCGAAAAAGAAAATCGAAGATTCTCGCCCCACCTGACTTTGGGGCGCATAAAACAACTCGGCAATTACACCCAAATGTGGAAATATATCGAAGAAAATCCATTTGAGCAGTCGGAATTTGCAGTAAATGAATTTTTACTGATGCGTAGTTTTTTAAAGCAATCGGGCGCAGAATACAAAATAATTCAGAAATATCCTTTGCGGTTGTGCTAAGAATATATTAGATTTTTAAGAAAAATTATAGGGTCGCTGTTTGAAAACCGATGCCTGGCATATTATAACAGAATCGAACCGCGTCCTGTGCTGAATAGCAATATGAAACCGATAAAGGTTTCAGGGTAAACAGGTACATAACGAACATCTTTGCAGACAGTATTCAGCACTTTAACGAAGAAGGTTAGACCACTATATTTTATCCGGAGAGAAAAGAATCATGAGCGATAACCAGGAAAAAATCAAAGCGGTTGACGTTGCCGTCTCGCAAATTGAACGGAATTTCGGCAAAGGGGCCATTATGCGTCTGGGCGACAGGGTAAAAGTCAATGTAGATATTATCCCTACAGGTTCCATTTCACTTGATGCAGCTCTTGGAATCGGCGGCATACCAAGAGGCCGGATTACGGAAATTTTCGGACCGGAATCTTCCGGTAAAACCACCCTGGCCCTGCATGTAATTGCAGAAGCCCAAAAAGCCGGCGGTCTCGCCGCTTTTGTGGATGCCGAACATGCCCTGGACCCGGGTTATGCTAAAAAATTAGGCGTGGATACGATCAATCTTTTAGTCAGTCAGCCCGATCATGGAGAACAGGCCCTGGAAATTGTGGAAACCCTTGTTCGCAGCGGCGCACTCGATGTAATCGTGATCGACTCGGTGGCCGCGCTTGTGCCAAAGGCTGAAATTGAAGGCGAAATGGGCGACTCTCATATGGGTCTACAGGCCCGCTTGATGTCACAGGCTTTAAGAAAATTAACCGGCACCGTCAGCAAGTCCAACACCAGCGTTGTATTTATCAACCAGGTCCGGGAGAAAATCGGCGTGATGTTTGGTAATCCGGAAACGACCACAGGCGGCCGGGCGTTGAAATTTTACACCTCAATCCGGATTGATATACGCCGGATCGCCACCATCAAGGAAGCCGGCGATATGGTTGGCAATCGTACCAAAGTGAAGGTTGTAAAAAACAAAATGGCGCCTCCTTTCCGCGAAGCGGAATTTGATATCATGTATTCCCAGGGAATTTCCAAAGAAGGCGATGTGCTGGACCGGGCAGTGGATTTCCGCATTATTCAAAAATCAGGCACCTGGTTTTCGTATGGCGAAACCCGCTTGGGACAGGGCCGGGAAAATGTAAAACGTTTCTTAATCGAAAATCCGGATATGCTGGAAGAAATTACCACAGAAGTAAAGAAAAAACTGGGCATGTCCGGATTACCGGCGGAACAGGCTGCTCAGGAGATTCCACCGGATAAAGAATCATAAGGTTGTAATAAAAAAAGCCCGGCTATTCCGGGCTTTTTCATTAATTGCCTGTTTTTCGGAAGGCATTAAACCTTAATTGTCTGCCATCTTTTTTTATCAAACCATTTCCGGCATCATCAAATTCAATATTAAAATTCCCGCCCTGATGGGTAATTTGCCCATCACCGGTTCCATCCGGATAAAAAGTATAATCGGCTACAAATATCGGATCATCGCCATTTTCATAAGCTGTTCTCGATGCATAGACTTCGTAATGCAATGTTGCACTTCCCTCGTATAAATAGGTACCGCTGATCAATACATAATAACCATTCCAGGTTGTCCATTCACCTTCCAGCGTTTTGCCCTCATTATCTTCAACTAAAGTTAACGTTCCATGCGCGCTATTATGCCTGGTAATTTCCATAATCGTTGTTTTAACACCATCGGCATGACTGATCAAAAAATCTACCTGGGCTGAGTCTGGTTCTCCGGAAGAAAATTGAATGACATGGCGGAATAATCCGTCAAGAACAGTATCCGGAAGAGAAATGGTCACTTCCGCATATTTCATAATTTTGTCTACATAATGTTTATCAGGAAAATCAATGGTTTCACTATAATTTCCATATAGATCGTCCTCTATTCTGTTAAAGCTACCGCTGACAAGAATACCATTTCTATAGGTTCTGGAAAAAATACCCGTATAGTTATTATAGAAGGTAATCATACTTGTGGATGAAGTACCGTCCGAGAAATCAAACACTTCCTGTATGGTTCCCGATTCATCCGGATTGACTTCGATTGATCCTGACTTATGTGTGAGTTTTCCCAATCCGTTATAGTACGTATGCTCTTCTGCAATAAATCCTGTAATGCGGGTTCCCTCATAATCCGTCACGCTAATCTCGCCTTCGATTTTATTTATAAACGAGACATCGTCAAACAATCTCAGTTGATAAAGCGATTTAACCTTATCATCCTCATTACTATACAGGGTTTTATTTGCATCAATCCGGATTTCGGAGGAATCATAATTTAAGTGAAAAAACATGGAACCTTCTTTGACTTCATACAAACGGGCAATACCTGTTTCAGGATTATAATATATGGCTGTTCGTCTGACAAAATTCACCAGATTTATTTCGTCATAGAAAATAAGCGAATCAGAATTGATTCTGAGGCTGTTCCCGGAAATATGAATATTCTTCATCAATCCGAATGCATCGCGCTTCAATAACGCCAATTGATCCAGCATGTTGGGCATTCCGGGTAATGCCACCGTTGTACCCAGATCCAATGCGGTTAATCCGCTGGTCATCGACTCGGCTTCACCCACCGATCCCGACAATTCAATTATTTCAAATCCAAGAGCAGCCTGTTCTGTAACCTGTTCATCCACCTGAAGTTCTTTTTCCGGTTCGGTATTGCTTTGACATGAAATAAAAATAATAAAACCTAATAAAATACAAGATAAATAACGCATAACTCTCTCCTGTAAAAATAAATAACCTGAGACGAAAGTAGCCAACCGGCTTAAAAATCGATATGACAATAATCACCCCAAACAGCTCTGACCAATAAAAGTTAATTTTTATTATAAATATACCTGCTGCCATTCACGTACGGAATTAATCAGAAATATTTTATGGTAACCGTATAATTCTTCTTTTTTGATTACTTTTTCAATGAGTTTACCCTTATCAATTAACCATTGCCGGTATGTTCCATTAAGCAATCCGCAGGAAACCGGCGGTGTATAATAATTGCCATGCTGTTCTATAACGATATTGGCAATAGTCGATTCGGTTATTTCATGATCTTTATTCCAAAGAATTACATCAGCGTAACCGGGAAAATCTTTTATGGCATTTTCATATATTTTTCGCCAGGTCGTTTTATGATATAAGAATACATCTTCTTTGTTAACCGGAGTTTTTGCTATTGCTACCTTCATTTCTCCCGAATCACCCAACGGTGACAACGGTTTTAACTCGATTTTGATCTCTCCTTTTTTGCTCAGAAGAAGCCGGATTATACAGGGCAGCATTGTATATTCTTTTAATTGTGCCTTCAGATATTTCAGGATTTTTTCCCTGTCAAAAGGAAAGTCAAAGTAATCCGCCGAATCCTGCACTCTTTTTAGATGATAATCCAACAAAAAAATGGCGCCGCCCTTATCCACCCGCATGGTCTCTAATAAATCAAATCCGGGCTGTGTCGTCTTAAGTACTCTGGACTTAAGAAGGCACTCTTCATATTCATCCTCTGCCTTCGAATCCCATACAATCCCGCTGCCAATACCATATTCAACCGTTTTTGCCTGATGATCAAACAGCAGCGTACGGATAGCCACATTAAACTGGGATTTGCCATCCGGTTTAATAAAACCGATGGCGCCGGTATAAATGTTCCTGGGTGATTCTTCCAATTCCCTGATAATGGACATGGTTTTTACTTTTGGCGCGCCGGTAATGGAAGCACATGGAAAAAGCGCTTTAAATATATCCGCAATTCCGGCGTCGGTAACGCCAGTAACTTTTGAAACCATCTGCCAGACGGTTGGATATTTTTCTATTTTAAACAGTTCAGGGACCTTAACGCTGCCATAAACGCATACTTTTGATAAATCATTGCGGATCATATCGACAATCATCAAATTTTCTGCGCGGTTTTTTTCGGATACATATAAATTATTCCGGATCAATTCATCTTCATTTAAAGTTTTCCCCCTGGGCGCCGTGCCTTTCATCGGAATACTGGTTATCCTATTTCCATCCCGCATAAAAAAAAGTTCGGGCGACGCGCTGCAAACTGAAAAACGCTCCGTTTCAATATAGGCACCGTAATCCGATGGCTGAGCAGAAATCATGGAACCGAATATCTGTTTTGGTATAAAATCAACAGCCTGTCGATTTAAACGGAAGGTATAATTGACCTGGTAAGTCCAGCCCTGGCAGATATAATCTTTTATTTTGCTTATTTTCTTATTAAATGTTTTTGCATCGATATCCGGAATCATAATCATTTCATGAAAATTCTCCGCGGAGTTTGCCGGAATAGCGGTCGTTTCAGCGTCTTTAAACAACCCGAAATATAACAGGGGTAAGTCCGAAGGCGGAAAGGTCAGCAAATGATTATCAAAGGCCGATGCGGCTTCATAGGCGACAAAACCGGTGGCATAGAGCTTTTCCAAACGAACCAGGCGTTCTATTTGCATCAGCGCCGGAATAACGTCTTCAGAGCTTTTTATTTCATAAAGGCGGACAGGATTTACAAATTTCAACCACTGTCGTGTAAAAGCATCGTGAATAATGATTTCAGGAGTCTGCATTGAGACCGGCAGGCGCTTAATTCATAAAAAGATAAGGCTTCCAGGATTCATCCGGCTTGCCTATCAGGGATTGCAGAAAAAATAAATGGGATGGCTTTTCGGGACGTTTCAGCAATTTCATTCCCACCTGTTCAGGCGTCTGATTACCTTTTTTATTATTACAGTTTAAACAAGCCGTAACAAGGTTTTCCCAGTTATCGCCCCCGCCCTGACTTTTGGGAATTACATGATCGATCGTCATGGGCTGGCTGTTCTGCCCGCAATACTGGCAGATGTGTTTATCACGCTTCATAATATTCTTACGGCTCAGCAGAACGCTCCGGTAGGGTTTGTTTACATAGCGGTTTAACCGGATAACACTCGGATAAGGCATCTCTCCCGAAACTGAATGTATTACTATAGGATACCGTTCAACCAGGTCCACTTTATTCAGATAGAGCAGAATGATGGCTTTCTGTGCGGTACAAATTGTAAACGGCTCATAATTTTGGTTGAGCAACAGGACTTTTTTATTCAGCATAATAAATCAACCCGGTTAATTTGCGCCTAATTTACATAAAAATGCTTTAATGCCAACAAAATCTTTTTCAAGCGTCCTATCATAATCTTTTTGTCCGGACACGACGGAATTTATCCGTACATATCCCCGGGCATGCAAAATCAATCCGGATCCCAAAGCAATGCCCACATGCGAAACCCTTTTTTGATCTTTAGAGAAAAAGTATAAATCGCCGGGCTGAGCGGCATCAGGCTTGTCTGACACAAAATCAGCATCTTCATACTGCATCCAGGCGTCTCTCCGGATATTAATTCCCGCTAATTGATGAACGATTTGCACCAGTCCGGAGCAGTCAAACCCATAAACCGTTTTGCCACCCCACACGTACGGAATGCCTAAAAACCTCTTGGCCAGCTTAATAAAATCGCCACGATTCAAACACGGCGATTCTTTGGTGATAGTGCTCTTAATCCATCCATATGCGCGATCCGGCAGTTTTGTTTTTGTCCAGCCTTTTCGCTCTTCCAGAACAGGAATCCGGCACCCGGGCGTTGTTGTCCGGATTATCATACCATTCGCATTAGCCCTCTCATATATTGCGCCTGCAACAGAAGTTACCTGTTTCCAATCTTTCACACTGAAACCGGATGCGATGATTTGAGTTTCCGATACCCAGCCCTGATAATTATCCGTAGTATTCACAAGGTAAAAATCATTTCTTTTTTCAAAAGCCGTCAGTTTTTCCCATAACAGAGCCTGTGAAATCATTTCTGATTTAAAGTCTGGCGCCTTATACAGGTTTGCATAGGTTGTGTTGACAATAAATTCAGTCATCGTTTCCGGTCCGAAAAATAAATTAACGGAAAAATAGAAAGCCGTTACTGCGATGTCAAATCTCCCGAAAGGAAAAATTGACTCGTTTTTATGCTGTATTTTATATTAAGCCCATAACATGAAAGGCGGATAATGAATACTTCTTTGGATTACATCAAAACTATCTTACCGGGAATCAAAGGGCTTATCTTAGATATGGATGGCGTTCTGGTCGATACCGAACCGATTCATATGAAATCATTTGCAATCTTTCTGGATAGACTGGAATTATCTTATGACGACGGTTTTTTACAGTCGCTGATCGGTTATTCCATTGACGAAAATATCCGGGTAATAAATCAAAAATATTTTAAATATGAAAAAATCCCTGTAACCGAAGGCGTGCTCCAGCGTGACAGGATATATGTAAACCTGCTTAAAAATACAAGTCTACAGCCTATGAACGGCATTAAAGACCTTATAGATATCTGCTCCAAAAAGAATCTAAAACTGGCGCTGGCTTCTTCTTCCGACCGGGAGCAGGTCGATATTATCATAGACGGTTTAAAGGATTTGAAATTACGTAGTCGTCTGAAATCCATTGTAAGCGGTGATGAGGTTGAATATAAAAAGCCGCAGCCGGAAATCTATTTAAAAACACAGAATAATTTAGGATTGATTGGTCGTCAATGCCTGGCCATCGAAGACTCAGACGCCGGCGTAAGCAGCGCCCGTGCGGCAGGATGCTATTGTCTGGCTCTAAAAAATCCTTATACAAAAGTTCACAAACATCCGCAGGCCAACGGTTTTTTAAATAGTATTTTGGAAATTACCGATATATTCAGACAGATATAAAAAAAGCCGCAACCGCGGCTTCTTATAGTCTCAATACTACCGAATGTTAATTTTGGCTTTTATCTACGCCCAGCACTTCTTTCATGGCATGGATAAGCGTTTGTTTTGGCAGCGCGCCCACCGCCATCTGCGGTTTATCATTCATTGGCACGAACAACATGGAAGGAATACTACGGATACCGAACACGGCGGCTAATTCCTGCTCCTTTTCGGTATCAATCTTATAAACGTTTAATTTGCCTTTGTACTCGTCGGAAAGTTCTTCCAGAACGGGCTCTACCAATTTACAGGGTTGACACCAGTCGGCGTAAAAATCGATAATACAGGGCAAATCACCTTCATACTTCCATTCCTGGTTTTTTTCGTAATTAAACACTTTATCCAGGAAAGCCTGCTTGGTTAAATGTTCAGTCATTTTTTTTCTCCTACTTCTATTAAATATTTTATTATTTTCATTTCTAAAATAAGATGGATATAATTTTAAAAAGATACAAAAGAAAATAATTTTAATAAAATGCCTGCTTAAAAATATTTGCATGCCGTTATCGTTGATGCGACGCTTACATGGAATTGAAGGTTAAGGGGTTAATATGCGTTTGGAGTTCTCAGTGATTATACCATTGGTTTTTTATCTGTGTTATTTTGCTTCAGAGCCTTTTGGAATTTTGGCCAAGATTTCATACTATTGATTTTAGGTTAACTTGCCAATTTCAAATTCTCTAAACGGTGTTCCTTTTTCGCTTTATTTAACTTATTTTTCCTTTCTAATGCCAGAGCTTGTGGATAACCATAATGCTATAGCTCCGGAGGCATATCCCCGATGTTTCTTCTAAATCATTCATTGTTCTTAGAAGATTGTAATATATGAGCTTCCTTATTTTGAGATGCTATTTTAATTCGATAAACGGATTAAGGATAACTAAATTCCCGATGCTCTGTTTATGCTGCAAATCTTCCGAGTAGAGAATTTTGCAATCGCCTTTAATCGCAGCGCTTATAATCAATGAATCATAAAATGAATAACGCCATCTTTCCGATATCTGTAAAGCATGCCGGTACAAATCCATGTCCGGAGAAATTTCACATAAAGGCTCTAACACGATATTTAGATATTTTACACAATCTTCAAATGTTAAAGGAATGGAAAACTTACGTAGCGCTACATTTAAAAACTCCTGAACTACCTGAAAACTTATAATACCATTTGAATACTCCAAAGCATCATTTATTATTTTCTGCGAAATATTCTGTTTTTGCTCATCCTTTTTATTAAATGAGTAAACCAGAATATTGGTATCGATAAAATACTTATCGTTCATTCAGTTCATCCCGGCTGTATTTATGATCAGCGTTAACATAATCCAGTTTTTTCATAAGCTGAATATAATCAGAGGATTTTGTTTCTTTGCCTGCATAAAATTTTAGCCACCGCCGGAAGGAATTATTAAGAGTTGTTTTTTCCCGATGCGCCTTTTCACGGGCTTTCCGAATAAGATTTTCATCAGCGCTGAACGTGATGTTTTTCAACATGATTATGATCCTTTTTACACAATTGCTTTGTACACTGCTTTCGTGTAAAATAAGAATTAATAATTCTTTTTTCAACACTATTTATATTCAAAATATAACCTGATAAATTGCTGTAAAGGAAAGTCGTAAAGAACATATTTACTTTTCCCTGGTTCATAACGATATTTTTACCTGCGTTAAAGGATGCCTTTACTCATTGCCGATCTAAAGATAAAGCCCTCGGGGGGGTAAACCTGTTTTGCCTTGGAAATTTAAAGCATAGTAGGCGACGCCGGCAAAAAAATAAGTATTGCCAAATTAAATCGGTCTAATCTTTCCAAAATAAAAAAAGGAACCAAATATGATTCCTTTTATGTACCGGAGGTCGGACTCTTCCACCGGAATGCTCGCGGCAGAACCTGCAACCTACCGGTTAACAGCCACAAATAAAAAAAGCCCCATGAATGATCAAAGGACTTTATTTGCTCCGGCGGTAGGACTCTTCCAAAGGAATGCCTGCGGCAGAACCTGCAACCTACCGGTTAACAGCAATAAAAAAAGCC
>RQOG01000066.1 GCA_003854985.1 Calditrichota bacterium
ACAAGCTGGCTTTACCTGCCATGGGTCATAAAATTCTTATGGAGCCCGGTGGTAGATTTACTAAAAACAAAAAGAATCTGGATTATAACCATGCAGCTCTTTATCGGAGCCGGTTTAGGCTGTATCGCTATTGTTTTACCTTTACCGGGATTTTTTAAACTGAGTCTGGGCTTCTTTTGGCTGCTAGCCTTCAGCTCTGCCACTCAGGATATTGCGATAGACGGCTTTTATATGCTGGGTTTGGATCAGCATCAACAAGCCTGGTTTGTAGGGATACGTTCGATATTTTACCGGATAGCCATGCTGACCGGACAGGGGCTGCTGATTATTTTTGTCGGAAACCTGGAAACGACAACCGGGCTCAATGCGGTAGAGATTGATGTCCTTTCTGTCAAGGAAGAGAATACTTTCCAATGGATTGATCCTGACTCTGTAAAATTCAACAAAAATCATGATAATATTTCGATACTTGTATATCCTGACACTTTAAAAATAGCCATAGCCAACCGTACTTCCAAAGAAAAAGAGTTACTAGTCAATATGGTTAAAATTTGGAACAAACGACATGGTTTCATCAAGGACAACGGTTCGGAAAAACTTCCTGTAAACGAAATTTCAGAAATTAAAAAGGCTTCCCAAAGCTGTATATCTTCATGGCTTGATCAAAATTTTGGTCATAAACAACAAGCACCACCATCAGATAAAACAGGGAATTTTGGTATAATCTATTTCAAACTATCTCAGCAACCAAAGCCCGCGGAAGATATCGATTTTCATTTTGGATGGAGCGGCGGAGATAAAAGTATCAACTTTCTTACCGAATCGTGGGCAAACCGTGGTAAAATCAGGTTTAATCATAAAAACTGGGA
The DNA here is from genome assembly GCA_003854985.1 of Calditrichota bacterium. GTDB lineage: Bacteria > Calditrichota > Calditrichia > Calditrichales > Calditrichaceae > Zgenome-0002. The sequence continues at coordinate 870 of RQOG01000066.1, forward strand.
TAAGCCTGCTTTAGCAGTGATTCAGTTAGACTCTAAACTTGAAATGGAAACCATTGCGGCTTTCTCCGGCCGTTCAGGGAATATACCGTTGGCATGGTCGATTACCTTCTCCTTGCTGGCCATTTTATTTATTATATTTTTTCTGTATCACCTCAAAATTCTTCCCTATCCTGAATCCGACAAACCCAATATGGTAGCAAATACAGGTATATTTATAAAGGAGTTCTGGAAAACATTTAAATCCTTTTTTGTGAAGGCGAATATCATTCCGGCAATATTCTTTCTTTTGCTCTATCGTTTGGCCGAATCACAGTTGGTTAAACTTGCATCGCCTTTTTTACTGGATTCACGAGAGGTAGGCGGATTGGCGCTGACAACCGGACAGGTAGGATTTGTTTATGGCACCGTAGGACTGACGGGATTGGTTATTGGAGGAATCCTTGGCGGATTTGCCGCTGCCAGACACGGCCTTAGGCTCTGGCTGTGGCCAATGGCATTGGCCATTAATTTACCTAATGTGGTTTATATTTATTTGTCAGCCGTCCTGCCGGATAGTTTTTTTGTTATTAATCTTTGTGTAGCTATTGAACAATTCGGCTACGGATTTGGTTTTACAGCCTATATGCTTTATATGATTTATATATCTCAGGGAGAACATAAAACATCACATTTTGCAATTACAACCGCTTTTATGGCATTGGGCATGATGCTGCCCGGCATGTTCAGCGGATGGCTGCAGGAAATTATCGGTTACTATAATTTTTTCATCTGGGTGATGATTTCAACCATTCCTTCATTCCTGATATTATTCTTTTTGAAAATTGATAAAGGCTTTGGCCGTAAAATCAGTTAATTATAATAATATCGATCTGCCATAATATTTTAAGCTTATTGCTTTAGCGATCAGGATAATAAAATTACAGTTGATTTTAAAAACATAATAGCGCAAATTTAGGCCAGCAATTTTACAATTGTAATGCCTGAGAGTGGTTGAACGGGGTCCCTTGCGGGAAAAACCGTTGTGCGCAGAGAGAGTATGATTGTTATTTAAACCTGATTTTGAAAGGATTTTGGATATCATCCGATGATCATTGAGAGTTAGTTTGTACTTTTCGGAGAGATGCCGGAGTGGTTGAACGGGCGGTCTCGCGGCGCAAGCCGTCCCT